>JAQBPO010000028.1 GCA_028287465.1 Fibrobacterota bacterium
ATTGCCTTCGCCATGTCCAGGGGGGTTCCAGGGTTATTTCGGGTTGGGAACGAGCCCTTCGGAATACGACTCCCTGATCCCGGATTGGGATGAACTGTTGACCCTGGCAGGCCGGCAGGCGCGTGCCTTGCCCGACCAGGTGGCCGGTAGGTTGCACCAGCCCCTGGTGAAGCCCCGCAAGCTGATGAACATTTCCATGGCCACGGCCGGGGACACCCTGCCGTTTCTCCTGGCCCATGAGGGCGAGCACCTCGCCCATATCAAGCGCTTGCGAAAGGCCTTGCGGCCCGACTAGCCTATGGAAAAAGTGGCCGGGCCGTTCGCGGCCCGACTAGCCTATGGAAAAAGTGGCCGGGCCGTTCGCGACCCGAATCGCTTACAAGGCCTCAGAAGGAAAAGCGGATGCGGGTCTCGAGCAGGTTCGCGGAGAAGGCGGACCCTGCCAGATCGTTGAAGTACCGATTGTACAGGACCGAGACGGAACTGTTGGTGAGGAAATCCCAGTCCGGATGGTTGCGGCCGAAGGTGCGCAGGAAGCAGGTCAGGCCCACTCCCGCCCCGTTGGAGCCGAAGGTTTTCAGCTTGTAATCCGAGGCGTCGTAGACTTCCGTGCCGCCATGGGCGTAATCGGAGTACTCCGCTCCCACCTGATCGTAGTACCGGTAGTTGGGGCTGAGGATCCAATCCTTGGTGATGTACTTGTTGAAGGTGAAGGTGGCGGTGTGGGACTTCAGGCCCCAATCGTCCCAGTAGTAGCGATAGTTGACGATGAAGGCCCCGTCGATATCGGCGACGTACTTGCTGATTTCCCCCCAGGCGGCCTGGCGGTAGCGCATGCTCGGATGGCGTTCCGTGATGGTGTCCATCACCAAGGGCGTGGAGGTGGGGATCACGACCTTGCGGTACGGATCGCTCTGGAAGCCGTGGATGCGCATGGCATCCGCGCCCATCCGCAGGACCGAAGTGGGGGAGAGCAGCTGCGATACGGATAGGGACGCCTGATGGGTTTCCTTGTACCGGTTCAGGATCGATCCGTCGGTCAGGATTTCCCCCACGGAGTCCACGGTGTATTGGCCCAGGAGCGAGATGGTGAAATTCTTCTGGGCGAGGTCCTGTGAAATGCCGCCGATGAAGGCCTGGGACTGGTAGTCCACTTCCTGGCTGAAGTAATAGCTGCCCACCAGGCGGGTATTGTCGCCCAACCCCTGCTCCACGCCTCCGATGATCTGGCCGCGGTTCTTGCGGAACGGGGACTTGCTGTTGCGCGGGGGCCTGGAGGCGCCGGTCACGCCGTCCAGGGGCGGCACCGTGGTCTGATCCAGCTCCACGTCCAGCAGGACCATGGTGCGTTGCCACAGGGTCTTGGCCAGGGAGAAGGCGGAGGTGGCCACGGTATTGTTGGCATTGTCGCCGAAGTAATAGACCGAGTACTCGATCTGATCCGCGATCACCGGGGCGCAGACCGCCGCCAGGGAAACGACGAGTCCTTTGAGGAAATGGCTCCGCATCACGGTTTCCGCTTCACTTGGAACAACCGCAGCCGCCGCCCAGGCCCGTGCCCCCGCCGTTGCTGCCTTCCCGGGTGGAATAGAATTTCTGCATCAGGGTCTGCTTGGCGAAGCCGGCGTTCGCGTCCATGATCGGATCTGCCAGGACCTCCCTCTCGAAGGGCTTGACCACGGCGCATCCCCCCAGGCCCAGGGACAGGGCGAGGGCCAGGACGGCCCATACCTCAGGGGCAAGGCGGTTGGGATTCACGGTTCCTCCATGAGCTTCTTGATTTCCGCTTCGATCTTCCCCGCGTCGCCTTCCGTATAGCCGTCGTGCCGGTACCGGAGCGTTCCCTTCCGGTCGATCAGGACCAGGGACGGCATGCCGCCAAGATCGTACTCGGAGGCCACCGCGCGCTTGGCGTCGTGGAGGAATACCAGGGACGAGTCCCGGGATTTGACGAACTCGAGGGCGTTGGCGCGTTTCTCGTCGATGCTCACCGCAAGCACCACCAGGTCCGGGTGGCGGGCGCGCATGGCCCCAAGTTGCGGCAGGGTCTTGCGGCAGGGCGGGCACCAGCTGGCCCAGAAATCCAGGGCCACCACCTTGCCTTGCAGGGACTTGAGGCTCACGTCGTGCTTGGCGCGGATGAGATCCGGAAGGGTGAATGCGGGCGCGGGTCCGCCCGGCGCGGGAGCGGCCGCAAGCGCGGCGCCGGCGGCGAGGCCGAGCCCCAGCACCATTCCCTGGAGCGCAACGCGGATGCGGGGGTGGATGTAAAGACGGTCCATGCAGGCGCGCTATTTCTTCGGGACCGAGTTCATGAATTGCACGCCCATGTCCATCCACTCCACCAGGGTGAGCAGATCGGCGTTCCCCGCGGCGAAGACGTCGATGCGGCCGCTGGCGGAATCCTTCTGCCAGATGGCCGAATGGTCGTAGGAAGGCTGGCGGAACTGGCCCTTGCCGCCGCCGGACTGCTTGTTGAACAGGACCCAGGCCAGCGGGCTCTGGCGCGCGCCGTTGTCCGTGGCGTAGTTGATCTTCTGGCCGGCCACGCCCGTGACGTAGCCGTTACCGGCGGTCAGGCGCTCGTACACGCTGGTGGTGCCGTGGTTGGTGAGGGCCGTGTCCGGCTGGTTCTCGAGGACCAGGCCCCCGCCCTTGGCGGCCGCCTCGGAGGCCCCGTGGCAGGAGATGCAGCGGTTGTCGAGGATGGATTGGACGGTACCGGCATTCGCGGCCGCCGAAGTGTCCCTGAGCGTGTAGAAATTGGTGATGGCGCCGCGGGCGGAAGGATGCGCATCCACCTTCTGGGCATTGGCGAATCCGGACAGGTACCGCTTGACCGCTCCCAGATCGAAGGACACCGAGGCGTCCGTCTGATCGATGGCGAAGTGGGTGATGTCCGCGTCCTTCTCCCGCACGCCGTGGCAGCCCGTGCACATGCGCTGTTCCCCGGGCATCACGTTGATCCACTGCAGCTGGTTCACCAGCATCATGCCGTTCTCGTCCAGGGTCTGCACGTGCATGGGGGTATTGGCCGGCACCTCGATGGAGAAGGAGCTGTCCGCGCGCACGTCCGCGTACCCGACCACGCGCTGCCGCTCGAATTCCGTATTGCCCATGGACTGGCCGCAGAAGTCGCAATTGGCCGGGGTGGAGACGGCGGCCAATACGCGCACGAACTTGACCTTGCCGTCCAGGTCCGCCCCGCGGAGCTGGCCGTCGCTCTGGCGGCTGTAGACGTTGGCGTCGAAGAACATGCCGGTCTTTACGTTTTCCGCGATGGCCTTCTGGACCAGGGGGTTCATGGCGTAGGGCCTGACCGGGAGCGTGCGCGGCGCCAGCACCACGGGATCGTAATCATTGTAGTCCGGATCCGCGTGGACCAGGCGCGGGGTGCCGCCGGTCTTTTCGATGATGAAGAGATCGTAATTGACCTTGCCGTCGATGTCCCCGCCGGTCTCGTTGGCGGATTCCGCGACCAGGATCTTCTCCACGCCGCCGTCCATGATGGGATAGGGCGTCTTGAATATGGCCTGGGACGTCTTCTGGGTATTGTTGTAGGGGCTGGTCGAAGGGGTGATGATTTGCGGAGGCGAGGTGAACTTGGAGAGATCCACGATGCAGATGGCGCCGCCTTCGAAGTCGGAAGCGCGTTCCATCAGGGAGGCCACTATCCCGCCGTCGCTGAGCTCGCGGGCTTCCATGAAGGTGCGGCTTCCGCTTCCCATGCCCTGGGCGAAGGTCTCGTCCGCGCCGTAGAGCACGAACTGGCCCGTTCCGTCCGGGTTGACGGTGAAGAGGGGCATCTTGTTGGGCCCGCCCAGGTGGTCCCAGCGCGTGTAGAAGACCTTGCCGCTGGAATGCACGAAGGGATTCTGGTCATGGCTCTGGTTGAACGTGATCTGGCGGACGTTGATCAGGAACCCCTTGGGGCCGCGTTCGCCCACGAAAAGCTGGGGGACGATGCGGCGCTCGTATTCGTCCCGGACCTGGTTGATGGTCGAACCGAACACGATATGGGTCTCGTCGATATAGGCCGGATCCATGTCGTCGTAACCCGCCGGGGCGGTCAACTGGACCAGGTTGGTGCCATCCGCGTTCATTTCGTAGATGGCGAATCGGGGCCGCTCCTCGCGGGGCCCGGACTTGCGCATGGAGAAGAGGATTTTCGTCCCGTCGAAGGAGGCTTCCGGATCCAGGGCGGCGCCCCATTCGCTTTCATTGGGCCGGGCCCGGGTCCACTGTTCCGTCAGGTTGGTGACGGTTCCGGTGGGCGAGATGGGGGACAGGGACACCAGATCCGTGCCCGGATGGAACTCGTCGGGATTCGCGGCCATGGCGCTGGCGCGGTTCTGGTTCATGCCGCCCACGCTCGGCTCCTTCACGAACACGATCCGGGCCTGGCCATGGCGTTCCATGATCTGATCGGCGGGCTCAAGGCAGGAAACCAGCAGACCGCCCGCGACCAGGGATCCCATCGCGCGCAAGGACACTCTGAGGTGGTTCGGTTTCATCGGTTTCCCCCTTGTTGCGGGCCCGGTACCGCTCCCTTGGAGCAGGGGCGTTTCCGGACCGGTTCACCCTATGCCAGGATTCAAAAGTACTTCTGGACCCCGACCAATACGACGAAGTTCTGCGTCAGGGACGGATTGGTCTTCAGCTTCTGCGAGTAGACATGGTCGTGGACCCCGTAATTGAGGGCGTAACGCGCGTTTTTGGGCCCGAAAGGGAGGTTGGTGCGGTTCCCGAATCCGGCGACCGCGCCGATATTGGGGATGCCTCCCTGCCATACCGCGGTGATGCCGCCGACGAAATACGGGTAAAGACCTCCCGAACGGCCATCGCCGCGGGTCAGTCCCGTGAGGGTGTACCCTCCCAGGGCTTCCCCCGCGATCATGAAGCTATGCGGGGTCTGCGTCCCGCCGATGATGCTTTCCGCGAAACTGGATTGCACGGTGCCGATGCCTGAGGTGAATTGGAAGAAGAAGGCCTGGCCCTCCGGATAAAGGTCCCAGAAAAGATTGGTGTAGGGATTGGTGCCCAGCACTTCCGCGGCGTAGAACCCGACGTTCATGCCGAAGGCCTGGGCATAGTTCCGGTTGGGACCCGGGGAAAAGGCGGCCTCGGAGCGCCGGGAACCCGATTCGCGGGCGGAGGATTCCGGTTCGCGGCTTTCCCGGACCGGCGCGGTCGCCGTCTGGTTTACCGGTACGAAAACGGTTTCGGCCGGGGCGCGGGATCCCCGGTCCGACAAGGGGGGCTTCATCGCGCCGGTCCCTTTGCGGGGCGCCGACCAGGCTGCGGTCGCGAAGGCCGCCAGCACCAGCATTTCAACCAAACGCAAAGATGACCCCCAGGCTGGAAGATTGGAATATCAGCAATTCCTTGCGATGGTCCTGCTGGTTGTCGATGCGGGTGAACAATTGCTTGGTTTCGAAGCGGATGCCGATCTTGGAATTGATGTAATACCGGAGCCCGCCCCCGAAGCAGAGGCCCACCGAGGAAATGGTCTGGTCGCCCACGGAGTTCAAAGGCACCGTCAGGAACAGACCGCCACCGATGATACCGTAAGGCACGGTTCTGGCGGAGTTGGCCAAATCGAGTTTGGCGTTCACGGTGATGGGATACAGGGTCGCCACGCGGCCGATGACCTGGTCGACGGCGAACTCGCAGGAGACCGGGAAACCCATGCTGGCGCGCACCCCCAGGAGGGCGCTCCCGCCCATGAAGCCCACGTTCGGCGAAACCTCGAAGGGCATGTGGTCGATGCGGCGCACATCGGTTACGGACCCGGCGGGCGTTGACTGGGAGACGGAGGCGGACCGGGTTTCCCCGGGTTGGAAGGCAACGGCCGCGAGAGCGGTCGCATGCAGGGCCAAGGCCAGGAAAAATCCCGGTGATGTCGATCGTATCCTCATCGGACTCTTATTATAACCCCTCAGTCAATCCTAAAAAAGCCATTTTCCCAAAATCCCCCGGTGGTTTTTCCGGATTACGGAAGAATACGGCGATTCCTTGGACCAATGGGCCTTTTTATTTTATTCCGGCCGCGCCAGCGACGGAAGGGATCGGGCCGCGTGCGAACCGGACCAGGAACCATGGTCGCATCCATGGTACTCATGTTGATAGGGAAGTATTGATTCCTATCAACACATTGATGCAGATGGTCCTTGCTTGGAAAGGCCGAAAAAAACTAAGATCATAAAAAAGTCAAAACCCCCCTCCCCTTGGGGCGTATATTTAAACGGAAAACAGGTTGTTTACCGGAAAGGCACAATGGATCTCGACATAGAATTGCCCTTGGCGCTCGGCATGCTGGGAGGCATTTTCGCCCTCGTTTTCGCCTTCTACAAATCCAGATGGGTTTTGAGCCTCCCGGTCAAGAATGAAAAGCTCCGGAAGATCGGCGGTTACGTGGCCGATGGCGCCATGGCCTTCCTGTTCCGGGAATACAAGGTGCTTGTGCCTTTCGTGATAGGCGCCGCCACCCTGCTGCTGCTCGGGAACAAGGGCGTGCTCCGCTGGGAAGCCGTCACCTTCGCATTCGGCGCGGTCTGCTCGGCCATGTCCGGCTTCTTCGGCATGAAAATCGCCACCCAGGCGAACATGCGAACCACCGAAGCCGCGGCCGTGAGCCTGAACCAGGCCTTGAAAGTCTCCTTCGCGGGCGGATCGGTGATGGGCATGAGCGTGGTGGGCCTGGCCCTCTGCGGCATCACCGGCATCATCTACGTGAACATCCACTTCTTCGGCCGGGATCCCGCCGACTTCAAGCATCAGATCCTCCCCATCCTGTCCGGCTTCGCCCTGGGCGCCTCGTGCATAGCCCTCTTCGCCCGCGTGGGCGGCGGCATCTACACCAAGGCCGCGGACGTGGGCGCGGACCTGGTCGGCAAGGTCGAAGCCGGCATCCCGGAAGACGACCCCCGCAACCCCGCCACCATCGCCGATAACGTGGGCGACAATGTCGGCGACGTCGCGGGCATGGGCGCCGATCTGTACGAATCCTTCGTGGCCTCCGTGCTCGGTTGCATGATCCTGGGCCTGGCCGCCGATACCGACGACATCGTCAAGATCCGCCTGGCCCTCCTTCCCCTGGTGCTGGCCGCCGCGGGCGCGGTTGCCTCGGCCATCGGCATCCAGTTCGTCCGCGTCAAGGAGAACGGCTCGCCCCAAGGCGCCTTGAACAAGGGCTCCTTCATCGCCTCCATCCTCGCCGCCCTGTTCAGCTATCCCATCTTCTACGGCGCCCTCAACGGCCATACCTTCAACGGGGGCGCGAACGCCAACCAGCTTTTCTGGTGCACCGTGGTCGGCGTGGGGGCGGGAACCCTCATCGGCATGCTCACCGAATACTTCACGGGAACCCATAAGGCCCCGGTGAACGCCATCGTCAAGGCCTGCGAAACCGGAGCCGCCACCACCCTCATCACCGGCATGGGCGTGGGCATGACCTCCACCGCCCTGCCCGTCATCACCATGGGCGCGGCCGTGCTCCTCTCCTACAATCTGGCCGGCCTCTTCGGCGTGGCCATCGCCACCGTGGGCCTGCAATTGACCCTGGGGATCCAGCTGGCGGTCGACGCCTTCGGTCCCGTGGCCGACAATGCCGGCGGCCTGGCGGAAATGGCCGAGCTGCCGCCCAACGTGCGCGCCACCACCGACAAGCTGGACGCGGTGGGGAACACCACCGCCGCCATCGGCAAGGGCTTCGCCATCGCCTCGGCCGCCCTCACCTCGGTCGTGCTCTTCTCGGCATTCAAGGAAGAGGTGGGCATCGACGTCATCGAGATCACCGACCCCAAGGTGCTCGTCGGCCTCCTGCTCGGCGGCATGGTCCCTTACCTGTTCTCCTCCATGTGCATGATGTCCGTGGGCCGCGCCGCCTTCGCCATGGTCGAAGAGGTGCGCCGCCAGTTCCGGACCATCCCCGGCCTCATGAAAGGGACGGCGGAGCCGGACTATGCGAGATGCGTCGACATCAGCACCACGGCGGCCCTGCGTGAGATGGTGCTTCCCGGCCTCTTGGCCATTTTGTCACCCGCCGCGGTCGGATTCCTGGGCGGAGTGCAGATGCTGATGGGCTTCCTTGCGGGGGTCACGGCCTCCGGGGTGGCATTAGCTATATTCATGTCCAATACCGGCGGCGCCTGGGACAACGCGAAGAAGACCATCGAAAGCGGAGTCGGCGGAGGCAAGGGTTCGGATGCCCATAAGGCCTCGGTGGTGGGAGATACGGTCGGGGATCCCTTCAAGGATACCGCGGGCCCCTCCCTCAACATCCTGATCAAGTTGATGGGAGTGATGTCGGTGGTTATCGCTCCCATGCTCAAACTCTTCTGGGGACTCTGATCATGCATTACCAAAACCGGTTGTACCAAATCCTCTATCCGAACCAGGCCCTGGTGGCCTCGCAGCTGGCCCCGGAGGCCTTCGCGCGCCATTACCTGATCGGTTCCATCCGCCATTACAGCGGCAAGCTCGTATTCGCCGACGTCGACATCAATTTCCGGAATCCGTACTTCGACATCGACGGCGGCCTGGAGCGGTTGATCCCCCATGAGGACGGGACCCCCAAGCACACCAAGTTCATCTGTTCCTACCGCGTGATGGAGCACATGGATTTCGACGCCATCAAGAGCCTGTACATCTCGACTTCGGAAGCCCATGTGCTGGAACTGAAACCGGCGGAGTACGACAAGGTCCATGAGCGCGGCTTCCTGCGCACCTTCGCCGAGATCGCGCCCCTGTCCATGCTGGTGATCAGCCCCTACGATATGGTCGAGTTCGGCAAGTTCATCACCCAGCCCGGCCAGTCCAAGGGTTGCCCGAAGCTGTTCTACTCGCAGATCGAGCTGAACGTGGACGAATTCATCATGAACTTCGAGAAGAACCCGTTCATGCAGGCGCCGTTCCCGTTCCTGCATCCTTCCAAGCTGCGGGATGCCATCCTGCAGATGAAGATCAAGCCGGAGAAGAAGACCAAGGGCCTGGCGCTGTTCTGCCCGTTGGATCAGATCTCGTTCAAGATGATCCGGCACGGATTCATGTTCGCGTCGCAGGACAAGGTGAAGTATTTCCCGATGCCCAGCCTGCACGATATCGAGACGTCGCACTTCCGGTTCTGGCAGGACATGTAAGCGCGTAAGCGCGCTTGCCTTCGGGGCGCGCCTGGGCGGGGGCTGGGGGCTCAAGACTGCTGCGGCAGTCGCGGCCTTATGCCCGGTCTGCCGGCCGTCCAAGCTTTCCATCCTTCGTTGGCTCCGGTTTGGGACACGCATGCGCTTGGGCGCGTGGGGGTTGTCCCGTGGCGTGTCCCTGCACCGCGCCTGGCCGGCCCCGCTTTGTGCCTCCGCAGATTCACCCCCAACCCCCGCCCAGGCGCGCCCCGAAGGCGAACATCCTTGTTCGATACATTTCCGTCATAAGGGACGCGGAGGTCCTATTGTGCCCGGCCGGGCATGCGGGACTTTTGCGGGTGGGGGTGGGTCGCTGGGAGAATGCGAGAGGGCGTCGGCTGAACCGCGGTCGGGAGTAAGCGGGGATAGGTTTTCACACAAGCGGCTGCCTGCGGCAGCGCTTATTGGAAGGGGAGAGGAGAGGTGAGAGCTGAGAGAGGGACAAATGCGGGAAGAAGATCCCTTGGTTTAAAGACGGATGTCTATGAGGGTATCCGCGCCGTGGCAGCCGTTGCGGCCGACGAGGATGCCGTCGATTTGCTTGAGCAAGGTGGTATCGCGGTAGACTTGAAGGGTCGTCTTTCCCGAGGTTTCGCTGAAGCAGTTCTTGATCGGGGCGGGGTAGGAGTTCGGGACGGTATCCCGGTAGCCTCCGGAGTGCGTTCGGACGATGATGAGGGAGTCCGGGATTCCGGTCTGGCCGTTTATGGATACGCAATAATTGATGGCTTGGCCGAGCTCGCAACCGTAGATCCGTTCGTCCGTTCTCTTGCAACCGGAAAGGGCCAAGGGGCCGATCACAAAGAAGGTCATGCAGAGTGGAGTCAGGGTGGGGCGGTGGAGCATATCCGGCAATCTAACCCCGACCGGGGATGCCGGGACGGGGTTTACACGCGGAAGCGGATGCCGAAGCCGGGTTCGAGGCGGTTCATGCTGATATCACCCCATGGGTAGGGGCCGTCGCCATCACCATCGTGGGCGTGCGCCGGGTCACGGGGGTCGAGACCGGCCTTGGCGAATCGCCTAATTTGGATCGACGGAATGATGAAGGAGGAGGCGGTCGATGGAAATTAAGCAGGGTATCCGGATTTTCGAGAGGGGTTCGCTCATCCTGGGGATCGGTCTTTCGGCAGGGTTGATTTTCTGCCTTTACGAAAAGGCGGGGTTCCTCCGGGACGCGGAACGGCTCGACGGGATGGTGGTGGACAATAGGGAGTCATGGGGTTCCAAAGGCAATACCTGGAATGCCGTGGTGGAGTATGCGAATCCGGAGGGAGGGATGGAGCGTTTCGAGTCCGGCGTAAGCTCCAATCCGCCCGCGTTCGCCATCGGGGAAAAGGTCACGGTCCTGGTCTCCCGCGATGGGAGCGGCCGGTGCATCGAAAGTTTAATGGAGCTTTGGTTCGTGCCCCTTCTGCTGGGCGTGTTCGCCTTGGCATTCGGAGGGCCGGGACTGGTGATGACGGTGATGAGGAAGCGGAAAGGGGAATTTTCGAAGTACGTGAAGGCGATGGGTGAAGAAGTATCGACTTCCGACGTCGAGGTCAGGATAAACAATCAGCTCTCGGTGAACGATCGGAATCCCTATTACCTGTACTGCAAAGCCGTCATCGACGGGGAGACCCGGATCTTCAAGAGCGGGAATATCTGGGAGGACCCTACGGCGGCCGTGGAAGGGAGAAGCGTCAAGATCCACTACCTGCGGAACCGGCCGAAGAAACACCTCGTCGATATCGGTTTTCTCGAGGAACCCTCCGGGGAGCGGGAAGGGCTTGGCGGCGGCGGCGCTGCTTAGCCGATTCGGGAAAATGGGGGCTCAACCCGCCAGGGACGGGAAAATGGAGGTCAGAGGCCGAAGCGGATGCCGAAGTCGAGTTCGAAGCGGTTCATGCTGATATTGCCCCATTGGTCGGGGCCGGCATCGTCGTTCACGTTGATCTTCACGCCGTTGTACGTGTACTTGGTGACGTTGCATAGGAGGACGCGGCCGTTGACGCCGAGGCTGACGAGGCGGTAGAAGGCGTATTCCCAGCCCACGTTGGCCACCACGGCGACCTCTCCGGCCTTGACGTCGTTGACGGCGCCATTGTCGGTCCAGTAGTCCCTGATGTCCAGCCAGCCGGCGCTGAAGCTGCCTACGATGAGGCCGAAGCGGCCGAATTGCATGCGGCTCAGGAAGGTGGGGCCGTAGTAGACGAAGGAGGCCCGTTCGCGCATCTTGTGGCCGGGGCCGGCGGAGTCCATTTTCACGTTGCCGGCATCGGATTTGGAGAGGAACCAGATCCAGGTGAGCCCCAGGCCGCCCTTGTCCCAGGGGAACCAGGCCACGTCCGCGGCGATGTTCCAGCCGGATTCCATGGTATTGAGGTAACGATCGTGATCGCTGGTCAGGGAGTCCGGATTGTACATCCATTGGCTGTAGCCGGTCTCGAGGTTGAGGCGCAGCTTGGGCATGCCGTTGTAGTCGTGGGATTCGTCCTGGTTGAAATCGTCGCCCAGGACACTGCCGGCATGTCCGGGGCGGAAGGCGAGGAGCATGGCCAGGAAGATAAGGGCGATGGTTCCTTTGCAGGCCTTCGCGGCTTTGAACGCGCGCATGTCGCGATTTACGGAGGTAAGCGGTCGTAAGCGCGGAAGGGGATGGAAGCGGGGCATCGGGTCTTATTATAGACCTAAGCCGGACGGGAAGCCAACCCGGGATTCGGTCGGATTTAGGTCAAGGGATTCCGGCGCAGGCGGAAAGTCGCGTGGAAACGCCTATCGCCCCGGGCTCAGGAGGCCAGGGACTTGCGCGCTTCCCGGTAGGCTTCGGGATCGTTGGCATTGAGCAGGGCGCGGAAGTCCGGGGCGGGCAAGATGCGGCTGGAGGAGTTCAGGATGACCTTGCGCGGGCAGGAGATCCCCTGGCCCATCAATTGGAGCGCGCGGGGGTAACATCTGGGTTCATAGATCGCGCATAGCGGTTCGGGCAGGCCGTTTTGCGGGCCCGCGAAGGCGGTCGCGATCTTGAACGGGTCGCGGCCCGCGACCAGGGCCTCCAGGCTGCGGGCATCCAGGAAGGGGAGGTCGCAGGCGAGCACCAGGAAGGCGGCCCGCCGATGGGCCTTGAGCGCGGAAAGGATCCCGCTGAGCGGCCCCATGTCCAGGAAGCCATCGTGGATTTGCGGATGGCCGGCGAATCCCGGTTGAGCGGCCTGATCGGCCCGGCAGGAGAGGAAACTGCGCTCGCAGTGGGCGCCGAGCAGTTCCAGGCAATGCGCGGTCTGGGGCTTGCCATGGTAATCCAGGGAAGCCTTGTCCGCGCGCATGCGGGAACTGCGCCCGCCGCCCAGCACCAGGCCGTACAGCGGGACGGCCGACAAGGCGGCGCGCGCATGATCGGCGATGAGGGCCGCGAGGGCGTTCAGGCGATCCGGCGAGAAGACGGGCACGTCCGGGGGCAGGGCCTTGGGATTGGCGAACGAAGCCACGCAGGCCAGGAGCGCGGAGCCCGATGGACCCGTTTGGCCTCCGATGCCGGGAGGGTTCGGATCGGCCGCTCCTCTATCGGACTCGGACGCGCTTTCATGAGGGTGATGGGGCGCGGATGCGCCGTCGGGGAGCACAAGGATGCCGGGGAAACCGGGCTTGGGCCGGCCTTCGGTCAGGGCGATATCGCAGTCCGCCAGGGCGGCGCGCCAGGAGTCCGAGTTCCAGGAGGGAGCGGAAAGGGCCACGGCGTTTCCCGGAGCGTCCGTGAATCCCGCGGTCCCGCCCGCGCCCGGCCCGCGGACCGGCGTCCTTTCGGAGGGATCGGTAACCCAGCCGATACGGAGATCCGGGTTGGATTTCCCCAGGGCCCGGATGAGGCCCGTCACCGCGGCGCGCACCGCCTGGGGCGAAGGCCCGAAGCACGGGAATTCCAGGGGGAAGCGGAGGTCGGCGGAGGGGGTTTCCATGGATCCGTCCGTGATCAGTCGGCCGGGTCGCGGGCGAGGACGGGATTCTGCGCGCCGGCCTTCACGTCGGATTTGCCGCCCGTCTTTTCCAGGAGCCGGACCTCGCCGATCACGATGTCATGGGACATCGACTTGCACATGTCGTACAGGGTGAGGGCGGCGATGGTCGCTCCCGTGAGGGCCTCCATCTCCACTCCTGTCTTCTGGTGGCAGGAAACGCGGCATTCGATGACCGCTTCCCGGCGTTCGTTGAGGTGGATGCGGATCTTGCAATCGTCCAAGGCCAGGGGATGGCATAGGGGGATGAGCTCCGAGGTCTTCTTGCAGGCCATGATCCCGGCGATGATGGCGGTCTGGAAGACCGGGCCTTTCTTCCCCGTGATCTCGTCGTCCTTGAAATGGACCAGCACTTCCTTCGGAAGGCGCACTATGGCTTGGGCCGCGGCTTCGCGCCGGGTGGGATTCTTGGCGCCGACATCGACCATGGTCGGCCGGTTGGATTCGTCGAGATGGGAAAACATGGATTGCCCCGGGGCCCGTCGTCCGCAAGGGCCTGCCTCTAAGGGAAAGCTAAAATATTCCCTGCCCGGAATAAACAGGGGCCTCCGGAAGGAGGCCCCTGATGGATGGGGGAGATGCCGAGGAGCGGTCCGGACTCGACCGCCTTTACTCGCCTTCCGCTGACCCGGGGAGGGCGCGGAGGGGCTTTTACCGCCTTTGGAGCGTTACCGCATCTCCCTTTAATGTTCGCGTTTTTTTCGAATAGTGAAACCGAGGACCCATCCCCCAGGACCCCGGAATGACCCATAAATCATAATTTTAGCCCCTGAAAGCGGGTTGCCGATCCTCGGCGAAAGCGCGTACTTTTGGTGCGCAATACCGTAATCGGGAGTAGATTGGATCCGGTCCATGCCCGAAGCGCCGCGAATCTTCACCTACCTCGACTACCGCACCTTCCTGGAGGATTTTTTCGCCTTCCGGAAATCCCGCGACGCGGAATTCTCCCTGCGCGCCTTCGCCCGGCTTCCGGGCCTGGCGCTTTCCAGCTCCAGTTTCGTTTCCGCCGTAATCAAGGGCCGGAAGAACCTGAGCCAGAACCTGCGGTTGCGGTTCGGGCGCGCCCTGGGCCTGGAACCCGCCGAAATGGAATACTTCGAACTGCTGGTCCAGTTCAACCAATCGAAATCCACGGACGAGAAGGGGCATTACCAGGCGCGGTTGGCGCGGTTCCACGGGTCGAGCGCCCGCGTTCTCTCCGAAACCCAGCACCGGTTCTACGGTAGGTGGTATTACAGCGTGGTTTGGCACTACTTCGGATTGCGCCAGGATAACAATACCCCGGCCCGCATCGCCAAGACGATTTTCCCGCCCCTGTCCGCGGGACAGGTGGAAGAGGCCATCCGCGTATTGCTGGATCTGAAGCTGATCAAGAAGCTCGCCAACGGGTACGCCGTGAACGACCGCCACCTGGCCACGGGCAAGGCCTTCCGGGGGGCCGCCGCGCGGGACCTTAACAAGGAGTTCATGCGCCTCGCCCTGGATAATATCGATCGCCTCCCCGCGGCGGAGCGGCGTTTCCACGTGACTTCGTTTTCGGTTTCCCAGCGGGGCCGGGAGCGGATCATGGAAAGGATGGACGCGCTGCGCGCCGAAGTGCGCGAACTGGCGGAAGCGGACGAGGGGGGCGGCGGGGTGAACGGCGATCGGATCTACGCCTTGGCCCTGCAATTGTTCCCTTGCAGCCTGGAAGAGGGCCCGGGGGGCCCCCCGGAGGGCAAGCCTCTCCGGGCTTGGGCGAAACCGGTGGTGGGAACCTCTTCCGATTCCGGCAATCCCCTTGAATAACCGCCATATGGGGCTCGGCGCCATTACTTGTCATTGACCGTAATTTGATCTGGACGTCTTTCCGCGCCACCCTCTAGACTCTCTTTCGTGAGCAGGACAGGGGCCTGCGCTGGGGCGGGTATAATCATGCGGTACCTCCCCAATAAAACTAAAACCCGGTGCGGGAGGCTCGGCTAAACACCGAGCTCTTCCCATATCCGGACTTGCCGATCCGGCACCCGTTCCCGACCCGTTCCCGATTATCGTTCCATCCCGGCGGGATTGACTTTCTTGGGTATTTTTGGAATTATAGATTGGTTGGAAGCGGGTCCGCGCCCGGTCGTTCGCGGCGGTTGAATCACCCCCATTCCTGCGGGCGGAATTGAACATGCAGCGCTATGCCCCTTATCTCGACGCCGTGACGGCCCAGGCCGCCGGGATGCGGGATCTCGTCCTGGACTGGGTGGGGATTTCCTCGGGCAGCTACGACGTGGACGGGCTCGCGCGCATGGCGGCCAAGCTCAAAACGGCCTTCTCCTCCCTGGGCGGGGAAGCCGAAGAGATCCCCCTTTCCCCCCAGGCCGCCATCGATTCCCAAGGCCGGCATTGCGCGCTTCCCCTGGGAAAGGCCTTGCGCTTCCGGAAACGTCCGGATGCGCCCTTGCAGGTCTTCCTGGGCATCCATTACGACGTGGTCTACGGGGACCACGCCGAGGTTTCCGATAATGCCGTGGCGCCGGCGTCCGCGGAACCGGTCGCGGCCGCCGCTTCCGGAGCGGCGGGAACCAAACCAGGGGTATCGCCTGGGATACGCCTGGAAGGCGGCATCCTCCACGCATCCGGCGCCGCGGATGCCAAGGGCGGCCTGGTCATCCTGCTCAAGGCCCTGGAAGCCCTGGAAGCGAGCCCCTTCGCCGCGCGGATCGGATGGGAGGTCCTGCTCAACCCGGACGAAGAGCTGGGATCGCCCGGCTCCCTGCCCCTGCTCAAGGAAGCGGCCGGCCGCAATCATCTCGGCCTCCTGTTCGAACCCGCCCTTCCCGACGGGAACCTGGTGGGCGCGCGCAAGGGATCGGGGAATTTCACCGCCGTCGTGCGGGGCCGGGCCGCGCATGCGGGACGTGATCCGCACCTGGGCCGCAATGCCATCCATGCCTTGGCCGGATTCATCGTGGACCTGGACCGGTTCGGGAAATCCGTTCCCGGCTTGAACGTGAACGTGGGCAAGGTGGAGGGCGGAGGCCCCGTGAACCGCGTTCCCGATATGGCCATCGCCCGCTTCAACCTGCGCGCGCGCGGCCCCGAAGACCAGGCCGAGGCGGAGGAATGGCTGCGGACCCAAGCGACCGCCTTCGCGAAGCGTGAAGGCTATTCCCTGGAGCTGCATGGTTATTTCACGTCACCGCCCAAACCATTGGAGGCCGGGTACCTGGCCTTGCTGGAAGCGGTGGCGGGCGCGGGTAAGGCCCTTGGGCTGGATCTGAAGTGGCATCCCAGCGGAGGCGTTTCCGACGGGAACAAATTGGCTTCGGCGGGGCTTCCCAACGTGGACACCTTGGGCGCGCGGGGCGGGGACATCCACAGCCCCAAGGAATTCCTGGTATTGGACAGCCTGGCGGAACGCGCCCGGCTGACGGCGTTGTTGTTGATGCGGTTGGGTTCGGGCGAGCTGGCATGGCCTCCTCCGCGCGGCCCGGAAGGAGCATAGGCGGATGGGCAAGCTTGCGGCCAAGGCGATGGCGGAGGATCCGAGGGTGACCGAGGCGAAACGCCTCTTGCGCGAAACCCTGCGCGACCACCAGGCCGGGTTGACGGGGATCCGTCCGCCCGATCCGGAATTGCGGAAGGGCTACGAGGAGACCCTCGCCCGCTTCGGCGCGATGCGCGGCGCGTCCCTGTATTATCCCTACCTGGGGAGCGGCATGGGCCGCGGGGCCTTGGTGGAACTGGCCGACGGCAGCGTGAAGTACGATTTCATCACCGGCATCGGCGTGCATTACATGGGGCACAACCATCCGGCCCTTTTGGATGCGGGCGTGGACGCCGCCATGGAGAATACGGTGATGCAGGGGAACCTGCAGCAGAATTCGGCCAGCGAGGAATTGCTCGCCCTGCTGCTCAAGGCGGCCAACCGCAAGGGCGCGAAGATGGCCCATGGCTTCCTGACCAGCAGCGGCGCCATGGCCAACGAGAACGCCCTGAAGGTCATCTTCCAGAAGCGCTCCCCCGCCCACCGCGTGCTGGCCTTCGAGCATTGCTTCGCCGGGCGCACCTTGGCCCTTTCCCAGGTGACGGACAAGGCGGCCTACCGCCAGGGCCTGCCGGAAACCCTGGCCGTGGACTACGTGCCCTTCTATGACGAAAACCGCCCGGCGGAAAGCACGGCGGAGGCCGTAGCCGTCATCAAGGGGCATATGGAGCGCCACCCGGGCGCGCATGCCTGCATGATCTTCGAGCTGATCCAGGGGGAGGGCGGGGGTTACCTGCCGGGTACCCCGGAATTCTTCCGCGCCCTGATGGCCCCCTTGCGCGCCGCCGGCGTTTCCATCCTGGCGGACGAGATCCAGACCTTCGGGCGGACCTCGGAGTATTTCGCCTTCCAGCATTTCGGCCTGGACGACTTGATCGACGTGGTGACCCTGGGCAAGCTGAGCCAGGCCTGCGCCACCTTGATCCGGGAGGAATACAAGCCCAAGGCCGGGCTGGTGAGCCAGACCTTCACCGCGCCTTCCGTGGCCATACGATCCGCTTCCGTGATCGTGCGATATATGGAAGAGCAGGGACTGCTGGGCGCGGACGGCAAGATCATGCGCCTTTCCCGGCGCTTCACGGACAAGCTGAAGGATCTCGCGCGCCGCCGCCCGGATCTGGCCGCCGGGCCCTTCGGGATGGGCGGGATGATCGCCTTCACCCCCCTGGGCGGGGATCCGGACCTGGTGGCCCGGTACCTCCGGAAGCTTTTCGACGAGGGCGTGATCGGGTTCATCGCGGGCGGGAAGCCCGCCAAGGCCCGCTTCCTGCTGCCCGTGGGCGGCGTGGAGGAGTCGGATATCGATATCGTGTTCCCGATCCTGGAACGGGTGCTTTCGGAATTCGCGGAAGCGGAGACGAAGACAGAGAAAGGCGCGCCTTGAGCAAGGTCATCATCCGTCCCGTACAGGCCGACGATCTGGATTCCCTGATGGAGCTATCGGCCCAGACCAGCTTCGGTCTCACGACCCTGCCCCATGACAAGCCGCTCCTCAAGCGCCGCATCAAGGACAGCCAGCGCGGATTCTCGCGCATGGCCGACAAACCCGGGGGCGAGACCTATCTGTTCGTCATGGAAGACCTGGTTACCGGCAAGGTCGTCGGCACGGCCGGGATCGTTTCCAAGGTGGGCGGGTTCGAACCCTTCTATTCCTACCGCATCGTTTCGACCCTGGCGGAATCCAAGATGCTGAAGGTGCGCAAGGACATCAGCGCCCTGCACCTGGTGGAGGAGCATAACGGCCCCTCCGAGATCGGAAGCCTGTTCCTGGCCCCCGGCGCGCGCAAAGGCGCCAACGGCCGCCTGCTGTCCCTGAGCCGTTTCCTGTTCATCGCCGACCACCGCCAATTCTTCGATCCCGTGGTATTGGCCGAAATGCGCGGCGTCATCGACGAGAAGGGCGGTTCGGTTTTCTGGGACGCCCTGGGACGGCATTTCTTCGACATCGACTTCCCCAAGGCGGACGCCCTGGTGATGAAGGACAAGCAGTTCATCGCCGACCTCATGCCCAAGCATCCCATCTACATCCCCTTGCTGCCCAAGGTGGCCCAGGACGTGATCGGCCGGGTGCATTCCGAGACCGTGCCCGCCATCAAGCTGCTCGAAAGCGAAGGATTCGCCTTCTCGGGCATGGTGGACATCTTCGAGGCGGGACCCATCGTAAGTTGCGCCACGGATGAGATCCGCACGGTGCGGGAAAGCCGCACTTCGGAAATCTACCGGATCGTGGGCCGTCCCATCGACTCCGACCCGTTCATCATTTCCAATACCTATTCCCAGGGCTACCGCGCGACGGCCGCGGCCTTGGCGATTGTCCCGGGAAAGGGCATCGAGATAGACAGGGAAACCGCCTCGGCCCTGGATTTGAAGAAGGGCGACGCGGTGCGCATCGCCCCCTTGCGGCCGGGGGCCAAGCTGGAGGGCTTGAAATGAGCCACGGTATTTTCATCGACGGAAAATGGCGCCCGGCCTCCGGACCGGAGTTCCATTCGACCGATCCCGCCACGGGCCGACCCGCCTGGGAAGGCCGCGAAGCCGGGCCCGCCGAGGTGGACCGGGCGGTCAAGGCCGCGCGCGCCGCCTTTCCGGCCTGGAACGCGCTCGGCCCCGAAAAACGGACCGCCTACCTGGAAGGCTATGCGGGCAAGCTCAGGGACAATCTGGCCACCATGACCGAGGCCATCTCCCGCGAGACGGGGAAGCCCATATGGGAATCCCATCAGGAAGTGGACACCATGATCGCCAAGGTGGCCAATTCCCTGGAGGCCTACCGCGATCGTTGCGCGGAAACGTCCTTCGCCCAGGCCGGCTTCACCGCCGTGAAACGCTTCCGGCCCCATGGCGTGACCGCCGTGCTGGGCCCCTTCAATCTGCCCGGGCACCTGCCGCATAGCCATATCATCCCGGCCCTGTTGGCCGGGAACACCGTGGTCTACAAGCCCAGCGAGCTGACCCCGGGCGTGGGCGAGCTGACCGCGAGGATGTGGGAAGAGGCCGGTCTGCCGCCGGGGGTCCTGAACCTGGTCCAGGGAGGGCGTAACACCGGGGTTTCCCTGGCCTCCCATCCGGATCTGGACGGGTTGTTCTTCACCGGCAGCCGCGGCGCCGGCGCGGCCCTGAGCCGCCTCTTCGCGGATCACCCCGGACGCATCCTGGCCCTGGAACTGGGCGGGAACAATCCCCTGGTCGTATGGGACTGCGCGGACCCGGAAGCCTCCGCCCTGCTCGCGGCCCAATCCGCCTATATCACGTCCGGCCAACGCTGCGTCTGCGCGCGCCGCCTTATCCTTCCCAAGGGCCCTGAAGGGCAAAGGCATCTCGATGCCCTGATGGCCCTGCTTCCGCGCTTGCGCGTGGGCGCCCCGGCTGACAAGCCGGAACCCTTCCTGGGCCCCGTCATCTCCGCCGCGGCGGCGGATCGCTTGCTGGAGGCCCAAGCCGCCCTGGAGAAATCGGGCGGCAGGATCCTGGCGCCCATGAAGAAGATCGCCATGGGTCCGGTGGAGGAAGGGGTTTCCCCGTTCCTGACCCCGGGCCTGATCGACATGACCGACGCCCGGGAGCGTCCGGACGAGGAATTCTTCGGCCCGCTGCTCCAGGTGATCCGCGTGGATAATTTCGAAGCGGCCCTGGAAGAGGCGAACCGCACCCGCTTCGGACTGGCGGCCGGGCTCGTGAGCGACGATCGCGCCAAATGGGATCTCTTCCGCGATCGCATCCGCGCGGGGGTGGTGAACTGGAACCGCCAGACCACCGGGGCCAGCGGCAAGCTGCCCTTCGGCGGCATCGGCGAGAGCGGCAACCATCGGCCCAGCGCCTACTACGCGGCCGACTATTGCGCCTTTCCCATGGCCTCCCTGGAGACGGATAAGGCGGTGAAGCCGGCATCCCTGCCTCCCGGAATCCTCCCATGAAAGCCCGCGAAGGGATCCGGGCCGGATCCTTCGAAGCGAACTTCGACGGATTGGTGGGGCCTACCCACAATTACGCCGGGCTGGCCCATGGCAATGTGGCCTCCCAGGCCAATAAGCGCAGGCCCGCCAATCCCCGGGATGCCGCCCTGCAGGGCCTGGAGAAGATGCGCCGCGTGGCCGCCCTGGGCGTGGCCCAGGCCGTGCTGCCGCCCCAGCGCAGGCCCGATCTCCAATGGCTCCGCAAGCTGGGCTTCTCCGGAACCGATGCGGAGGTGATCACCAAGGCGGCCAAGGCGGATCCCGTCCTGCTCGCCGCCGGGTACAGCGCGTCCGCGATGTGGACCGCCAATGCCGCCACGGTCTCGCCCTCCGCGGACAGCGCGGACGGCAAGGTCCATTTCACCCCCGCCAACCTTTCCAGCCAGATCCACCGCAGCGTGGAGCCGCCGCATACCTCCGCCCTGCTCAAGCGGCTGTTCCCGGGCCCCGCCTTCGCCCATCACGATCCGCTTCCCCCCGGCCGCCAATTCGGCGACGAGGGGGCCGCCAACCATATCCGCCTGGCCGGGTCCCACGGGGATCCGGGCCTGCAAATCTTCGTGTACGGCCATGAGGGCCTTTCCACGGGAGGCCGGGTAACGCGCCGGTTTCTCCCCCGGCAATCCCTGGAGGCCTCCAAGGCGGTGGCCCGCCTGCACGGCCTGGATCCCGATCGCGTCCTGTTCGTGGCCCAGAATCCGGCCGCCATCGACGCGGGCGTGTTCCATAACGATGTCATCAGCGTGGGGAACGGAAACGTCCTGTTCTGCCATGAGGCCGCGTTCCAGGATCAGGCCGCGGCCCTGAAGCGGATCCGCGCCCGCTATGCGGCCTTGGGATCCGGGACCCTGCGCGTCATCGAGGTGAAAAGCCGGGAGGTTTCCCTGCCGGCCTCGGTATCCACCTACCTGTTCAACAGCCAGCTCCTGAGCCTGCCCGATGGGGGCATGTTGCTGCTGGCCGCGGAGGAATGCCGCGAGCATCCGGCCGCCAGGAAATACCTGGAAGCCCTGCCGGGAAGGGGATTGGGCGTCACCGCGGTGGAATTCACGGACCTGCGCCAGAGCATGCGCAACGGGGGCGGCCCCGCCTGCCTGCGCTTGCGCGTGGCCCTGCGGGCCAAGGAATGGGCCGCCGTGCCTGCTGGCGTGAAGATGGACGAGGCCTTGTACGTCCGCCTGAAGGCCTGGGTCATGAAGCATTACCGGGATCGCCTGATGCCTGCGGACCTGGCCGATACTTCCTTGCTTAAGGAGTCCCGCATCGCCATGGACGCCCTGGATCGCATCCTGGGCCTGGGGTCCTGAAGCGCGGACCTACCAGGCTTTCCGGACCGGTCCCGATCGCCTTTCAATCCGCCGGATCGATTTCCCAATCCACGTAGATGCGCCCAGAATGCATCCCCGCCCCGTCCGGGTCCAGCTCCTTGAACGCCTCGATGCTGATGTCCATGATATGCTGTTCGCTCCGGTTGAAATCGTCCGTGGGCTGCCCGCCCTTGTCCACGATGAGTACGCGAACCTGCTTGCCCGTACCGCGCGAGGTGAGCCAGGCGTACTTCCGGCGCTCGCACAGCTTTTCCCCGAAATGGGTATGGATGGATGGCGAAGCCGCGGCGACCATCATGCCATGCGCTCCGAAATCATAGGCCCCCGAGCAATAGCAGGGTCCCACGTCCGGATAGGGATGATAGTGGACGAACCCGGCTCCGGAGAGTTCGGGCTCGTGATGGCGGGAACAGGACAGGAGCGCCAGGGCGGCCAGAATGGGAAATAGTGCGGACGACAGGATGCGAATGGAGTTCATAAAGCGCTTGATCCGGGATGGCTGTGATTCACCATCCAAGGTAAGCACGTCGGAAGCGGGCGGCGCGGCATTCCTCGGATCCCGCAGCCGATACGTGAATCTGGTAATCCGGATTCCGCGGACGAGCCGCGGAAAGGACGCCGGAGGCGTAACCTGCTGGTTACGGCCGTCCCGAAAAACCCAAGTCCATGGATGACCCGCCCGCCCCGGGCCTTGCGACTGCCTGGAAGCGGCGGTGAATGCTCTGCCGCGGGACCGGGCCGCCCATTCCTCGGGCACCGTCCATTACTCGCCGACCCGAAGGTTCAGCGCGCCTTGCGGTCGGTGGATTCGAAGATCTTGTCCGCGGACTTGTCGTTGAAGCCCTGGAAGAGGGCGCCGTCCGGCATGGGATACCGCCGCGCGAATTCGTAATAGCAACCCGGTACCGTGCGGGCCCCCTCCTTGAAGGAGGCTTCCGCCTCATTGGCCAAGGTGGAGGACTGTTCCAGGTAGATGTCCGGGCCGCCCTTGATCTCGCCCCCGGATGCGTTGAGCCGGAAACCGTTCGCCTTGAGGAACAGGTTGAGCGAGGCGAGATCGGGGAAGCTGCGCAGGGCGTTCGCGAAAACCGTGAAGTGGTTGGCCCGGAATCCGAAGGCGGACATCCAGGCGGCGTATTCGCTCTCCCGCTCCAGGGCCTCATAGGTCGTGAAATCCACCTTCCACGGCCTGCCCCCGGCGCACCAGTCCCAGCGGGCCAGGAAGTCGCGCGGAACCTGGTTGATGAGGCCGAGCAGCATGGAGCGGGCGCCGGCGCTGAGCCGGTCCAGATGGATCTGGCTGATGAAGATCTTGGGGAGCAGGGGATCGGGATGCTGGTAGTGGACGGCGGTGAGTTTCTTTTCCGTGAATTCGTACTGGCCGCCCAACCGGTAACCGAAGGAGAGGAAGGGGGCGGCCATGGCCCGGATATCCATGCCCTCGTGAGCGAAGGTCCGGAAGGCGATATGGTCATTGACGATGGACTCGCCCCGGGACTCCAGCAGGTCGTGGATGCGGTGGGCCTGGGGATTCAGGGTGCTGTAGTCCAGCCAAAGCCGGTCGAGAAGTTCCTGCAAGGTTCCCATGGTGTCCTCCCCTGGTAAAATAAACGTGCCCCTTTGATTTTACCACAGAAAGCGGGATTTGGCCGGTGTGAGCCCCATCACGGAAAAGCGGGCCGTGAAAGGCTAGCTTAAGAAACATTCGGGAGTGCAGGGGATTGAGGAAAGACCCTGCATTGGGCTGGAACGCAACCCGCGCCGCTCCAGCCTCTTCCCATCCTTTGTGCCCATCGCCCTTCCAGCCGCGTCTTCGCGCGGCCATTCGGCTCTATTGGTCTCCATCCGCCTCCATCAGCCAAAGTCATGGGCAAGGAGGTGCACATTTGGCTATCATTTCCCCATGGAATACCGCGCCCCCTCGAGTCCGCCCCTTCCCCGGGACGAGTCCGGCCTGATCGGCACCTTGCGGGAAAGGTCCCTGCACGCGCATCTGAAGCGCCTGTATACCGAGCCGGGCGATTGCGTCGAGGAGAAGATAGGCGGCTATTGGGTGGACATCCGCCGCGGCGACGATGTCATCGAGATCCAGACCGGCAGTTTCGGCAGCATGAAGACCAAGCTGGCCAAGCTGCTCGCGGACCGGGCCGTGCATATCGTGCATCCGGTGGCGATCGAGAAGTGGATCACCAAGATCGCCGCGGACGGCGAGACCTTCCTGAGCCGGAGGAAATCCCCCAAGCGCGGCAGCTGTTACGATCTGTTCGACGAGCTGGTGAGCTTTCCCCACCTGGTGCTGAACCCGCGGTTTTCCGTGGAGGTGGTGCTGGTGCGGGAAGAGGAGATGCGCTGCGAGGACGGGAAGGGAAGCTGGCGCCGCAAGGGCACGAGCATCAAGGATCATATCCTGCTGGAAGTGGCGGGCCGGGAGGTGTTCCGCACCGGCCGGGATTTCCTGAAGCTGTTGCCTGCGGGCTGGACCGGGCCTTCCACCAATCGCGAATTGTCCAAGGCTCTTAAGCAGCCGTATTTCCGGATCGCCAGGATGACCTATTGCCTGTCCCGCATGGAAATGATCAAGCTGGCGGGCAAGCAGGGGCGTTCGCTCCTGTACGCCTTGGCCTGATTTCCCGGAACCGGCCTTCAACCGCCGGAGGGCTTCTTCTTTCCGGGCGCGAGGAAACGCGGCAGATCGATTCCGCACAGGTCGCCGATGCGCTTGATGCTCAGATCCGCCGCGGGGTATTTCTTGAGGACCCCGGGGTCCAGGGCATAGTGCCCCTGCTCCACGAAGACCGTGGTGACCCGGGACTTCCAAGAGGCTTTGACCGCGGCCAGGATGCGCAGCTTATCGTCCACCAACACGTAATGGTCGGCGGGAAAGCGCTTGCGGACGTCGGCGAGTTCCATCTCCTTGTGCATATAGATGAGTACCCGGTCCTTCACGGCCTCCGCCAGTCCCGAGCTATCCACCTTGCGCGGCTGGAAGACCACGTCCCCATCGGTCAGGATGACCGGCGGCCCCCATTGGCCCACGTGTTCCAGGGCGTCCAGGGAATTGGGGTACAGGCGGTTGGCGAAGGGATAGTTGACCAGGAAATGCGAGATGGTCAGCAAATGCAGATCGTGGGGATGTTCGATCCGATAGCGCTGCAACGCGCCGAGGTAATCCGCGTATCCCAGTTTGGAGCGGAGCCGCTCGAAGATGTCCCAATAATGCTTGGCGCGCGTGGGGCCCACCTTGCCCTGGAGGTAAGCCCGCATATCGGTGATGACCCGATCGTTGTCGAGCAGGGTATTGTCCACGTCGAAGAGGAAGATGAGCTTGGCCTTGACCGGCTTGCCGGGGATGCCGCCCGCCGAATCCGTTTTCCGTGATACCTTCATAACGCCTACCTTCCTTTTGAATGGGGCAACGCGGAAAGCGTGATCGGTTCCGGCTCCACGCCCGCATTGTCCCGGTTCACGGTCGCGAAGATCAGCGCATAGAAGCATAGCACGATATTGAAGAGCGGGATCTGCAGGGCCGGGGGCAGGCTGTAGATGATGGTGACGGCCGGAAGCCAGATGGCCCAAAGGGCGATGACGGCCTTGGGCATGTTCTCCTTCCAGAAAAGGAACCAGTTCAATCCGCGCACGCGGGCGAAGCTGAAGCCGGCGTCCTTCCAGTAGAAGAACAATTGCGCGCAGGGCGTGGCCCAGACCACGCTGTAGATGAACTGATCGAAAAGCACCTTGGCCGCGATGGTCGAAATCGCCGTATCATTGCCGAAGGCCCAGCCCTGGGCCTGGTAGAACAGATCCACCTCCACGCCCTTGACGGCCCAGAACAGGATGTAGAAGACCCCGTGGGACAGGGGCGTGGCGGCGCGCGTGCGGGAGTCGAGGCGGAGGTAGAGGAAGGGGATGAGCCCGCCGCAGAAGGCGGTGGCGAAGAAGCTGTAGCCCCAGCCCCAGCGCGTCTTGAGGCCCGCCAGGGAATCCATGGCCTGGTGCGAGGGCCCATGGAAATAATAGGCCAGCAGGACGGCCAGGGCGAAGGCTTGCAGGATGAGGCCGGGAACCAGATTGGCCCGCGCCGCGGCCAGGCTCTGGCGCCAAGGGCTCATGGGACGGGAGTGCGGACCGGCGCCGTTCAATGCAGGAGGCTGTGGATACGCTCCATGAGGGGCGCGAAATGGTACGGCGACAAGAGCCCGGCCAGCAGGAATCCCGTCACCGCGCCCCCGATATGGGCTTCATGGGAAACGTTGCCCACCTCCCTGTCCAGCAGGAAGGTGGAGTAGGCGATGTAGAGCACGGCGAAGATCGGGGCTGGGATGGGCAGGGGGACCACCAGGAAATAGACGCTCATTTCCGGCTTGAGGACGATGGCCGCGAAGAGGATGCCGGTGACCGAGCCGCTCGCGCCCAGCACCCGGTAGTCCGGATTGTTGCGCCGCAGGATGAAGATCAGGGCCGTGGCCGCCAGGCCCGCCGCGACGTAGACCGTGAGCATATGGATGCCCAGGAAGCCTTCCACCACCTGCCCGAAGATGAACAGGGTGAGCATGTTGAAGAACAGGTGCCAGAAATCCGCATGGGAGAAATGCGAGAGCAGGACGCCGAGGAGGCGGCGCCCGTGGGCGGCCTCGAACGGGGAGAAGACGAAGGAGCGGAAACCGCCGCCGCCCTTCTTCAGGACGGACATGCCCCAGAGGGAAATGATCACGTTCAGGGCGATGAGGGCGTAGGTGATCACCGGGCCGGAAGGATAGGAGGAAGCGTTCATGGTACGCCAAAAAATAGTAAGAAGTGATCCCCGGGGAGACCACTTCCTCGCTCGGCTGCGGCCGCGGTCCGGCCGGAATGGGGCGGATTCAATCCTGGCTGGGGGCTTCCGCGTGGAACAGTTCGGTTTCGTCCGAAGGCGGACGGTTGACTTCCATTTCCTTCGAAGGGCGGGCCCGCTTATCCACGCGATCGATGGATACGGGTTTGCCGGTGCGGGCGGATTCGTAGATGGCATTGATGACGCGCACGTCCGCCAGGCCTTCCAACCCGGAGGGTTCCGGATCCATTTCTTTGCGGATGCAATCCGAGAAATAGACGATCTCGCCGGCCACCTGATCCTTCTTGGCGAAGGTCTTGGTTTTCGTCTTGCCTTTGATGGTCGTTTCCAGGGTGGAAGGGAGAGCGTAGTCGTAGGCCTGATCCAGACAGACGCTCCCCTCGGTCCCCAATACCTCGAACCAGGAGGTATCGGCGGCCCCGAAGCAGGAAGTGAAGGTGGCCTGGCGATCCCCCGGGAAACGGAGGATGGCCGAGGTCATCTCATCGACTTCCTCGAAACGGGGATCGTCCTTCTTGCTCGAGCTCAAAGCGACGACCTCGAACGGTTCGTCCTGGAACAGGTATCGGGCCGCGTTGATGCAGTAGATGCCCAGATCCGCGACCGATCCGCCGCCGCGTTCCCGCTTGACGCGGATATTGTCCTCCTTCACCTGCATGGAGAAGGCGCTGTTGAAGAAGCGCGGTTCGCCGATGCCGCCGGACTTCACGGCTTCGATGGCTTTCAGGTTGGCTTCGTCGATGTGCAACCGGTACGCGACCATCAGGCGGGCATGATGCTCGTTGGCGGCGCGGATCATCTCTTCGCAATCCCGTTCCGTCACGGCCATGGGCTTTTCGCACAGGACATGGACGCCCGCCATGGAGGCGCGCACGGAGAATTCCTTGTGCATGTCGTTGGGCAGGGCGATGAACACGGCGTCGATCTCGCCGCTCGAAAGGAGTTCCTGGTAATTGTCGTAATCGTACGTATGCTTGATCTTGTATTTCCGGGCGAGCTTGGCGCGCTTTTCCGGATCGTCCGAGACCAGGGCCGTGAGTTCGCTGTTGGACGAGGCCTTGGCGAAAGCCGGCAGGATGGCCGATTGCGAGAAGTACCCGAGGCCTACCACGGCATAGCGGATCTTCTTGGATTTGGCGGGGCCGCCCGGGGACGCTTTCGACCCGGAGGGCTTCCGGCCTCCGGGTTTCGGGGTGTTTTTCTTTGGGATAGGCATGGTATTCCCTCCAGGGTTCTCTATAGAAAAAACCTTTTGGGCCTTGTCGATACAAGAAAGCCGCCCCGGCGAAGGGCGGAATGCCCGTGAATGCGGGGTTTTCCGCGTTACAAACCGTTACACCGCGCATACGGTAGGCTTACCTTGGCCCCGTATCTTCTTATCACGGCGCCGGAAAATCCTCCGGCCCGACAAAGGAGATGTACATGTTGGCACGTCGTTTTTTCCGCTTCGCCTTCCCGGTCCTGGCCATCACCGCCGGAGCCTTGTTCCTGGCGGGTTGCCGGGGCCGCCATTGCGGCTGGAACTCCAGCCCGGAGGCGAAGGCCGACCACATCGCCAAGCGAGTGGCCAAGGAGCTGAACCTGACCGCGGAACAGAAGTCCAAGCTGGACAAGATCAAGGCGGACATCCTGTCGCGCAAGGGCGATTTCCAGGCCGTGCACGCGGGCCTCAAGGAGACCCTGCTCGGGCAGATCCGCTCGCCTTCCGTGGATCAGGCCAAGTTGAACCAGGGCCTGGAGGATCGGGAAGCCAAGATCAAGGAGCTGCGGTCCTTCATGGTGGCCGAGTTCGCCGAGTTCCACGCCATGCTGGATTCCGCCCAACGGGAAAAGCTGGCTTCCCATCTGGAACGGATGGAACGGCATTGCCGGTGAGCCGGACATGGCCTACCTTTCCCGTAATGGGGGAGGGTCGGCCGTGAAAACCGTATTGATACTCGACGACGACCGTAAGCTGGGCAAGCTCCTGACGGATTACCTCGCCAAGTTCGGGTTCAAGGGCGTGCCCGTGTTCCATCCCGACGAGGCGATCCGGTTCCTGCGCCGTGAGGTTCCCGATGTCGTCATCCTGGACGTGATGCTGCCCGGCAAGGACGGCTTCGAGATGTGCCGGGAGATCCGGCGGGATTACACCGTGCCCATCATCATGCTCACGGCCCGGGGCGAGGTTGCCGACCGGGTATTGGGCCTGGAGCTGGGCGCGGACGATTATCTTCCCAAGCCGTTCGAGCCGCGCGAACTGGTGGCGCGCATCCAATCCGTGCTGCGGCGCGGATCCGGATCGGTCGCGCCCGACAAGCTCCGCCATGGCGGCCTGGAATTGGATTTCCGCCGGCGCGAGGCCAACCTCGGGGGGAAGTCCGTGGACCTCACCGCCATGGAGTTCGAAGTGCTGGCCCTGTTCGCCCGCAGTCCGGGCAAGGTGATGGATCGGGATTACATCCTCGATCGCACCAAGGGAATGGAATGGGAGCCTTACAACCGTTCCATCGATGTGCTCATCAGCCGCCTGCGGCAGAAGCTCGGGGATGATCCGCGCAAACCGGCCTTCCTCAAGACCGTGCGCGGCGCCGGGTACATGTATATCGGGGATGAAGACGAAGCGGAAGGCCAAGGAGCCGGCATGGAAGGGCAAGGCGATACGCATGCATCCTAGGTGGCACCGGCATTGGGCGGATCAGTGCGGGGACTCGACGGCCGGACCCGGGCGCCGGCGTTTCCGCCGTTCCCTGATGCTCAAGATGCTGCTGAACCTCCTCGCGACCGGTCTGCTCGTGAACGTGTGCGTGGGCGGCTTCTGGAGGATGTCCTTCTTCCGGCAAACCCATGCGGCCCTGGAGCGCAATGTGGGCCATTACGCGCATTTCCTGGCCGGCGAGATCGGTTCGCCGCCGGATACGGCCAAGGCCCTGGCCCTTGCGTCCCGGTACTCCCTGCGCATCACCTATCACGGTCCCGACGGGGATTGGGCGAGCGGCCCGGGTGCCGCCTTCCCCGAGCGGAACGGCCATGGCACGGGCAGCCACCTGGTCCCTGGGGATCCCGGCACCCGGACCGGTTGGAGCCGGCACCGGTTTTTCGTCCAGGTCGATCATGAGGGGGGCCGATTCACCTTCGCCACCGATCTCAGGGAGATGATGGACGGTCATGCCGGTTACCTGGCCCTGCTCATCCTGCTGGTATCGGGCGTACTCGCCTGCGCCTGGCTGGCCATCCGCCGCCTGCTTACCCCCTTGCGGGGCCTCACGGCCGCCGTCGAACGCATCCGCCGCGGCGAGCTCGGCCACCAGGTGCCCGTATGCACCCGGGACGAGCTCGGGGATCTGGCCCGGTCCTTCAACGCCATGTCCACGGGACTCCAGGAGATGGTGCGCTCCCGCGAGCAATTGCTCCTGGACGTGAGCCATGAGCTCAGGTCGCCCTTGACCCGAATCAAGCTGGCCTTGGAGATGGGGCCGGAAGGCATGGCCAAGGAAAGCATCCGCGACGATGTCGGCGAGATGGAAGTGATGATTTCCGAGATCCTGGAGACCGCCCGCCTGGACAGCGCCAACGGCAAGCTGAACCTGGAGCCGGTGGACCTGGAAGACCTGGTGTCGGAAGCGGTGGCGGACGCGGACCTGCGCGCCCCCGGAGCCCGGCTGGTTGCCGGTGGAGGCGGATCCGCGGCGGGCCCGATGGTCAAGGCGGATCGCATGCGCGTGCGCAAGGTGCTCGCCAACATCCTGGACAATGCGGTCAAGTTCTCGCAAGGGAAGGATGCTCCCGTGGAGGTCCGCATCGAGACCGGCACGGCGGGAGCCACCGTCCGCGTAAAGGACAAGGGCGTAGGCATCCCCGAGGACGAACTGCCCCGCCTCTTCGAGCCCTTCTACCGCGTGGATCGCTCCCGGTCCCGGGAAACGGGCGGGTACGGGCTGGGGCTCAGCCTTTGCCGGCGCATCATGGAAGCCCACGGGGGGAGCATTTCCATCTCCAGCCGGGTAGGCGAGGGCACCGAGGTATCCCTCGTCTTCCCCTTCGATGCGCCCGTAGGCCCCTGATCCACCGGCTCCCCCAAACCCAAATTCCTTGAATCGCGGTTGACCGATGCTCCGGCGGGCCCTACAATCGGATGGGGCGCCGCGCCTTCCGGTAAGAAGCCGGATCGCAGGCGCTTCCGCGGATGCAAGTCCGGCCGGGGAACCATGGTCCAATTGCCCATCGATGAAATCGTCCCGGGGATGGTCGTGGCCCGATCCGTCCTGGGCAGCAGCGCGGGCGTGCAGTTGGCCGCGGGATACACCCTGGACCAGCCGGTGATCGCCCGTTGCAAGAAGCAGGGGATGCGCACCATGTGGGTGCACCTGGAAGGCGAGAACATCCTTCCGGCGGGGAACGTCAACGATCAATTGGCCCTCCAGGCGCAACAGGCCTGGAAGGACAATATGAGCCTCCTCCAGAAGATCGGCGAGACCCAGGACTCCACCCTGGAGAACCTCACGAAATTCACCGCCGACCCCGGCCGATTCAAGAACATCGTGGCGACCGAGCACATGAAATCCATCGTGGACCAGATCATCCGGTCCATCCTGGGCCAGGATCCCCTGATGGTGAACCTGGCCTCCATGCGCACCAAGGACGGCTACCTGCACCAGCACGCCCTGGACGTGACCATCACCGCGACCATGATCGCCTCCCGCCTCAAATACGGGGTGGCGGATATCCAGGAGATGGCGCTGGGTTGCTTCCTGATGGACCTGGGCATGATCATCGTCCCCGAATCCATCTTCGAGAAGAAGGGCGCGCTCACCCTTTCGGAAACCCATATCATCGAAGAGCATCCCTCCGTCGGTTTCGCGATCCTGCGCGCCAACGAAGGGATCAACATCAATACCGCGCACGTGGCCTACCAGCACCATGAGCGCTTGGACGGCCGGGGATTCCCGCGCAAGCTCAAGGCCGACGATTACCTGCCGTTGAAGACCCTGTCCAATTCCGGGGGCCATATCCACCGGTACGCCCAGATCGCCGCCGTCGCCGACATGTATATCACGGCCATCTCCCCGAGGCCGGGTTCGGGCGATCCATTGACTCCCCTGGAAGCCATGCGGCTTTTGATCGACGAGGCGGGCAAGGGGCTTAACTCCCATGTCGTGAACGCCCTCATCACCCTGATACCGGTTTTCCCCTCGGGCACCCGCATCGTGGTGGCGAAGGCGGCCAAGCCCCTGCTCATCGGGCATATCGGCATCGTCACCAAGGCCAACATCCAGGACAAGGAAAAGCCGGAAGTGGTCCTGGTGATGGACAAGTTCCGCCGGAAGATCAAGCCCATCCACCTGGATCTGACCCGGGAAAAGGGCATCGAAATCCAGTTCGCCCCCCTCTGATCCCGGTGCGCCGGCGGGTCCCGGTTGCTAGTTTAATGGGATGCCCAAATCCCGGATCCGCCTTTCCCCGGCCGCCCTATCCCTTGCCGCTGCCGTCCTTTGGTCCTGCGCGGCTCCCAATCCCTACCGGCCCTTCGGCAACGGCATCGGCTATTCGGAGGTGGCCATCGCTCCCGGCCGTTTTGAGATAATGTTCCAAGGCCCCCAGGATCAGGATGAATTGACGGCCAAGAAATACGCCATGGTACGCGCGGCGGAGATCGCCAAGCGCGAGAACTTCCCCTACTTCCGGATCGACCGCGCCAAGACCCGCGAAAAGGGGGAGCGCGAGACCGTCCGTGAAACCACCTATTCGGATCCCATGAACGGGTATCCCGGAAGGCCATGGCGCCGGCGCTACCGCTCGCGCGCCGTTACGCGCACGGAATGGCGCCCGGTGGCGAAAATCACCGTGACCCTGGATTCAACCGCTTGCGGCGATTGCCTCTCGACCGACAGCTCCCTCGCGGAGGCGGCGAGGACCGGGATCCTGGGGCGTTGATGCCCGTTCACGGCGCCGAGGAATCACGCCCGCAACGGAAGTAACCGCATCCCCAGGTTGATGCGGACCCGCGGGTCTTTTTCCCGCCTAACTTGGAATGCATGTCCCGCCTCCGCTACCTGCTCTTCCCAGGGCTGCTGGTTCTCGCCCAAGCGGTCCCCCGATCGATGGCCGCTTCGGCTCCCGAGGCCCGCCTCCCGCCCGTCGGCTCCGCGGCCTGCGATGACGATTTCTCCGGTGCCGCCCTGGCCCCGGCCTGGTCCTTTCTCGACGCGGATGGGGAACCCGGCGGCGCGGCGCGCCTCGTGGGCGGCAAACTCGAGCTGATCGGGCGCGGAAGCGACGCCTTCAAGGATGTGAACGAATTCGTGGGGGTGAAGCGCGCGGGCGTTCCGGGCGACTTCGATGTTTCCGTGAAGATCGAATCCCAGGCCGCCACCCATGGCTGGGCCCAGGCCGGCATCCTGGCGGCCAATGACGCGGCCGATCCGTCCAAGGGGGGATATGTCCTCGTGGATGCGACCCCGGCCAACGGATTCCACGCCTTCTTCGACGGGGCGGGGACCCAAGGGACCCTGGACACCCACGTGGACGTCGGGACTTCGGCCTACCCCGTTTGGCTCCGGCTGGCGCGAACGGGGCTCCGGTTCTCCGCCTGGTATCGGACCGGTTCCCTGGGCGGATGGGTGCCCATCGCCGAGGGATTTTCGGCCCAAGGCACGGCCTCCGCGTCCCAACTCGCCTTGGTGAGCCTGAGCCATAACGATAGCGCGGACGGTAAGGCCGTATTCGACGATTTCCTCTGCCAAGGGAGCGCGGTCACCCTGGGCCCTGGCGCCGGTCCCGGCCGGTTGCGGACCGGCGCCCGTTCCGCTCCCGCTCCCGCTCCCGCCCTCCGGTACTTTTCCGTCCCGGAATTCGACGCCCGCGGCCGCTTCGTTTTGCCTGGAGACTTCGAAAAGCGTTGATTCAGGGTATGGCCCCGATTGCGGCCGCTGCCCGATTCCTGACCGCTTTCATCGCCCTCTCCCTCTGCGTGGAAGCGGCCTCCCGGGTTTCCGGCTCCCCCGAACGTAGCATGGAAGTTACTGCGACCGCGTACAACTCCGTGCCCGGCCAGACCGATTCGCTTCCGTTCCACGCCGCCTGGGGCGATACCCTGGTCCCCGGCAGGCGCGTCATCGCCGTCTCGCGAGACCTCATCCCGCTGGGGTTGGGGCAGGACGCGAGGGTCCGCATCGAAGGGCTTCCGGGGGAATACCGGGTGATGGACAAGATGGGCGGCCGATGGAGCCGCCGTATCGATCTCTATTTCGGCAGGGACGTGGAGGCCGCCCGGGAATGGGGCCGGCAGCGGGTCGTCATCCACTGGTTCGCGGCCGCGGATTCGGCGGTGGATCGGGTCGCGGATCGTCCGCCTTCCGCGGGCGCCCGGCATTCCGGGGATTCCTTGCGTTGATCCGGATCCGGCCCTTCGGGTCCGGTTTCAGGCGGCGTAGACGGTCTTGATGTTCACGAACTCCCGGATGCCGTACGCGGAAAGTTCCCGGCCGTAGCCGCTGTCCTTGACCCCGCCGAAGGGCAGGCGGGGATCCGACTGCACCAAGGCGTTGACGAAACAGTTCCCGGCCTCCAGCTCCGCGGACGCGATGCGTTCGCCCCGGGCCGGGTCGCGGGTGAAAACCGCCGCCCCCAATCCGAAGCGGCTGTCATTGGCCACGCGAACCGCATCGGCCTCGTCCCGCACCGGGATGACGGCCGCGACCGGCCCGAACAATTCCTCTTCGTAGGCGGGCATGCCCGGCTTCACGTCCGTCAGGACCGTAGGCGGGTAGAAGGCCCCCGGGCCTTCCGGAATGCGTCCGCCGCAAAGCGGGCGCGCGCCCTTGGCGATGGAGCCGTCCACCTGGCGTTGCAGCTCGTCGCGGAGATCGCGGCGTGCCAGGGGTCCGAGCATGGTCTCTTCGCGCGCGGGATCCCCGGTCGTGAAGGCGGCCATGGCCTCCGTGAAAAGCTTTTCGAAGCGGGCCCGGACCGGCTCCACCACCAGGAAACGCTTGGCGGCGATGCAGCTCTGCCCGGAGTTGATGAGACGGCTCTTGGCGCAGATCGCCGCGGCGGATTCCAGGTCCGCGTCCTCCAGGATGAGGTAGGCGTCGCTGCCGCCGAGTTCCATGACGGATTTCTTGAGCAGGGAGCCCGCCTTGGCGGCGATGGACCTTCCGGCCTCCACGCTGCCCGTAAGGGTCACGGCCCGCACCCGCGCATCCTCCAGGATCCGGCCCACGCGGGATCCGGTAACGGGCAGGTTACGGAACAGGCCGGGAGGGAATCCCGCCCGCAGGAAGACGTCCTCTATGGCGGCGGCGCACCCTTGGACGTTCCCGGCATGCTTGAGCAGGCCCGCATTGCCCGCCATCAGGGCCGGGGCCGCGAAGCGGAACACCTGCCAGAAGGGGAAGTTCCAAGGCATCACGGCGAGCACCACGCCCAGGGGATTGAAGGCGACGAAGCTGGATCGGGCTTCGGTTGCGACCGGTTCCGGCGCCAGGAAGGCCCGGGCATGTTCGGCGTAGTATTCGCAGCCCGCGGCGCATTTCCCGGCTTCGGCGCGGCCGTCGCGAACGGGCTTGCCCATTTCGTAGGCCATCAGGGACGCGAAGTGGGCCGCCTCCCCGCGCAGGATGGCGGCGGCCTTGCGCATGAGGTCCGCGCGATGGGCGAAGTCCGTGCGGCGCCATTCCAGGAAGGCGCGGTGGCCTTCCTCGATCGCCTGCCGGATCGCGGCGTCTTCCATTTCAGGGTATTCGGCGAGGACGCGCCCGTCGGCGGGATTGATGGATACGAGGGCCATGGGCCGAAGATATCTGTTTAACCGGGCGGAATCAAGGAGGGGATTGGGAAGAGGGAGCGCCGGTCGCTGCATGGAACCGGGGCAAGCGCTTGGCGAGGGCGGCGGATCCGTGCGGGGTCAGGCCGCGGGTTGGTCCGTCGGCTTGAGGATCTTGCAATAGGCGCACTTGGTCTTGCGATCGAAATCGCGGATCCAGGTATGGCCTTTCGCGCAGCGGGACTCTTCCTCTTTCTGCTTCGCGCTCGTGAAGAGGTTGTTCAGGTTCTTCTTCACTTCCACGCGGTTGACGGGCTTGCCGTCGAAGCTCTGTTGGAACAGCCGATCCCGTTCCTCGTAATTGCCTTTACCCTTGCCTGAATAACCCATGGAAAACCCCTTCGATGTAACGGCTGGAATACCATATAGTCTAGCAAATCTACCGGTTCCGCGCCCTGGATTTCGGGACGGCGGGCCGGCTCCATCCCAAATAAACTACCAAGACCATCCTTGGCTATCTTTCCGGAATGATCCAACCCGAATCCCCCATTTCCGGACCCAAAGCCCGCCAGGATCTCCTGGATCGGACCGAACGCTTCGTCCGCGATCGGCTGGAGGCGAATGCCTGCGGCCACGATTTCCACCATATCCACCGCGTCCGCGCCCTGGCCCTGCGGATCGCTCCGGAGGCCGGCGCCGATCCCTTCCTGGTCGAATTGGGCGCCTTGCTGCACGATATCGCGGACCCCAAGCTCAACGATACCCCTGAGGCGGGCCAACGCGCGCTCGCGGAATTCCTGGACTCTTGCGGCCTGGAAGCTTGCGGCCTGCCCGCCGGATTCCGGGCGCGGCTCGAGGACGTGCTCGAGCGCGTCTCGTTCGGCAGGGAGTTGGACGGCGCCCCGGCGGCCAAATCCCCCGAGCTTCAGGCGGTCCAGGACGCGGACCGCCTGGACGCCCTCGGGGCCATCGGCATCGCGCGCACGTTCGCCTACGGGGGCAGCAAGGGCCATCCCATGCATGATCCGGAATCGCCGCCCCGCCGCGGCCTGGATCAAAAGGCCTACCGCGAGGGGAAATCCACTAGCGCGAACCATTTCCACGAAAAGCTTTTCCTGCTGAAGGACCGCATGAACACGGCCACGGGCCGCGCCATCGCGGAGGAACGCCATCGCTACATGGCGACCTTCCTCGATCGGTTCATGGCCGAGTGGGACGGGAAAGGCTGAAGACCGCCTGGACGGCCGCGTCGGCCATCGGATCGAAGCGCCGGCCGTTCAGGGAATAGTCCAGGGAAAAGGGCCGTGAAGCCCCCTGGGCCCGGCCGCGCAGGGGCGCGAGCCGGATGAGGATGCCGCTTCCGGGAATGATCGGATTCCCCTTATCGTCCACGCTCTGCACCGCCTCGAAATCGACGCCCTTCAACTTCTTCAACGCATTCAACTCCTCGTCGGGCATGCGATCGTCCGGCGCCCCGGAGATGTACCAGTTGCTCCCGTTGTCCGCCACGATCATGCCGTATTTCTTGAGCGCGTCGATCACGATCCTGGCCGCGCGCGGGTAGGTCGTGGCGTCGAACGTGCGCTTGAGGCGGTAACGCTGTCCCATCTGGGGCGCGTCCGCGCTGGTGGTGCTTCCCGCCTGGTGCCGCGCGGGCCAGATATAGCTCTTGCGGCTGGTCTGCACGGTCATGCGGATGGCATGGTCGATCACGCCGCGCGCGATCTCGTCGTACCGCACCAGTCCCGGCAGGATGGGCAATCCCGCCGCGTCCGCCGAGGTCCAGCCATCCGGCCGGAGCGCGTTGGAGGTCAAATCGAAACGGGCGCCGCAGGCGGCGTTCCAGGAAGAAGGCTGCGGTTGGGCCACGAAAAGTTCGTAAAGCAGTTTGGCGTCCTTGTCCACGGCCAGTACGTGGCGATCGCCAGCGTTCGGGTCGCCGCCCTCGATGGGCGCGTTCAAGGGGATGGGATATGGGCCGGGATCGCTTTCGTCGCCATAGTCGGTAAAGTCGATTTTGATCCTGGGCTGGGCCTTGTCCACCAGAACGTAGGGGATGCCGAAGGGCGCGCCGTCGAGGACCGATCCGAAATCGGGATGCAGGGAAGTCAGGTTGCCCACGGAGGCGACCAGCTTGGCGGAATTGGGGTGGGTCGGGAATTTGGAGATGTCCCAATGCCAATAATTGTCTTCCGGGAACAGGGCGATGCCGGATAGATCGGGCGATTGGTAGGCGAAGGCGGAGCCGGCCATCGCAGCGGCCAAGGCGAGTGCCTTCAGGGTGATTCGCTTGGAGCCCATGAAACCGACCTCCGGTGGTTGCGCGCTTGTGAAGAACGTATCCCATCTTATCCGGCCGAACGCCGCCTGTAAAGGATAATGCGGATCCGCCTTCCCTAAACGGCTCCGGTGGAAATTTATGCTCGGAAAGGGTGCGCGAAGCCGGATGGACCGGGATATATTGAATCCGAGCGGAACGTTTCGTACCGGTTTCCCAGGGGTCACTCCCAGGGAACCCGTGACTGCGACTCCGTGAAAGCGCCATTCCAGAAATTCGCCGTAGGGTCGTTGAACAACCTATCCCCAGGAGGACCTCGCATGTCCGGTGAGAGAATATTGGCATTCCTTGGTAAACCGAAAATGAGTCCCCTGGAGGAACGGCTGGATGTCGAAAGCGACCGGCGGTTGTTCGGGAGCATGGGATCCGGATCCGTTCTCGGGATCGGATCCTTCCTCTTCGTCCTATCCATCGACCCGGGAGTGATTCCCTACCAGATATGGGATGGACCCGGACCTCAGGACCCGATTCCCCTTCCCCGGACCAGGGTCATCATCCCGGACGAAGCCTATCATGGCCCCATCAGGAAGCCGAAGCCCTCCAAGGTCAGGCCGGGGCAACCGGGCCATAAGGTCGCCAAGCCGCAAACGCCCCACCCCTCCGAGGATATCGGCGTTCTGGCCGCCCGGGTCATCACCTCCAAGCGCGGGAACTCCAATCTCACCGCCTACGATCTGATCGGCAATAGCCTCAACAAGGTCGATCTGGACAAGCTCACGGACTTCGGCGTTCTGAAAAGGACGGACGCTTCCCGCATCGCGGGACGACGCGGCATGGTCGGCACGGAGAACACCGGATACTACCTGGAAGGGACCGGCGGAAAGGAGGGCGGCATCCCGATGCCAGGCATGACGGACGGCCCCATCGTCACCCGGGTCAGGAACCCGTCGGGGATCGGGAAGTCGGTGGAGATCGACAAGTTCGAGAATACGACCACGCGTTCGACGGCCTCCATCCTGGCGGTCATCCGCTCCCATTCGCCGGGATTGCGGCACATCTACAATACCTTCCTGAAGGCGCGGCCCGGACTGGCCGGCAAGATCACCTTGCGTTTCGCCATCGCTCCCAGCGGCCAGGTGGTGGATGTGGGCCTGGCGGGCAGCACCACTTCCGCCCCGGATTTCGACGCGCAGGTGGTCTCGAAGGTGATGGCCTGGAGATTCGAACCGGTGAAGGCGATAGGTAACGACATCGTTACCGTACCGTTCAATTTCTCGGAATAGGGACCGATTCCGGGAATCGGGAGATTCCCGGACGAAGGCTAGTGGTGGTGGCCGCCGGGTCCATGGACATGCCCATGGCCCAACTCATCCGTGGTCGCCTCGCGCACGCCCACGATCTTCACGTCGAAGTTCAGATCCATTCCCGCCAGGGGGTGGTTCCCGTCCACGATGACCTTATCGTCTTCGATGCCCACGACCGTGATCACGCGGACCCCGTCGTCGCTCTCCGCTTCCAGTTCCATCCCGACCTTCAGGTCCGGGATGTCCTCGAAATTGTCCTTGGGAATGGTCTGCATCAAGGCTTCATCGCGCACTCCGTACGCTTCCTTCGCCGGGATCTGCGCCTTCAGCGCCTCGCCGGCGGATTTCCCTTCCAAGGCCTTTTCCAGGCCCGGGATCAGGTGGCCCTGGCCTTGGATGAACTGCAGGGGTTCGCCTTTGGAGGAACTGTCCAGCACCTCGCCTTTCGAGTCGGTCAGGGTATAGTCGATGGACACGACCTTATTCTTGGAAATTTGCATGGATTGCGCTCTCGGTTGGCGGTGAATGCAGGATGGGTTTACTCGGCATAAAATAACACTTTTTCCGGCGGACTCGCCTCAAGGAAGGCGTTCCGGGAGCCAGGCGGCGACCTCGGTTTTCAGGGCGAAGTGCAGCAGGGGGGCGGTGTCGGGGAGCTTGAGCCCGAAGGCTTCGGTCATGGTATTGACCCTGACCAGGGCCTCGGCGGGCTGCAGGCGCCAGGGTTTATGGTGGATGGAGGTCCGGAAGATGCCGCCCTCGTCATCGGCCGCATAGAGGCAATAGCGGGCGGTGAGCCAGTCGTCGAGGGTGCCGTCGGCGGCGCGGTAGGCGGGGCCGGTGGGGGTGTAGGTCATTTCCAGGGAGGCGGGGGCGGCTCCGTGGTGGGTGCGGTGGCTGGAATAGTGGTAGGTGTCCTGCTTGAGTTCCACCTTCATGTCCGCATCGAAATAGGGGAGATGGAAGAAGCGGCGGGCGGCCCGGACCGCTACGGGGTTGGCCGCGTCCAGGCTGAAGAACCAGACCCCGGGGATGCCGCCGCGGGTGACATAGGTGCGGACATTGAGTTCGGGAAAGGCGGACAGGCCGGGAAGTCCTGGCAGAAAGCGGGGGCGTACGCCCGCCATGCGGAAGGGGACCAGGGCGATCCAGGCCTGGCCCTGGTAGAGATCGAGTTCAAGGCCAGCGGGGATAAGGCGCCGCAGGAATCCCGCATCCACGGGCCAATGCATGAACAGCAGGTCTTCCCAATTCATGGCCCCGACCCATCCCCGGGGATGGTGGAAGGCCGCGTTGGGCAGGAATGGGTTCACGGGCGCCGCGGGGAAGCGGGGTCCAGGGCCGGGGTCGTCCCGGCGATCCGCTTGATGTCGCCCAGGGATTCCTCCAAGGTGCCGAGCCATTTGACGCGCTTCATAAGTCCCGAAAAATAAGTGCAATGTCCAACGGGGTCAATCCCGATCCCGATTCCTAACTTTTCCATGGGAGGCCTACGAGCGATGTCCAGCGAACCCGTCCATCCTTCTTCAGGCTCCTCTTCCGGTGAAGGGGCCGCGCCCGGCGGCGGACTGGACCTGCGGGCCTGGTTCGGCGATATCGACCTCTACCTCTTCGATCAGCTTCTGAAGGGCCGCGTGAAACCCCCGCTCCGGATCCTCGATGCCGGATGCGGGACGGGCCGGAACCTTCCCTATTTCCTCAAGGCCGGATTCGACGTCCATGCCGCCGATATGGACGAAGACGCCTTGGACCATGTCCGGGAAATGGCCGCGGAGATGGCTCCGGGCCTCCCCGCCGACCATTTCCGGGTTGAGAAGGTTGAGTCCATGACCTTTCCGGCCAACCATTTCGGCCTCGTCCTATGCAATGCCGTGCTGCATTTCGCCGAGGATGAGGAGCATTTCCAGCGCATGCTGGACGGCCTCTGGCGGGTTACCGCCCCCGGAGGCATGCTGTTCATGCGCCTTTCCTCCACCATCGGCATCGAAAACCGCCTGACCCGCCTGGAATCGGGCAAATACCTGATGCCCACGGGCGGGGAATGGTTCCTGGTCAACGAGGCCAAGCTCCTTTTGGCCACCCAGCGCCTGGAGGCGGACCTGGTCGAGCCCATCCGATCGGTCAATGTCCAGAACCTGCGCTGCATGACCACCTGGATCTTGAAGAAGCGTAAAGCATAGGTTACGCCCTTAAGCGCTTCCGGCAATCCGGCCCGCCCCGGACCGGGAGTCCCAAAGCCCGGGGACCTGGGCCCCAAATGCCCAAACCCCTTGCCATGCGGCCGGAATTGTCCGATAATGGACACAGGAGTTTCGGGTCCGTCGGGTCAAACCGCCGGTTCCGGATGCGCGGGCGCGGCAGCAGAGGGGACTGCCGACTCGCCTCCAACCTTTTTATATTTGTTTTCAAGCCGAACCGACCACGAACGGCCTGCCGGACCCTCCCTCAGGGAACCCGGTCACAGGAAACGGCGGCAATGCGCCGCAGATGCGTGAAGTCCCGATGTACGAAACCCAGCTATTGAAAATAAAGATCCGCCCCGGCAAAACGCCCGCGGTCATCGATTTCCTGCGCAGCCTCCGCGCCCGCAAGGATCTCGCCCTCGAAGCCCTGCGCCGCGAAGGCATGGTGGTCGAAAGCATGTTCCTGGAACGCCGGGACGACGGCGACTACCTGTATTACTACGCCAAGGCCCAGGACCTCATGCACGCCAACCAGGTCAACATGATGTCCACCGATCCCCTGACCTTGGAAATCCGCAACTTCGTCACGGAAACCTGGGGCCATATCACCTCCCCGGAACCGCTTCTCGATCTCGAGTTGATCCAGGAAGAAGCTCCCGCCAAGTCGCGTCCCCGCCGCAAGCCCAAGCTTCCTTCCGCCGTCCAGGCCCCGCATGCCCTTGCGGGCTGAAGAGCCCCTCGGAACCCCTTCGGAAAACCATATCCCGGATGAAAAGCCCGTCGCCCCCCTGGGCGTCGGCATGGAATGGAACAACGGCTTCCAGGAAGTCGTCGAATGGATCGAAGAAGGCAACCGCTGCCTCTTCGTAACGGGCAAGGCCGGCACCGGCAAGTCCACCCTCCTCCAGTACATCAAGAGCAAGGTCCTCGACAAGGCCGTCGTCCTCGCGCCCACGGGCGTCGCCGCCGTGCACGTAGGCGGGCAGACCGTGCACTCCTTCTTCCGCTTCCCGCCCCACGTGCTCTTCCCGGAGGCGGTGGCGCGCATGGGCGGAGGCCAGGTCTTCCGCAAGCTCCGCACCGTCATCATCGACGAGATCTCCATGGTCCGCGCGGACATCATCGACGCCATCGACATCTTCCTCCGCCGCAACGGGCCCGATCAAAGCCAACCCTTCGGCGGGGTCCAGATGGTCTTCTTCGGCGACCTCCACCAATTGCCGCCGGTGGTCTCGCCCCATGAGATGGAAGCCTTCCGCTCGATCTACGAAAGCCCCTGGTTCTTCAAGGCCAAGGTCTTCTCCAAGCTCCCCTTCGATCGCGTGGACCTGAAGACCGTGTACCGCCAGAAGTCCAGGAACTTCCTCTCCCTGCTCAACGCCATCCGTACGGGCGAGGCGGAAGAAGAGGACCTGGCGGCCTTGAACGCCCGCGTGGACAAGGCCTGGCAGCCGACCGAGGAAGAGCCCTGCATCACCCTGACTTCGACCAATGCCGCCGCCGATCGCGTCAACGCCCGCAAGCTGGACGAGCTGCCGGCGCACCTGGCCATGTACGCGGCCCATGTGCAGGGCGAGTTCGATCAACGCGCCTTTCCCACGGACGAACCCCTGGCCCTGCGCATCGGCGCGCAGGTGATGTTCCTCAAGAACCATCCCCAGGGGAATTGGGTGAACGGCACCCTGGGCGTGGTGGTGGGCATGGATCCGGAAGCCATCTGGGTGGACATCCCCACGCGCGGCGGCCGCGGCGGCAACGTGGACCCGTATGCGGGCCCGCTCGGCGCGATGCGGGTGGAGAAGGCGGTCTGGGACAGCGTGCGCTACGGGTTGGATCCCGAGTCCGGCCGCGTGGTGCCCAAGCCCGTGGGCCGTTTCACGCAATTCCCCCTCAAGCTCGCCTGGGCCATGACCATCCACAAGAGCCAGGGCAAGACCTTCGAACGGGTCATCATCGATCTGGGGCAGGGAGCCTTCGCCCATGGCCAGTCCTACGTCGCCTTGAGCCGGTGCACCACCCTGGAGGGCATCACCCTGAGGCGCGCCCTGACGGGAAGGGATCTGATGGTCGATGAGGACGTGCGCGAGTTCCTGGCTTAGCCCCTGGGCTTTCTGGAGAAACGGGCCGGTCCTCGTCCCGCCCACCAGGGGATCAATGATCACACATCCCCCCTCGAGTGAGCCCGATCACAGACCCGGCGTTCGCGAAATCATATCTTCTATCCCATGGAACGGAAGCGGCCGAATCCGCGGACGACGAGAATCTCTCAATCGAAATAAGGAGTTGTAGCATGGCCTTGAACGCATACTTGAAGATGAAGGGGCAGAAATCCGGGGAAATCAAAGGGTCCGTGACCCAGAAGGGCCGCGAAGGCAAGATCGCCGTCATCGCCGTTTCCCATGACATCGTTTCGCCCCGGGATGCCGCTTCGGGCCTGCCTACCGGCAAGCGCATGCACAAGCCTTTCGTCATCACCAAGGAATTGGACAAATCCTCCCCCTTGCTGTACAACATCCTGGTCCACAACGAGAACATCCCCGAATGGGAACTCCAGTTCTGGACCCCGTCGGCCACCGGCGCGGAAAAGCAGCACTACAGCATCAAGCTGACCAACGCCAACATCGCGTCCATCGATTTCCACATGGCGAACAACAAGCACCCGGACCTGATGAAGTTCTCCGAGTACGAACAGGTGTCCTTCACCTACCAGAAGATCGAGTGGACCTGGGTCGACGGCGGCATCACGGCCCTGGACGATTGGGAAGCGCCCGTCCACTAGGCTTAAGCCTGCCCTCTCCTTCAGCCCTGCGCCCTGCGCCCGCAATCCGGAAACGGGTTGCGGGCTTAACGCTTTCCGGCGTCCTTTGTACTCGCGGCTCCTTTAAGATCGGCCCGGATCTTTCCATCTTTCCGGTACGCTCCCTTCTCTCGGGGCGCAACCGGGGGCCCCATGAATCCGAAGAATGAAGAGCTGATCCGCGCCTATTTCAGGGCCCTGGAGGACGCGGTCCCCGTCGATCGGCTCCACCATTTTTTCCACCCGGACGCGGTACAAACCGAATTCCCCAGCCGTCTCAACCCCAACGGCAAGGTCCGCGGCAAACCGGCCCTGCTGGAGGATTACGGGAAGTCGAGAGGCATCATCACCAAGCAAACCTATGCCATAAAGAGCATGATCTCGGACGGGAACCGCGTTTGCGTGGAAACGGAATGGACGGGCACCTTGGCCATCCAGCTCGGCGCGCTGAAACCGGGCGATACCATGAAAGCGGATTTCGGGGTTTTCTTCCGGATCGAGCAGGGCCAGATCAGCGAACAGAACAATTACGATTGCATCCACCCCTGGTGAAGCGATCACGGGAACGGAACCCGATCGCCGCCCTTCCGCATCAAGGAAGGTAAGCGGGAAGGTTCAGGCTTTGCGGATGGCGTCGCAGGTGTAGAGCCCCAGCGCCGCCCAGATGAGCCCGAAGGCCATGCCATGCAGCCTGGTGAAGGGCTCGTGGAACCAGAGCACCGCCATGGCCAGCTGGATGCTCGGGCTGAGGTACTGGTAGAACCCCAGGGTCGATAGGGGCAGGCGGCGCGCGGCCCCATTGAAGAAGAAGAGCGGGGCCAGGGTGATGGCGCCCGCGCCCACCAACAGGGCCGTGGAACCGGGCGTGGAGGCGAAGGCCTGCGGGACATGGCTCCACGCCAGCCAGGCCAGGTAGCCGGCCGCAACGGGCGCCAGCCATAAGGTTTCCATGGCGAGCCCGGTCAGGGAATCCACTCCCAGGCGCTTCTTCACGTATCCGTACAAGGCGAAGGAGAGGGCCAGCCCCAGGGCCATCCAGGGCAGGCCTTGATGATTGACCGTCAGGATGACCACCCCGAGCCCGGCCAGGGCGACCGCGGCGATTTGCAGGGGCGAAAGCCGCTCGCGCAGGATGACGACCCCCATGCCCACGCTCATGAGCGGATTGATGTAATAGCCCAGGCTGGCCTGGACCAGTTCCCCGCGGTATACGGCCAGGATGTAGATGGACCAGTTGCAGCCGATGAGGACGGCGCTGAGGCCCAGCAGCATGCGCTTGCGGGGATCCTTGAGGACCCGCAGGAAGTCCGGGAGGCGCCTTAGGGCGGCCAAAAGCAGGAGGATGGTGACCGCGGACCAGATGACCCGATGGGCGAGCGCTTCGCCCAGGGGTATGCCGTGGAGGGCCTTCCAATAGATGGGGAGCAGGCCCCATAGGATATAGGCAGCCAGGGCGAAGAACATGCCGCTGCGGGATTCGGGTTGGTTGGGCGCGGGTTCCACTGGATGCGCAAAGATATTCTTTTATCGGCGCGGCGGGCAGGCCGCCGGAGCAAATCGGCCTTGCCCGGGATTAAGCGAGGGCGTCGCCCGCGGGATTACTTGAAATCGTGGAGCACCCAGACCGCGCCGGCCGGCGTGACGTAGATGCCGCACCCGACCGCGGTATGATTGCCTTTGATGTTCTCGTAATGGCCGCCCCCGGGGCCTTCCCCCCACATGGCTTCGGCCCCCTTGGCGACCACGGCGGCCACGTTCTTGTAGTTCTTCAACGGCCAGCCGGGAATGGCGTTTTCGGCGTCGGTCGGGATCGCGTTCTTGACGAAGGCGCCGAAGTGGCCGTGGGCGGAATTGCGTTCGGAATCATAGCGCGCTCCCTGATCGGCGAACGCTTCCAGGCTTTTCGACCAGGCGAGGGCTTTAAGGCCCACCGAGGCGCGATAGGCATTGATGGTGTCCAGGCAGAGTTTCTTTTCGGCCGCGTAGACGGCCGTGTCCGTCCCGGAGCGGATAAGGGTGAGGATGAGGCCTTTGGCCGAAGCCGTCGATTGCGGGAAGTTCCCCGTCCGGAAATTCGCCATCGCGATCGTAAGGCCGTATCCGCCGACGGCGTTGTTCGCGCTCTTCGCGCTATTCGCGCCTTCCACGCCTTTCGCGAGCACGGGCGGGGGCGGGGGCAGGTTGCGATTGACGCGGGGGGCCGGGGTCCCGATAGCGCGATCGCGGAAGGCATCGGGAGAGAGGTCCATGGCGGCGGGATCGCCCCCTCCAGGGGCGGTCAGAAGCAGGGTGGTCGCGAGGTAGGCCCCGGAGGCTGCGCGGCCCGACACCAGGAAGCGGAGCGGGACCCGGGTTTCCGGCGCGGAGGGGGAGGATGCGAAGCGGGGCGCCACGGGACGGGGATCCGCGTAGAAGCCGGCGGCCGGGGCGTCTGCGGTAACGGAGAAGCTACCGTCGGCGCCCGATTGGGCGATAAGGGATGCGCCGTCCACCTTGATGAAGGCCCAGGGGATGGCGGCACCGGCGCCGTCGACCACCTTGCCCGCATAACCGACCGGGTCGGCGCGCAGGGGCGGGCAAACGGCGCAGGCCGCCAATAGACCCGCCAGCAAACGGACGCGGGCGCCTCCCGATCCGAGCCATGTTCCGTCAACGGCATATCGCATATGCATCCTCCGGTTCCGGAGTCCCGTGCCATGAAGTGAAAGTCCCCCGACCGGGCCTAGGTGAACGGCCCGGTTCCGTCCGTCTCCTCCACGCGCAGAGCGCGGCCGGCGCGGGTTTAGCCTCTTCAAAGTATAGGCTCGCTGTTGGGTGAAAGCAACAGGAAAGGAAGGCGTAACCTTTCCCTGAAATCCGGCCCGGCGGAACTTATCGAGCCGGTTTTCCTACAAGGAGATCGGGATTCCCGGGGACGGGAGCCGGCGGACGCTGCGCGCATGATGAAAGCGGGATGACGCGGCCCGGGACGCATGGCCCCTCACCTTCCGGGTGAAATCCGTTTCCTCCGTCGCCAATGCGGCGGAGAGGCATGCCAATAGGGCAAGGACCACGGAGCGTGAGCGCATGGCATGAACAGAATCCGCCCGCGGCGGTAAACAAGGAAAAAGCCGCGGGTCTTCCGCGGCCTTCGGGAAAAGGGGTTACGGGAGGATTAGTCCAGGCGCTTGAGACGGCGGGCGATAAGGGCGTCCGCGGACAGGATGCCTGCGCCTTTGATCAACAACCAGAAAAGGAGGACCATGTAGAGGTACTCGGAAAATCCGATCAAATCGGAAAAGCCGTGGAGCTCGCCCTTCTTGGCGGTGGCGATGGCGACCGCCATGATGATCATCAGCGGGACGGAGGCGATGCGGGTGAGCAGACCGGCGATCAGCAGCAGGCCGCCGGCGAATTCCGTGGTGGCGACGAGGTGCGCCTGGAAGCCGGGGACGGGCAGGCCCAGGTCGGTGAAGAAGGCCGTCACCTTGTCGAGATGATGGAGTTTGCCCCAGCCGGATTCCGCGAAGACCCAGCCCACGGTGATGCGGGCGATGAGCGGGGGCAGCCATTCGAAGGAATCGAGGAGGCCGCGGATACGATTGACTAGGTGCGCGATCATGTAATGGACCCTCCCGGATGGAACGCTCAAGGTAGCAACTTAGTCGCCGCCCCGGGCCCGACGTTACACGCGGGTTTCCGTCTTGCCGGAAGTACCCCGCGCCCGGAGGCGCGCGGGGCTAGAGGACCGGGTCGATGCCGAGGGTACCCTTCAGGCTGTCGAGATAGGCGGACCCGGACGCCGTTTTGAGGCTCTTGTCGACCAGGGCCAGGCGGCGAGAGAGACCGAGACGATTCGCCGCCGGGCGGTTGCCGTCGGAACCGATGAAGTCCTTCAGGTAGTCGCGATGGCGGGTCCACAGGGACTTGTCCTTCTCCTGCTGGCGCACGAGGCGCGCCCGGTACCAGGAGGACTTGAGCATTTCGCCGGCCGTGAACATCTTCCGGAGTTCCGGGCTCTTGAGGGTGAGGCCTTCCCATGAGCCTTTCGCCATGATGTGGAGCAAGGCGCGCAAGGGCGGGCAGGCGGACTCCACGCTGCCGTCCTCGAAATAGAATTGCGCGGAGGCGCGCTGGGCCTCGGCGATGTTCTCGATGCCGTCCGTGAAGTCCTGGCGGCCTTGGAGTTCGGGTTCCAGCATGTCCGGCGGGAAGACGGCCAGGGGATTGGAGAAGATCCTGCCCAGGAAGGCGTGCACGAACCGGGTATTGATGCGGTATCCGAGGCGTCCGGCCGGGATCACCTTGCCCTTCACCTTATAGTCCGTGACATGGGAAAGGTATCCGCTCTCGATCAGCTTGCCCGCGTCCCTCTCTTCCGGGGTCATGCGGCACCACAGTTCCGGGATCAACAGGCTCATGTCATGGTCCACGCGGTACTTGGTCCCGATATGGCCGGCCGGGGTCGAAAACACCTTCAGTCCGGTGAGGATGAAGGATACCAGGGCCGCGTTCAGATCGGCCGTGGGCCACAGGGCGTTGAAGGGCCCCTTGGTCAGCGCGCCCTCGGAACCCGCGCCCGTGGTGGACGGGGATTTGCCCGTGGGGCTGGCCACGAAGTCCATGAAGGCTTCCGGCAGCTCCTGGAAATGCAGGGGATTGTAGACCGCAAGGGGCTTGATGCCCGCTTCGCGATCGATCGGATTGTTGCGGCGCCCGATGAGGACGGCGTCGACCGGATTGGCCAGGGGAGCGTCCGCGGTAAGCTTGCGCTTGAGGCGGATGCCGGTCTGGGCCACGAATACGGAGAAGGGATCCACGAGATCGGGGCGGTTCTGCAGGTAACGCACGTTGGCGTTGGGCTTGCCGTCCGTCATGCGCGGGCGGGAGGTGCAGACGAACCAGCCGAATTCCTTGGCGGCGGCGTTCTCGATGACTTTGCGCATCGGCGCCGTGTACTTGCCCAGATCGATGGCGTCTTCCAGCATCCGCCGCGCCTCTTCGACGGGGAGCGGTTCGTAATTGGACATGAAGTTGTTGGCTTGGGAAAGATCCTTTTCGGCCTGGGGATCCAGGCCGGGAACCGCAGCGTCGTCCGGGCGCTGGAAAAGCCGGTACTCGCAGTTCTGCACGAACTTGCGGGAAGAGGCCGCGGCGGCCCTCTTCTTGCCGGCGGTTCCGCCGTTAAGCGGGGCATCGGTCCCGGGAACGGCGGGCAGCACCGCGGATACGGTGATATCGTCTTCGGCCTGGAGCTTGTAGGCGGGCACGAAATCCGTGCGCAGGCGGAACACGCGCCAGCTGCCCTTCTCGTCGGTGCCGACCTTGAGGTAACTGGACACCAAGGGGCGGTGATGGAAGGAGAGCTCATGGCCGGGTCGGCCGTCCACCACGTCCACGGAGAAATGCGAGCGGATGTCCTCGCCCCATTCCGGGCGGTAGAAACGCTTGATGGTGAACACCAGGGAGCGGACATGGGGCGGGATCTTGCGCAGCCAGCGGTTGAACACCTCGGTGTATTCGGCCGAAGGGGTCAGGAGGCGCACCACCGAACCCAGGGAGCGGGTGGGGCTCAGGATCTCCCGCGCATGCTTGCCGTGATCCTTGGGCGGCGCCTTGAAGCGGTTGTGGAAGTCATGGTCGATGATCTTCTCCGCCGCGTTGAAATCCTTCTCGAAGTCCTGGATGTAGAAGTTGCGGTAGAGGATGGATTCGGCGATGGACTTGGAAATCTCGCTCTTGCCTCCGCCCGAGACCGTGCATGGCTTGTGGCACAGGAGGCCGTCCGCCACCGTGCCGATGAGGCGCCAGGTGGGCGCGTCCGGATGCTTCTCCATCCGCACCTTGTAGCCGCTGGGGTAGATGTACACGTGCTCGGGCAGCATGCGCAGGCTCTTCTGCCGGCCTCCCTTGGACCAGGTGATCTTCTGGTCGATGAGGAACACCTCGGCGTCCTCCGGCACGTAGACCACCTTCGGGTAACGCTTGTCCACGCCGTAGCCGTCCGGATGCGAGACCATCCAATCGCCCAGGAGCTTCTTCACCTGCTTGAAGGAGTAGCCCTTCTGGCGGATGTAGGAGGCGTTGTGCTGGGTGAAGTCGCCCAGGCTGTAGCTGGGGAAGATCAAGGCGCCGCCGGCATGCTCTTCCTCGCTGAAGCCGGTGAGGTTGCAGGCGAAGCCGATCTGGGTCTTCACTTCCTTCTTGCAATAGCCGAAGTAGTTGTCCGCGATGAGGGTGAGGATTACGCCGTCCGCGGAGGTGATGGTGGCCTTGAAGGCCTTGCCGTCGTTGTAGAGTTCGGACGCATCGCTCCAGCACATGCCGTCCTTCTTCTGGGCGGCGGTGGCGTTGGAGACATGGGGCAGGCCCAGGTCCTTCTTGCGCAGCTTGGGCAGATGGGGGGCCAGGATCACGCAGCCGGTGACGCCGCTGAAGTGCTCCGGGTCCAGGCCGGCATCGTTCTCGGGGAGGTACGGATCGCCCGCATTGCCGAAGATCGATTCGACGAAGTCCAGGTTCGAGACCAGGCTGCCCGGGGCGAAGAAGCGGATCTCCATGTCCCGGTAGGCTCGCAGGCCCGGGACTTCAGGGCTGACCAGGGGACGGATGAACAGGCTCGTGAAGACGCGCGCGGGGCGCTTGAGGCCGGTGGTGAACGGCAATTCGAGAAGGTGCGCGGGGGGATTGAGGGCGCTCCAGAGAAGGCGCGCGAAAGCCACCTTGGGCACCGCCTTCTTGTCCGCGGCGATCGGCAGCCCGCCTTCGCAGACGTGGAAGGTGCCCTTGGTGGTGCGTTTGTCCGTGGCGGGGTTGTGGAGCACGCCCTGATCGGTCTTGTAGGATTTCACGAACTCGGACTCGAAACTGTCGCCTTCGGCCGGGATGGACAAGGTGCGGGCCAGGCCGTGGAAATCCATGTGCAGGGTGCTGAGGGGAAGGTCGATGCGGCCGGGAAGCGGCGTGTCCGCGAAAAAGCCGTCCAGGAAGGCCTGCAGGCGGGCGTCGAGAGGGCAGAGGGGCTGGGGGTAGCCGCGGAACTTCTCCTGGATCTTCCGGATGAGATCGGCGGTATGCGCCATGAAATCGGGGCCATGCCCGTTGGTCGGCAGATCGAGGCCCGTAGCCATCATCTTGAGGCGGATGACCGGAAGGATCCTCCCCGAATCCGGCGTTACCGATGAACCTTGGTCAAATCCCAGGCGCGTGCGCGAATGCGTCGTGTCCATTCTATCTCCGTCCCATATCGTTGAATCAAGACCATCCCGGAACCGGGATGCCGCCGGAAGCCCCCTTCCGCCGATGCCGCCGTTCCGACCGACCCGCGTTGCATAGCAGGAAGGCGCCCCCGCGAAGCCGAAAATATAATTCCGCCCGCGGCCTTCCGCGATGAGGGGGGCCATTTTAGGGTCCCGAGGCCTCAAGGTCCCCTCAAGTTTCCACAAACCCCGGCGCCGTCGCGGCGGGCCTTCATCGACCCGCGGGCATTGCCCCGGATCCGCTGTTCCGCTTCGGGAACCGGCGGGCTATTGCTGGAATTGGAACTGCGATTGGGTCTCGAGGGCGAAAAAGGTCTCGAAGATCCCTTCGCCCACCTGGTTCAGCCCGTTCTGCAGGTTGTCCAGGAATTCATGCAGGCCCTGGGAGATGACCTCCTCCACGTTGGTATAGGCCAGGTTGGCCCGCAGGCGGCTCACCTGCTTTTCCGCATTGTTGCGGAAGGAGCCCATGGGGGTCCCGGAAAGGTTGAGGAGGCATTCCTCCGCGCGCTCCAGGCAGAAAAGCACCGCGCGCGGGAATTCCCGATCGAGCACCAGGAAGTCCACCACCTTCTCCGGCAGGATGCGGCCATGACGGCGGCGGAACATCTCGTACCCGCTCACCGAATGCAGGAGGGCGGCCCAGAGGAGATCGTCCACCACCGATCCCACGTCGGAAGGCGTGGGCAGCAGGATGAAGTATTTCACGTCCAGGATGCGCGAGGTCTGGTCGGCGCGCTCCAGGGCGCGCCCCAGCTTCATGAAATTCCATTCCTCCCCGCGGGACATGGTGGACTCCACGATTCCCTCGAACAGGTAGCTGGCGGTGCGGATCTCGCTGAAGAAATCGTGGGGCGATTCGACGGCGCGGCGGCGCGCCTCGGCGGAAATGAGGAAGTGGTAGAACTTGTTCAGGTGCTCCCAGGCCTCCAGGGCCAGGGACCCGCGAACCTGCCGCGCGTTCTCCCGCGCCTTGGTCACGCAGGATACGATCGAATTCGGGTATTCCTGGTCGAAAGCCAGGAACCGCATGACCGCGTCCCCGCCTTCCCGGGAGGCCATGGCCTCGCCGTACTTTTCCAGGAACATCCCCCGGTCCCCGGCGGCGGCCACCAGGGGCATCCATTGGCTGCCCGGGTTCTTCTGGCCGTCCAGGGAGGATTGCAGGGCCACGTCCACGTAACGCGCCACGTTTTCGGCGCGCTCGATGTAGCGCGCCATCCAATATATCGAATCGGCGACCCGGCTGAGCATCAGGGCGCCGCCTTCGCGAGGGCCGGCGTTTCCGGCTGGACGAGGGGCTCCGCCGCGGCGGCATGGGCTTGTCCGTCGGCCTGGCCTATGCGGGACAGGCCTCCGGGCGATCCGCCCGCATGACCGTTCAAGGGTTCCGGAACGGCGGGCATGACCCAGGTATCCTTGCTGCCGCCGCCTTGGGACGAGTTCACCACCAGCGAGCCTTTCTTCAAGGCTACGCGGGTCAACCCGCCCGGCATCACGTAGATGTCCCTCCCGTAAAGGACGAACGGGCGGAGGTCCACATGGCGGCCTTCGCATTCGTCGCCCACGATCACGGGCGAGCGCGAAAGCGACAGGGTCCGTTGGGCGATGAAGTTGCGGGGATTGTCCTTGATGCGCTCGGCCCATTCATTGAGAACGGCCTTGGTCGAGTGGGGACCGATCAGCACGCCGTAGCCGCCGGAGTCGTTGGCCGTCTTGATGACGAGTTCCGCCATGTGCTCGAGCACGTAGGCCCGTTCTCCGGGCACCCAGCACATGTACGTTTCCACGTTGGGGAGGAGGATCTCCTCGCCCAGGTAATATTCGACGATCTTGGGCACGTAGGCGTAGATGACCTTATCGTCCGCCACCCCGGTGCCCGGCGCGTTGCAGATGGCGACCCTGCCGGCCCGGTAGACGTCCATGAGGCCCGGCACGCCGAGCAGGGAATCCTCGCGGAAGGTTCGGGGATCCAGGAAATCGTCGTCGATGCGGCGGTAAAGCACGTCCACCTTCTTGAAGCCGCGCGTGGTGCGCATGTAGAGGTACCCGTCGCGCACCGCCAGATCGCTCCCGGTCACCAGATCCACGCCCATCTGCTGCGCCAGGAAGGAATGCTCGAAGTAGGCGGAATTGTAGACGCCCGGGGTGAGGATGGCGACGCAGGGGGGCCCTCCGGAGCGCTGCCCCATGAATTGCAGCATGTCCAGCAGGCGGCTGGGATAATCCTCGACCGGGCGCGGATTCATCGCTCCGAAGATCTGCGGGAAGGTCCGTTTCATCACCTGGCGGTTGCCGATGACGTAGGATACGCCCGAAGGGCAGCGGATATTGTCCTCCAGCACGTACAGGCGGCCATCGCCGTCCTTCACCAGATCGGTGCCGGTGATGTGGCACCAGACGCCCCAAGGCGGATTGAGTCCGTGGCATTCCTTGCGGTACCCTTTGGCCGAGCGGATCAGCTCCAGCGGTACGATGCCGTCGCGTACGATTCGCTGGTCATGGTAGATATCGTCGAGGAACAGGTTCAGGGCATGGATCCGCTGCCGCAGTCCCCTTTCGATGAAATCCCATTCGGAGGCCTCGATGATGCGGGGAAGGATATCGAACGGGAAGATGCGCTCCAATCCGGATTGGCTGTTATAGACGTTGAAGGTGATCCCCAGATCTAGAAAGGCCTTCTCCGCGGCCAATTGCCTGCGGTTGAGCTCGCCCTCCGGCATGGATTCGAGGGTGCGGACCAGGACCCCGGCCGGAGGCCTCGGCTTCCCGACCGCTTCGAAAACCTCGTCGTAGAAATCGCCTGGATTGTATCGGTCCAGTTTCATAGGCATGCCTCCACCATGGCTTTCAGCAATTCCCAAACCATGTCGTTCCGGCGCCGCGATGTGGGCGGAAATGGCAGAAAAAAAGAGGATCGTCACGGGTTCCGCGGGCCGGGGGTGACAAATGCTTACAATGCCCTCCCATTTGTCCTTCATTGGAAGGGGCCCCGCTTGACAGTTCCCGGGTTGCGGCCGGCGCGGTGAGGGCCGGGCTTGCTTACCATAGGCGATACCGTATCACCCAGGTTACTGAGGCGCCCCGGGTGGAGGGGCGGGAACGGGCCGTCGCGGCCGTGGAATCGCCGCCGATCGGAGTATAACGACGATGCGGGAGGCCAGCGACCGTGGATTCAGGGACCCTGGCGGAGGCCCTGGAAAGGCCGACCGGAACGATGCCGGAGAGGGAGACGGCTTAGCGTGAGTCCAAGCGTCCGAACGCCCGGCCCGTGAGGCTCCATTCCCAAAGCGGGCGGCGGCCGAAGCGGCCTCCGGCGGGTTGCCCGGATCCCGATGGACCGGACGCTTTTTCTTCCGACAACCCCAGGGGGGCGTTGCACTGAACGGTTCCGTTGAAGTCCGTGCCATCAAGGCAGGTATTCTCCGGCGAATGCGCATAATGCGCTTTCAGGAAGCCGGAAAAGGCGAGCGAATCCAGGCAATCCGATGTCAGCGACCATCCCCATGCGATCGCGGCAAACCGTTTTGCCATGACCGTATCCCCTGCGATCACGATGCGGTGCTTGATGGCCGCCCCGCAAAGGGGATCCTGGGGGAACGCGTCCGCGATCCGTTGCAAGGACGCGAAATCCGCCTCGCAATCCCCTTCCGTATGGCAATTGATCAGGAAAACGACCGCGCCATGCTCTTCGTTATGGACATAATATCCCGGATTGAGGACGAGGCGATGGGTTCCGTACTTGGCCCAATCCGAACCGAAGTGGTTCCCCGAGGTCGGGGGATAGTGGGAAAAGGTCAATGGGGCGCAAGTGGCGACGTGGCTGGCTTCGGTCTGATATTGGATCGGGTCCGGAGCCTTGCAATCGCCTGCTTGAGAACGGGAGGGAAGCGCGAGGGAAACAAGGCAGGCCATTGAAAATCCGGAAATTCGGGTCGGAAATCGGGTATTCATCCGGGAAAAAATGGTTAAAACCGGCGAACCTGGCCACCCGGAGGCCATGCCAGGCTTGCGCGAGGCCCCGTTTTTAGCGTGTTTCCCTGGAAACACGGGCGATACGCCCATACGCCGGAGACTCCCATGAACCCAGAACAACGAGACAGCACTTCCGGAGCCAAGATCTCGATCTGGACCCGCTCCGCCGAGACCCCCAAATACCCCGTCGCCCCCGAAGGCCTGGCCCCGGAGGTCTGCGTCGTCGGGGCCGGCATTTCCGGCCTGACCGTGGCCTATACCCTCGCCAACGAAGGCGTTTCCGTGGTCGTGATTGACGACGGCGCCGTGGGCAGCGGGGAAACGGGGAGGACCACGGCCCATCTCGCGAACGCCGTGGACGACCACTACCATATCCTGGAATCCATCCATGGCAAGGACAAGGCCCGCATGGTCGCCGAGAGCCATACCGCCGCTATCGATCGCATCGAGTCCATCATCAAGCGCGAAGGGATCGAATGCGGATTCGAGCGCGTGGACGGGTTCCTGTTCGCCGCGCCCGATGAAGACCCGGGTTTCCTGAAAAAGGAATTGGAGGCGGCCCAGCGTGCGGGCCTGCGGCCGGAGATGGTCGAACGCGCTCCCATCCCCACTTTTGAAACGGGACCGGCCCTCCGGTTCCCCTCCCAGGCCCAGTTCCATCCCTTGCGCTATCTCGCCCGCCTGGCCGAAGCCGTCGTCGCCAAGGGCGGCCGAATCTTCACCGGGGCCCATGCCGTGGAAATCGCCGGCGGCGACGATCCCCATGTCACCCTGAAATCCGGCCACGTCATCAAATGCAAATCCGTCGTGGTCGCGACCAACGTCCCCGTCAACAACCGCCTGGCCCTGCAGACCAAGCTGGAGGCCTATCGCACCTACGTGATAGCGGCCCATGTCCCGTCCGGCCAGCTGGAGCCGGCCCTATTGTGGGATTCCGGCGATCCCTACCATTATGTCCGCATCGTCAAGGACGCGGACAACAGCCCGGGGCAGGATCTGCTCGTCATCGGCGGCGAGGATCATCGGACCGGCGAGGTGGTCGATTACGACGCTCGCTACGGCGCCCTGGAGATGTGGATGCGCTCGCGGTATCCGGAGGCGGGCGTGGTCCATGCGCGCTGGTCCGGGCAGATCATCGAGACCGTGGACGGGCTCGCCTATATCGGCCGCAATCCCGGCGAGAAGAACGTCTATATCGTCACCGGGGATTCCGGCAACGGCCTTACCCATGGCACCATCGCGGGCATCCTGATCCCGGATCTGATCCAAGGACGCAGCAACCCCTGGGAGGCGACCTACGATCCCGGTCGCATCGTCCTGAAGTCGGCCGGGGAATTCGGCAAGCACAACCTCAAGGTGGCCGCCCATTACGCCGACTGGATGAAGGGCCATGAGACCAAGGATGAGAAGGGGATCCCTTCCGGATCCGGCGCGGTCATCAAGCACGGCCTCAAGCATGTGGCCGCCTATCGGGAAGAGGACGGGACCTTGCATCGCATGTCCGCCGTCTGTCCGCACCTGAAATGCATCGTGACCTGGAACGGCTCCGAGAGCTCGTGGGACTGCCCATGCCATGGCTCGCGTTTCGATTGCCGCGGCCACGTTCTCAACGGGCCCGCCAACGAGGATCTCGCCCATCTGGATCCGGCCGGGGACGCGGTCAAGCAGGCTTCCGACCAGGGAGAGTGAGAGTAGGCCGAGAGCCGGCCGACCTCGGCAGGGATGGGCCGGGCCGGGAACTACCCGGTTACCCTTCCTTGGCCCGGTCTTCCTTTGGCCTGCCGATGGGCCAGGTAGTCGCCGGTCGCTATCACGGCTTTGCCCGCGGTCGGGAAGTTGTAGAAATAAACCTGGCTCAAAAAACCCATGCCGGATCCCGCCAGGGTCACCCATGTCTCCGCGCGGATGAACTCGGAGCCTTCCGTGTCCTCCGGATCGAACCCTTCATAGGGATCGATCGCGGCGAACAGGGCGGCCGGGTCTTTCAGGCGGAGCAGGTGGCCCCAAACCTTGGGCGCGTCCTCATCGAAGTCCGGGCCGACTCGGACCCCTGCGGATATGGCCCGCGAAGCCGCGCGTACCGCTCCCGGATATCCCCCCAAATCGAATAGACGCCCCGATATGGACCCGCGGCCCAAGGAAACGCCCGCGTTTTCCATGGCTTCATCGACCGCGGCGATCCCGGTCGTGAGCATCAAGGTTCCGTAGGTGAAAAGCAGGGAACCGGGATCCGGTGCGCCTAAATGGTCGAGGGGGGCCGCCATGCCCTGAAAATAACCACTTCCGCCTTGTTTGATAGACCCCCGGCCAGGAGCTACTTTTGGGCCTCGCCGACGTGAAACCGTCGCCATCCATCACGACCCACCCGGAACAGCATCCCATGAACGACGCCAACACCCAGTACGAAAACCCCCTCATCAAGCGTTACGCTTCGGCCCGCATGGGTTTCGTGTTCTCGCCCCAATTCAAGTTCCAGACCTGGCGCAAATTGTGGATCCTCCTCGCCGAAGCGGAGAAGGATCTCGGCCTGCCCATCACCGAAGAGCAGCTCGCCGACCTCAAGGCCCATGAGAAGGACATCAACTTCGAGGAAGCGGAGAAGCGCGAAAAGGCGGTCCGCCACGACGTGATGGCCCACGTGCACGCCTACGGCCTCCAGGCGAAGAGGGCCGCCGGCATCATCCACCTGGGCGCCACTTCCGCCTACGTTACCGACAATACCGATCTCATCCAGGCGCGCGCGGGCATGGATCTGGTCCGCCGGCGCATGCTGCGCGTGGTGGCCGCCCTTTCCGCCTTCGCCCGTCAGTACAAGGATCTGCCCACCCTGGGCTTCACCCATTTCCAGCCCGCCCAGTTGACCACGGTCGGCAAGCGCGCCACCCTGTGGATCCAGGACCTGCTCCTCGATCTGGAGGAACTGGATTTCGTCGATCGCGGCCTGCCCTTCCTGGGCGTCAAAGGCACCACCGGCACCCAGGCCAGCTTCCTCGAGCTCTTCGACGGCGATCACGCCAAGGTCAAGGCCCTGGACGAAGCCGTCACCAAGAAGGCGGGCTTCGCCCGCAGCCTGGGGGTCTCCGGCCAGACCTATACCCGCAAGCTCGACTCGCGCGTGCTCTCCCTGCTCTCCAGCATCTCGCAATCCCTGAGCAAGTTCTCCACGGACCTGCGCCTGTTGCAGCACCTCAAGGAAATCGAGGAACCCTTCGAAGCCGATCAGATCGGGTCGTCGGCCATGGCCTACAAGCGCAACCCCATGCGCGCCGAGCGCATCGGCTCCCTGGCCCGCTTCGTGCAGGCCCTCGCGCCCAGCGCCGCCTTCACCGCCTCCACCCAATGGTTCGAGCGCACCTTGGACGATTCCGCCAACAAGCGCCTCGCGGTGCCCCAGGCCTTCCTGGCCACGGACGCCATGCTCATCCTGGCCGAGAACGTCTGCAAGGGATTGGTCGTCTATCCCAAGATGATCGAGAAGCACGTGATGGCGGAACTGCCCTTCATGGCCACGGAGAACATCATGATGGCCGGCGTCAAGGCGGGAGGCGATCGCCAGGAACTGCACGAATCCATCCGCCGCCATTCCCTGGAAGCGGCCAAACGCGTCAAGCAGGAAGGCCTGGAAAACAACCTCATGGATCTCATCGCCCGGGATCCCGCCTTCGGCATGGATTCCAAGACCTTGAACGAGGTGCTCGACCCGGCCAAGTTCACCGGACGTTCGCCGGAAATCACGGAAGAGTTCCTCACCTGGGAAGTGGAGCCGGTCCTGGCGAAGAACGCGGACTGGAAGTCCCTGGATCAGGAGGACCTGCGGGTCTGATAATTCATTATATTTCCAGGCGCGCCCGCGATCACGAAAACATCCAGACGGAAGGAACACCATGAAGTGCCCCAAATGCCAGAGCGCCTTTACCAAGGTCGATTTCGAAGGCATCCGCATCGACCGATGCCTTTCCTGCCACGGCATGTGGTTCGACGCCCTGGAGCTCCAGGACCTGCTCAAGAAGAAGGGCTCGGAAAAGCTCGACATCGGCGATGAGCGGGATTACGGGAAGACCAAGCGCATCGAGGATTATCTCTGCCCCAAGGACGGCTCGCGCATGATCAAGATGGTGGACGCCAAGCAGCACCATGTCTGGTACGAATCCTGCGGCGTCTGCTACGGCATCTTCCTGGACGCCACCGAGTTCGCGGAGCTCAAGGAAAGATCCCTGATGGACATCATCCGGTCCATCCGCGTTCCCGAGCGCAACGCCTAGGCCTACGGGCGGCGTCCGGGATCGGGCCGCATCGGAAAGGAAAAAGCCCCGGGAGGATTCCCGGGGCTTTTCTTTACAGGTTTTTTTTCCAAGGGGTCGGCGCCTATCAGCCGATCAGTTCGCGCAGTCCAGGCACTTCCAATCCACCGTCCCCTCATTGGTCCCGAACCGCTCCGCCGTGTATTTCTCCACGTCGATGAGGAATCCGGTGGCGGCCGCGTTCTTGGTGCAGCATCCGTTGCAATCGGAATCCGAGCACATATCGTAGACCTTCACGTCGATGGTCTTGGTCCCCTGGGTCAGGCGCAGGGTCTTGAGCCGGTACTTGGCGAAATCGCGCTCATGCACCGCCGCGATATTGTTCGCCTTCACCCAGCTTTCCGGCTGCTTGCCGTCCACGCCCGCGAAGTAGCCCGCCCATTGGCATCCGTTATACTCGATGCACTCCTCGCTGCCCGGATCCGGATAGGAGGTGAACCAGGTCAGGTTGGCCTTGCGGGTGGTGCCGTCGACGACGACCGGGCCGGATACGGTGAGGTTGTCCACGTTGCCGCCGCTATAGCCGATGGACGAGGCCAGTACCGTATTGTTCCCGGCGATCAGGTTCGCGTCCAGGCTCACCGTGGTCCAGCTGGTCCAGGATCCCGTGGGCGGGAAGGCCAGGCTGGACTGCACCGTGGTTCCGTTCACCTGGATGGCCAGGGGGCGGGAGGAATACCCGCCGTTGGCATAGCGGATCTTGAGGCCGTATTTTCCCGCGGCCGCCACGTTTACGGTCCAACGGATGGATTCCCCGGCCGACGCGATATAATCGACGAAGCCGGACCCGGTATACCCCGCGCGGTTAGAGGCCTTCACGGCGCCGGTCAGGACCGCATCCTCGGCTTCGCGGGTAAAGGTGACGGCGTAAGCCGTCGACAGTTCCGACTGCACCACCGGACCGTCCCCGGGGGCGGCGCTGTTGAGGCATCCCGCGAGGAACATCGGCGCGGCCAGCAGGGCGATCGCCGCGGCCGAGGCCAGGGATTTCAGGAATCGGGAAAGGGCGGGGGCATGGCCTTTGGCGGACCGGATCGTGCGATCAAGCATGGAGTCTCCTCGGTAGATATGGCTCCAACACGGCAGGATCCCCTGAGAGAGGATGTGTCCATCCGCCGCCCCCGTTGGCCTACCCAAGATAGCGCAGCCGTCGCGAATCCGGGCCTTTGGCATGCCGCGAATTGCGGAACGAAACGGGCCGGGAATAGGGAAGGCGTTCGCTGACTGGAAACACCCTCCAATTCCGGTTTGCCGTTTCCGGAACCGGAACCTTATTTAAAAGTATCACCAGGAAAAAGGAGATCCGCATGGGAATCATGGAAGCGTTGGGCCTTAAGAAGGACGAGTACCACCACAAGATCAAGGCCGACCTGAGCGATTGGGATGCCCAAGTGGAACGGGACAGGGCGGAACGCAAGCGCGAAGCCGCTTCGAACGAACTGGACCGGGACGATGATTACGAGGAATACCGCGCCCGCCGGAAGGATGCGGATGAACGGCTCTCCGATTTGCGGAACGCCTCCGAGGACAAGTGGGAGGACGTGAAGACCGGAGTGGAAAAGGCCTGGCTGGACGCCAAGAACGCCTTCAACAAGCTGGGAAACCGGATGCGCCATTAAAAAGGCGAGTCCGGCCGGCACCCACGGCCCGGTTCCTTGCCGGGATCAGCGGGGTGCCGGGACCTCCCGGAACAGCCTGCCCCGGGCGTCCGAAGCGGTCGGGGCTTCGGAGGTGGGGGAGATGAACTCCATTCCGCCCTTGGCCATCCTCAGTATCGGGAGGCGACCCGCCTTCGGCCCCGGCGTCCGCGCCAACGCGCCCGTTACCGGGGCGGTATTCTTGATCTTCGCCATCGCGTCAAAAGCCTCTTCCGTCTTCCAGGCGCTCCCCGGGAATTGCAGATCCCAGATGCAGATGCTCGCCACTTCCTTCGGCTTGGTGATGCATTCGTTCAGATGCTGGATGGCGCTGCCTCCGCCCCAGCTGTTCGAGGCCATGAGGCCCATGCTCACTTGGGAGCGGGCGTATCCGGCCTTGGCGCCCAGGTTCTGCTGGTAGCTGTAGGCCTGGGTCTTGTCCGGCGAAGTCTCGTACATCTCCTCATAGCCCATGATGTGGATGTAATCGACCTTCCCGAGCCAATCCGGGAACCAGGACTCGTCGGGCATATTGTCCGAATTCTCGTTGTTGAAGGTGCATACGGTCAGCAGCTTCCCCTTGGCCTTGAGCAACGCCGACAACTCGATCACGAAGGCCTTGTACTCCGAGCGATGATCGTCCGCCTTAAGGGCGTTTCCTTCCAGATCCAGGTCGACCCCGTCCAGGCCGAACTTGTCCATTTCGGCAACCAGGGCCTTGGCGAAGGCGGCATGATTGTCGGCGAAGGCGGAGGTGGCCAGGTTCCAATCCCAGCCATTGGTCGCGTTGAACACCGTGAGCAGCACCTTGACATTGTTGGCCTTGCCCCAATCCGCGAACCACTGCGCGTCCGCCGCGCCCGCGCCCGTGAAGACCACCCCGCCGGAGGTGGTGGGATGCCAGAACTGCAGGCCGATATGGGTCAGGCCGTCCTTGGCCTTGTATTTCCCGTAGGTGCCGTTGAGGACATTCCTGCAGGCGCCGATGCCGTAGGACGGGACCCAGCTCATGACCTCGTTTGCGGAAGCCGCCGCGGCGAGAAGGGCGAGGGTCAATCCGAACGCGGCGCTGGTGAATCTGGGCATGGGACGGATCCTTGGGTGGGAAAGTGCTCGAACGAAGCCGCCCGCCTCGACGGCGGAGGTCGGTCCAATATACCCCGGGACCGGGCATGGCGCCTCTGGACTCGCGCCGCGTCGGCCCTATGTGTTTCCTGAATGAAAACGCCCGGAAGAAAAGGGCCGGTTCCCGGAACTATCTTTTCCATAGGATCCCAAAATCGGAAACGGGGAAACGGGAATGAAACAAAAAGACGGGTTCCGGGGGTTAACGTGAACGACGATGCGCTCAAGAACGAGCGGACCCAGCTCGTTTCCAAGCTCAGGCAGTATTTCCAGGACGAGCGGGACGAGGAGCTCGGCGAGCTCCCGGCCAAGATGATGCTGGATTTCATCGAAAGGGAAATCGCCCCCTTCTTCTACAACCGGGGGGTGAGGGATGCGAAATCCAAGACCATCGCGGCCTTCGCGACCCTGGCGGAGGAGATGGATTACCTGGAGATCCTGGTCCCCAAGAAACCCGGCGCCAGGCCTTCGCGCGAATGATGGCGATTTGACCGGCCTAAGGCGGCGGGAGCGGATCCCCCTCCCCCGGTCCCGTCCGCATGCGGCCTTCCAACTCCCTGGCTCCGGCATACGGGTCTTCATGATTCAGCAGGAAGTGCAGCTCCCGCCGCTCGAAGCCCTCCGCCGCGAGCCTGGCCCATACCAGTTTCCGCACCTCATGGCCCAGGACCAGGACCTCGATGCCGTTCACGTCCAGCAAACGCAAGGAGATCAAATCCGAATCCTTGGCCCATAGGACCCAGATCTTGACGGGCTCCCTGGCGCCCATCAGCTTGTTGGCGGACCGGTATTTGATGGTCCGGTCTATTTCCCAGATATGATCCGCGTCGCCCGACCAATGCACATCGCAGCGATGGGCGAGATTCTCCGGTACCGCATGGTACCGTCTCTCCAAGGTTACCTCAAAGCCCAGATGCCGGCCCAGATCGGAAATCGCCCCGGTCAGCACCAGGGTCACGTCGGATTCATAGACCAGGGACCGCCGCTCCAGGGCCAGCAGGAGGCGGAACTCCAAAAAGGAGCGGTACATCTGAAGGGTTTCCGCGGATACCATCGGTCAAGGCTCCCCTGAACCTTAAATAGCTTCGCAAGCTCCCATAATCAAACCGGAAATCCGGATCCCGCCCCATGGTATAATGGATGGGCCCCGCCACTTCGCCGAAAAGGGAGATGCCATGGAAACAAGGATGCCCGCCGTCCTCACGGTATTGGCCGTTCTCGCGATCCTCGCTTGCAAAAGCGTAGACCTGGGAGGCCCCGGTCCGGACGGAAATCCGATTCCAAAGGATTCGACCGCCTATGCATGCAAGGGAAAGACCCAGTGCGGAGAAATGGTTTCCTGCAAGGAGGCCGAGTTCTACCTGAAGAATTGCCCGGACGTGATCTTGGACGGGGACTTGGACGTAGTCCCATGCGAGGAGCAGCTGTGCGGGCATTGAGGAAGGGGGAACCTTCTATCGCACCGCTATGGTGTCCCGCAAGCGGGATTTCCGCACGCAAAAAAAGGGACGCGCTAGCGTCCCTTTTCCCATATCCGGCATCGGATGCCGGCTCGTTGACAAGGCGGAGGATTAAGGGGCGGGGACCTTGACCGCATTCGCATCGAGCGTCACCGCGGTCTGCGCGAGCAGACGGCCGTTAGCCGAGGCGCCGGTCTTGAGGACGATGGTGGTCTTGGAGAGCACGATGCCTTCCATATGCGAGGTCGTGCCGAGGTCGGCGGAACCGGCCACCTGCCAGAAGATGTTCTTGGGCAAGGCGCCGCCCTTGAGGATGACCTTTACGCTCGAGCTCAAGGCGAGGTTTCCCGCGATCTCGAAGATCCAGATATCCGTGGAGCTGCCGGTAAGGGTCACGTCTTTGGGGACCAGGACGTTGGTGCTCCATTTGTATACGCCGGGAGCCAGGTTCCGGCCGCCGATGTTGCCGGCGCCGAGCTCGATGTGGCCGGGGGCGCGGCTGGCGGCATCCGCATAGGCGGTCTGCATGTCAAGCACGGAGGTGGTCAGGTAGGCCGGGGTCGGGGAATCGTAGTCCGCCGCATAGATCTTCCCGGTCACCAGGGAGGAGGTCGAATAGGTGCTCGGAGGGGCCACCAAGGCGAATCCGGTGATGTAGGATGCCGCGACCGGGCTGACGCCGATATTACCCGTCACCGAGGTGGTACCGGTGGTCGAAACGCCGGTCTTCGCCAGGATCACGAACTCCCCGGCCTTGCCGAGATTCACGGTGGTGGGTCCGGGAACTGCCTTGCCGCCCTTGAACAGGACGTCCTGGCTGGGGTCCTCGCTGCTTACGTCCGAAACGCAACCGGCATTGAAGAAGTTCAGGGCCAGTGCCATCGCCATCATTACGGCCGGAGCCGCGGTCTTATAAGCAGTCTTCATTTGGTAATCCTTTTTAGTCCCGGAAGAAAAAGGACCGGCATGTGAACCGGTCCCGTACTCCCGGGAACTTCCCTGGAACTACACCCTGCGCGGACCCGCTCCTAGGAATACCGTTCGGGAAAAAAAGAAAAGCAGGTAACCGATGGGTTTCCTGCCCGGCGCGTCAATATATCAGGGTTTCTTGAGGCGTTCCGGGCCATGCGGACCTGAACGCACCGGTCCGCCGTCACTAAAGCTCCCGGTTCCAACACCGCAGTCAAATAATGGTATGCAAGCGGATTGCCCAAGGGGAAGTCGATGGAAATCGCCAGCGGGAAAACCTTGATCGCGACCAAGCCGGGCGCGGCATGCGAACCGAACGGAGTCCAGGGGTCCCAGGGACGTCGGGGCCGGTCCGGGCTCCCTAGAACCGCAAGAGCATGCTGAACCGCTTCTGATTGTTGCGGATGCCGTTGTCGAAGCTCTTGATGAAGGTGCCGTCCACCTGCAGGATGTCCGAAATCAGGAAGCCGAGCCCGAGATCCAGCTCGTACCGCTTGCCGCTCTGATCGTAAAGGTAGCCCGTGCGGAAGGCCGCCACGTTGGCATAGACGTACTCCATGCCCGTATTGAACACGCTCTGGCGCACGTTCTCCTCCCAGGTCGCCATGGCGCCATGGTTCTTGTCGTCGAAGGGGAAGACCAGATCCTTCCAGGCCCCGATGTAGACGGGCGAGGCCTCGTTGCCTTCGCGGTAGACGGCTTCGCGGTTGGCGTCCGCGGCCACGGTCAGGCGATGGTTGGGGGTGTGGACCAATTCGTAGGCGGCGCCCAGCTTCCAGGTGAAGGGGATGGGATCGGCCTGGGCCTGGTCCACGTAGAAGACGGCCGGGCCCATGTTCTGCAGGACCAGGGCCAGACTGAGGCCTTTGACGGCCGCGAGCTTCCAGAGGAGGCCCGCGTCCACGGCGTAGCTGACGGCGATGCCGTCCGTCTTCTCGCCGCTCGAGGTGATGCCCTGGGCGAGCGCGGAATAGATGAACTTGGCGTTGAGTCCCAGGCCCAGGTTCTTGTTGAGCCGCGTGCCGTAACTGAGGGCGCCCACGAGTTCGTAGGAATCGAACTTGGCGATCTCCTGGCCGTCGGAGTTGGTCTGGTTGTTCTGCCCGAAGGAGACGTAATTGACGAAGCCGCCCACGGTGCCCCATTCCTCGACCGGGAAGGTCGCTCCCATGAAGGCATGGTACAGGTCGGGAAGGTTCAGGACGGGAAGGAGGCTCTCGTAGAAGAAGCCCACCTGGGCCTTGGCGCTGTTGTAGCGTTCGATGCCCGCGTCCGTGACGAACCAGATATCCGGTCCCTGGGCCTTGACCTCGTGGACGCTCTTGTCCGCCAGGCCGTTGCCGGTATGGAAATGGACCCAGTCCGCGCGGCCGTCGTCCTTGCCGGCTTCTTCGCCCTTCTTCGCCTGTTGGCGGCCCTTGGCATTGGTGTACTTGGGCGTGTACTTCCAGGCGCCCTCGTTGGTGCCGATCCAGATATGCCCGTCCTCGTCGAGGGCCAGGGAGCGGAGCTCCTGCTTCTTGAAGTGGATCTTCTCCCAGACGCGCAGGGCGGTGTAATGGGACATGCCCCCTTTATGGGCGGCCCAGACATGGCCGTCCTTGTCGAGCAGGATCTTGGTGACGGAGGAATCGATGAGGCCGTCGGCGGTGTTGAAGAGCTTCCACTTGGCCGCCCCGGCGGAGGACTTGGGCGGGGTATAGCGCGCGATCCCGGCATCCTTCAGGGCCACGTAGATTTCGTCGAGATTCTCGTTGGAGGCGATCGCGGTTACATGCTGGCTGGGCAGCAGGTTCTGCCCGCGGCGGGTGATGGAGGTCTTCTTGTACTCGTAGAGGCCGTCCTCGGAGCCGATCCAGATGCTGCTGCCCTTGACGGTCAGGGCGGTGATCCCCAGCTTGCGGAAGGCCGCGGAGCCTTCCCCGGAAGCCATGGCCTCGGCCTTGGCCTTGGACGCGAGCGAGTCGGAGGCGTTGGCCACCTCTTCCATGATCTCGTTCCTGGCATGGGTCGCCAGAGAATCGTACAGGGTCTTGGCCAAGGCGTGGCGGTTCAGGGAATCCGAAGCGGCGTTGCGGGCATTGGCCTTCTTGGCGGAGTCGGTCCGGGCGGCCTTGGAGGTGTCGGCGGCGATCTTGACCCGGGCGGCGGCGAGGGTGTCGGCCAGGGCCCGGAAGGCGGCGGTATCGAGGGCGGCGACCTTGGCGGCGGCTTCGGCGTTGCGGGCGTCCGCGCCCTTGATGGAGGCGGTGTCGCCCCCGAGGTAGGTGAAACCCGGTTCCTTGTCGAAGGATTTCCAGCCCGAACCGTCGAAGCGGTAGAGGCCTCCGGTGGTCCCGACCCACAGGCGATCCGTATTGTCCATGGCCAGGGAAGTCACGCTTTCGCCGGGGAAGAGCAGGTTATAGGGCAGCTTGAGGCTGATGAGATCCTCTTCGTCCTGCTTGCTCGTGATCTTGTTGTAGGCCTTGACCCGCTTGACCAGGCTGTCGAGGTCGTCCCCGGTGCCGGCATAGCGGCGCACGATCTTCTCGATCTGATCGCCCTGTTCCATCACGTACTCGTGGTACTCGCGCCAATACTTGCCGTTGTACAGCAAGAGGCCGTCCTTGGCTCCCGCCCAGACGGTGGATTTCAGGAGGAAGCCGGATCGGGGCTTGGTGGCGAGGGCCGTGAACTCCCGGGTCATCTTCACGCCGCTGCGGGAATAGGTCTTGGGGAGCACGAGCTCCCATTCGTTGGAGAGGGGGCCGAAGGCCATGCCGGCCGGGTTCCAGAAGGTGCCGAAGACGTCGTCCGCAAGGGCTACTGCGGTTTCGCCCATGCCCAGCTGGCGCGCCCCGACGGGCATTACCAGGGTGATTACGGCGGAGCCGCCTTGGGCCCGCGACTCCAGCGCGGGGAAGAGGACGGAAAGGGCCGAGACGGCCAGGAGGGAAAGGGAAGGGACGTAACGGATGCTGGGACGGGGACGCTTAAAGCTTGACAACGATTCTCCAATCCGGCGTAAGATACTTACCGTTCACGGGCAGAATCGGAGTCCAGGCGGCATTCTCATTGCCGGCGCTCCAGGCTTCCTTGGTCACCAGCTGGACCCCGCATCCCAGATGGAAGGGCGGGATCAATTGCACATGGTTGTGGAGCTGCTCACGGGTTACGTAGGCATCGCCGCCGAACATCGCGCATGTCCTCTGGCATTTCGCCGGGACCTGGTACCGATAGGTCTGGATTCCCTCTCTATCCCCTTTTTCGATGTTATTAATACTAATATTCGCCTGCCGCCGCCACTCGTCCAGGTACTGCGCGGCCGACCCATTGGCCGCCGCGGCCTGTTCCGAAGCCAATACCAATTGAACTTGCTCCTGGGGAGGTTCGCGCTCCTGGAGTTCCTTGCGCGGGGAGCGCCGGATCAGCGAATACACGCCGCTGGCGTATATGGGGGAGGAATCGTCCTGGGATTGCCGGTCGCCCGAGCCTTTTTTCAGGAACATGGACAGGGCGGCGCCCAGGATCAGGATGATGAGACCCAGCAGGATCCAGAACAAGGCCGATAGAATCATGTCATTACCCTCTACAATCGGCTTAAAAACCTAAAAAATACATCCGTTTACCAGGTATGATGGCATAGCGGGGGGGAGAAATCCCGGGTTTTGAGGGGAAGACTCCGGAGGCGATTCCGCTGGCCAGGGACCGGGAGCCGGGACCCTCGCCTCAAGGAAGCTCGGTCTTTCCGCTCCATGACAACTTCGCCACCGCCTCCACATGGGCCGTCTGCGGGTAGAAATCGAAAAGCCTGAGGTCGTCCAGGGTGAAGCCGTTGGCGACCAGGGCCTTGAGATCCCGGGCCAGGGTGACCGGGTTGCAGGAGACATAGACGAGCTTTCCCGGTTTCTTGGCGATCAGGAACTCCTTCACGGCGGCGTCCAGGCCGTCGCGGGGCGGATCGACCACGATGGCGTCCGGCCGGCTGGCGGAAAGGTAGCCCCGTTCCTCCCGGAGCAGGTCCTCGAGACGGCCGCGCAGGAAGGAATGAGTATCCCCGATGTTACCCAGGGCGTATTCCAGGGAGATGGGGTTCTCTTCCACCGCCAGCACCCGCTTGAACCGGTCCTTGAGGAAGGCGCCGAAGAGCCCCACTCCGCAATACAGATCCAGGGCCTCCTCGCCGGACAGGCCGTCCAAGGCGAACGGGATGAGTTTTTCGATCATCTCCAGGTTGCTCTGGAAGAAGCAGCGCAGGTCGAACCGTATGAGCTTGCCCAGGATGGGCGCGGAGATGACGCCATTGGTGCCGTCCACGCGCGGCCCCAGGTATTCGGGAACGGGTTTCCGTTCCGCCTCGCCCCCGCCTTTCGGGATGATGACGCCGGGGCCGGTGGCGCCGGGCTCATCGCTGATCAGGAAATCCCCCTGGCCGTCCGGCAGGGGATGGGTCCAGGCGGAATAGCGTTGGCTGTACCGGTTGGCGGTCCCGGGAACCGCGTCCTTGGCGGGCCTCGTCGCCTGGACGGCCGGGGGCGCGAACAGGGTGTCGAAGGCCTCGTTCGAGACCGGGCAGGCGGTGATGGGGACGATGGCGTGGCTCGTGCGCGCCAGGAAGCCGCCTTCCCCGCCGGGCCCGCGATGGACCTGGATGCGGTTGCGGTAACGCCAGGGTTTCCCCGCTTCGATGGCCAGGCCCGGAAAGGAAATGCCTCCGGTACGGCGCAGGGCGTCCTCGACGATGGCGGCCTTGTGGCGCAATTGCGCGGGGTAATCCATATGCTGCCAGTCGCATCCGCCGCACCGGCCGAAGACGGGGCAGGGCGGTTTGATGCGATCCGGGGAAGGCTCGAGGATTTCCGAGATTTCAGCGCGGGCGAAATCCTTCTTGGACTCGATGAGCCGCACGCGGACCTTTTCCCCGGGCAGGGCCATCGGCACGAAGATGACCTTGCCTTCGTGGCGGGCCAGACCGTCCCCTCCAGGGACCAATTTATCGATCGTGATTTCGAGGTCCCGGATCGGACCCGTTGGGATATTCGGCATGTGCCCTACAAAGTATCAATCCGCGTCCCTGATTCCCGGTTATTCTCCGGCTTCCTCCCGCCGGACCCGGCAATGGAAGGGGAATAGGCGGATAAATATTACCTTGCCTTGACCCAACCCACCCCCGCTCCGGAGGCCGCATGTCCCCATTCAGAAAGCCTTTCCCGCTCCCGCGGCCCTCGCGTCTCCCGGGCTTTAGCGCTCCCACCCGGTCCTTCCCCGGAAGCGTCTTGGCGCTGCTGGCCATGTTGGCCCCGCTGGCCCTGCTCCCGGCCCCCTCCGCGGCTTCGAAAGCCCCCCATGAGGATACCCTGGCCGCCCCCGCCGTGGACAGCGCCATGGCCAGGCTCTACGAAGAAGAGGGGAAGCTGCAGTACCGGACCGGCGAGATCAAGCTGAAGGATGATCTGGCCATCTTGCGCCTGCCTCCCGGCTATCGCTACCTGGATGAAGCGCAGACGGAAAAGGTCCTGACCGAGATGTGGGGCAACCCTTCCGGCAGCGGCACCCTGGGCATGATCCTGGCCCCGGGCATGTCGCCCTTGGCGGTGGACTCCTGGGCCGTGATCGTGGAATACAGCGACGACGGTTACGTGAAGGACGACGATGCCGACAAGATCAAATACGACGACCTCCTGAAGGACATGCAAAAGGCCACGGAGGAAGCCAACCCGGAGCGCGAGAAGGGCGGCTATTCGGCCATGCACTTGGTGGGCTGGGCCGAGAAACCGTATTACGACAAAGAGGCCCACAAGCTGCATTGGGCCAAGGAACTGAGCATCGAAGGGGGCAAGGAGAACTCCCTCAACTACAATATCCGCATCCTGGGCCGCAAGGGCGTGCTCGTCCTGAACGCCGTGTCCTCCATGTCCGTGTTCCCGGCGGTAAAGGAAGGCGTGAAGCCCATCCTGGCCGCGGTGGACTTCCAGGGGGGCCATAAATACTCCGAGTTCGATCCCAAACTGGACAAGGTGGCCACCTACGGCATCGGAGGCCTGGTGGCGGGCGGCATCCTGGCCAAGGTGGGATTCTTCAAACTGCTGCTGGTGGGCCTATTGGCCCTCAAGAAATTCCTCATCATCGGGGTCATCGCCTTGGTCGCCCTGGTCAAGCGTTTCTTCAAGGGCCCGGCGGAGCAGAAGGAAGTGTCGGACATGGTGCGGGAGATTCCCGAGGAGAAGAAGGACTCGGCGAAGACTTGATTTCAATGACGAGGGGTAGACTTTACTTTCGCGCCAATCCCCATAATCGGAGCATCCCATTTTCCGAGAAGGCGGACGCGCCTTTGAGGAACCCGGGGATGAAGTTTGTATGTTTCCCCTGACCCGAACCCTCCATTCCATTCCATTCCATTCCATTCCATTCCAATCCATTCCATTCCATTCCATTCCGTTGACCGATATTTAAGGCAATCATGGCATTACCCACCCATGGCTCACTGACAGGCAGTCCTGATGGAATGAATCCGAAGGCGAATGAGGATATATTCGTCAAATCCAAGGGCGGCGGAGCGGGCCGAAGCCGAAAAGCGGTTCCGGAAGCAGTAGTTGAGGAAGACCCACCGGAAGCCCTTGTCGAGCCACCGAAGGCGAAACCGGAACCAACGGTAACCCTCTCAAACCCCGCCTGGGGAGGGGAAAAGCCGCTTTTCAACGAGAAGATTTCCGTAAGCGTCCAGGCCGTGGTGCCGGAAGAAATCGCCCACCTTACCCGGATCGAGTTCAAGTTGATAGCCTTGCCCCCGAACGGGAAGAGGGAGGACATCCGCCCGGTCCAATCAGGCCATCTTGCCGATGGCATCGCCAAAGCCGAGTTCACCCTTTATATCCCGCAGTACCGGGAAGACGGAAAGCAGCCGGAAGAATGCAAGTACATCTTTACGGCCAAGCACAGCAAGTCAAAGGAAATCGAAAGCCCCTCCGTTATCGCGAAGGCCGCGGCGCCCAAGGCTCCCAAAGTCGAAGTTGATGTGGCTGGAGTGGCGGCCGCGAAAAAGAAGACCGATGGAGCCCTGGTCGTTCGCAATTTCGACGGCAACGGGGCCCCGCGCAAGAAGTTCACGGTCAAGAAAGTGGTGGACCCCGCCGGATTCGCGGGCAGCGTTCTGGTCCAATGCGCCAGCGACAAGGTCAAGATATTCGATGCCGAAAAGGCGGGAACCCAGATTCAGCTCGACGGCTCGAAAAACAAGTTCGCCAATGCGTCCCTCCCGAAGGATCTCTGGGTGGAAGGATTCAAGGCGAGCGATGCCATGGCCGACATTGAGGTTTCGATCGATATCGTCGGCGGAGCCGCAAAGGCCGACTCGTTCAAACTCACGGTGCTTTGGGTGGATAAGCCCACGGTGGCATTGGCGGGCGCCATGTCCGCGGACAACGACAAGCGGGACGACTACAAGAACTGGACCAAGGCGGGCACCTACGCATTGGGATTGCAGGATTACAACGCCAACTACGGGGCGCGCAAGGGTTGGGGATCCGAAGCCAGCGCCAAGGTGCACCCGGCGGCGTTCAAGTTCGCGGGCAATGATTTGAAGCTGGAACGGGACTATTATTACCGCGACTACAACGGCAATGCGATCATGGACAAAGGCGATTACACCGCGAACCCGCCCCCCGGCAACGATACCGGCCCGGCGAACGCGCGTGACGATAATCCCGATCCCAACGGAATCATTTACGACTGGGATGCGGCGGGATTGGGCATTCCCGATAAGCCGAAAGGGACCATTCTCCGCACACGGAACAACTTCAAGGCGTTCGCGTCCATAACCGTGGAAGGGAAGTCCGTACGGTGCTCGGAAGTACGCGAATACCGCATCCGTTTCTCGCAACAGCAAACCAAGGATCCGCACGGCGCGGAATGGAAGGTCATAAACCCTCCCGACTTAGCCGGCGATAACGAGGCCGCGCATGGCACGACGAATGTCACCTGGGACCTCAAGTAAGTACGGCGCCATCGCCGGCGGGTTTCTGCTCGCCTGTGCGATGGCCGGATTTTGCGCCGCTCCAACCAAGGGGAAAAAAGTGTGGAATGATCTGACCTCCGAAGCTCCGGAAACCCGCAAGGCCGCGGCCGCGGAAATCCTGGCGAACCGCCGCGGCGAGAGCGCGAAGATCCTGGAGCTCGCGGAAAAACTGATTCCGGTCGAGACCCGCAACGGCACGGTCAAGGATCTGATCCTGCTGTTGGGAAGCCTTCGGGACGCGGAGGCCGTGCCCTTCCTGGTACGTAACCTTACCTTTTCGGTCTTCTATCGCGAAACGAAACGCCCGCAAACGATCGAGGATCAATTGCCTGCGGTGAAGGCCCTGGCGGACATAGGTTCGCCGTCCCTGGAGCCTGTCCTGGCAAGGGCGGAATCCGAAGATGAGGAAATGACGCACAGGGCCGCCGCCTGGATATGGCGTTCCGTGCTCGGATCCGAGCGGGCCGGTATGGTACTCGAGGAAGAGGCGAAGCGCGCGGCCGACCCCGCCGTAAAGCAACGATTGCGGGCCGTTTCGGGTTTCGTGAAAACGCTTCCCTGAGGGTGATGCGGTCGATCTGGTCCGGCACCTAAACCCTTAAGATGCTTTGACTCTTTGCCCTCAGGTTTTGGCGGTCGGATGCCAAGCCGGATCTTCCGGCAGGGCCGGGTTCGCCGCCCGTTGTTCCAGGTAGAAGCGGCACTCGCGGCACTTCTTCTCGATGCGCTGGGCCGCGAACCATTCATAACAGGGCGTGCTGAATCCCTTCCGGTAGCGCATCTGCTTGTACACGCAGTACGCGCAATCGGTCCCGCACATCACGTCCCAACAGAGCGCGGCCATGGACCGATCCTATTCCGCTTCCGGGCAGGACTCGACTTCCTTGAAACCCTTCTTCTCCACCCGGTACAGGGCCGCGTTGGAGTTGGCGCCGTACTTCTCGTCGAAGGAGATGCGGCCCAGGACGCCGTTGAAGCTGCGGATGGACTTGAGGCCGGGGATGAGTTGATCCTCGCCGGGAGAGGACGCCATGCCCTGCAGCAGGAAGCGGGCGGCGTCATAGGCCAGGGCGGCGACCTTGTCCGGGGGATGCTTCCACTTGGCCGCGAAGGCGCGTTGGAAGGCGAGATATACCTCCGTCTTGGGATTGTCCTGGAAGTCCACGCTGAAGTAGGCGCCCTGGATGGCCGTGGTGCTGCTGCGGTGCAACATGGACTTGTCGTTCCATCCCGAGGAGCCGAGGAACTGGGCGCGGATCTTGTTGAAGGCCGCCTGGGAAGCGAGCTTATAGGCTTCTTCGCCGTTGGTCGCGGCCAGGAAGAGGCCGTCCAGGGGCAGGGTGGAATCGGCCAGGGCCTTGGCGTAGGCCTTGGGATCGTTGTCGGGAGGGTTGCCCTCCATTTTCAGCTTCTCGAAGTAAAGCTTCGCGGCCTGCTTGCGGATCTCCTCGAACTGGGGCGCGAGATCGTTGGATTCCGGTTGGAAGTATTGCACGGAAACCACGTTGCCGCCCTTGCGTTCAACTGTCTTTTGGAAGGCCTCGGCCAACTGGTAGCCGTATTCCGATTCCGGCGCCAGGATGGCGAAGTCCTTGAGCTTGAGGCAGCCGGTGGCGTAGGAGGCGATGCGCTGCCCCAGGGTACCCGTGGTCACGTTGAGCTGGTAGATGCCGTCGCCCAAAGCGGCGATCCCATGGGTGGTGGCGGTGGGCGTGACCATCGGGACCTTGCTCTTGCGGGCGCTCAGGTCGACGGCCGCGGCCGCGCTCACGTCGCTCATCGCCGGTCCCAGCACGGCGTCGATCTTCTCCTCGCGCATGGCCTTGCGCAGGCGATGGATGCCCACGATCAGGTTGCCTTGATCGTCCAGGCTGCGGGTCTCGACGCGTACGGCTCCCCGGGCATTGTTCTCGTCCACGGCCAATTGCGCGCCTTCCTTGAGGGCGCGGCCGATCTCGGCGAACTCGCCGGTCATGGGCGCCATGAGGAGGATGGTGCGGTTCTGCGAAGGGGCGTCCGAGGCCTGCCTGAGCTTGTCCTTGACCCGCGAAGCGCCGTCCAGCTTGGAGTAGCGGTCCATCCAGTCCTGGAAGGTGGCGCGCGCGGCCTGGAAGCGGCCTTCCCGCAGGTATTGATCTCCGACGCGTTCCATCATGGCCGCCTTCAGGGACGGATCCTTGTCGAGCAGCTCGAGGGTGGCTTCCATGTCCTCGGCGGAAAGGCCGCCGGCGTCCACGAGGGCCCACAACCCCTTGCCGGCGTTGGCGTACACCGTCGCGTTCTTCGCGCTCACGGCGGCGGCGGCGAATGCCTTGGCGGCCTCGGCGTTCCGGCCCAGGCGCAGGGCGGCCTGACCCTGGTAGTAGGCCATGCGCGGGAGATGTTCCGAGTTCCCGAAATAGCGGCGGAAGCGGGTGATGAGGGCCAGGGTCTGGTCGGACTTGCCCTGGCGCAGGCCGATATCCGCGAGCATGACCATGGCCTCTTCGGCCGCGGCCGATTTCCCGTTGGCCTTGATGAGGCGGTTGAGCCGGTCTTCCGCGTCCTTGAGCTGCCCGGCCTGGTAGGAGGCCTTGGCCTTCTTCAATGCCGCCGCGCCGGCCTTGTCGATGGGGGCGTCCGAAGCGTTCGCATTGGAAGCGGCGGCCGCTGCCGAAGGCGCCGGATCCTTGGCCGATGCGGTTCCGGATTTGGAAGCCGCTCCCGCGATCACCAGGGAGCAAGCGAGGCTGAGGGAAACCGCCCTCACGATGGATATGCCCTTCACGTGGGGAAACCTTTCGTCCTGGGCGGGAGTATGCGCCGCCGCGGGTGGAAAAATAGAAAAGGAAAACCCCAATCACGACCCCTGGACCCGGCCGGAGAAGCCGTGCAAAGGGCATCGGGCCGGCGGATCCACTACTGCGGTCTCAGGGGTTGGGGAATGCCGCTTCCAACGCCGCGTACAGCGCCAGGCAGTTAGGGTACCGCTCTTCCGGCGTCTTGGCCATGGCCTTTTTCAGGGCCTCCCAGAACGGCGCCCCCAGGGAGGGATTGGCTTCGGTGATGGGAATCAGATCGTTCTTGAGGATGCGATTGCACAGTTCGGGGATTTTCGTCCCGATGTAGGGAAGCTTGTAGGTAAAGAGCTGGTAAATGACCACGGCCAGTCCGTATTGATCCGAGGCGGGCCCCACCTTGATCCCGCTCAGCTGCTCCGGGGACATGTAGGAGGGCGTTCCCACCGTCATGCCGGTCTGGGTCAGCCCGACGTCCTCCATCTTGGCGATGCCGAAATCCAGCAGCTTGATGGTCGCGCCGTTGTTGACGACCATCAGGTTGGAGGGCTTCAGGTCCCGATGGATGATCTTGGCGCCATGGGCGTAATCCAGGGCGGAACTGATCTGCTGGAGCCAATGGGAGATGGCGGCCGGGCGCGGGGGCTGGGGATTGCCGCGCATCCATTGGGAAAGGGTTATCCCGTCCAGGAATTCCAGTACCATGTAGGACACGTCCCGGATGGTGCCGAAGTCGTAGATGGTGTTGATGCAGGGATGGTTGAGCGAACCGGCGGCCTTGGCCTCCATAACGAAGCGCTCGGAGGCGCGGTCGAAATGGGCCGCGGCGTTCTTGGTGATGGTCTTGATCGCCACCTTGCGGCCCATGTGGGTGTCGAAGCCCTCGAAGACGTCCCCGGCCGATCCGAAGCCCAGCTTCCGCACGATGCGGTATTTGCCGACCCTGATCAACCCGCCCTTGGCGTCCCGTTCGATATCGTCGCCGACCGTGCCCGTATGGGGCAAGGCAGGGGGCTGCGATGGCGGTTGCCGATGGACCGGCGCGGGGGCCGCGGGCATCATATCCACGGTCGTGTTCGCTTCCCGGGGCAGGATGGGCGGATCGCGCGGATCCGTGAAGCGGGGTTCGGGAGCGGGTCGGGCATCGGCAGCCATGGCTCCCGCGCCTTGCCTTTCCTTGGGGGGTTGGGGTCTGGGACGCTGGGGGAAGGCCGGCCCCGGCTGGAACTGCGCCGGATGCGCCTGCTGGGCCTGGGGTCCCTGCTTCGGGGACCCGGCGGGATAGGCTGCGCCGGCCGTATGGGAGGGAGGGGCCGCCATGGGAACCGATTGCGGCATTCCATGGGGCGGAGTCGGGAAGTGGGAACCCGGAACCGGCCGGCCCATGGGCGGCATGGAAACCAGAGAAGGATCGTAACCGGGGCTCGGGTGGATGGATTGCGGCCGGCTGCGGCGCGCGGGCGCCAGGGCGCGCGTGGCGGCGAAGGGAAGATAGGCGGCGAGCGTCATCAGGGGAGGCAGGACGGGCGGAAGCCACCAGGAGGATTTCGTGAAAAGGATATAGGAGAGGATGGGGTAGATGGCCGCGAGCAGGAGCGCCAGCGCCAGGGCCGCGAAGGCGCCGAAGTCCAGCAACAGGACGACGATGATGAGGGCGGCGAACAGGGTCCCGGCGATGATGGGGAGGACGGCGCCCCATCCCGGTGCGGTCATGAGCGATCCTTCCAGGAAGTTGGCGGCCAGGCTGGCCTGGATTTCGGCGGGGGAGCGGAGGCCCGTCACGGTCCGGATGCCCGGCTTGCCCGGGGCCGAGGGATCCACGAAGACGATCCTCCCCTGCACTTCGACCCCGGATACGCGCCCTTCCAGGAAGCGGGACGCGGGGATGCGCGGAATGCCGTTCCCGCCATAGAACCGCAAAGGGATTTCCCCCCGGGGATCGATGGGCAGCACATGGGTGGCGTTGAACAGGACGCCGACGCCTTCCACGTAGCCGACCTTTCCGGCGGGCACGTCCAGGACGCGCCGCGCGGCCTCGATGCCGAGGCTGGCCACGACGCCCCGGCCCAGGCGGACGAAGGCGGGGACGGAAAAGATCTTGGATCCGGACGAATTCGCCGCGAACCCGGTGGTGGGATCGGAAACCCCGTCCACCCGGGCGGAGCGCGTAATCAGGGTATCGGAAAGGTCCACGCCCTCGCCCATGGGAAGGTCCAGGCCGGGTTCCGGTCCGTCGAGCAGGGGATACAGTGAATGCGCCAGGATGGAAGGATAGGGCGGAATGGGGTTCTCGGAAACGGTCCAGGGCCGGATGCCGGAGAAGGTATGCGAGAGGACCAGGGGACCCGCGGGGATCCCGTCGCCGCCCTCCAGGGATTCCAGGGCGGATGGATCTTCCGTTTCCGAAGGGGCCAAGGCGACCACGGCCGGGCCGCGCTCCAGGATGGAGGCGGTGAGGCGGGCGACGGTGGCCGCGTCCATGGCGCCCGATCCGGGATCCGCCGTGACGATGAGGGTGGCGGTGGACGCCGGCGGTTCGCCTTTGCCTTGGAGAAAGCGGCCGTAGAACCACGGTTCCGCGGAGCGATAGGCCCCGGTCCCCAGGAGCACCGAGAAGATGAAGAGGGAAGCCAGGGTAGCCGGGATGTAACGGAAGGAGGAAGCGGTTTTCCCAGACGCCGTTACGCCCGAAGACGGCGTTGCCCCATTGTTGTTCCGCATATTGGCCCCACACAATATAGAGCCAAAAAGGGGGCAAGGGAAGGGCTAAAGGGTCAGGGAATCGGTAATTCTCCGCCCCATCCCGGCCAAACGGTATTGCAAGGCGCGCCGGGTGATCCCCAGGAAGTCCGAGGCGCGCGTCCGATGATGACCGCACACCTCGAGCGCATGGATAATTTCGGCATCCGTGAGGCGGGAATTGCGTAACCGGGCCGGATTCGCGCCCGATCCCGGGATTGGGCCCTTTTCCGGGCCCGAGGGTAACATTTGGGTCACGGCATCGGGCCAACCGCCGCCCATTTCGCGCAGGACGCAGAAGCGTTCCGCCAGATTGCGCAGCTCGCGGACGTTTCCGGGAAAAGGCAGGGAAAGCAAATCCGGGGGAAGCGACGCGAAGGCGGCCTCCGCATCCCCCTCAGGGAGCATCGAGGCGAGGAAGTGCCGCAACAGCGGGGGGATGTCGCCTATCCTTTCCCGGAGGGGAGGCAGGCGGATTTCCACTACGTTGAGCCGGTAGAAGAGATCTTCCCGGAAGCGTCCGTCGCGCACTTCCGCGCGCAGATCGCGGTGCGTCGCGCAGACCAGCCGGAAGTCCACCGGATACTCGCGGCTGTCGCCCACGGGGCATACGGTTTTCTCCTGGAGCGCGCGCAGAAGGCGCGTTTGCACGTCGAGGGGCATGTCCCCGATCTCGTCCAGGAAAAGGGTGCCGCCGTCCGCCCGGCGGAACTTGCCTGGATTGTCCGCCACGGCGCCGGTGAAGGCCCCTTTGCGATGGCCGAACAATTCGCTCTCGATGAGGCTGTGCGGAAGGGCCGCGCAGTTGACGGCCACCAGGGGTCCGGCCGCCCTTCCCCCGCGGTCGTGGAGGAAGCGCGCCAGCATCTCCTTTCCGGAACCGCTCTCCCCGCGCAGGAATACCGGGCAATCCCTGCGCGCGGCCGCTTCGGCGAGGCGCAGGGTGGCTTCCAGGGGAGAACCCGGGGCGTGGATCATGCCATGCCCCGGGGGTAGCGCACAAGGTACCCAGGGAGGCGGCGGAGCGGGGGCCGGGACGAAGGCCTTGGACGCGACGGGCGGCGCGGCGACCGTAACGAGGGCCGCCGGGGAAACGCGGGGCGCGTCGGCGGGTTCGGGCGGACCGGAGGGTCTGGCGAGGCGGGGAGGGGGAAAGGCGTGGCGCATGCCGGCCAAGATAGGCCCTGGCGCGGGGCCCGGCTGTGATTCCGGTCAACCGGAATTAGATTTGCATCATGATCGATCTCAAGGATTCCCCTTTCTGGAACAATTACGTCAAGGGCGGGGACGACCCCGCCGATCCCCTTGCCGCCTTCAAAGACCATGCGGAAATCTGCGGTACCTATTTCGCGAGCCTCCCCGAAGGAAGGACCGCCTACCGGTACGCTCCGGAAAAATGGAGCGTCAAGCAGGTGGTCGGCCACATCACCGATGCCAACCTCATCTTCCTGTACCGGATGGTTTCCATCGGTCGGGGCGAGACCAAGGCGCTTCCCGGTTTCGACGAGAACGCCTACGTGGCCAATGCGGCTTTCGACTCCATGGCTTGGCGCGCCGTGCTGGACGGCTACCGGGCGGTGGCCCAGGCCGCCGCCTGCCTGCTGTCCGGCTTCGACGCCGCCGCCTGGGAGAGGCCCGGTTGCGCGAACGACACGCGCCTCACCGCCAAGGAGATGCTGCGCGTCCTGATCGGCCATGAGCGCCATCATATCCTCACCTTGAAGGAACGCTATGGCCTCGGCTGATCCCGCGTCCGGGGAACCGGCGGGCGGCCCGGGGATCGAGAGGGTATTCGTCTTCAACGGGGACGCGGACGGCCTCGTGGCGCAGCATATCCTGGGCCTTGAGCTCGGTCAACCGCGATTGCGCATCACGGGCCGAAAGCGCGACATCGAGTTGCTCCGCCTGGTCCCGCCAATGGAAAGCGGGGAAATCCACGCGGCCGACATCAGCCTGCGCCGGAACCTGGGCGCCCTCACGCCCTGGCTGCCGATCCTGGACCGGGGTAACCTGCGAATTACCTGGTACGATCACCATGATCCGGGAGAGCCTCCCGCCCATCCCGGACTCGTCCTGCACATCAACCAGGCCCCGGAAACCTGCACGGCCGCCATCGTCAACGCCGCCTATGGGCTGAAGCATCCCTTATGGGCGGCCATGGCCGCCTTCGGGGACAATCTGCCCGCGACCGCTTCGGCGTTGGCCTCCTCCGGCGGGGCATCCTCCCACGAGGCCGCCTTGTTGCGCCGGGTGGGCTTGCTCCTCAACTACAATGCCTATGGGGAAATGCCCGGGGATACCCTCTTCGAGGCCGGATGGCTCGCGGAACGCATGGCTCCTTACGCTTCCGCTCTCGACTTCTGTTGGGAGGAATCCATCATCGGTCCGTTGGCGGCCCGGTTCGATGCCGATCGCGGACGATTCCAGGAACTGTCCCCCTTGCTGGACGCCGGCGGCGCGCGCGCCTTCCTGGTGCCGGACGAACCCTTCTCGCGCCGGTATGCGGCCACGTGGGCGAACGAGCGCGTGATGCAGGAGCCGGGCGACGCCCTGGCCTTGATCCATCCCAGGGCGGACGGGACCTTCATGGTGTCCATCCGCGCCCCCAGGGACTGGCGGGCCACCGGGACCACGGCGCCTTCGGCCGCGGACCTCGCGAAGGAATTCCCAACGGGAGGCGGGCGCAAGCTCGCGGCAGGCATAGATGCCTTGCCGGGGGAAATGTTGGAGGGGTTCCTGGAGCGCTTCGGGGCGTATTACGCCAGGTCGTCGAAATAGCCGGTGAGCTTTTCCGTAAGGGCCTCGTCGACCTTCGTATTGGTGTAATAGCCCGACTTGAGGCGGAATTTCACCAACTCCATGTGGTCGGCGAAGTTCGCGGGTTCCGCCTGGTCCTTGCCCTCCACCGCGGCGGGAGAACCGTCGGCCCGGATGGGCGCGGCCGGGGCGGGCGCAGGTTGGGCCGGTTCCTGGGCGGTCTGGATGGGATTGCCGGGCACGGTCCTGGCGGCCTCGGCGGCTTTCTTGAGCGCGGCCCCGAACGACTTCCCGCCCTCTTTGGGAGGAGCGGACTTGCCGGCCGAGAATCGGCGGGCATCGGGTCCCTGGGTCGGTGTTTTGCCGTCTATTTTCATGTTTTAAGGCCGTGTTCCCTTATTTAGGATATCGGGTGGTGCGCTTCTTTGCATGAATCTTTTTTAAATTTTCCCGCATCCAAGATTGGCCCGCCCGCTACGGCCGCCCGGCCCGCGAAATCGGAGCCGGATGGCCTTTCGGGCCCCAAACCGGGCCTTTGCATATCGGGTTATCGGACGTTTTTGAGGGATATTCAGCACTAAATCGGATCCGGCATCGGATCGGCATCCAAAGGAAGCGAAACGACATGTCACGCATCGTTTGCAAGTTCGGCGGTTCCAGCGTCGCGGATCACAATCAATTCCTCAAAATCAAAAAGATCCTCCAGGCCAACCCCAAACGGACCGTGGTGGTCCCCTCGGCGCCGGGCAAACGCAACTCCCAGGAAGCCAAGCTCACGGACCTTCTCTATCTGGCGCATGACATGTCCCAGAAGAAACTGGCCTTGGACGGGCCCTTCACCCTGATCCGGGATCGCTACCTGGAAATCGAGAGCAACCTGGGCCTCAACGCGGGCATGGCCGCGGCATTGGAGACCTTCAGGAAGGAGATCGTGGAAGGGGCGAGCAGGGATTTCGTGGCCTCCCGCGGGGAATACCTGTGCGGGCTCCTGATGGCGGCCTTCCTGGGCGCCGAGTTCATCGATCCCAAGGACACGATATTCTTCGATAAGACCGGCCGCATCGACCCCAGGACCTACGAGGTGCTCGGCGCGCGCTTGGCCGACCGGAAGAAGCTGTACGTGATTCCCGGCTTCTACGGCGCGGACGTGAAGGGCCAGATAAAGACCTTTTCCCGCGGCGGTTCCGACATCTCCGGCGCCATCGCGGCGCGCGCGGCCAAGGCGGAGCTCTACGAGAACTGGACCGACGTTTCCGGACTGTTGATGGCCGATCCCCGCATCGTCGAGAACCCGCATCCCCTGGACGAGGTGAGCTACCGCGAAATCCGCGAGCTCTCGTACATGGGCGCCAACGTGTTCCATGACGAGGCCATCGCCCCGGTGCGCGACGCCGGAATCCCCATCAATATCCGCAACACCAACCGTCCCGATGATCCGGGCACCATGATCGTTTCCAAGCTGCCGGCCGTCACCAAGTACGACATCGCCGGGGTGGCGGGAAAGAAGAACTTCTCCATGTTCAGCCTGGAGAAGAGCATGATGAACAAGGAGATCGGTTTCGCCCGCAAGATGCTCGGCATCTTCGAGACCAAGGGCGTCAGCATCGAGCACGTCCCCAGCAGCATCGACAGCATGAGCGTGGTGGTATCCAGCGAGGAGATCGGCGAAAAGACGGAGGCCGTCCTCGAGGATATCCGCCGCATCCTGGAGCCGGACACCATCGAGGTGGAGGGCGACCTGGCCCTTATCGCCGTGGTGGGCGAAGGCATGGCGCACCAGGTGGGCACCGCGGCCAAGGTCTTCATCGCCCTGCGGGACGCCAACGTGAACGTGCGCATCATCGATCAGGGCTCGTCGGAGTTCAACATCATCATCGGCGTGGGCCACGAGGATTACGAGAAGGCCATCCGGGCCCTCTATAGCGCCATGATGACGCCCAACCCGGCCTACAAGGGCTAGGGCGAAGACCGGGGATCCGCCTCGTTCAATCGAGGATCCGGTACAGTACCGGTTCCGATCCCGGATCGTTCCCGAAGATCCTTCGTAAGGTCCCGGGCGATTGGTCGAGGCGCGTTTTCATCGCCGCGCCGGAATCGCACGAGGACGTGGGGCCGATCCCGATGATCGAGACGCCTTCGGCCTTGAGCGCGCCGACCCATCCCTTGATACCCTCCATGCCGGAGTCCCGCATCGGCCGATACGGGCGATAGCGGACGTCGTGGGAGAAATCCGATCCGAAGAGAGCGTAGCTATGGTCCGCGACCGGGAACGCGATCGCCTCGCCCCGCTTGAGATTCTTGCCGATGAAATCCATCGCGGGCCCATAGGAACGCTTCAGCCTGTTCCCGTCCCGGATGGAGTCCGCCGCCACGTAGCCCGCGAAAAAAAGGGTAAGCGCGGCCAAGCCTGAAATCCAAGCCATCCGCCTCCCGTTCCGTGCCAGGAACGACGCCTGCCTCTCCAGGAAACCGTCCTGCGACGCCAGGAACGCCGCGGCGAAGGACAGGGTCGCCGCGATGATTTTCCATTCGCCCCGCAGGGATAGGGCGAACGCGGAAACGGCGAGGAACAGGATCACCGGGTCCTTCGCCTTGAGTCTTTCCAACCCGAGCGCGCCCAGGACGGCCAGGAGTCCCAGGAAAGGGAATCCCAGCCTGAACGCGTACCCGGTATTGGAGGACACGCCTTTGAATCCCGTATTGTAGCTTCCGGAAAAGGGGGTTTTGCAGTAGAGGAGGAACGCGGCGAAGGCGAGGACCATCGGGATCGACAGGCGGGGGGATCGCAAGAGCTCCCGGATCTTCGCCAGGGACGATACGGAATGAACCGCAGCCAGGGAAAGGAGGATCAGGAAAGGGAAAGACAATCTCCGGAGGATTTCCCCGTAGAGCAGCCCGATATCGCCCGGCCGGAACGGATCGAAGGCATGCGCGATGGTGGATTCGGAGAGGCCCGCCATGGTGATTTCCCCCGGGAAAACCGTCTGCCCTCCGAGGGAGATCCGGATTCCCACCAGGGGGTTTCCGAAGCGGAGGAGGTTGTAGGCGTACCAGAACGCGCCCGTCCCCAGGATGAGGGCAACCCATCCCAGGGATGGAATGGACCTGGCCTTTAAAAGACCTTTGAGCCCGGCCGGGTCGGCCAGTATCGCGCAGGACGCCGCCGCCAGGGCCAGCCAGAACGCATACGGCAGTCCGGTACTCTTGATCCCCAGGAACATGGAGGACGCCATCGCCAGGCAGATCCGGTCCGCCATGGACTTCGATTCCAGGGCGGAAAGGGTGAAATAGATCGCGGCCAGGAAATAGGCCGCGAAAGGCAGATCGATGTGCATGGTCTGCATGTGCAGGACGAATATGGGCGCGCTGAGCATCAGGAAAGCGGCCGCAAGCGCCCTGGCGGGCGAGGCTCCCGCCTTCATGGAGAGGCATGCGATCGAGCCGCCGAAAAGGCACCAAGCGATGACATTGGGGAAAAGGGCGACGGTATCCCGATGGACGGCCAGGCAGAGCACGGCGCCGAGGGTTTCCCAATTGCGCGGGAAATGCTCCTGGAACTCCCAATGGTTGAGGTAGGAAAAGGTTCCGGTCCGTATCAATTTGATCATCAATGGAAGATGGTACCCAAGGGAGTCCATCTCCACCGTGGGCCAGGTGAGCCCGTTCCAAAGGAGGCGCATGGACGCCGCCAGGAACAGGAAAACGATCACCATGGGCGCCTTGGATGGGCCGATGGCGTTTTGAGGGGACGCGGTCCCGGTCTTGAGGCGCTTCCCTCCGGAGCGGAGCCATGCGATGCCCGAACCGAAAAGCGCGGCATGCCCGAGGGCGGCGAAGAGGGGATTGAAGAGGCCGGCCGCCCCCAGGATGAGGCCCAGGGAGGTTTCGGTGAAGCTCCAGCATACGAGGAAGGCGATGGCCATCCCCGCGGCTTTTTCGACGGGATTTCCGCCGCCTGCCTTTCTGGCGCATAGGAGCGACAAGGGCACGGAAGCGGCAAGCGATAGGGAAAGCGATAATGCCTCGGCGGCGCTGCTCAATATTTCCAATCCGGCTCTTTGTCCTGCACTATACCATTCGCGGATCCGCGCCGACCGGACTTTCCCCGGAGCGATGGGGGAGCCGCCGCTCCGATGTCCGGGGCGGCGGTTCCCTTTCCGCCGGGAATTCGCGAAGATATGCCTTGAGTTGCGGGAACCTTATAGTTTATCCTATGGGTGGATTACCGGATCAGGCCCAAAATCCTCCAAACCTCGGCGGGACAAGGGCTGCGGGGCCGCGGACGCACACGCTCTGAAGCGTGTCCGGCTTCACAATCTCACTCGAATATAGGTAGCTTTACACTATGGATGAAGCCGAAAAATCCTGGGCGCTCAAGGCTTTGGATCTCCACAATTGCCCCTATTACACCAAGGGCGATTCGCTGCAGGTCCAGATGCCCGGGGTCTTCGGGAACCAGTTGACCACGTGCTCCATGCCCGTGGCCACCTTCATTCCCGTCGCCATGGACGGGACCATGCCGGAAGGCCATATCGAGGCCGGTTACAAGAAGTGCTCCTGCCGTTGGAGCTTCTGCCAATTGACCAAGCTCTCCAAGCCCGCCGTCCAGTTCGAGGAGGTCCTCACCGCCGAGAACCAGATGTCGCGCCCCTTCCTGGAGCAGATGCCCGTAACGGTCGCGCGCGCCTTCCGTGAAAGGGCCACGGCCCTGTCCTTCCGCCAAGGCGAAACCATCCTCCAGGCCAATACGACCAGCTCGCATTTTCACGTGCTCGTAAAGGGCATGGTGCGCATCGCCTCGCGTGGCGGGGACGGGCGCGTTCTCGAATTGTCCGTGCTCCGCAAGGGGGATTGCTTCGGGGAGATGTCCATCCTGACGGGAGCGGCCACCAGCAACCAGGTGGACGCCGTCGAGGAGTGCCTCACCCTGGCCGTCTCGCGCGAGGATTTCCATAAGCTGGTCGCGGAGTTCCCGGTCCTCAGCATCATCCTCTACCGCATGCTTTCCAAGCGCATCAAGGCCACCAACCAGAAGCTGGCGCAATTGCTTTCGCCGGGCCTCTCCGGGGACCTGCGCTTTTTCGCCTTCACGGATCTGGTGCAGACCGTGATGACCGCCCGCATGACGGGAACCCTCGTCGTCGAGAACGCCCAGCGCCGCGCGCGCTTCGGCTTCCGCGTGGGCGGCCTGGTCCATGGGAGCCTGGGAAACTCGGCCGCTACCCTGGCCGTGGACGAAGTGCTGCGTTGGGTCGCGGGCTCGTTCCGGTTCCATCCGGACCAGATGCCGGCCGAAGACAACCTGGACGGGGACACCATGAGCATCCTGCTTGAGGCCTTGCGCCGCATGGACGAATCCTCCATCCTGGAGAAGGCTCCGGAAGGCCAGGCGGCTTCCTCCTAGGAAACCGCAAAACCCCAAATAAGACGGTCAATCCGGCCGCTTGACCGGTCTCCCGCCCTTCCCTGTATGCTCCCCAGCCCGCCAACCCGGCGGAAAATTCCACCTCGGCCCCTTGCCTCCCGGGGCAAGTTTTTCCCACCTCCGCTTTCCAAGGCCCGGCGCCAACCCCGCCTATAGCCTCATATGGGGCATTCGCCTGCCTCCCTCCGCTGGCATAGCCTTTGCGATATACCGCAATTGAAGAGAAAGTTAAAGCGGGCTGATAAGGCCAGCGACCAATCGGAGAGAACCAAGCCATGACCCCCGAATCCTCGAACAACCTCGACCTCATCAAAGGGCAGCTGGGTTTGGGCGCTTTGGCTCCCTTGGAGAAGACGGCCAAGGGTCTGGCCGCGGATAAGGCCAAGGGCGAAGCCGCCGACAAGAAGCGTTGGAAGGCCGCCCTGGATTTCGAAGCCATGTTCATGAGCAACATGTACAAGTCCATGCGCAAGAGCACCCTGGGCGAAGGCAACGAGCTGACGGAAGCCTCCCAGGGCCGCGAGATCTTCACCGAGATGCTCGACAACCAATACGCGGGCATGAGCTCCAAGAATCCCTTGAACGCGGGCGAACAGGGCATGAAGAACGCCATGTCCGGCATCTCCAACAGCATGGCCTCGCAAATCTACCGTTCCCTGAGCAGGCAGGCCGGCCAGACCGCGGTGACCGCCCCCGTGTCCATGGCCAAGGTGACCGTGCCCCGCTTCGACAACGACGAAAGCAAGGCCGGCATGTTCTCCACGGCCCCGTTCCTCGCCAAGCTCATCAATATGCGGTCCCGTTCCGGCGAACCGACCGCCGTCTCCGCCCTTTCCGAGCAGAGGCTAAAGCCCCTCGTGGATCTGGCCTCCAAGACCTACGACGTGCCCGCCAACCTCATCAAGAGCGTGATCAAGGCCGAGTCCAACAACCAGCCGCTCGCCGTTTCCGGCGCCGGCGCAAAGGGCCTGATGCAGCTGATGGATTCGACCGCCCGTGACATGGGCGTGCGCAACGTGTTCAATGCGGGCGAAAACGTCCTGGCCGGCACCCGCTACCTCAAGCAGATGCTGGTGCGGTTCGGCGGCGACGAATCGAAGGCCCTGGCCGCGTACAATGCGGGTCCCTCGGTGGTGGAGCGCTACAACGGCGTCCCTCCCTACGATGAGACCAGGTCCTACGTGGAGAAGATCCTGAAGGCGAAGAAGAACCTGGACGGCGCCGCGAATGCCGGCGCCGGGAACTGAGGCAGACCATGGGTACCGCATACCGTCAAACCATCCTGGGCAACGAGTTCGCCGACCTGTTCGAGGAGGCTTTGCCCGCCGTCGCCGCCGAGGTGGATGCCGAATCGCTTTGCGAGACCCTGATCGGGAACCTTTCGGCCCAGCTGGGGCTGTACCTGGCCTACCTGGAGCAGGCCGACCGCCAGCGCAAGGCCTTGGTGAACCGCCGCCTGGAGGAGAACCAGGACGTGAACCATGAGGCGGACAAGCTCCTCAATTCCCTGGCCAACCTGGAGGATGAACGATTGGCCGTGACCGCGAAGCTCCTGGGTCCGCGTCTGGCGGGGGCCGCATCCACCCCCGCCAAATGCGAGGCCATCTATCCCCTCGTCAGCCCGGAAAAGGCGTCCCGCCTCAAGGAATGCCGGGACGCCCTGGTGGCCGCCGTAGGCGAGCTCAAGCGCGTCCTCTCGGTGAACCAGGCCCTGGTCGAGAACGGAAGCAAGATCATCCATACCACCATCGGCATCATGACCAGCGTGGCCGGACGCAGCAAGACCGACAAGATGAACACCTACACCGCTAAGGGCGGGGTCAACGTGGGCAAGATGCAACTCCGCAACCTCGTGAACCGGAGCGTATAAGATGGGACTGTTCGACGCCCTGAATATCGGAATGCGCGGGCTCAACGCCGCCCAGACTTCCATCGACGTCACCGGCCAGAACATCTCGAACGCCAATACCGAAGGTTACTCCCGCAAGCGCGTGAACCAGACCGCCGGGGTCGTGGCCGATTCCGTGTACGGCCAAAGGGGCCTGGGCGTGGAAGTCACCGAGATCGACCGCATCCGGAATACCTTCCTCGACCGCCAGACCTGGGAACAGACCGGCGAGAAGGGCTATACCACCGAAATCGATTCGGCCTACACGCGCCTCGAGAACATCCTCAGGGAACCCACCGACAACGGCCTGGCCGCGCAGATGAACAAGTTCTGGGCCTCTTGGCAGGATCTGGCCAACAATCCCGCCGACCTTTCCGCCCGCGAATCCGTCAAGGCGAGCGCGACCACCATGATCGACACCTTCCGGAACGTCTACAAGCAGATCGAGGACTACGGCCTCTCGATGAACAATCCGCTCATCGCGAAGGCCAAGACCGTCAACGATCTGACCGGCCAGATCTACCTGCTGAACGAGAAAATCGCCGGCGTGGAAGTGCGCGACGGCGAGAAGGCGAACGATACCCGCGACCAGCGCGATCTCCTGGTCCGCAAGCTTTCCGACCTGGTCGACGTGCAGACCATCGAGGACGCCAACGGCCGCTGCATCATCACCTCCGGCGGCAACCTGCTGGTGGGGCCTTCCGAAGCCCTGAAGCTGGAAACCTACGGCTCGGAAAAGACCCTGTCCGACGGTACCGTCGCTTCGGAACTGCGCCTCCGGTTCTCGGGCTCCTACCGCAAGTTCGAACCCCGCAGCGGCGAGCTCAAGGGAATCATGGACGCCCGCGGCCAGGTGCTCAAGGAATACATGGAGGATCTCAACTCCCTCGCCGGAGCGCTCGTCAAGCAGGTGAACGATGTGCACGCCGCCGGCTACAACCTCAACAAGGCCTCCGGCGTGCTCTTCTTCGACCCGGAAAAGCTCCAGGCCGGCTCCATCTCCCTTTCCGATGCCGTGCTGTCGGGAGCGGAGAACATCGCCGCGGCCGAAGGCGGCAAGATCACGGATGTGGCGAACTTCCTCCCCGCGGGCGGCATCCCCGCCGCCGGAAGCCCCATCCTTGATCTCAAGGCCACCAACACCAGGTATCGCGATCTGGTGAAGGATTCCATCAAGGTCACGCTCGCCGACGGTTCCGTACTGGAAGAAGGCGCGGGCAAGGATTACGTGGTGGACTACGAGAAGGGCACGGTCCAATTCCTGAATTACGCCCGTTACGCCGCCGGCAACGCCATCACGGTCAAGCTGTCCTACAACACCACCGGCTACTCCGGCAACGGCAACGGCCAGAACGCCCTCAAGATCGCCGGCCTGCGCCTCGCGAAGTCGCTTTCCCCCGATTCCCAGGGCGTCAATACCCAGAGCATCAACAGCTTCTACAGCGCGACCATCGGCAAGCTGGGCATCCAGAAGAACCAGAACGAATCGCGCATGAAGACGAAGGAATTCTTGATAGGGCAAATGGACTCGGAGCAGAACGCGATTTCCGGCGTCTCCCTCGATGAGGAGATGACCAACATGATCAAGTACGAGAACAGCTACAAGGCCTCGGCCCGCTTCATTTCGACCATCAGCAGCATGATGGACGTCTTGATGGGCCTGGGACAGTAAGGAGACGGACATGGCTTCCAGAATCAGCTTCAGCCAGATCAGCAACCAGATCCTCGACCGGCTTTTCACCAACTACAGCAAGCTGGAGGGCATCCAGGGCCAGCTTGCCTCGGGAAAGAAGGTCGAAAAAGGATCCGACAATCCGGTCAGCGCCTCGCAGAGCATGGAGCTCCGTTCCGAGCTCGACCAGTTCAACAGCTTCAATCGCAACGTGGACGACGGCCTGGCCTACCTGGGCACGGTGGATTCCACCCTCGGTACGGCCAACAACCTCTACCAGGGCATGCGCGAACGGGCCATCCAGGCCTCGAACGACACCAACTCGGCCGAAAGCCGCTTTTACATCGGCCGCGAGGTGCGCGGCATGTTCGACCAGATGGTGGCCCTTTCGAATACCGCCTTCAAGGGCGAGTTCGTCTTCTCCGGCACCAACAGCCAGGTCCCTCCGTTCGAGATGCGCAGCGCCGTGTCCAAGGTGACCGCGGCCCCGGGCCCCATTTCCGGCGACATGACCTACGTCGCGGGAACCCCCATGACCTTCATCGACAAGAACGTCACCGATTCCAAGGACACCATCACCGGCGCCGCGAACCCGCTCCTGATCGTCCCCGGCACCTTGCGCGTCAACGGCCTGACCGAAGGCACGGACTTCACCGTCGATTACATCAAGGGCAAAATCACCTTCACCAGCGCCGCCGCCGCCACCGCGGTCGCTTCGGGAACCGCGGACATCACCTATGACTGGCTGCGCCGCAACGAGGCGGACCTGGACGGCGTCATGAACCGCGAGATCGAAGAAGGCGTGAGCGCCCGCATCAATACCACCGCCGCGGACGTTTTCGGCGGCAAGACCGATGCCAACGGCGCCTTCGAAGCCATGATCAACCTTCTCGACGGGACCCTGAACAACCATCCGGCCAAGGTCCGCAGCAGCATCACCGGCCTGGACGAGGCCCTCAAGCGCCAGCTGACCGCCCAGTCCGGCAACGGAGCGCGCACCCTGCGCCTCGAGTCCACCCAGGCCCGCAACGAGGAACGCGTGATCAGCACGACCAAGCTCCAGTCCGATGTCGAGGACGTGGATTTCGCCCAGGCCATTTCCGACTTCAACCTGCAACAGGCCGTCTACGACGCTTCCCTCAAGATGGGAGCGAGGGCCTTGCAGAATACCCTGGTGAACTTCCTGTAAGGACCGCATGGGGCATCCGACGCGGATCGCCCCATCCTCCCTCCGTATTTCCCTCCATTCCGGCCGATGCCCGGAAAAACATCCCCTTCCGCCCCCGCGAAAGTATTTTTTCTGATCTTGGATTTGGCGAAAAGGAAGGAAGCGGCATGTTCATCCCCCTTGGCGACGACAACTCCGGCCGGCGCATCACTCCGTACGTGGTATACGGCCTGGTGGCGGCCAATGCCCTGGTCTGGTACCTGCAGATGACCGGCGGCGAGCCTTTCACCTACGGATTCTCGGCGGTGCCCTATGAGATCACCCATGGCGTCGATCTCACCCGGGCCAACATGGTGGACATCCATGGGCAGGATTTCCCGATCCCCCAATATCCCGGGCCCTCGCCCATCTATCTCACCCTGATCTCGTCCATGTTCATGCACGGGGGCTGGATGCACATCCTGGGCAACATGCTCTACCTCTGGATCTTCGGGGATCAAATCGAGGACCTGCTCGGCCACGTGAAGTTCTTCTTCTTCTACATCATCTGCGGCCTGGGCGCCGCCTTCGCGCAGATCCTCTACAATCCCGATTCGGTGATACCCACCCTGGGGGCTTCGGGGGCCATCGCCGGGGTGCTCGGGGCTTACCTGATCAAGCATCCCACCAACCGGGTGCGGGTCCTGGTCATGCGCTATATCACCCATATGCCGGCCGCCGTGGTGCTCGGGTTCTGGATCGTGCTGCAGATCTTCAGCCAGGTCAGCACGCCCGCGGGCGAGGCCAGCGGCGTGGCCTACATGGCGCATATCGGAGGGTTCATGGCGGGAGTGGCATTGATCCTGGTCCTGGCCCGCGGGCGCGGCGGGAACACCACCAGTCCGGGCCTGGGTGGCCGGAGCAAGCCGGGATTCTTCCCCGGGTCCTGGAGCCGCTGATCCGGCTCCCGTCCTTCAGCGTCGGCCCAGCAGGGTCTTGCGCTTTTCCGTCGGGGGCATCCGGTACCGCTCGCGGAACTTGTTGGTGAAATAGTTCACGTTGTTGAAGCCCAGCTTCTGCGCCACGTCGGTGACGCTCAGCAAGGGATCGCGCAGCAGCTCCAACGCCTTCTCCATGCGAGCCTGGTTATGGTACTCCTTGATGCCCAGGCCGGTCTCGGACTTGAACTTCTTCGAGAAGTAATGCGGGCTCAGGAAGAACTTGGCCGCCACCTCGTCCACGCTGATGGTCTTGTGGACGTTGGACTCCAGGTACTTGCGGGCCTTCTCGGCGATGATCTCGTTCTTGTCGAAGGCCAGGCTGGGCGCCAGGTCCGGATGCCCCTGGATGAGATCCATGACCCGGTAGATGATCTCGAAGATCAGGGCCTGGTTCCGGTATGCGGACTCGGGCTTCAGGCCCTTGAAGGACAAGGTCAATTCGCGCAGGCCCGCGCTCAGGAGTTCGCCCAACGGGTTGAGGCGCACCGGGCCGTCCAGGGCGGAAGGGGACTGGATCTCGAAATCGAATCCCACGTAGAGGTTCTCCACCTTCTCGCGGCCGGTGTTCACGAACTGGTGGGCCTCCAACGGCGGGATCAGGAAGAGATCGTTCTTCCGCATCGGCAGCACCCGGTTCTTCAGATGCATCACGCCTTCGCCGTTGTTGATGTAGATGAATTCCCAGAACGGATGCGAATGGGACTTGCCGCGCCAACCCTTGGGGCAATTGACCAGGCCGGCCATCTCCAGGCGGATCTGGCGCGCCAGTTCCACATGGAGGCGATCGTCTTCCTGGCTGTATTTATGCTGTTCCATCGCCGTCCAAGGTAGGGCCGTTTCGTGTAGAAATTTACCCACAAATTGCAGATTCCACCTCGCGAATACCGCCTACCTTGATGGATCCTCCGGGTATCCATTGCCGGCCGGAGGAAGGGGGGCGATTCCGGCGGGATAGTGGGACTATGCACGTTCGTTTCTTTTTCGCCGCCGCGACTTTGGTTTTTTGCGTTGGGATGCTTCCGGCCTCGGAGGCGGCGCACGCTGATGCGATAGGCGCGGATACGACAGGCGCGGATACGACAGGCGCGGAAGACCGGCGGGTCGAGCGCAAACCCATCGTCATCCAGGCCCGTCTCGACTTCGGCCAGGTGGTCGAAGGCTCCAATCAGGACATCGCCACCAACGGTCCCATCGAATTCGTGCCCATCCAGAGAACGGGGATCGGGCTCATCCAGGAAGCCACCATCGGCCGTCGCCTGGACGTGCGCGTGGGCGTGGCCGGCCTCTTCTGGTATCCGTGGCCGCAATTGAAGGAGTCCCCGCATACGGAAATCGTGAAGTTCGGTCCCGGCATCCAGGCGGCCGACGCCACCTACCGCTTCGGCGATCCGGACCGGCCCTCGGCCACGGCCCAATTCGGGTACTTCCCTTATCGTTACAACCAGGACGCCGCCAACCTGGGCGAGTACCTCTACCGTTCCACCACCTATCCCGGCGTCCTCTTCACCGGGGGATGGTCCTTCATCAATAACGGCTACAAGGCCACGGGCGCGCGCTTCGGATTCAGCCACCTGGGCGGCGCATTCACCCACGATTTCACGGCCTTCTTCGAAAGCGACGCCTATCCCTTCCTCAGCCTTTCCCCCGGATGGGTCGGCGCCTGGCGCATCGGCAAGGTGGCGGAGTTCGGCGCGGGCGTGGTCTTCCAGCATCTCATCCCCATGAAACCGAGCCAGCTTACGCCCCACGATCCCCTTTCCACCTATGTCCGGATGAAGGACTTCCCCGCGATCCGGGCGGACACGGGCCGCGCCGTCATAGGCAATCTGCCGGATCGCCCCGTGACCAACTGCCGCGGCCATGCCGGCGGCCCCATCGAAGGCATCGAGCAGGAACTGATGTCGATGAAGATCCCGGATCCCGGAGATCCGTCCAAGACCGTCCAACCCTATTATGCCGCCGCCAACGGGATCGATACCCTCTACCTGGGCGATTCCGATCCGCTTCCGGCCGGATACGCCTACCTGTACGCGCGGGACAAGACCTACCTGACCTTCCGGGGCATCAAGACCATGGCCCGCTTCTCCCTGGACTTCAAGCCCCTCCTGGGCCTGGACGGCGCCCTGGGGCCGCAGGATCTCAGGCTCTTCGGCGAGGCCGCCATCCTGGGAGTCCAGGACCAGCCCTTCTATTACGAGGACATTTCGAAACGCATCCCGATCATGCTGGGGTTCAACCTTCCCGCCTTCCATCTCCTCGACCTGCTTTCCGTCCAGGCCGAGTACTACGGTCTCGACTTCGCGGACTCCGAAGAGAAGAGCTTCGTCAACAACCTTCCCGTCTACCAGGTCCCCAACAACAAGGTCCGCCAGCATTTCTCCGATCTCAGGACCGGCGACGACCTGAAGTGGTCCGTCTACGCCAAGCGCAACCTGTTCACGGGCCTCAACCTGTACGTCCAGGCCGCCAGCGATCACCTGCGCCTGCAGGACTACAATTCCCGCCGATCCGCCCAACCGGTGGTGAACCGCCCTTCCGAATGGTATTACCTGCTGCGCATCGAAGCCGGCATCTAGGAGATCCGAAATGAATGAAACGTAACCATCCTACGGCCTGGCCCGCATCCCGTGCCTCAAAGCGGGCCTTATCCTCATGGCCCTGTTCTCCCTGCTGGCGGGCTCCGCCGCCGCCCAGATCAAGAAGGTCCTGGTCACGGACTTCGTCTACGGTTCCCTGCATCCGGTCGGCCGGCCCCTCTGCCTCGACTTGATCAAGGCCTTGGGAACGGAAATGGGCTATACGGTGGAGGTGGCCGCCACGGAAGGCAAGATCACCGCCGACTACCTGAAGGGATTCGATCTGGCGGTATGGAATTCCATGAGCCAGAACGGCCTGCAATCCGCCGCGGCCAAGGCCGCGTGGCAGGCCTGGATAGAGGGTGGCGGAGCGGTTCTGTCCTTGCACGCTTCCGGGGATACGCGTACGGGCACGTGGACTTGGCTGATGGAAGGCGTCATGGACGCCAAGTACGAGGGGCATTCGGACGTGGTCCCGGCCGACGTATGGATCCATACGGGCGCCATCGCCGCCAACGGCCAGTTCCATCCCATCCTCAAGAACCAGGACAAGTACTTCAAGCAGTACGCGATCGCGGGAGAGGCGCAGAAGCGCTGGGCCCAGCCCTGGGCGGACGAGTGGTACAAGTACACCAAGAACCCGGATCCCCAAGGCAAGGATCTTACGGTGCTCCTGGAACTGGATGAATTCAACAAGCGCGGCGTCACGAGCTGGGATCCCGCCATCGCCAAGACCGGGTACCATCCCATGGCCTGGTCCCGGGGGAACATCGGAACGGGCAAGGGCCGCCTGGTCTGGATCTGCACCGGGCATGACGACAAGATCATGGCGGCCAAGGACAAGGGACTGAAGGAACTTTGGAAGAACGCCATGCTCTGGGCCACCAAGAACAGCGCGGGTTGCAAGACTCCCTCCGCTTCCAACTACAATGAATGGGCGGACAAGGAGGACGGGACCTGCGTGACCACGGCCTTGGGCGTTCCGGGAGCCGGCACCCCCGGTTCCTCAGGAACCCGAGGCACTAATGGCTAACTTGGGAAGGACGGGCCGGGCCGGGCCCGGACCGG
>JAQBPO010000035.1 GCA_028287465.1 Fibrobacterota bacterium
GACTCTGCGTGGCCAAGTTCCCATTGCTGGAAACCCTTCACCCAGAGCTCCCGCTCTACTGTGATTAACAGCTTGTTCCTGATTCTTCACTCAAAGAGCATCCGGGACTCAGAGGCCACCGGTTCCCACCCTTTTTCGGGCGGGATGGATAATGTAAATCGGACCTCAACTTCCGTCAATGGTAGGGCAACCATTTTTCTTTTTTTTCTTCCGGAACCGGTTAAAAAAAAGGAAAACCGAATCCGGAAAAAACCCCGGGGCTTTCGCCCCTTCGCCCTCGAAAATCCCGGAGGTCCAACCCCGGGATTCCGCTTCGCCCTGCAGCCCCGATTCTAGTGGGCTTCCAGGGCGGCATGTTCAGATAAAATACACCTTCTCCGTTTCCGAGACAAGCCTTCTAGTGGATCCGCTCGCTCAGTGTAGTAGGGAAGGCCGCCGTCCGCGAAGGCCTGAACCCGAAAGGTTCCGCGCGTCGGGGACGATAGGGAAATATACCAAGCCCGATACGGAAAATCCACTTTCGGATGCGCTCCGGCGGGCCAGGCGAACGGGAATAAATGGCCCCGATTTAATGGCCGCGGTTGGCTGAAAAGCGGTTAAAGCTTGAGGATGATTTCCCTGGCCGCTTTTATCCAGGCTTCGGAACTGTTGAGGGAGGGAACCAGCACCAGCTTCTCCCCGCCCGCCTCCAGGAAGGTCGCTTGTCCGCGAATGGATATTTCCTCCAGGGTTTCGAGGCAATCCGCCGTGAAGGACGGCTCGAAAACGAGGAGTTTCTTCTTCCCTTGCCGGCCGAGTTCGGTCAGCAGGAGATCCGTGTAGGGTTTTATCCAGGGCGTTCGCCCCAGCCGGGATTGGAAGCCGATTGAATAGCGGGAAGGCTCAAGGCCCAGGCGGCGCGCAAGCTGCCGCGTGGTTTCGAAACATTGGGCCCGGTAGCAGAAGTTGTTCTTCCACGATAAGGACGCGCAGCAGGAGTCGTCCGCCTTGAGGCAATTGCCTTCCAGGCTTTCGCCCCGGCGGATTTGCCGTTCCGGCAGGCCATGATAACTGAAAAGCACATGGTCCGGTTCGAGGGACTCCATGTAGGGCTTTCCGATGGATGCGCAGGCATCCAGGAAGCCCGGATCCCCATGGAAGGGGCCGATGACCCGAACTGCCGGAACGTTCCACTTCCCCTTGAGGATGGAAAAGACCTTCTCAAGGGTGGATCCGGTGGAGGCCGAGGAATACTGGGGATACATGGGAAGGATGACCAATTCCGCGGGGGAACGGGCGAGCAGCGTTTCCAATCGGGACTCGATGGAAGGATTGCCGTAGCGCATGGCGAACTCCACGTCATGGCCTTCCGGCATGGCCGCGCGCAGCTTTTCCGTAAAGGCCCGGGTATGCTCGAGCAGGGGCGAACCCGAGGAGGTCCAGATTTTCTCGTAAGCCTCGGCGGATTTCCTGGGCCGGAAAGGGAGGATGATCAGGTTAAGCAGAAGCCAACGCCCCAGGGCGGGTATATCGATCACGCGCGGGTCGCTCAGGAATTCACGTAGGTAGCGGCGCACCTTGGACGGAGAAGGGGCGTCAGGGGTCCCCAGATTGATGACGAGAATCGCTTTTTTCATCCTTGGCCCTTTTCGCTGATTCGGAAAAATAGCATTTAGCGTCCGGTATGCGGAGACGCGGGGGAAGCCGCCGCGGCCCTTTTCCGGGCCTTGGGCGCTCCTTCGGCGAAGGGAATCCGAACCTTGGCGGCAGGCTCCGGCGACCCCGTGGGTAACTCCTACGTAGCGTACCTTGCACCATACCCAGGCTGATTGGCCGGGCAGGGGCGGGGACCCCGGCCGGAAGCCTTAGTCGCACAAAAACGTCACTTGGCAAAGATCGACAACAAACCCACCTTTCTATAGTTTCGGAAAAGAATCAGACGTCCAGAGGATTTTTTTATTGATTTAGGGATACATTTGACTATTTTCTTACCCTCTTGGTAAAAGGCAAGCAAAATTCCATGGTCCGCTTTAAGTCAAATATATATGAATACCGCCACTACTAGAACGCCATGTCGCGGTGCCCCCGACCCGGGTCGCCGGGTGGATCATTCAAATGGCGACCTTGAATCCGCCTCTGGCCATGTCAAATTGGCAGGAGATAGGGAGGGTGGATCGCCCCGGCCGGGTCTGCGTGGGCTCCCGGGAAGGCTTCACTTTCCCACATATGGGGACCGCGCCCCGGATCCGACCGGCCATGGCGCGATCGTGCCTGTGAATTTTGTGACGATTTCTGTTTTAAATTCATGGCCGTTTAATTAATTATATCGCACTCCAGCAAGGCGGTGGCAAATGTCCCTCCCTCTTCGCATTCTCCTGATAGACGACAATCCCGATGACAGGATGCTCGTCCTGCGCACCCTGAGGAAGGAATTCCCGGGGTTGGAAGCCATCGAGGTCCTGGATAACGACGGGCTGATGTATGCCTTGGCCCTGGGTCGATTCGATCTCGCCATCACGGACTATAATCTGCTCTGGTCGAACGGCCTGGAGGCGATGAAGCGCATCAAGCATCGCCATCCCGAGTGCCCGGTAATCATGTTCACGGACTCGGGAAGCGAGGAAGTGGCGGTCGAGACCATCAAGTGCGGGCTCGACGATTATATCCCCAAGCGGCCCGGCAATTTCCCGCGGCTGGCGGTCTCCGTCCGTACTTTGCTTCAGAGCGCCAGGGATCGCAAACGCGTCGTCCATCTGGAAGATCGTTTGGAGGATCTCCTTTCGCGGTTGCAGGTAGGCGTCTGCCGGTCGGACCTGGAAGGCTCGCTGCAATACGCCAACCTGGCCTTTTTCCGGATCTTCGGCCTGCCCATGGACGCGCTCCGGCGACCGCTGAGCCTGGACAAACTGCTTCCCCTTCCGGGAGATCCGGCCGCCAGGAAGGAAGAGTTGATCCGTCACGGGCAGGCGCGCATCCCCGAAGTCATGGTCAAGGCCCAGGATGCCAATGCCGCCTGGTATACGGTGACGCAGAATCTCAGCGTGGTTCCCGACGGCTCCTGCGTGGTGGAAACCCTGATCGAGGACATTACCGAACGCAAGCGCCTGGACCAGGCGTTGAAGGCTAAGGAAGAGGAAATCCGACAATTGCAGAAACTGGAATCGATCGGGCGCCTGGCCGGAGGCGTGGCCCATGATTTCAACAACCTGCTGACCGCCATCAACGGGTATAGCGAACTCCTGCTGGGCGTGGTGGATGAGGCCAACCCGATGCGGGAGAGCGTGGTCGAAATCAACAAGGCGGGAACGCGCGCGGCGCGCCTCACCCGGGAACTGCTGGCCTTCAGCCGGCGCCAGATGCTGCAACCACGGGAACTGGACCTGAACGCCTTGCTCAGGAAACTGGGGCCGGCCCTGAAGCAGACCCTGGGCGCTCATCTGGAATTGAAATTGGGACTGGACGCGGAACCCCTGATGGTACGTTGCGATCCCGCCCAATTGGAATGCGTGTTCATGCACCTGGCCGCGAATGCCAGGGACGCCATGCCCGAGTCCGGCAGGCTCCTAATCTCCTCCGGGACCTGCGAATTCCGCGGAGCCTCGGGAAACCGTGATGCGGGGGAAAGAGGATCCGAACTGGGAGCGACCGATTTCTTCGCCGTGCTCACATTCGAGGATACGGGGGCCGGCATGGACGAGTCCACCCTCGAGAAAATATTCGAACCCTTCTATACGACCAAGGCCATGGGAAAGGGAACGGGCCTGGGCCTATCCACCGTGTATGGGATCATCAAGCAGACGGGCGGACACATCACGGTGGAAAGCAGGGTGGGAAACGGCACCCGATTCCGCATCCTGCTGCCGAGCTTGGCGGTCGCCCCGGGCAAAGCCCATTCCATGGCCTGACGCCGCCCCCATTCACCCGGTCCCGCCGGGATGCCGGACCCCACAAGGGCTGCGGGTCCGGCTGATTCGGTCCCCGGGACCGTGGTCCGTTCCTGTATCAATCGTCACGATTCCCACTCTGGGGGCCTTACGGGCCCGCCTTCCGCGTTTGCACCGACTCCCAAATTCGCCTGAATTAGGCGTTTTACATGGACCTGGCCCGGTTTAATGTGGAAAGATGAAGGAAGGTGAACCCAAAAAGGTAGCTTGGGAGTCTAATAGAAGTGCCGGTTGGCCGGGAGGTTGTATGACCCGATTGATAGCAGCTTTGGCTTTGGCGGGAGGGTTGTCCCTGGGTAACGCGGCGCCTGCCGAAACACCCTCGCGCTGGCAGTATGCCGGGGAGAACCAGGGCATCCGCTTCTATTTCAAGATCGCCAATGAATGCCGGACCTCCGGCGCCCACGTGGAAATGAAACTGGAAAGCACCCTCGACCATGCGGTCACGGTTAGCTTCCGCCTGGTGGATCCGGATTGGAAGCAATCCTTCGAACGCGA
>JAQBPO010000038.1 GCA_028287465.1 Fibrobacterota bacterium
CTTGCCTAGGTAGCAGAAAGGGCACATGATATCGGACCAAATCTCAATTTTCATAAATCCCGCTTTTTTCCGTTTGATCAAAACAAGATACCAGGATACATTGGATGCGGGTGGTGGGAATGCAAAAGGATTACCGATGAAACGCATTCCCTTGTTTTCCGTTCTGTTCCTGATTACCTCCGCGTGCGTCCCCCTCCGGGCGGACACCGTGATCCAGATTCCCCTGGCCTCGACCCTCACTACCCGATCGGTAACCACGCTTACCGATGGCAAGCTCGTCACCTGGCTGATCGGCATCGACGGCGGGGGCGGCGGCAACGGGTACCTGACCACGGCGGCCTCTTTGTTCGTCGGGGACAAGGCGCCCCATGCCCTGCCCGATTCCGGCATCATCGCCGCGAACGCGAGGCATCCGGAAATCGTCCTCAACTATTCCAACGCGAACGGGACCGGCAACCAGACCCGGCCCGTGAATGGCGCCGGCGACTTCACCTTCGCGGTGCCCCAGGCGAAATACTCCAAGCTGTTCCTCTACTTCACCAGCGCGGAAGGGGCCTCCTCCCTGACCTTCACCTTGACCTACGCGGATTCCAGCGCCACGGTCAACGTGGAGCTGCCGGACTACTACAACGATTTGAGCGCGACCGATCCCGTTCTCTTCTACGTGGTGAAGGACCTGGCCAAGTGGAGCAAGGCGAACAAGATGACGGAAGCGACCCACCATAACATCGACGGCGTGGAGCTGCATCCCGCCCCGGGCAAGATCCTCACGGGCGTGAAGGTGGCCAAGACGCTCAAGGGCTACCTGGTGTTCTGGGGGGCGACGGGCATCGCCACCACCCCGGTTTCGCTGAGGCTCCCCCCGGGGGATGCGCGGACCGGCGCGGGAACCGGGGCGATACGTACCTTGAAGGTGACGGGTATGGGCGGGGCGGGTCCCGTCCTCTCCGGCACCGGCCTCGAGGCCTTCTCGGCCGCGGGAAGACGGCAGGGCGCCGCGCACGTTTCCGTTCCTCCGCGCAAGTGACAAGTTGACAGGCCTGGCCGGGGCGCGAAACCTTTTCCTCCGGCCGGCCCGGAGTTTATCTTAACTCTACACCCAGCTTCCGGACCCGAATACCCCTTTACCCAAAGGAGCCCCCCATGAAATCCTTCAAGGGACGTTTTAAAGCCATTGCCATCGCCGCCCCAATCGCCGCAGTCTTCGGCGTGGGCTGTTGGGACGATAACTCTACGAACGGGACGACGCAATTCCAAAGGGACCAGGCCACGGCCACCGTCCGGGCCTATGCCGACAGCGACAGTACCATCCGCGGCACGGTGACCTTCACGGATCAGGGCGATTCCCTGCGCATCGTGGCGGCCATTTCCGGCCTCACCCCCGGGAAGAATTACGCCATCCACGTGCATCAGTTCGGCAATTGCGCCGCTCCCGAATCCAGCGGCGAGCATCTGGGGTTCCCCGTGGAACCGCACGGGAATCCCTTCGACTCCCTCGGCAAGCATCATCGCGGCGATATCCCCAATCTCACGGTGGACGCGAACGGCACCGGACGCGTCGATTTCATGACCAATGCCATGTCCCTGAACGATACGGGCGCCGCCACCGGCACGGGTCAGGACTCGATACGGGGCTCGACCACGGTCCTGGGGCGCAGCGTAGTGGTGCACCGGAACCCCGACGATTACGTCACCCAACCCGCGGGCGGGTCGGACGGGCGCATCGCTTGCGGCGTGATCGGGCTGGTCAACGGCGGGGCCATCGATACGGTCAAGAACCGGAACGATACCCTTAAAAACCCGAATGACACTCTCCGCAATCCGAACGATACGATCGCGAAACCCAGAGGGCCCACCTATTGAGCCGTAAGGCTTTCCTGGCATCGTGACGCGCCTGGCCGCAGGGCGCGGGGGGACGGGATCATACCGTCCCCTTACCGGATCCTTGCGGAGTTATGGACCCGGGCGCCCGCCGGATCGCTTGAATGGGCCCGTAACGGGCGATATGGGCCACCCTCAAAAAGCGGGATTGGCCGATCGGCGATAAAAAGCTATTCTCCACGGTCCGCAAGAATACCGGCGGCAGACCAACCCGGAACATCAGGACCCAATCGGACAATTCGAGCTCCGTTATAGTCCGATCGTACCGACCCATTTAGGAGTTCCATGTCCAAAGTCCCGTTCACCTCATTGTCCCTTTCCAAAGAAGTCCTCAAGAGCATCGAAGAGATGGGTTTCGAAATGGCCACCGCCATCCAAGGCGACGCCATCCCCCCCATCCTGGAAGGTCGGGACGTGATCGGCCAGTCGGGAACGGGCACGGGCAAGACCATCGCCTTCGCCGTGCCGGCCGTGGAGAAAATCGACACCACGAGCGACGCCGTCCAGGTCCTCGTCCTCTGCCCCACGCGCGAACTGTGCATCCAGGTTGCCGAACAGATCGGCAAATTGGGCAAGCATAAGAAGAACCTGCGCGCCCTTCCCATCTACGGCGGCCAGGCCTATGACCGCCAGCTGTTCGGCCTCAAGCGCGGCGCCCATATCGTCATCGGCACCCCGGGCCGCCTCATCGATCACCTGGAACGCGGCAGCCTCAAGCTGGACAAGGTCAAGCTGGTGGTGCTGGACGAAGCCGACGAAATGCTCGACATGGGCTTCCAGGAAGACCTCGAGAAGATCGTGGGCCGGGTCCCGCCCGAGCGCCAGTCCATCCTGTTCTCGGCCACCATGCAGCCCGGCATCAAGCGCCTGGCCCAGGCCTTCCTCAAGAATCCCCTCATCATCAAGTCCACTCCCGAGAACCTGACCATCCCCGCCATCGAACAGGCGTACATGGAGGTCCAGCGTTTCCAGAAGGCCGAGGCCCTGAGCCGCGTGCTGGATTTCCACCGGGTCAAGCTCGGCATCGTGTTCTGCAATACCCGAATCGGCGTGGACGAGCTGGTGGAGCACCTGCAGGCGCGCGGCTATTCCGCGGAAGGCCTGCACGGCGAGCATAAGCAGGCCATGCGCGATCGCATCATGGCCAAGTTCCGCGGCGGCACCACCGAGATCCTGGTGGCCACGGACGTGGCCTCGCGCGGCATCGACGTCAAGGACGTAGAGATGGTCGTCAACTACGACCTGCCCAAGGACGAAGAGGATTACGTGCACCGCATCGGCCGCACGGGCCGCGCCGGCAAGAAGGGCCTGGCCCTGAGCTTCGCCTCCGGCAAGGACATCTTCCGCCTGCGCAATATCGAACGCTTCTCCAAGGTCAAGATCGCGCGCCGCCAGGTGCCGACCCTGGATCAGGTCGAGTCCGCCCAGCATTCGGTGGTGCTCGACAAGGTGCGCGAGACCCTGGCCGCCGGCGGCCTGGACCGTTACCATGCCATGGTGGACACCCTCATCGACGGCGACTATACGGCGACCGACGTGGCCGCGGCCATGCTCAAGCTGACCCTGCCGGAAGCGCAGACGCGCGAACCGGAGGCGTTCAACGCGGGCCGCGAAGGCGGCGGATTCGATTCCCGCGACCGCAAGGGCGGGAACGATCGCGACGCCCGCGGAAGCTACAATGACCGGCCGAGCCGCGGAGGCTACAACGATCGCCCCAGCCGCAGCGACAATGTCGAGGAAGATCGCCCCAAGCGCGAGTGGAAGAACAAGCCCGCCGCCAAGGACATGGCCGAGTTCGAAGGCACGGCCCATGGCAAGCTGTTCATCAACGTAGGCAAGCTGCAGGGCGTGCGCCCCAAGGACATCCTGGGCGCGTTGGCCGGCGAGACCGGGATCCCGGGCAAGGCCTTCGGCAATATCGAGGTGATGGAAAAGCACACCATCGCGGAAGTGCCCGAGGACAGCCTGGAGACCATCGTGGCGGTGTTCAAGAAGGTGCGCATCAAGGGCGTGCCGGTCAAGGCGCGTCGCGCCGAGTTTTAATCAAAACGCGCCGCGCCGGGTTTTGATGAAAGCGGGCGGCGCCGGGTTCTGATGAAGGCCCGCCGCTCGATACTCCGGTAGCGCACGGCTCCGGTCCATGATCGAAAAAAGGGAGTCCGTGAGGACTCCCTTTCGCATTCCTCCCGCTGGACCGCCGTCCGGTCGCGGAACCTTTCAGCGCTTGAGGATGCGGGCCACGACCGGCTTTCCCGATTTCCCCTTCACCGATACGAAGTACAGGCCATTGGGCAGGTGGGCGATATTCACGGGCGTCCGCGCGTCATGGTTCGCGCTGCCGGCCACCTCCAACCCCAGGCAATCGAAGACCGAGACCTCCACGCGCGCGTCCTTCTGCGCTCCCAGCCGGATTCCCTTGGCTTCCGCGTCATACCAGGCCATCGAGGGCTTGGCGGCACGGCGAGCGACCGCGCCGCGGATGCCCACGCCTCCCGATGTCGACCCGATGTCCAGCCAGAGCCCGGCATTGTTGAGGGAGAAGACGGCCTGATTGGCGTCGTGGAACCAGGCGATCCGGATGGAGGGATATTCCGTGGGATAGGCCGCATGCACGGGGAGTACATGGGCGGCGAAGGTCTTTCCTCCGTCGACGGAGGAAAACCAGGACGTTTTGCCGTCCCCGGATACGAACACCGTATCCTTGCCCTGGACCTGCACCCGGCCGGAGCCCGAGAAGCCCGCATCCTTCAGGCTCGCGCTCAGGGACACTTCGGCCCATCCGCTCGACGTTTTATAGACGCGGTTCTCCTTGGCTGCGGAGTTCCAGGTCAGCAGGTACCCTACGTTGGCGTCGGAGGTGGCCATGTCCAGGGCGATCTCCTCGCCGAGGATGGAATCCATGGGGACCCGCGCCGCCTTCGGCGTGAAAGAACTGATCTCGATGCCCCCGGAGATGGTGCCCGCCGCCTGTACCAGGGTGCCGTTGGGCTTGACCGTCCAGGCTGCCGCCCCGCCCGAGACGGTTACGAAGTCGAAGGTCTTGCCATGATCCACGGAAACCACCGGCTGGCCCTTGCGCGACATGACTATCACGTTCTCATCCGCCGATGCCTGGAACTTGAGGGCGTTATAGGGAAGGTAATTGGACAGCTTGTTGGCCCAGGTGCGGCCGCTGTCCGCGCTTGAAAAGACCTGCCCGTTGCGATCGCCCGCCAGGATGTCCCCGTTGGACAGGATTTTCAGCGCCATAACGTCTTCCGAACCGACCGTATCCCGCCGCGTGAAGGAACGTCCCTGGTCCGTGGTGAAGAGGATTTCGCCCTTGGCCTTACCCACCACCCCCATGGAACCGCGGAAGTCCATCGCGAAAAGCGGATTGCCCATTTGCATGGCGGGCAGGAACTCGGTCCAGGTCTCCCCGTCATCGATCGATTCGTATCCTGGCCAGGCGAAGATGGCGTCCCCGACCGCCAGATTGGGCATGCCCCCGTTGTCCTTGTTGATGGCCGGTTTGTCCTTCCAGGTGGCGCCGCGGTCCGGGGACATGTGGAGCTTACCCGCGAAATCCGTGACCCAGATTTCGTTCGCGTCCCTCCACCAGATGGAACCGATCCCGCCCGGGACATCGCTCACCGTCCATTCCGTCTTGCCGCCATCCGCCGTGCGGATGAGGGCTACGTCGGTCGCGTACACTATGGTGTCCGCCGAGATCACCTTGAGGCTCAGGAACTTCGTGCCCTTGAACCCTCCCTTGTAATCCTGGATGGCGAAGGTCTTGCCGCCGTCCGATGAAACGTACTGCTGCGAGCCGCCGCTCAGCATGAAAACGGTCTTCCCCTTCGCATCCATCGGCGGGGCCTTGGAAGGGATGTCCAGGACCATGCTCCAGGTAAGGCCGTCCTGGGAGAAATACAGGCCGCCTGCGCCCGACTCATGGCCTACATAACCTTCGTCCGTCACCTTCACCTGGGCGAAGCCGCTGGCGGCCACCTTGTCAGTCACCTCCGTCGCGGTTTTCCAACCGTCCGTGGTCTTCCAAATCTTGTTCGGGTTGGAACTATAGACCATGATGCCTTCGGTCGCGGACTTCATCGCCTGGTATCCCAGGTAATCCTTGAAGTCGGAATCGTTGAGGTAGCGCCACTCCTTGGTCGCCACGTCCACCTGGGCCCAGCGCCGGAACTTGCCCCCGGCGAGGTTCACCTGGGTCAGCACCGAGTCCTTGCCGTTGGCGTAGGCGTTCTGGCAGCCGAACATCTGGATATGCAGCCCCTTCTGCGCGAAAGCCGGGGCCGGGAAAAGGGAGTTGCCCAGGATGGCGAGGGCGGAAAGGATCGCCGCCGCGATGGAGCGCGAACGGGAAACGGAAAGGAATGGCGGAAGGCTATGAAGGTTGGTTTTCATGTCCGGATGGTCCAATGGAAAAATGTGATCGGGCCGCGCAAGGGTCGGAATCACGACGATTATAGTATGGGTCCGGATGCGGATGCATCCGTTTTTTGGCCGGGAAAATCGGGGAAAAGCGGGGGAAATCGGGAAAAGCCGGCTGATGGCCTGGAGCAGCGGGAAAAAGCCGGTGGGACCGGTTCAGTCGGGACGCGAGCGGATCTGGGACTTGGCCCAGGCCTGCAGCGCCTCCGTGGATTTCCACACCTTGGCGCCCAGGAACGGCTTCCGCATCAGATCGAGGGATTCCGGATCCAGGCCGCCTCCGCCCATGGCGATGGAGAAGGGCCGTTCCGGGCGGTAGCCTGCGGCCAGGGTCGCCATGCAACGCTTGGCGTCCGCATTGCCGCAGGGAGGGACGAAGGAGACCGCCACCAGGCGGGCTTTCAGTTCCGCCTGGATCAGGCCCAGTTCCGCGTAGGGTACGTTGGAGCCCAGGTAACATACCTGCCACCCCGCCGCTTCCAGGGCGAGCCGGACGAACATGGCGCCGATCTCATGGTAACTGGTTTCCGCGCAGCCCACGACGGCCATGGGAGCGGTGGGGATCGACATCTCCATCTCGGAAGCGCGCAGGCCGTACAGGCAGTCGAGGATCTTCTGGGTGAACCGGTGCTCCCTGGCCACGGATCGCAATCCTTCCGTCCATTCCTTCCCGATGCGCCGCATGGCCTCGGCCACGCCCAGGTCGAAGCACCGGGTCAGGGGCACGCCGCATGCCGATTCAAGGTAGCGGAAGGCCCGGATCAGGTAACCCGGAGGATGCGTATCGCATAGGCGCACGATCAGCCCCGCCATGGGGCCGAAATCGTTCCGCTCCCGCGCGGCCAAGGCCACCCTGGCCACGTCCGCTTCGAAGGGCGCGAGCTTGAGCAGGGTCGCGTCCGGCCGTTCGTTGCGCGCGAATTCGATCAGGCTGGTGAGGGCGATGCGCCGATGGCCGCCCTTGGTCTTGATGGGCCGGAGCGCGCCTTCATTGGTCCAGCGCTTGACCGAGGATTCATGCACTTCCAGCAACCCGGCGGCCTGGGAGCTGGTCAGTAAGTTGAAATCATTGGCCATGGGGGAAAAATAGTCTAAATCGCTCATCCGGCCTTTTTGAACGGTATCCGATTTCCCGTCCCCCGGGGCGGAATTTCCGCCACCCCCCGGGTTGGAATTTATCTTCGACCTAGGCTCCCCCGACGGGAACCAAGGAGATACCATGAAAAAATTCGGATACATCGCCGCCGCATTAATGGGGTTTTCGTTGCTTTTCAATACCGGTTGCCGCAAGGAAGGCGCCGCGGAGAAGATGGGCGAAAGCCTGGACGGAACCAAGAGCAACGGCATCCATGACGCCCTGAACCCGGACGGCCCGGGGGAGAAGGCCGGCAAGAAGCTCGATAAGGTCGTTCCCTGAACGCGCCCTGAGGGCCTGCCGTGACAAGCGATGGCTGAGGCCCGGGCGGAATCCGTCCCGGGCCTTTTCATGCCCCCGACGCGCCGGGAGCTTCTATTGATCCATTAGGTTCCGGCCCGTTACGTTCCGCCCCGTTCATGCCAGACATGTTCTTCGTCCTGGGATGCCTCGAAGACCTTGTCCACGGTCCGGATGCGCGAACGGATCCGGAAATCGAAATGGACGATCCGCGTCCTGTCGGTCTTCACCGCGGACGTATCCACCGTTACGGTAAGCCCCGCTTCCGGAAGATCCGCCTTCGCGATTCCCTTGCGCGCCAATTGATCGTCCAGGCCGGCCTTGAGTTCCGCGGCGATGCGCAGGGGTATGGGACCGGCCAGGGCATGGCCAGCGGTCCCCGTCAGGGCATCGATACGGACCTCCCCATCCGGAAGCCCGGCCAGGATTTCGAAATCCTCAGCGTGCCGCCAGCGGGCGAACATATGGGGAAGCACCTTGGCCAAGAGGGCGAAATCCTTATCCTGCATGCTGGGAGGGAAAGGTAGCTATCGCCGGGGAGGGGAATATGGGCCGCGAGAACCTGTCCGGAAGCGGGGAGGGAGTTACGCATTACCGGACAAGCCTCGCGGCCTTTTATCGATTTTCGAGGGGCCGGCCCGCCTGACAGGCCGGCCCCGGACGGGCCCAGGAACTCAGGGTGGGGGCCCTTGCTCCTTTCCCGGATGAATGCCCGGCGCGGGGCGCCTCGGGTTTTATTCCATCACCACGGCGCTCTGTCGGGACGAAAAGGCCCGGCCTTCGCCGTAATGGGAATCGATGAGGATCAGGTACATGCCGCGCGGCAGGGCATGTTCGAGGCCGAAACGCATGGTGGTCCCGACGGAGGAACCTTCAGCGGTGAAGTCCCGCGAGAACACGACCTTGCCCGACAAATCGGTCATGCGGACTACGCCGGCATGGATCCCGGCGGGAGCCTGGAAAGGCACGTTGAGGCTCCCTTGCGACAGGTTGGCCCGGCCCGCAGGTTGCATCGGAACGGATGCGCGCACCGAGGCCACGGGGTCCGGAAGCTTGGGGATGCCGGTGAGGTAGATATCGTCGATGGCCAGGCTGCCGGCCACGGCCTTCCTGGCGCTGGTCACGGACCATTCCATGCCGACCAGGCCGTCGAAATGCATGGCCTTCTCCGATTCCTTGAACGGGGCGCCCCAATTGGGGAGGATGAAATCCGACCACTTGACGTTGGCGCCCTTCCACTGGCCGCCGGTGGCCTTCAATTTCACGTAGGCCACGGCGTAGATGTTGTCCGCGTGGATCTGGGTGGTGCGGAGCTTGAAGTCGACGTATTCCACGTCGCCCGTGGTCTTGTAATCGAAATAGATGCCGGTGGCCCCGGTGGCGTCCAGGCTGGTGTCCGAGGTGAGCTGGGTCGTAATGTTGACCGCGGGCAATTGCAGGAACCCTTCGGGGGTGAACCAGTTGTCGCCCAGGGTGAACCCGATCATGCCGCCATTGCTCGCGCCGTAGCCTTGGCCCGCGGGGATGAGGGTGTAGTTGGCGGGATCGATGCCGGAGGTGATCTCGGAAGCCTTGGCGCTCCCGGACATGGGGATGGCGGTGCCGAAGGTCCAGGGCAGGCCTACGGCGTTCTGGGCCGCGTCGCCGTGGTCGAAGTCCGCCAGCAGCGCGCTGGGCTGGGGAATGTTTCCGGCCAGGACCACGCACCCGTTGACGATGCAGGACCCGCGCGGCTCCGGGGCGACGAAGGTATAACCCTGGATGGTCACGTCGTCGACCCAAAGGGTGGCTTCCGTGACGGACGCGTTCTTGCCCTTGTTGATCTCCCAGGTGACCGCCGAGGCTTGGCTAAGATCCAGGGGCTTGTTGACGCCGAAGGGACGCCGGGTGAGGCCGCCGGCGCCGGTCGCCAATTTGATCGTGTACTTGGTCCAGGCGGAGGTGGTCGCGATCATGGCGCTGTAATAGGCGTAATCGGTGATGTTGGCGGTGGGCAGCGCCACCTCCACCTGCAGGGCCTTGGATGAGCGGGCGTAGAAGGTGATGGACTGGGCGCCGGTCAGGTTGAGCACGGCGTCGTCCGGTCCGAAGGGAGAGGACATGTTCACGTTATTGTCGTAGGTATCGGGCGGGGTACCGGGCTTGACGGTGCCGAAGCGGAAGCGGAGTTCGGCGGCGTTCCCGGTCCCGCCGGGGTAGCCGCCCCCGTACGAGCCCTTGAAGAACGGGATCTCCGCGGCCGTGTCCACGGCGCTCAGGATTTTGGAATTCCCCTTGTCCCAAAAGTCCCCGCTGAAGCTCCACTGGCCGCCGAACCTGTTGATGCTGTTCCCGCCTTCGAGATCGTCCACCAAGGCCTGGGCGCCCGCGCCCGCGGCCAGGAGCAGCACGGCTCCGGCCAGGATCATCCGGGATTTCCCGGTCCGCTTATTTACGTCCATCTTCATCTTCATCCTTACCTTGCCTTCTTTGCTTCCGCCGGCGTTCCGCCCGGCCGCGGCCGGCGCGACCACGCCCCCACCGAGGGTCATAACTTATGGTTGAGTGATTTATTTGGCAACGGCCCTTCCCGTGAATACCGTCTATGAATCCCGTGTTTACGACATAGAATGGCGATTTAGCCCGTCTATTCGCGGTCTCATCGTTGGCAAAAAGGCAACACTTTCTCGTTTATGGCTTGCATTTCCGGCCGGTCGGCCTACATTATGGAAGGCATGGAACGTCCCGTCATATTCGATTACCTGGATTACCACCGGTTCCTGAGGGACTCCTACGCCGCGCGCAAGCAGGAGAATTCCAATTTCTCCCATCGCTTCATCGCCCAGCAGCTCGGCTGCAACCCCGCGTACTACCTGAAGGTGTTCCAGGGCAAGCGCGAGATCTCCAACAAGATGATCCTCAAGGTCGCCGAGCTCCTCCGCCTCTCCAAGAAGGAAACGGAATGCTTCGAGACCCTGGTGCATTTCAACAAGGCCAAGTCCTCCCGCGACAAGGCCCATTTCTTCGAAAGGCTTTCCACCCACCGCAGCTCCAAGCTCCGCCTGGTGGAAGAGTCCCGCTACGAGTTCTACGAGAAGTGGTATTACGTGGCCATCCTGGAAGTGCTCGACTACCATCCTTTCAAGGGCAACTACGGCGAACTGGCCCGCATGCTGGTGCCCGCCATCAAGCCGCGCGAGGCGCAGAAGGCCATCGAAGTGCTGGAGCGCCTGGGTTTCATCCGCAAGGCCGCGGGCAAGGGCTATGAGAAGACCGACGCCCTGATCAGCGCCGGCGAGGGCTGGAAGTCCGCCTACATTTCCAACTTCCTCCTGACGGCCATGGACCTGGCCAAGGAAGCCTTCATCCGCCAGCCCGTGGAGAAACGCGAGATCGCGGCCCAGACCGTGAGCATCTCGGGGGAGACCCTCATCCTCATCAAGGAACGGATGAAGAACCTCCGCAAGGAGATCCTGGAATTGGCCAAGCGGGATCAGAAGGCGGACCGCGTATACCAGATCAACCTGCAGGCCTTCCCTCTCGCCATGCCCCTCAAGGAGGCCAAGCTTGCGTAACCGGTTCCGACCGAGTGCATGGCACCAGCGGGGCAGGGACGCGTCAGCCACCTTGCTGCCGGCTTTGGCGCTCCTGCTGGCTTGCGCGCTATTGGCCGCATGCGGAGAGGGCAAGCGCGTCGCGGGCGGCGGATCGGACATCGGCAACGGGAGCGCCATCGCGGGAACCGCCCTGCAAAGCGACGGCACGGCCGCGCGCGGCGCCTTGGTGCGCCTGCGCCCCAGCGGGTACCTGGCCCCCGTGCCGGCCGGCATCCGGAAGGCCGCGGGAATTCCCAAAAACGCGGGCACGGCCGATACGGCCAAGGCGCAGGACAGCCTGGGAGATACCCGCGCCGACGCGGACGGACGGTTCGCCTTCGCCCATATCCGGCCCGGGACCTATCGCATCGAGATCGCGGATTCGTCCGCCGGAGCGGGAGCCCTCGTGGATTGCAAGGTGGACTCCAGCGTCAAGGCGGTTGAGCTTTCCGAGGCCCGCCTGGCCGCGACCGGATCGGTCCGCATCCATGCCCCCCCGGGCTCCCTGGCCGGGGCGTTCGGGTACGTCCGCATCCACGGCCTGGAACGGGTGGCGCGCCTGGTGGGCGGGGCCGACCTGGTCATCGACCGCCTCCCCGCGGGAACCTATGACTTGAGCACCGTATCCGCCGATCCCGAACTGTCCACCGTGAACGCCCAGGGCGTCCAGGTCAAGCCGGGCGCCGGAACCGACGTGGACGCCTCGATTTCCAAATGCGGCGACCGGGCCTGCGACTCCCTGGTGCTGGTCTCCTTCCTGCGCGCCAACGGCATGGACACGGCCATCGGCCGCTACGCCAACGGCAACGGGCGCGTTACCGACGTGCTGTTCGCGTGGCTGGACAATAAGGTCCGCTTCAGGACCATAGGCAAGCTCCAACGGCTTTCCCTCACCTCCATGAAGGTGGAAGGCCCTTACCTGCCGGACTCCCTGATGACTCCGTTCCTCGAAGCCCTGTCCGGCATGGAGACGCTCACCATCCTCAGCCTCTCCTGGTCCAAGGACTCGGCGTTCACGGCCATCCCTCCCGCCATCGGCAAGCTCACCGGCCTCAAGATGCTGTACATCATGGGCGATTCCATCACCGCCCTCCCCGCGGAGATCGGCGACCTCAAGAACCTGGGCATGCTGTTCCTGATGCAGAACAGCCTGGCGGAAATCCCGGCCTCCATCGGCCAACTTCCCGTCCTCACCGAGCTTTACCTGTCCGCCAACCGGCTGAGCGCCTTGCCCGCCGCTATTTACGGGCTTCCCAAGCTGATCAAGATGGACGTGTTCGGGAACCGGTTATGCGCCCTCGCCGATACCGAAAAGGCCTGGCTGACGGCCCATGACGCCTATCCGGGACCCGACGGCCAGACCTGTCCGTGATCCCCGATCACTCCCGGGCGAGAACCGATACGTCGGCGCTACCCCACCGATTCCCGTTTTTCTTTCCCTGGTTCCATCCGTAGGGCCCCACTAAAAAGGGCTTAAAAGGCCTATTGGAGGGGTGGGAGCGGATGACCCGCATAGTAAGTTGACACTTTACTTGCTTCCGGGATTTTCAAATCATTGATTCAGGTTTGGAAACACACCCGCAAAGAGGTTCTCAATGAATAAGTTTATCGCGATTCTGGCCATGGTTACCGTCGCCGCTACCGCTTCCGTAAAGGCCGCCCCCGGATCCGCCCTGGTCGAAGAACAATACAAGGCCGCTTTGAGCCATGTGACCCAGGAAGTGGCCCAGGCCAAGGACCCCCAGGAGAAGCGCCAGATCCTCGGGCACTTCATCAACGGTATGAAGGACGGCCTCCAGAAGGCGGAAGGCCTGGAATCCATTTCCGAAGCCGATCGCGCCTCCTTGCATGCGGTGACCGGAAAATTCTTCGCCTACGATGCGGAACTGAACGGCCTGGCCGGTTATGACCGCGTCGCGGATGCGGACCTGAATGCGTTCGCCGGTTACGTGCAGCAGAGCATGGAACAGGCGCCCATCAGCGGCGGCGGCGTCTACATCAGCGGCGGCGCCCTGATCGTGGTCCTGCTTCTGCTCATTTTCCTCCTCTAGGTCCCGTGCGTTCCGCATTACTACGATTCGGAGCGTTCCTCCCGGCCCATGGCCGGGAGGCTTTTTTGCGCGTCGGACCGGTGGATCCGGCGAGGCCGGGCAAGCCCGCGCCTCTCGCCTCACTCTCCCTTCTTGCCTTGCTTTCCCTGCTCGCGGTGGCTTGCGCCCCTTCCGCGCCCCGTTCCACGGTTCCGCCCTCGGATGCCTCGTACTCCGAATACGGGAATAAGCCCCAGACCCGGGCCCGGGGAGCCGCGGCCCCCGCTTCCGCCAAGGCCGATCCCCAATCCATCCGCTACCAACTCATCTACGTCGTCCATGGGGACGCGGGTTATGCCTATTACGACAAAGCGGGCGTTCGCCGGTACGCGGACACGGAAGCCGTGGCCCAGGCCGTAGAGGTGGCCGCGAATTCGCCCTCCGCCGAAGTCTTCATCTTCCACCAGAAACCCACCCCCTTCCTCTGGTTCTTCCGGGGATCGGACGGAACCATGCGGCATTACCGCAAAGGCAGGCTTCTCCGCACCGAAGGCTATGACCGCGCCACGCGCGAAGACGATCTGGGCGCGGAAGCGGCCCTCTACCGGAAATACTCCTTAGCCCCCGTGCCCGTCGCATGCCCGCCTGAGGCCGCACCCGGCGGCCCGATACGCTTCTTCATCTACTTCGGCCACGAGATTCCCGTAACCGGGGGGATACCCTACTCCCGCTCCCGCCCGGACATGGCCTTTTCCGTGGCCTCCTTCGCCCGCGGCCTGGAACGCTTCGGAGGGCCCGCCTGCCCGCATGCCAAGCCATTCTCCCTGATCGTCCTGTCCGCCTGCCACGGGGGCACGCCCGCGGCCACGGCGGCCATCGCGCCTTACGCCTCCTACCTGCTGGCTTCCCCGGGGGAGCTGCATCTCTCCTATCTGGACACCCGGGCGTTCGCGCGCCTGGCCCGCGAGAACCCGCTGCCCTACGAGACCGTCCATGCCGAGGCCTGGGGCCGCGCCATCGCCGTGGAATCCTTCGCGCGCCTGCAGGAGCGGACCTCCACGGCCATCACCCTTTCCCTCTACGATACGGAAAAATCGGCCGCCTATCTCGAGGCCCGCCGCAGCCTGTGGAAAACCGCGGATGGACAGGAGCGCAAACGCGTCGATACGCCCTCTTCCCAGGCTGCCGAGACCTATCGCGACTGCGCCGAGAACCCTTCCTTCGGCTCCGGGGGCGAGGAAGCCGGAGTCACCGTCTACTTCCACGCGCCCAGATTCGGCCTCGACAAGTCGCGGGTTTTCCGATCCGGGTGGGAATGCCCGGTCCTCGCCTCCCAGCGCATGGGCGACAACGCCTGGTTGGAACGCCCCTTTTTCAATCCTTGATCCCTCCGGATCCTAAGCTGGGCCGGCCGGGCCGGCTTACGCCGGGCGGGTCGGACCAGCTACGCTGGGCCGGGCCTCGACTTCTGGTCGCTGTTCAGGATGCTGAAGATCTGCAGGATGCCGCCGATGCAGGCGGAAAGGAACAGCACCACGGCGAGCCCCGGATAGCCCAGGATCTTGAAGGGCGTATCCACGCGCATCAACAGGGCCGCTCCGATGATGAGCGCCGCCAGCACCAGACCCATGGTGATGCGATTGGCGATCTTCTGCATGCCCGTGATGAGCTTGTCCTCCCCGGGGGTCTCCACCCGGATCCGGACCTCGTTGTTGGACACCATTTCGAGCAGGGCGTTCAGCCGGTTCGGCAATTGCTGGATGAAATCGTTCGCTTCCAGGGCGGTATTGTAGAGCTTGCCCATGGTCAGGCTCTTCCGCAGGCGGGATTGCATCAGTTCCGAGGCGTGGCGCTTTACGGCCTCGTTGGGATTGAAGGACGGCGACAGGTTCTTGGCGACCCGATCCAATTTCAACAGGGTCTTTCCCAGCAGGATGAACTGCGGCGGCGGGCTGACCCCGGCGGCTTCGGAAATGGTGGCGATGTTCAGGAACAACCGACCCACCGTGATGTCCGCCAGCTTCATGTTCTGGAACTCGGAGACGGAAGCCGCGACCAGGTCCTTCCACTTGACCGGATCGAAGTTCGCTTCGCGCCGGCCCAGGCGCAGGGAGATTTCGGCGGCATCCTCGCCTCTCCCGTCGGCGATGGCCACCAACAACTTGGTCAACTGGTTCTGCATCTGCGGCGGGATGTGCCCCACCATTCCGAAATCGAGGAGGGCCAGGCGATTGTCGTCCGTGAGGTAGACATTGCCGGGATGCGGATCCACGTGGACCAGCCCGTCCACCAGGATCTGTTGGGTGAAGCAGCGGTACAACTCTTCCGCCAGGACGTCGCCCTTGACCTCGAGGCGGGCCAGGTTGGTCAAGGTGGTGATCTTCCGGCCGGGGATGTACTCCATGGTCAGCACATGGGAGCTGGAATAGCTCTCGAAGGGCTTGGGCACCACGATGTTCCGGAACTCCTTCAGGTTCTCGCGCATCAGGGTCAGGTTGCGGGCCTCCTGCCTGTAATCCAGTTCCCGCAGGAGCGAATTCCGCAATTCGCCCAACTGCTCCTTGAGATGGAAATGCCGCCCCATGTCCGAATTCCTTTCCAGGAACGCGGCCATCTCGTCCAAGGCGTCCAGGTCGTCCACCACGATCTTCTGCATGCCGGGACGCTGCACCTTGACCACCACATCCTGGCCATCGTGGGTCACGGCGCGATGGACCTGGGCCAGGGACGCGGCCGCCAAGGGCTCGGCATCGAAGGCATGGAAGATCTTCTTGACCGGTGCCTTCAACTCGGCCTGGATGATCCGGTCCACCTCGTGGAAGGGGAAGGGTTCCACCTTGTCCTGGAGCGCTTCCAGGGAAAGGATGTACGGTTCGGGCATGAAGGCGGTCTGGGTGCTGAGCAGTTGGCCGAGCTTGATATAGGTCGGCCCCAATTTCATGAGGTCCTGGGCGAACTCCTCCGGCTTGGCCTTCTCCTCCTCGGACTGGATGACCGGCTCCTGAAGGTCCGGCACGTCCTTCCGCAAATGCTTGACCAGGTCCGAATGCCCGTATTTGAGGAGCAGGGCGATGATGTCCTTGTAGCGCTTGAGATGACTGGGGCTGAGGGAAATCATGGGGCCCGCCTGGCTGTAAAGGTTTCCGCCTCCCGGGGAGGCCTAAACGGAAATTACGTTCCTGGCGGATCGATCCAAAAGGATCCGGGGGCCGGATCCGGTAGGGCCTTAGGGGCCGTTCGGATAGGACTGGATCGCATAATACCGGGCGGTCGCCTCCAAAGCCCGTTCCAGGGAATGGTTCGGGAGGGTCAGAACGACCAGCTCCGCGAGGGCGAAGAGGCCGGCGGTATAGAAAAACGGTTCGGGGGACTTTTCCTCGCAAGGATCGGCATCGCTGAACCAACGCCCGCCTCCCAAGCAGGCCGTCGCGGCGTCCAATCCCCCGACGGCCACTCCGACGCTCACCATGCCCAGGATGATGCCGGCCGCCTTCCTTCCCAGGGTCCTGCCCTGGGCCTCGGTCCAAACCCGTTTCAATTCCGGATCGGCCTCCACCTGGACGCATAGGTCCGGATATCTCCCTCCGGTTTTGGCCATGGAATAGGAGCAAAGGCCCTTGGCCTGCGGGAGGTTCCCTGGCTTAACGGAGTCCATCGAAACGGAATCCTTTTGCAAATCGGTTTCCCAAATGGCTTCGGCCCCGGCCGTTCCCATGGCCGATAGGCAGGCGAGCGCGAAGAGGGCATTCAAAAAGGTTTTCATATCGGAACCGATCCTTTCCGGGTCGAGACTCCCGGTAGGACGATTCGCGATGGGGATTGGGCAACCCCGAGTACCCGGCCCGTTGCGGCCGGATTCCGGTTTTTTGGGTTCCTAGTACCCGATGGCGATGATCAGGGTCCTGGGCTTGCTGCAGGCGTCGTAGGCGGCATAGCCGGCCGCGTCATCGTAGGCGAATCCGTAGGCCTTCTCCCCGAAACTGATATCATGGAAGAACTTGGCGTAGTAGTTGGCCGGGGCCTGCTTGTAGAAATTCTCGGCCTTGAGCCATTCCGTCTTGGGGAGATGGGCGACATGCCGGTTTACCGCGCCGGCCAGCTGGGCATTGGAGCCGAAGGGATCCCCTTCGCAGGCGAAGACCATGCGCGTGGGGGTGGCGGCCATCCCGAGTTCCTTCAGGTAGGCGTCGAAATAGGTCCCGTATTTCTCCCCGGGGCCGAAGCCGCCGTCGCCCTTGCCCGGGGCCAGGATGCGGTAGGGTTGCCCGTTGTCCGCGGTATGCTGGAACTCGGCGGGCACCGCCGCCTTGTAGGTCTGGAAGAACTTGTCGCGGCCCATGTAGAACACCTCGTAGCTCTCCCCCAGCCTGCTGTCATGGCCGTCGTCGCAGATGAGGCGGATGGCCATGGGCAGGCCGTAGGCGTCCACGCGCGTGGTGTTCCCGTACCAGTTGTTCGCGGTGATTGTGTGCTCCATGAAATCCCAGTATTTGCCCGTGGCCGATTCCAGGTGGAAGGTCACGCGCCCCGAGGAGTTGGCCGGCATGTCGAAGATATGTTGATCGGCGATGGTCTTGGTCTGGCCCGAAAAGGTCCAGAAGATCTGGTTGTCCTGGTACTTGCCGTTGGTGCGATTGAGGAAGACGTAGGTCATGACGTTCTTGGCGGCGGGATAGTCCGACGGCTTGCCCCAGAAGACGTCCGGCTGCATGATCATCAGGTTCACCGTGCCGCTCAGGGCCTCGACCTTCTTGCGCCCGGGATCGTAGCCGGCCTTGGTCGCGACCACGGTATCCATCACCTCCGCGCTTACCTTGCGCAGGGCGGCGGGGGAAAGTTCCGCGCGGGAGATTACGGTAGCCTGGATGCTACGGTCGCCGGTTTCCAGGAGCTTGAGGGTGAACCTCTCCGCGCCGATCCGGACGCCGAGGAGCAGGATGCGCGACCGGACGCCGGCCGCGAAGGGATCGACATGGTAGGCGCCCCGGCCCAACCGCCCTTCGAGAAGGGTGGCCACGGACTTGCCGGCCAGGTCGAAGGCCTCGATGTGTACGTCCGCTTCGGCGGCCTCGACGCTGAATTCGAGCCGGCGGTTCCGGAAGGCCAGGCGACCGGGTCCCTTTCCGTCCAGCTTGATCAGGCCGATGGAGGAACCGTTCAGGGTATAGCTCCCGTCGGCGGCGGTGAGGGTCGAGGCCTTGGCCTTCTTCAGGGAGACGAGCACGCCTTCCACGCCCTTGCCGAGATGATCCGTGACCTTGCCGGTGATGTTGATCTGGGCCGCGATCGGCATCGCCAGCAGGGACATCGCGAGGCCAAGGGAAAGGAGGTCGGACGTTCTACGCATTTTCGGAGTATCCCCATGGGTCGTTCGCATGCCTGATCCTATGCGGAACCCCATGGAATCAGGGGTTTCCTGGCCTCAAAGTAAGGCTTCGGCCGGATTTCGACCTCCGGTTTCCCGGCGGTCCGGGGCCGATTTGACCCTGATCCGAGGTTTTCGGGGGCGTAAAAGGCGGGAAAGCGACGCTTTCGGCCCGGACGGATCCACGGCCTGCTCTCCCGGTCAGGGAGCCTGGCCGGCCTGCCCCGGCTTATGCTTGCGCAGGATGGCGTGGATGGCCCGGTCCAGCTGCATCAGGAACTCGGATCGGTCCTTCTTCTGGAACGGCGCGGGACCGCCCCGCATCAATCCCATCTCCCGCATTTCCGCCGAGAGCTCGCGGGAGGCCACGGCGTCGCCGATGTTCTCCTCGGTGAAGGGACGTCCCGTATTCCCCAGCACGAAGGCGCCCTTCTTCAGGCAGCGATCGGCCAAGAGGATGTCCGCCGTGATCACGATATCGCCCGTTCCGGCCTGCTCCACGATCCAATCGTCCGCGGCGTCGAAGCCGTCGGAAACCACCTGGAGGCGGATCTTGTCCTCGAAGGGCATGCGCATGGGCGAATTGGCCACCACGATGACCTCCAGGCCGTGGCGCTTGGCCACCTTGTAGGTCTCGTCCTTGACCGGGCAGGCGTCGGCGTCGATATAGATGAGGTGCATATCCCGGAAAAATAGCTCATCGGCGCTGTCCCTGGTGGGGGCGGAACGGATCCGGTTCCCTGAATAAGGGCCGTTCCTTGAACGGCCGTTCCCGGAACGGCCGTTCAGGCGAGCACCAGGATACCTGTTGCTTTTTCCCGGGCATGCTTACCCGATAGGAACCATTGGATACCAGGGAAAATGGTAGGGCAAGAAGCACCATTTGAAATGGTGCTTCCAGAAAAGGCGTAATGGGGTAAATTAGGCCGATGCCGGCCGGAATCCTACTTATTGAGCCAATCGAGGGCGTCCTGCCGGTCGTCGACCAGCTGGATCCGCAATCCTCTATTATAGGCCGTATCTTCGAGGAGCTTCTTGACCTGGCCAGGCGCCTGGATCAGGGCGATCCGGAGACCCGCCAGCTTCTTGGCGGCATATTCGCCGATGATGTATTCACCCATGATTCCCAGGGTCATTTCGGCGCCCCGGATGTCCACGAGGCACTTTTTCAGCTCGGGATGGCGTGAAATGTTATCGAGGATGGAGTCGACGAGGGCCACCACGTCATTGCGCTGGAAGATCCCTTTGCATACCGTTTCGAACCGGTCTTCCATGACGGCCATCGCGGCGTTAAGCTGGATTTTCTGTCCCGAGTCCTGCACTGTATACTTCCCCGATGAAAGTATAGGTAATGGCGTTTGTTCTATCAATAGAACTCATGGGCGGGTGTTAATCCGTACCTTTGCATCCCAAGGGTGATCCACATTGCAGCACGATAGACAATCCATCGCGGAAAATATCAGACGTTTGATCGAGAGGAAGATCAAGCAGGGGGAATTCGCGAGCATCGAGAATTTCGCCAAATCCACCGGAATCCAGAAATCCCTGCTCAGCCGCATCCTGAACCTGAAGGCCGATCCGCGGATCAGCTCCCTCAACAAGATCGCGGAAGCCCTGGAAGTACCCGTAGCGGATCTGGTACGGTCGCGCAAATGATACTGCGCGGCGGCGTCTACGCCCCTTACTGACCGGCGGGCGTAAACCCCGTCAGCCGCAGGACCGGGGCGCCGGACAGCCGGCTCGCGTCCAGGTCCACGGCGAAGGACGCTTTCCAATCGTTATGGCCGTCATGGTCCTGCAGGTACTGGCTCACGCGCCATTCCCTTTCCGGATCCTTTTCCACCACGGTATGGCGCGGGGCGCGCCCTTCCGGATCCAGGCGGAACGGGCCATGCTCGGCGCGGTAATCCTCCAGGGCCTTGCGCAGGCGCTCTTCCGTCCAAGGCGCATCCTCGCCCCCCGCCAGGGCGGCGCGGGCCTGGGCCGCGGCCGCGGCAACCGCCGTCTGGCCCGCGGCGCCGGCATCGCCCAGGCCTTCCGTCAGGGCTTCGAAGGCCCCGGGGAAATCGTAACGCGCCAGGGAGGCCAGGAAACTGAAGACCCGGGCGCGGATGGCCGCGGTGAACCCCTTTTCGTCCAGGGTGATATCGCGCTCGGCGGCCCGGGCGGCTTCTTCGGCCCCGGGCGGCAGGGGTTCGGATACTTCGGCCGGCCGGAAGTCCGGATCCATCAGGCGTTCCCACTCTTCCAGCAGGCTGGAATCCACCCGGCGCACCAGATCGCCGAAGAAGGCCACCATCTCCCGGACCGGATCGGTCTTGTAGGCTTCCGGGATGGTGTTCGCCAGGACCTTGTAGACGCTGTTCAGATGGCGGAGCAAAAGGCCTTCGGAGCGCTCCAGGCCGTACCGTTTGATGTACCCGGAGAAGGTGTAATAGCCTTCCAGCATCTCGCGCGCGATGGACTTGGGGCGGATGTTCCCGCCGCCCACCCACGGATGCTTTTCCGTGAAGGCGTTGAAGGTACTGTAGACGAATTCGCGCAGGGGCTTGGGATGCTCCATGGCATCCAGTTCCGCCACCCGCTGATCGAATTCCACGCCTTGCGCCTTGAGCTCGATCATGCGCTCGGTCTTGAGCATGTCCAGCTGGCGCCGCAGGACCAGATCCGGATCCTCCAGGATGGATTCCACCAGGGTCAGGAGGTCCATGGGATGCTCCGGGGCCTCCTTGTCCAGCAAGGACAGGGTGTCCAGCAGGTAGAGGGACAGGGTCTGGTCCATGGAGAAATTCTGCTGCAGGTCCACGTTGACGCGCAGCTTGGGCCGCCCGGAGGCCCGTTCCGAGAGAGGGGTAATCTCCACGATACCCCGTTCCACCAGGGAGCGGAAGAGCTGGAAGGCGCGCTTGCGGTGGGCGGCCTTGTCCTTGGCGGACTCGTGGCTTTCCGAGATCAGTTCCCGCATGGCGCGGCATCCGTCCCCCGGACGGCCCAAGACGTTGAGCAGCATGCCGTGGGTCACCTGGAAACGCGAGACCAACCGTTCCGGCTGGGCGACGATCAGGCGCTTGAAGGTGGCCTCGTCCCAGGGAACGTAGCCCTTTTCCGGGGGCTGGCGCTTGACGAACTTGCGCCCGCTCTGGGCCGTCTTGGCGGCGAGCTTGAGGTTCTCGACTACGTGTTCGGGCGCCTGCGCGGCCACGAAGCCGGCGTCGTCGAACCCCTTGCGCCCGGCCCGGCCGGAGATCTGATGGAAGTCCCGCGCGGTGAGGATGGCGGTCTTGTCCCCGCTGTACTTGCACAATTGGGTGAAGAGCACGGTGCGGATGGGCACGTTCACGCCCACGCCCAGGGTATCCGTGCCGCAGATGACCTTGAGGAGGCCCTGTTGGGCCAGCTTCTCGACCAGGATGCGGTACTTGGGCAGGAGGCCCGCGTGGTGGAGGCCGATCCCCTGGCGCAACCAGCGCTTGAGATCAGGGCCGTAAGGACTGGTGAACCGGAAGCCTTCCATGGCCGAAGCCAGGGCGTTCTTCTCCTCCTTATTGCACAGGTCCAGGCTGGTGAAGCTTTGCGCGTTGCGCGCCGCGTCCGCCTGGGTGAAGTGCACCACGTAGACCGGGGCCCGGCCCTCGGTGGCGAAGCGGAGAACGGTTTCCGCAAGGGCGGTCTCGCAATATTGGAAGGTCAGGGGCACGGGCCGATCCTGGGACTTCACGGTCACGGTGGGAAGGCCGGTCACCTTGGTGAGCGCTTCCTCGAAGAAGGCGGTCTCGCCCAGGGTGGCGGACATCAACAGGAACCGGGCCTTGTTCAGGCTCAGGAGCGGTATCTGCCAGGCGACCCCGCGGTCGCGGTCGCTGTAATAGTGGAACTCGTCCATCACCACGTCCCGCACCGGGCAGTCCGCGCCTTCCGAAAGGGCCATGTTGGAGAGGATCTCGGCCGTGCAGCAGAGGATGGGCGCGTCCCGGTTCACGGTCGCGTCCCCGGTGGAGAGGCCCACGTTCTCGGGGCCGAACTCCTTGCACAGGGCCAGCCATTTCTCGTTGACCAGGGCCTTGATGGGGCAGGTATAGACCGATCGCCTGCCCTGGGCCAGGGCCTGGAAGTGGAGGACCGAGGCCACCAGGGACTTCCCGGAACCCGTAGGCGTGTTCAGGATGACGTTCTTGCCTTCGAAGAGCTCGAGGACGGCGGCTTCCTGGGCCGGGTAGATGGAAAGGCCGCGCAGGGCCGCCCAGTCCAGGAAGGAGGTCAGCAGGAAATCGTTATCGTTGCGGTATTCCCGGGGTAGGGTTTCCAGGATGTCTTTGAAGGTGGTAGCGGTGGAGGAAGGCATGGGGGGTAAAGATACCTCCCTTTACCTGCCTTGGCCCCGACGCGGCTTCAGTCGAGGGTGGCGGGCCACTCCCAGTCGACACTCCCAGTCGACACTCCCAGTCGATAGTAGCGGGCCACCATCAGTCGATGGTGGCCTTGGTATTGGTCTTGGTGACCGCCCCGCCCGTGGCATTGAGGACATTGCCGATGCCGCTGCCGTCCACGCCGTTGAGCCAGATGGAAACGGCATGCCGGATATGGACCCCGGCGGCCACTGGAGCCTCGATGCCGTGGTCCGACTGGATGGGCCCGGCCCGGAAGGCGCAATAGACGCCCAGGCCCCAGGCCTCATGGGTCTTGACCTTGTCCGCCACCTTGTAGGAAGCGTACCCGTTCACCCCGGCATGCTGCCAGTCCGCCTGGGTGGGCGGATCGTATGGCATTTCCGATTGGTAGAAATGCACGCGGCCGGCTTCTCCGTTCCAGATCGTCTGGTATTCCTGGAAATGCTCTACGAAGAGGCCGTAGAAGGCGACGCGATCCCCGTTCACGATCAGGCCGTTGCGGCCCTTGTTCAGGTCCCACTTCGCCCCGGCGCCATGATCCGCGCGCCAGATCCAGAAATGATCCCCGATCACGTCCTTGCTGTCCACGATGACGGCCGCGGCCGCCGATCCCGCCCGCGGGCCGCCCACCCTCAGGAAGATGTCGTGGAGGGAGGTGGGGTTCAAGGCATGATCCGCCGGGCCGCTCGCGCCGCCCGCCTGCGGTTCCCCGATCCGCAGGAGGACGGGCGATTCCACCGGGCCCGCGTCGATGAGGAGCCCGGCCACCTTCACCCCGTCCACGTCCGCGATGGAAAGCGCGGCCGTGCCGTTGTCCGGGACCAGGGTGGGCATGCCCAGGCCCAGCACCACCGTGCCCGCGCGGAGGACCTGGATGCTTTGCGCCAGGTGGTAGATGCCCGGCGTCAGGATCAGGTGCTTGCCGGAGGCCAGGGCGGCATTGATGGTAGCGGCATCGTCCCGATCCGGATGCGCGATATGGAAGAGTTCCACCGGCAGGTTCTCGCCCGAGGCGCCTTTGGACCAGCTGGTGCCTTGGCTGGCTTCCCTCAGGGCCGGCACGTTCACGGAATATTTCCCGGCCTTGTCCACCGTGAGGAAGGGCTTCTCCCGCACCACCGGCGTCTGGGCCACCACGGTAAAGGGCTTGGCAGGCCAGGTCCCGGCGGGGGGATTGACCACGCCCGAGAAGGCCATGTTCCATACGCCTCCGGACCACGCGGTCCATTCCGAGTTGCGGGAGTACCATTGCTGCTGGGAGCCCGGCTGCACCTGGTTGTCGATCTTGGAGTCCGCCAGGAAACCGCCGCTGGCCCAGCCTCCCATGGAGAGCCCGAGGGAACCCTTCACATGCATGCGCCGGAACGGGGCGCCTTGGGATACGGCCCAGGTGTCCAGCCCGCCAACGGTCGGGGTCACCGCCATGTTTTCGGCGGACCGCCAGAACATGATGGTCACGTTGTTGTTCGCGGTGGTGGCCACAGATCGGACCGAACCCGTGATGGCGACATCGTCCGGGAGGGCGCCCAGGCCCAGGGCCTGGGTATAATAGCCCACGTCCACGTTCAGGGTGTAGGCGCCCGGCTTGAACAGGAGGGCGAACCGGTCGGTGCCGAACTGGGCCGCCTTCTGGACGGCATGGATGCCATCGATGCGGGCCTGCATCTCCGCGGAAGGCATGGCGGGGTCGAAGACCACCACGTTCGGCCCGAAGTCCGGGTCCGCCGAAGCCGTCAAAGTGAGGGTATGGCTTCCCGTATAGGAGGGGATTTGCCGGGCCGAGGGCGCGTATCCCGGCTTATAGGCCTGCAGCCAGTCGCCGGCGGCAGCGGCGGCCGTGTTGACGGTAACCCCGGACGCAGCGGTAACCTTGGCGTGTCCGCCTGGGCCTCCCGGGCCGCCCATCGCATCGGACCAGGCGTTCCCCAGGGCGATGACATGGCGCGAGCCTCCCCGGAATTCCTGCGGGACCGCCCTGCCCTTGGCATCGAGAAGCGCACCTTCGATTCCCGCCGGGGCCCCGGTCTCGAACAGGAACCGGTTTCCCCCGTACCGGCCCGGTCCGGGATTGCGGAACTTCTTAAGGAGGGAGATGGACTTGCCGGTGAAGTCGAAGGTCCCTTCCGCGTCGGTGGTATCGGCCGCATGCGCGGCCAACAGGCCTACGACCACGCCTTGAAGCGGCTTGCCGGAAGCGTCGACCACCTTGCCGGAAACCGCCAGATCTTGGGAATGGATGGGAAAGGCGCACAGCCCGGAAACGGCCGTTATGGCCAGGAACGTCCTTGTTTTCACGATACCACCCGATCGATCTTAAAGAAGGGATGCCCCCGCATCCGCCGCAAATCTAAGGGGCGGCCGGGAAGGCCGCGGGTCGGGTCCCGGTTAAAGCGGGGTCAAAACGGCTCCAGGACCGGGCCGGGGGAAGGTATCCGATTGAACCCGGACTCCGGGAAATCCCACGCGGCCGCGGAGGTCCGCGTCCCCTCCTGCCGCCGCCCGGATCCCTCTCCGGCCCCGGAACGCATACCGATCCGGGTACGCAAGTAACGTACGCGTTCCCTCGGATACGGACCGTCATGGGCGGTACGGTACCTTTCCGGTTACCTGTCATCCGTATCCCTTACCATCCTCTAACCCCCTGCGGGCCATTAACGACGGGCTTTCCAGGCCATACGGACGGATTGTCTCAGATAAGGGTAAAAACATCATGTTTGGGTGGACATGGCGGTTTCGATAGTTTACACTGCTGGAAGTCAAGGACCTGGAGACTCACACCGCTTCCATCCGGCTTCCCTACATGGGGAGCGGGACCGACGCAGCGGCCTCCGGACCGGGCCTCTCACCCCCACCTGGAATTCGTTCCTGGAAGGAAAACAATGCGTTCTCTTCTTTATCCCGTTTCCGCTCTCTTCCTGGCCTTCGCTTTCAATGCCTGCGATTTCATGTCGACCTCATCGAGCCCCATCGATTCGGAAAGCTCGGCGCCGGCGATCACGTCGGCCCATTCCGACGAAGCCGACATGGCCCCCATGGCCGCGAGCCTCTTCACGGACGGGTCGTCGGACGGGCTCGCCAAGCTGACCGGGGATCCCATCATGTGGCGCAATGACTTCGAGGATCAGACCTCATCCTGCTGGGGCGCCCGCAACTCCTCCGGTTACGCCACCGCCGCCTGCGGCGAATACGGCGGCATCGGTTCCTACGGCGCCAAGCTGAACGAGTACGGCACGCGCCATTCGGGGAACAAGTCCCTGGCCGTGACCTACGCCAAGAACGAGGACGTGGCCGGCACCACCCTCACCCTTTCCGCCAACGCCGTGAACGTCCGGGCCTGGTACAACTTCGGCACCGGGTACGATTTCGGCCAGGGCGTCAAGATCGCCCGCGTGCAGGCCTTCAACGAATACACCCAGATGAACGATGTCGATATCGTCATGACGGTGCGCAGCAGCGGCGGCGTCAACCAATGCGGCACCACGGACATGTCCGACATGGGGATGTTCTTCAACGGGCGCCCGGTGGGCTTCGACTGGGGCAACCTGACCAAAACCATCAGCTTCCAGCGCAACCGCTGGTACGCCATCGAGTACCAGGTCATCCTGAACACCCCGGGCTACAAGGACGGCCTGGTCAAGATCTGGATCGACGGAGTGCTGGTGGCGACCAAGTCCAACATCAACATCCGCGGCAACGGCGGCTCCACCGTGAAGCTCAACCGTATCCGCCTGGGCGGCTGGTATTCCAACTCCGCCAACGGCAATTCCTGTTCCAGCCCCAGCCAGCCCTCCACCATGTATGTGGATGACGTGGCCGTAAGCACCGCCTACATCGGGCTGTAATCAGGCCGGGATCCCTCCCGCCGTCTTCTTGGGCGCGAGGCTCGCCAGGGCCTCGCGCAAATCCGCCATCTTCGGCGGCTTGCTCAGCAGCTTGTCCACGTGCGGCGGCATATCGCCGTCCTCCAGCAGGCTCTGCCCCCACCCCGTCAGCAGGATGACCGGAGTCGCCGACGAGGCGGCCTTGACCGCGGCCGCCACCTTGCGGCCATCCACGTAGGGCATCCCCAGATCCGTCATCACCAGGTCGAAGGGCGCGCCGGATTTCCGCGCGGTCAGGTAGGTATCGATCCCGGCCTGGCCCCCGTTGGCCGTGGCCACTTCATGACCGTCCATCTTCATGGTTTCGCGCAACACCTTCGCCACCAGGGGATCGTCGTCCACCACCAGGATGCGCAGGCGCAGGGGAGCCGCCGGGGCTTCGGGCGCTTGCCGTTCCGCGATCGCCTCTTCCGCCTCCGGGAAGACGATCCGCATGGTCGTGCCCTTGCCCGGCGCGCTGTCGATCTGGAGCTCGGCCCCGTGGCGTTCGGCCACCCCGTAGACCATGGCCAGGCCCAATCCGGTGCCGCGCTCGCCCTTGGTGGTGTAGAACGGCTCCAGGCACCGGCGGCGGGTCTCCTCGTCCATGCCGGCCCCGGTATCGGAAACCTCCGCGATTACGTCCTTGTCCTTCCCCTTGCGCGTGCGCAGGGTCAGGGTGCCGCCTTCGGGCATGGAGTCGAAGGCGTTCAGGAACAGGTTGGTGAGGGCTTCGCGGATCTCCCCCTCCACGCCCATTACGGGAGGCAGGCCCGGGTCGAGTTCCGTCTTGATCTTGATGACGATGCCCCGTTGCTGGGGCGTATCATGCCAGCGGGAGCGGGTGAGATCGATGACCTGCTGGATGGACTTGTTGACCTGCACCGGGACGGAATTCGCGTTCGGCTCCCGCTGCCGGGAGAACTCGCGCATGCGCGCCACGGTGGCGGCGACGTCCTCGATGGCATGGGCGATGGTCTGCAGGTGCTCGCGGGACTGGGTGCTGAGGTTGGTTTCCCGTTCGAGGATGGATTCCGTATACAGGGCCGCGGGCGAAATGGCGTTGTTGATGTCGTGGGCGATGCCGCTCGCCATCTGACCCAGGGCGCGCAGCCGTTCCTGTTCCATCACGGCCTGCTGGGACCGGCGCAGATCCTCATAGGCCTGTTGCAAGGCGCCGTAGAGGTGGGCCTGGTGCGCGGCCAGGGCGCCGTGATCGCTCAATTGCCGCAGGAACTCCCGATCCATCCGGCTGATCCCGTCCGGGACCTTCCGCGCCGCGATGAGGATGCCGAACACGCCGCTGTCCACCAGCAGGGGCGAGAGCGCCATGGACCGCAGGCCTTTATCCGCCAGCCGATCCGTGAACGTATGCCTCAGGTTGGTGATGTCCGGTTCGTAGGTGAATTGGCCGCCCACGCATTGCCGCAGGCCGTCGTCGATGGGGATGCGGGCGTTCGCGGTCATGCCCAGTTCCTCCGCCAAAGGAGCGGCCTTGGCGCCCACGCTGGTCACGGTCAGCAAGCGGGCGTCCGCGTCGTACCGGCAGACGCAGATGAAATCCACCGCCAGGTTCTCCTCCAGGGCCCCCAGCATCACCTGGAATACGCTGGTGAGATCGAGGCGTTCGCTTATGGCGCGCGTGATCTGGTTGAGGAGCTCCATCCGGGTCAATTGCCCCTGGATCTGGGTGAGCATCTGGTTGAACGCGTCGGTCAGCAGGCCCAGCTCTCCCGTGCCCGCCTGCCTGGCGCGCACGGAATAGTCCCGGCGGTCGGATACGGCCCTCGCCGTGTCGGCCAAGGCGAGGATGGGCCCGGAAATCTGCCTCTGCAGGGCCCGGGACAGGAGGTAGGCGAGCAGGAAGGCCAGGCCCGAAACCAGGACCACCACGGCGCCGTACAATTGGAAGCGGGCCGTAACGGCCTTGAGATCCGATTTCACGTACAGGGTGCCCAGGCGCTTGTCGTTCTGGACCACGGCCTGGAAGCCTTGCAGGTACCCGCCCCCGAAACGGAACCCTTCGGCGGCCGGCGCGGGAGGGAACTCCCCCGGATCGGCATCCTTCGGATAGGTGGAGAAGAGCCTGCCTTCCCCGTCATAGAGGCCGGCCTCGGCGATGTGCCTCTCCGCCTTGAGGGCGGAAAGGATTTCCTCCGCGCCCTTCCTGTCCTCGAACGCGAGCACGGCCGTGCTGTTGTCCGCGACGATGGCGGCTACCGTGGACAATTGCCGGACCATGGACTGGCGGAAGGTCAGGAACTCGTAGGCGAAGAAGCCCGCGCAGGTCATGACCAGCACGCAGGCGCTGGTCACCAACATGATGGCCATCAGCCTTTGCTGCAACCGCAGGTTCCTGAGGGGCATCCCCTATTCCCTCCGCGCTCCGGAGACGTCGGCGAGCCTCAGGAGTTTGGAACTGACGCTCAGGCCGGCCTCCTGGACCTGTTCGAGATTGATCTTCAGGCGGATCTTCCCGCCCTCGGTGGCGAAATTCACCATGCCGCCGTAGCGCTGGAAATCCTCCGACTCGCCCACGGTGAGGATATGCTTCTGCTTCAGGCTGGAAAGGATGCCCTCCAGGCGCGGGGACTCGGAAGGGCTCACGAACAGGACCTCGCAGTCCTTGATCTCTTCCACCTTCCGGAAACGTTTCACCACGATGGGCCGGTTGTTGACCTTTTCCCCGCGCACCACCTCGTCCAGGTAGGCCTTGAAGGGATCGTCCCCCAGGATGCCCACCACCAGGGGCTCGTCGGGATCGGCGAAAACGCTGTCCGGCCAATCCACGAACTGGGCGAAGTTGAACAGGAAGACCGCCTTGACGCGGTGCTCCCGGTCCGGTGCCCCCTGCGCGACGGCCGCCGAGACCGAGGCCAGCAACATCAGGAAGAGGGATCTCAGAACCGGCATGAGATCCTCCCTAGGACCGAACGGGGGATTTCCTGGATATCGGGCGCGACCGCGAATTCCCGGTGCCGCCTCTCCGCCAGGTTCTGCCCCAGCACGGAAACCGTGAGGTTACGGTATTCCCAGACCGCGCCCAGATCGAAGGTACCGTAATTCGGCACCTTCGGAGCGGTGAGCTCGGAAACGAACCGGGCCGCCGCGTTCAGCTGGAATCCCCGGGAGAGGTCCATATTGCTATGGAGGGTGAACTGGTGCCCGGGATCGTTCCCCTGCGCCCCCACGATGGGGATCTCCGCATGGCCATGCTGCACCCAATACTCCTCGTCCAGCCAGGTATAGCCTCCCCGCACCTGCCACCAGGGGGTGGCCTGCATCCCCGCCGACAATTCCACGCCGCGGATCCCGCCCGCGCCCCCGTTGGCGTAGATGTAGTCCGTCGCGGTTCCCGGCACCTGCTCGAGGATGCGCAGGTCGTCGTACAGATCGTAAAAGGCGGCGACGGAGAGGGACAGGTTGACCATGGGCCGGGTACGGTAGCCCAGCTCATAAGCGGTCAGGTTCTCGGCCATGAAATCCGGGCCTCCCAGGAGCCTGGGCGTGCCCGCGGGCACGGGCGGGGCGGGCAGGAAGAAATCCGCGTCCACGCGGCTGGGGGAGCGCACGGCCCGGGAGATCGCGCCCCAGACGGTCTGGTTCCCGGTCGGAGTCCAGGCGAGCCGCGCCGACGGCATCACCTCCCAACCGGAATAATCGTTGTGCTCGAGCTTGGAACCCAGGGTCAGGTCCACCTTCTCGGGGATGACGGCGAATTGATCCTGGATGAACCCGTTGAAGAGTTGCAGGGTCTTGTCCGCGGGCAGGATGGCGAGGATGGCGCTATTGGTGATTTGATCCCGGCTCACCCGGTAGCCCGCGCCCCAGATGAAGGAGTTCCGCGCGCCCAAGGGGATGCGGTGGTGGAAATCGAAATCCAAGGTCTGGAGATCCTCGTCGAAAATGCCCGGAACCGCCCGGTCCTGATGATCGGCATAAGCCTGGAAATAAACTTCGGATTCCTCCGAAACCTGCCGGGTCCATCGCCCGATCAGGTATTGCCCGCCGGTCCTGGTGTCCTGGGATTCGAAATTCCCCGTCGCGATGTTCCCGGTCAGGGTCAGGCGATCCCTTTCGCTGGGGAGATAATCCATGCGCAGGCCGCCCTGGGTGAAATCCCATCCGGAATTGCCGTCCCCGCCCCCGAGGGTATCCGTCCCGTTATGGTCGAACCGCCTTCCCCAAACGCGATAGTAGGCGTTCTGCCCGAGCTTGCCCCCATAACGGGCCCCCGCGACGTCCCGCACCGTAGTGCCCGCGGCAAGGCCCACCAGGCCGCCCTGGGTGTACTCCGAACCTTTGGTGATGACATTGATGACGCCGTTGACGGCGTTCGCCCCCCATAGGGTCCCGCCCGGCCCGCTGACCACTTCGATGCGTTCGATATTGTCCACCAGCAGGTTCTGGAGATCCCAGAACACGCCGGCATACAGGGGCGTGTACACGGTGCGCCCGTCGATCATCACCAGCAGCTTATTGGCCAGCCCCATGTTCATGCCCCGGGCGCTGATGGCCCACTGGCGGCCGTCGATCTGGGCGACCTGCAGGTTGGAGGCGAGCCGGAGCGCATCGGGAAGGGTAACCGCGCCGGAACGGCGGATATCGTCCTGGGTGATGACCTGGACGGCGGAGGGGACTTGGGTCAGTCTCTCGGGCGTCTTGGAGACCAAGGTGACCTTGACGTCCATCAACTCTTCCAGGCTCATCCGCTTGAGTTCGGCGGGGGTGGGCAGGCTGTCCGGGTCCTGGGCCCGGGGCGCGGCCATGCCTGAGAGGAGGATGCATGCGAAAACCGCCGGACCCTTGATTCCCATCGACCCCGCCAAGCCCTTCAAACCGCCCTCCAGGAAGTCCTTTATTCCCTCCTAATTAAAGTAATTACCTCGGCAGGACAAGGATCGAAAGTCCCGGAACCGCTACCTCAATCCGGGCTTTAGCACACTCATCGTGACGCCGATCAAGTCAACCCCCCCGGAAACGCGGATTCCC
>JAQBPO010000039.1 GCA_028287465.1 Fibrobacterota bacterium
GGCGTCATCATCAGCCCGTCCGGTTACATTCTCACCAACAACCACGTGATCGAAGGCGCCGATCTCATCAAGGTGCAGCTCTACGATGAGACCGAATACGTCGGGACCGTGGTCGGCACCGACAAGCCTTCGGACATGGCCGTCATCAAGATCAAGGCCAGCATCCCCAGGCTGCCCACCCTTCCCCTGGGCAATTCGGAGCGGCTGCGCATCGGCGAGTGGGTGATCGCGGTGGGAAATCCCTATGGCCTCTCGCACACGGTGACAACCGGTATCATTTCCGCGAAGGGGCGCAAGAACACGGGCATCAACAGCTACGAGAACTTCATCCAGACGGATGCGGCCATCAATCCGGGGAATTCGGGCGGCGCCCTGATGAACCTTTCCGGCGAGCTCATCGGCATCAATACGGCCATCTTCTCCCGAAGCGGCGGCTACCAGGGCATAGGCTTCGCCATCCCCATCGACATGGCCAAGAAGATCACCCAGGACCTGATCCGGGACGGGGAGGTCACCCGGGGCTGGCTGGGCGTATCCATCCAGCCCATCGATCCGGACCAGGTGGCGAAGCTGAAGCCCCGCGACCAGGCGGACGGCAAGACCCTGAAGGGCGCCATGGTCGGCGGCGTCGTTCCCGGCAGCCCGGCGGACAAGGCCGGGATCAAGCGCGGGGACGTGATCACCAAGGTCGGGGACTTGGAGATCAAGGACGCGAACGACCTCCTCAACCGCATCGCCCTGCTGGTGCCCAAGCAATGGGTGGAGATCTGGGTGCTGCGCGAAGGCATCACCCTCAACTTCAAGACCCGCATCGCCCGCCGCGACGAGAAGCGCCTCGCGACCGCCTCCGGAGGCGGGGACGAGGAATCCGAAGCGGCTTCGACCGCGGCCGTGGGCCTCACGGTGGCCGCCTTGGACAAGGAGGCCCGTTCGAAATTCGCCCTGGACAAGGCCCTGGACCACGGCGTGGTGGTCACCCGCGTGGAACCGGACGGGCGGGCCGCGGGCGCCCAGGTCAGGGAAGGGGACGTCATCCTTGAGATTAACCGCATCGCCATCCGCAACGTCGAATCCTTCCGCGCCGCTCTCGGCCAGGCCAGCAAAGGCAATAAAATCCTCGTTCTGGTGAACCGCAATGGCGCCGCCTTTTTCCTGACCCTCTAGACCCGCCTCGGCAGAAACTGCCTTCGGTCCCGAGTCCATCCCCCTCGAGCTTTCGTTATTGGCTTGATTTGCGCCCTTTAGGATGCTTGGCCTTTTGGCACTTCCTTTGCTTTTTGACTGTGGGTTCCCCGGGTTGTTTCCGGGGCCGGAACGGGCAGCCAGGGATTGGCCGCCTTCTTTTCGCCCAGGGAGGGTCGCATGTCCAGAATCAACCATAACATCACCGCGATGATCACTTCCGGATCGCTCCGGAAGAACGACAAGGGCCTGGCCGCCTCGCTGGAACGGCTGTCCACCGGCCTCCGCATCAACCGCGCCTCGGACGACGTGGCCGGCCTGTCGGTTTCGGAGAAGATCCGGACCCAGGTGCGCGGCACGAGCATCGCCATCCGCAATGCCGGCGACGGCATCGCCCTGATGAACATCGCGGAAGGGGCGTGCAACGAAGTCTCCGCCATCCTGCAGCGCATGCGCGAACTCTCCATCCAATCGGACAACGATACTTTCTCCACCACGGAACGCTCCTACCTGGATCAGGAATTCCAATCCCTGATGTCGGAAATCCAGCGCATCTCCCTGAGCACCCAGTATAACGGCATGACCTTGCTGGACGGGGCTCCGGGCTCATTCGGCGCGGTCGGCGGCAACAACTCCATCCTCCATATCGGAGCCAATTTCAACGGCGGCAATATCCTGGGGACCATCGATACCCTGCCCGTGAACATCTCGCCCATCACCCTGGGCGCCCTGGGCATGACCCAGACCACCACTTCCATCACCTCGCGGAACGGCGCCTTCGCCGCCATCGCCCTGGTGGATCAGGCCATCAAATCGGTGAGCACGGTGCGCTCCAACCTGGGCGCGGTCATCAATCGCCTCGATCACGCGGTCAAGAACCTGGAAATCCAGGAAACCAACATGACCTCGGCGGAATCCGCCATCCGCGACGTGGACTTCGCCATGGAGATGACGGAGTTCACCCGGAACCAGATTCTCTCCCAAAGCGCGACGTCCATGCTGGCGCAGGCCAATCAGGCTCCCCAGCACGTTCTCGAGCTCTTGAAATAACGGACCCAGGAAAGGATAATGGACCTTGCGGAAGGAACCCTGATCGGAATGAAAGAAACCCCGAATATCACGTCCAGCGGCGTGCCTTGGACCGAGGATCAGGTCATCCGTTTCCCCGGGGGCCTCCCCGGATTCGAAAACGCGCGCAAGTTCATCATCATGTCGGTGCCCGAGCATCAGCCTTTCCATTGGATGGAATGCGTCGACGAAGGCAATACGATCCGGTTCGCCGTTATCAACCCTTTGTCCTTCCGCCCCGACTACCAGCCCAAGATCAAGAAGGAAGAGCTCGCGTCCCTGGAAATCCAGGACCCCAAGGAGCTCCTCCTCTACGTGATCGTGACCTTGCGGACGCCGTTGATGGAATCGACCGCCAACCTGATGGGCCCCTTGTTCATCAACATCCGCGAAAAGGTCGGCAAGCAGATCATCATCGAGAATGACGCGTATTCCCTGCGGGAACGGATCATACCCTGATGCTCATCCTAACGCGCAAGGTCGGCGAATCCATCCGTATCAACGAGAACATCTGCATCACCATCGTGGACATGGACGGGAAGAACATCAAGATCGGCATCGAAGCGCCGAAGGACATCTCCATCCATCGCGAAGAGGTTTTCAAACGCATCAAGGAAGAGAACCAGAAGGCCGCGGGCGGCGGCGGCGGGGATCTGGGAGCGTTGTCGGATTTGTTCAAGAAGAAATAGGCGACGGAGCGATCCGTCAGGACTCCGGACTCAAGACCCCGGACCTTCCCATTCAATCGGACATGAAACGAAAAAGCAGGCGCAAGGCCTGCCTTATTCTCCAGAATGGACCGGCGGCCTATTTGCCGGTATAGACCAGCTTCTTGGTCAGTTCGCCCTGCGCGGTGCGGATGGTCAGGTAGATGAAACCGGTGGTGATGCCCTGAAGGGGCACGGCTTCGGCCGGGCTTTGGGAATCCAGGTGGTAGACCTGTTGGCCGCGGGAATTGTAGACGAAAACGGCGGCGGGACGGTTCAGGAAGACGCGCAGGACGTTCTGGGCGATGAAGGCGTCGGCCAGGGCGGGCTTGAGGGCGCCTTCCGGCTCGGGGGACGCCGTACCTTGCAGGTTACCGACGGCAGGAAGATTGCCCGAGGCGGACGCGGCCGGATCGGATGCCTTCGGTTTGGATTTGGCGGAGGCCGCGATCGGGGATTTCAATGGAGCCACGGGCGCCTGATTCGCGGAGCCGGCCCATGTCAGGGAGGCGGCGCATAGGGCGAGCGTTCCCAAGGTCCATTCCATCTTTCGCATCGCCATAGCCCCAGTATGCCTTTTTCCTTACCCTAATGCTAGTTTTTACCAGGGGAACTTTGTACGCCTTGCGGCGCTCCCGTTCCGACCTTGGCCGGATGCCCGGCTTTTCCCGTCGAAAACAGGGATTTCAACAAATCCGACGCATTCGCCGCATAATAGGAGAAGTCGTGTTCGCCCTCGGGGAAGTAATGGAAACGGGAGTTGGCGTAGGTCTTTTCCCATTGCCGCAGGTACGGGACAACCTGATCGGGGGGGAATAGGCGGTCCCGGCCGCCCTGGAGGAAATCCCAGGACCCCTGGGCGAAACGCGGTCGGCCCGGGAGGGATTCCAGGGGCAGGACCAGTTGCGGCGCGCTCGAAATCAGGATGCGGCGATTGATATCGCGTTTTCCCGCGAGGGAATAGGCGATTACCCCCAGGCATCCGTCCGAAACCCCTACCAGGTTGATGTCCTTGGGGTCGATGGGATAATGGGCCACCATGTAATCGATAAGGGAATCGATATGGGAAATGCCCCGGGGCCCGGTCCACTCCTGGCCCGCGAAGGCCGAGGGGCTGCAAAGGAAATAGCCCGTCGGCGGGACGAAAAGGGTGAGGGCGCGATGGGCCTCGAATCCCTTTTCCGTATTCTGGCTGCGCATGCCGCCATGAAGCCACACGATCAGGGGCCGTTTGCGCCCGCCCTTGCCCACCACGGCCTTTCCGGCCGGGAACCTTCCGGCGGGATTCCATCCCGCGGGAACCGTGATGCCGCAGGCATTGCTGTCAGGACCGATGCGGACATGGAGTGCGGGCGGGAAATCGCGAGCGGGATCCGTTGATGCGGGAGCGGTCGCGGCCACCGGTGGGGGAGTTCCGGATTCCGGGGATGCATTCAGGGCCGCGAAGGAGGAAAGGGTCAGGAAAGCGGCCAAAAGGAAAACGCGGTGGAAGCTGAAATATCGGGCGGCCGGGGTCATTGCCAAAAGATAGCCTAAACCCATCCCGGGACCGCGCCGATGCGAGGGCGCGGCGGGCTTTCGCCGCCGCGCGACCGGACTAATCGTCGTTCCTGCCTTCTCCGCCTTTGCCATCCTTGTCATCCTTGTGATCCTTGCGCATCTCATCCTTCCAGGCCTTGCGCTTTTCCATCCATTCGTCCTGGATGACCATCAGTTTGGCGTGCTGGTCGGCGGTCAGCCCGGAAAGCAACTGGACCATGGACTCCACCCTGAGCGTCAGCATCTTCTTGTCGACCTCGGCGATCTTGTCCGCCACCTTCAGGGCTTCGCTCTTGTTGACCGGATAGGTGGACAGCAGGTTCTTGAGATCGAGTTCCAGGATGGCCTTATCGCTATGCAGCTGGATCTTCTTCTTCTGCGCCGCCAGGCGGCCGTCCTTGAGCTTCTTCTCCTGATCGGGAGACAGATGGAGCTCGCGCAACATGCTCGGATTGAACTCCATGCCCATTCCGCCTCCGGGACCGCCGTGGCCGCCGGGGCCGCCGTGCCCGGGAGGACCATCCCGGAATTCCCCGGGCTGCGCCTGCGCGCCCATCGCCAGGGCCAGCACCAGGGCGATGCCCGCGCCCGCCCGGCCCAACCTGCGCATTCCCCTGGAAGCGCATCCGATCCCGTTGCGTATCTCCGTATTCATAAAACCTCCCCGGCCTCATCGGCCGCATCAGACTCTTCTTCCACTTCACCCAAATCCGCATGCCATCCCAGCAGTTCCGGATCGACCAGCTCCGTTCCGGTTTCCTCCGCGGCCTGGACCGCGGGCAAGGAGGAGACCGCAACCTCCACCTGATCGGGCCGTTGCCTCAGCATCAGGCCCAATCCCAACAGGCCCACCGCGAGGACCACGGCGGCCGCCGCGCGCAAGGCCGGCGAACCAAGAAAACCCGCGCCCTCCGGCCCCGCGCCGGAACGCATCCCGACCTGGGATTCGATCCGCCGCCAAAGGCCCGGCGGCGGCTTGAGGCGCTCGGCCTCTTCGAACAACCGCTTATAATCGTTCAACCCTGGCCTCCTTTTCCAGATACTCCCTGACCTTGTCCCGCGCCCGCGAGAGCCGGGACTTGAGGGTCCCTTCGGGCAGGCGGAAGATATCCGAAAGCTCCTTCAGCGGCACGCCTTCGCCTTCCTTCAGCCACAGCATCGATCGCGTTTCCGCGTCCAGGACCGCGAGCGCCTTTCCCAAAAGGTCCCGGGTCTCGATGGAGGCCCCTTGGGACCGGGGCGCGAGCTCCTCCGCGTTCTCCCATTCCAGCTTGTTCCGGTTCTTCGCCTGTTGCAACCGGTTGAGGCACATATTGTGCGCCACCCGGTACAACCAGGTCCCCAGGGAACTCTCGCCGCGGAACTCGGCGATGATTTCCGGCAGCTTGACGAAGAGATCCTGGACCACGTCCTCCGCCTGCTCCTTCGAAAGCAGGATCCGGAAGCATTGGTTCAGGATCCTTTGCGAGTACGTTCCGTAAATCCAATGCAATCCCTCCAGCCCGCCTTCGCGCAGCTGCTCGATGCTTTTCTTCTCGGGGCCGAACCAGCTCACCATGCCGGACCGGTCCCGGTCGATATCGCCGCCCGTTCCCCGGGCGCCTTCGCGTATTGGATCGTCACGCTGGCAAATCTACTCTCCCGGACCGGACCTTCCCCGGAATCCGGGGCCGCATCCATCCGCTCTCCATGGATTTAGACCCGCCGCCTCCCCGGCCGGTTCCCGGAATCCCGCGTTATCGGAAAAAGGCCCGCTCGGACCGTTTGCAGGGATGCGTCTTCCGGACGCCTCCGCGGATCCGGGCGTCCAGGGCGGAAACCGGAGGGGGATCGGTCGGCAAGGGGTGTTATCGGGCGGATAAATCCCATGGCGGATACCCGGCGGGTCGAGTACAATAGCGTCGGGTTCCCGACCAGGAACCAAGGGGAGGACATATGGACCGACGGATCACTCTGGCCAAGGCATCCGGTTCCGCGGCCTTGGCGCGCGACCCGGCCTTCGCCAGGTACGCCAATGCGGTCCTGCCCAAGCGCGGGGCCGTGGCGGCGGGGCTCGAGCCTTTCGCGGGAGCATGGGACAAGCGGCATGCCTCGCACCTCCTGCGCAGGACCCTGTTCGGCTTCTCCAAGGCGGATCTGGACAAGGCCCTCTCGCTGAACTCGTCCAATTGCGTGGACGCCCTGTTGACGGTTCCCGACGAGACCCCGGCGCCGCCCATCTCCACCGACGTCAATGATCCCACGCCCGCTGGGACCACATGGACCGTTTCCGCCTACGACGGCAACTATAACGGAACCCGCCAGCGCTCGCTGCAGAACTGGTGGATGGCCCTGGCGATGCGCGGGGAGTTCTCCATACGGGAGAAGATGATCCTGTTCTGGCACAATCACCTGGCGACGGAACTCGACGTGGTGGGCGATCCGCGCTACGCCTGGCTGCATCACTCCCTCCTCCGGAAATCCGCCATGGGCAACTTCAAGGAACTCGTCAGGCAGATCACCGTCGACCCGGCCATGCTGCAATACCTGAATGGCGACAGCAACACCAATACCAGCCCTAACGAGAATTACGGGCGCGAGCTGCAAGAGCTGTTCACCGTGGGCAAGGGGCCGGAGGTCAGCGCAGGCAATTACACCAACTATACCGAGGAGGACGTGAAGGCCGCCGCGCGCGTGCTCACCGGCTGGCGGGACGTGCGCGATACGCCCACCGCGGAATTCCAGGACAAGCGGCACGACGTCAAGGACAAGGTCTTCTCGTCCGCGTACGGCAATACCGTCATCGCGGGCCGGACCGGCCCGGACGCCGGGACCCTGGAGCTCGACGATCTCATCGCCATGATCTTCGCCCAGGCGGAAACGGCCCGGTACTTCTGCCGGAAGCTTTACCGGTTCTTCGTGTACTACGAGATCGATGCGACGGTGGAGGCCAACATCATCGTCCCCTTGGCGGATCAACTGGTGAAGGCCGGATTCGCGGTCAAGCCCGTGCTGGCGACCCTGTTCAAGAGCGCGCATTTCCACGACGCCCACAACCAGGGGTGCCAGATCAAGACGCCCATGGACATCGTGGCCGGCGCGGTCCGCCAGTTGGGCATCCCCTTGCCGGACGGAAGCGATCCCGCCAGGCAATACGCGCTGATGGCCAACCTGGTGGGCGAGGCCGGGCGCATGCAGTTGGAGATCGGCAACCCCCCCAACGTGGCCGGATGGTCCGCCTATTACCAGAGCCCGGTCTTCTACGAGGTCTGGATCAATTCGGACACCCTCCCCCGGCGCGTCCAGTTCACGGACAAGCTGGCATCGGCCAAGGGATTGGGTTTCTACACGGACAAGTCCTTCCTCTCCGTGGACGTGCTGGCCCTGGCCAAGGCCACCTCGGCGCCCGGGTTGGTGAATACCCTGGTCTCCGAGCTCGCGCAGATCTTCTATCCCATCACCCTGACGGACGTGCAGTTGAAATACCTGAAGGATGTCATGCTGAACGGGCTTCCGGATTATGAATGGGGGGTGGAATGGGACGACTACGTGGCCGCGCCCGCGGATCCGCTCAAGATCAAGCCGGTGGAGACCCTGCTGAGATCCCTGATCACGGAAATGATGCAGATGGCGGAGTACCAGCTATGCTGAACGGAAGGAATGGCATGGACCGTAGACGCTTCCTCAAGATCGGCGCCTCCGCCGCCGCCGTGCCGCTGGCGGGGGGGTCCATGGCGGCCCAGGCCTTCGGCATGTCGCCTCTTGATGCTTTGGCCGCCTCGGCCGCCAACGATCGCGTCCTGGTGGTGGTGCGGCTGGACGGCGGCAATGACGGTCTCAATACCGTGCTGCCTCTCGATCAATACGCCAACCTGGCCAAGGCCCGGGCCAACATCCTCATACCCGAGGCCAAGGCCGTCAAGCTCACCGCCGCCACCGGCCTCCACCCCGCCCTGGGCGGATTCGCCAAGCTCTACGCGGACGGCAAGCTGCAGATCATCCAATCGGTCGGATATCCCAGCCACAACCAGAGCCATTTCCGCTCCACGGACATCTGGTTCTCGGCATCGGAATACAACCAGATCCTCTCCACGGGGTGGCTCGGGCGTTACCTCGAGACCGTGTATCCGGGCTATCCGGACGGATTCCCGAGCAAGGATTTCCCGGACCCGCCCGCCATCCAGATCGGCTCCTCCCTGTACACCTTGCTGCAGGGGGAGAACGTGCCGATGGGGATGGCCGTGGCCAATGCGACCTCCATCTATTCCCTGGTCCCCGCCGGATTCGACACCGCCCCGAAAACGCCCGCCGGCCACGAGCTCACCTTCATCCGCCAGATGTTCACGGAAACCCAGAAGTACGGCGAGTCCATCAAGAAGGCCCTGGCGGCGGCGGCCAACAAATCGGCCTTGTATCCCGCCACCGGAAACACCCTCTCCGATCAGCTCAAGGGCGTGGCCCGGCTCATCGCGGGCGGGATGCAGACCAAGATATACGTGGTCACCTTGCGCGGCTTCGACACCCATGCCAACCAGGTGCTCGCCGCCGATGTGGCCACGGGAGCGCATGCCCTCCTGCTCACCAAGCTCAACGACGCCATCGTGGCCTTCCAGGACGATTTGCGCCTGCTCGGGCTGGAGAACCGCGTCATCGGCATGACCATGTCGGAATTCGGGCGCCGCATCCTGTCCAACGCCTCGCTCGGAACCGATCACGGCACCTCGGCGCCGCTCTTCGTATGGGGCGATCCGGTCGCGGGCGGCATCCTGGGGACCAATCCGGTCATCCCCGCCACGGTGACGGTCAAGGACAATGTCCCCATGCAATACGACTACCGGTCGGTCTATTCCAGCATCCTGAAGGACTGGCTGGGCGTCACCGGCGCCGACCTGACCAAGGTCCTGCTCAAGGATTTCCCGGCCTTGCCCATCGTGGGCACGCCGATACTCCAGCGCGCCTCGAATCCGTCCGGCGCGGACCTGGAGCAGAACTTCCCCAATCCCTTCCGGGAGGCCACGACCCTGCGCTACCGCGTGGATGCGGGCGAACGGGTTCGCCTCAGGGTTTTCGATTCGCGGGGAGGCCTGGTGCGCGTGGTGGTCGACGGCTTCCATGCCGCCGGATCCTATGCGCGCACGCTCGAGGCGGGCGCCTTGCGTCCTGGGATCTACTTCTGCCGTTTGGAGATCGGCGGCAGGACATGGCAGCGCCCCATGGAAGTCATGCGCTGATCCGGGCGACGTAGCGGAGAAACGGAGGAAAGGGTCAGGGCACCGGGGCGGCGGTCTTGACGGCGGCCGGTTGGGCCTTGTGGATGACCCGGTTGATGATGACCGCCGCGACCACGGTGGTGCCCAAGGCTCCGCCCAGGATCAGGTAATTCCAGATCGTGAGCCCGGCGGGATTCTCGAGCCAGCCCTTCCCCACCTGGCCGATATACAGGTAGAACATGATGTCCGGGGTCATCCCCAGGAATGAGCTCACCAGGTACTTGCGGAAATCCAGCTTGGGGATGGTGAACAGGTAATTGAGCAGGGAAAAAGGCAGCAGGGGATTGAGGCGGATGAGGAAGACCAGGATGGGCCCATGCCTGGAGATGGCTTCATAGATGGATTCGAAGCGGGGATGGTCCCGGCGCAAGGCCTCGACGCGGGAGCGCCAGAGTTTCCTGCCGACCGCATAGGTCACCGCGACGGCGATGAGGCCCGAGGCCGCCGCGAGGAGGTAACCCATCCAGAACCCGTAGAGGGTGCCGGCCACCAGCAACATGCCCGAAATGGGGATGAAGAAGACCGACGCGGCCACGAACACGATCATGTAGGGTAGGACCGCCCAGGGGCCGAGCGCCCGGAACCATTCCACCGCCTCCTGCAGATGATCCTTGAATGGGAAGAACACGTTGAAGGCCACGATTCCGGCCACCAGGAGGGCTATGAGGAGGATTTTCGATTTCATGGCGCCAAGGGTCCCGTTCCGCCGGCTAGGATACACCTTCCTTCCCGCGGGATCCTGAATCTAGCAAAAACCGCCGAAAACCAGCGGTTTCGGCCCGATTACTAGCGGATACCCGCCTTCCAGTCGTCCTTGGGAAAGGCGGGGACTTCCTGGCGGGTGCGATTGTCCGTATCGGACATGTCCTTGATCTTGCCGAAGGCCAGCACCTCGGTCGGGCAGGCCTCCACGCAGGCCGAACAGCGCACGCACTGCACGTCGTTCATGGGGACGCCCTTGTTGGCGTAGTTCATCACGTCGATCCCCATATGGCAGACCTTGGTGCAGATATTGCATGAGATGCATTTCTTCTTCTCGGCGAAGATGCGGTACCGGGAGAATCGGCTGTAGACGTGCATGAGCGCCGCCAGCGGGCAGCCGTAGCGGCACCAGATGCGCCCCGACAGGAAGAAGTACACGCCCAGGCCCAGCACCCCCGCGAAGAAGACGTCGATGGACAGCTTGTACATCCCGCGCAGGGTGTCCACCCAGGCGGGATGCGCGCCCATGCCCTTGGTGAAATAACCGAAGGCGGTCACGAGCACGGCCGCCGCCAGCACGAACTGCCCGATATTGTCCAGGCCCTTGGCCTTCTTTCCGTGGGGGGCCTTGACCCGGTACTCGTCCCCCAGGGTTTCCGCCATGCCGCCGCAGCTGCAGATCCAGCCGCAGTACGCTCCCTTGCCCCATTGCTGCACGATCAGGAACAGGATGCCGAAGGTCTGCACGAAGGGGAACCAGGTCCAGAAGGAACTGGTGCCGAAGTCGTTCATGTCCAGGGGCCAGAAGAGCACCAGGCCGAAGCTCGACCACTTGCCGGATGGGAAGATCTCCTTCATGACGTAGGAATCCGGGGAGAAGTTGGCCTTGATGAGGGGTTCGTAAAGGTGGAAGGGCAGGAGGAACAGGAAGAAGACCTGGAAGACGATCAGGGACAGCACCTGCCAGCGGATATAGCGGGTCTTCTTCACCATCATGCGGCGCACCCCGAATAGCACGATGGTGACGCTGTAAAGGAGGCTGTAGTAATAGGTGGGTTCCTCCACCCATCCGGCCGTGCGGCCCAGGAGGAAATGGAAGTAGACCCAGGTGAAGAACAGGGAGGCGGCTATGAAATACCCGTATTTGACGCGGTTCCAGGCGGTCCCGAAATACGTGCGCCGTCTCGCGATCATGATGGCCAGGGAGGCCGTGCCGCTCGCCAGGAAGATCAGGGATCCGGCCCAGCCCAGGTAGAAGTTGAGGGACGAATACCAGGCATAATGGTTCAGGGACCAGGACAGCTTGCCGGTGACCGCATCGGAAAAGGGTCCGGTGAGATAGGCGGCAAGGAAGTCCGAGGGCGAATGCGCGCCTTGGAATAGGTCCCGGGCCACGCCCGCCTTCCCGAAGTACAGCATGGAGAAGAAGCTCAGCATGGCCGCCAGGTAGACGTACCAGGCCCGATCCTTCTGTCCCGCGATCTTGAGGCCCGACCGCTTGAAGAACGCCGTCGGCAATTCCCGGCCGATCAGGACGAAGATCTCGTCCGCCTTGAATGTCTTCTCGCCGTCCCGGGTCTTGATCACGGCCTCGCCGCCGCGGATGGCCTTGGGCTGGCTCTGGAACAAGGCTTCGATGCTGCCGTCCCTCCGCAGGGCCTCGAAACGCTCCAGGTTTTCCGGCTTGGGGCGATCCAACGCCTCCTTGCGATAGGAAAGCCTGACCCGGTTGCCCGCTTCCGCCAAGGCCGCGGCGGCTTCCACGGCGGAATCCCCGCCGCCCACCACCAGGATGTCCTCTCCTTGGAATTCCCCGGGATCGAACAAGCGGTTGAAGACGTTCGGCTGATCCTCCCCGGGAATCCCCAGGCGGCGGGCATCGCCGGTCTTGCCGATGGCGACCACGACCCGGGCGGCCTTCAGCGGTCCCTGGTCCGTCACCAGGGTGAGCATGCCGTCCTTGCCCTTGGGCTTGATGGCCTCTACGCGCACGCCCAACCGGGTGCGCAGGGTCTTGCCCGCGATCTGCGCGCGCAAGTCCTCGAGCAAGGTCTCCTTGTAGCCGTCCTTGATGGAAAGGGGGGACTCCTCCTTGTACCCGTCCGGCTTGGCCAGGATGGGTTTGCGCTTGGGGAAGTTCTCGATGGTGCTGAAGAGCTGGGAAGACTCCAGGATCTCATAGTCCAGGCCTTGCCTGCCGCAGGCCAGGGCGCAAGCCACGCCCGCCGGCCCTCCGCCTATGATGAGCACGTCCCGGATATCGCCCCCCGTGCCCTTGCCCGCCGCGAAGTCCTTGTCCGCCATGATATGCTTGACGACCTTGGCGCCGCTTTCGGAAGCGAGCTTCAGCAGGGGGATGCCCGTCAGATCCCCGACGATGTATACCCCCGGGATCGAGGATTGGTATTTGGAATCGATTTCCGGATAGCGCTCGACCTCCCCGACGGGGTTCCCCTTTTGGAGCCAGCGCAGATAGGGACTGATCAGGGGAAAATGCAAAGCGGCCTCGTTTCTCCAAAATACCTATTTACGGATGATTAGTCCCCGCCGGATGGGGTCCGTTTCCGGAAATCGCTCCGGTCCGGACGATTTTCTACACTATGGCCATGGATATCCACCTGGTTCAAATGGCCATCGCCCGCGGCAAGCCCGACTTCAACCGCGCCAAGGCCACGGCCCTGACCGCGAACATCAAGCCTGCCAAGCCCGCCCTCATCGTCCTCCCGGAGCTGTTCAGCACCGGATTCCTGGACGAGTCCGCCCTGCAATCGGACGGAGCGGACTTGAACCCGACCGCAAGCGAAACCGCGACCGTCCTGGCGGGAGTGGCCCGGGAGGATCGCGCCTTCCTCTCCGCCCTGGCCCGCAAGCATGGCTGTTGGGTGGCGGGTACGACCGTCGAGGCCGGTCCTCCCGGCGCGGACGGGAATGCCGGCTACCGCAATATGAGCGTCCTGTTCGCTCCGGACGGTTCGGAAAGCGCCGTGTACCGGAAGGTACACCCCTTCAGCTACGGCGGAGAGGACCGGCTCTTCTCCAAGGGTAACGAAGTCGTTACCGTGGATTTCGAAGGCTGGACGGTCCAGCCCACCATCTGCTACGACCTCCGGTTCCCGGAACTGTACCGGGCCGGCTCCCAGCGCGGCGCGCACCTCATCCTGGTCCAGGCCAACTGGCCCCAGGCCCGCCAGGCCCATTGGGAGACCCTGTTGCGGGCGCGCGCCATCGAGAACCAGGCCTTCGTAGCCGGCGTCAATTGCACCGGGACCCAGGACTCCCTGGCCTTCGCGGGCGGGTCCGTGATCCACAACCCCAAGGGCGAGACCGTCGCCCAGGGTGACGCCTCGGAGGGCGTGGTGCACGGCCGGATCGAACTGGAGGCCTGCAAACAATGGCGCAAACAGTTCCCGGCCCTGCGCGATCGGATGCCGTTCGATTTCTACCGTATCTAGGCTCGTCGCTCCGGAGTTTGCAGGGCAAACTCCACGCTTCCTCGCTTTCCAAGGAACTTCCAGGCTCGTCGCTCCGGAGTTTACCCGCTCCAGACTTCCGTTACAAAAAGCATTCCCGGGAATGCGATTCCCTATGCAATCCGCGGCCATTTTGTTTAGATTTTCGAGAGCATGAAGATCGCTACGGAAGTCGCCGTCCTGGCCTCACCGGACAGGATCTGGAATTGCCTCATCGATTTCGCGGCCTATCCCGAGTGGAACCGCTTCCTGAAGTCGGTCACCGGCCAGGCCGCCCCCGATGCGGCCCTGAACGTGGATCTCCAGTACTACGGCAAGCCGGTGGAGAAGAAGACCGGGCAGGTAACCGGATTCATACCCCCCAAGTATTTCAGCTGGGCCTGGAAGCATAAGTTCGGCGCCTGGTTCCTCGCGGCCGAGCACGTCTTCCGCATCAAGGAGACGGAGAGCGGCAAGGTCATCCTCTTCCAGGAAATGTATTACACCGGATTGGGCCTTAAATTCCGCCGCCGGGAAGTCGAGCATATGGTGAAGCTGTCCCTGGAGAAATTGAACGACGACTTGAGGCACCGGCTGGAAGCCCCCGTGGATGCCCCGAAATAGGGCGGGAGCGCGGGTTCCGGAAAGCTATTTGGGATTTTTGACCTTCGCCAACCGGCACGTGCCGGAAAAAGACAGATTGTAAATGGCATTAATAGGGGCCGAGGGGGGCGCGATGCAGGATATGATTCGCACGGTTTTGGTGGTGGAGGATGAGGACGGGGTCCGCAACCTTCTCCGCACCTTGTTCCGGTTGGCCGGCTTCGAAGTCCTATCCTGCCAGGACGGGATGGAGGCCCTGGACCTGATGCACGCCCGCGGCGGGAACGTCCACCTCCTCGTCACGGATATCAACCTGGGCCCGGCCATGGACGGCATCGAACTGGCGGAAAGCCTCCGCGCCATCCATCCTTGCTTGAAGACCCTTTACATCTCCGGCGAGGATGAACAGGATCGCCTGGTCCGCGAAATCGCCACCGGCCAATCGCAATTCCTGATGAAGCCGTTCAGGACCCGGGACCTCACGGACAAGGCCCTGGAGATCCTGGCTCCCGCGATCGCCGCCGTTACCGTTTCCCGCTGACCTTCTTCACCAGGGCTTTAAGCTTCCCGGCCGGGGTTCCCGCCGGCTCCCGCTTTACCGGCTTTCCCTTCACCGGACTCCCCGCCCCCGATGCGACGACGCGCTTGCTTTCCGTGCGCCCTTCGAGCGTGGCGGGTTTGGCGGGTTTGGTAGAGGCGGCCTTGGCCGAGGCGCCCAAACCGTACTCCCACAGGTACTCCTTGACCCCGGCTTTACGGGAAGCGTAGCGGGACATCACGAAGAAGAAATCGCTCAGGCGGTTGATGTACTTGATGAGGCGTTTGTCCACCGGCTCTTCCCGGGACAGGCGCATGATTTCCCGCTCCGCCCGGCGGCAGACCGCCCGGCATTCATGCAGGGCCGCGTTCGCCAGGGTCCCGCCCGGCAGGACGAAGGAGTTGAGCGGCTCCAGGGACTTCTGCATCCGATCCATCTCCTTTTCGAGGTCGGACGCGTCCCCGTCCGAGATTTCCGGCATGCCGGCATAGGATTGCCCGGCCGGGGTGGCCAGGATGCTTCCCATGTCGAAAAGGCGGTTCTGGACCCGGCGCAGGCTGGTCTCCATTTCGGCGCGGACGGGCTTGGGAAGCCCCTTGGGCGCGTCGCCGGCGATGACGGTGCGGGCCGTGCCCACCAGGCAGATCAATTCGTCGACCGTCCCGTAACTTTCGAGTTTCCTGCAGTCCTTGTCGACGCGGGCGCCCCCTACCAGGGAGGTCTGTCCGGTGTCCCCGCCGCGGGTGTAGACGCGGGTGATATGTATGGCCATGTGGTTCTTTCCCTAAGTCATATGAGCACGAATTTAGCCCATCGATTTCCTAATGAAGATAGATCCCCGGTAATGAGAACAAAAGGTAAGGCTAATTTTTATCGAATTTATTTTGGCCAAAACTTACCCTTTTGACATTTAAAAACAAAAAGATTTTAGCAAAGGCCTGTAAAATTATAATTGATAGGCATTTCGTGAACATGGTAGAGACGGTTTCAATTACTCTCCTTGTTGGAAACATCTACTGGAACCTTATTTCCATCCGCGTCGGTTATTGAACTGGGATTACCAGTCAATCCTTGAATTGAACAATTTTTCAGGGAATAAGGGTAAATCGAAAATGACACGGCAATATGACGCAAACTCATAACCTGTGCATCGCCTACCCAAGTCGAAATGAAGTTATTCCTAAATATTGAATTCTGAATAAGGACATTACCCGACAAAACTTGGATTGCTCCAGCGTTAAAAGATGCGTTGTCCTGAAAGAGACAATTATTGAAGGTTACCGATTGGCTTTTGTTGTCAATCGAAATCGGTCTTAGAGATTTATTGCCAGTAAAAGAGCAATTTTGGAATTCGACTGAAGATGAATCAATCGCCACAATCACAAAACTGTTCGGTGCGTTCTTAAAATTACAATTTTTAAATATCACATTTGAAGCTCCGGGGATCATCACACCATTACCATCCGTGGACATAAAATCCAACCTATCAAAGGTTATATTCGAGGCATTTTTTAATTGTCCAAGATCTTGATCGTTTTCAGCTACGGTCAGGAGCTCCGAAACCGAAGTTGGCTGAGGGGTATAGAAAAAGCTTCTACCATCACTAGAATCTCTTGCAAGCAAGGTGGATTGTGGCCTTGATTTTGAAAATCCTCCTATTATTGACAGATCAGATTTCATGTGTAGAGAGTAAGAAGTTGAGCGTGGATAATTTCCAGCAGTTACCCATATTTGGGTTCCACTTAAATATTTTGATAGATAAGCGGAATTCAATGCTATGTCCAAATCAGGAAGAGCGTTATCCCAAGATGTACCGGACCCGGTCGCACCTTCTCTTACAAAAACGATTTTGGACAATTTTGTTATTGTAATCGATATGGTCGAATCCCTGCCTGCCGAATCCATTGCAACAATCGAGACCTTGGTAGCCCCTTCAGAAAACTTTTGCCCTTCAAGACTCCATTTACCGTTAATCAAGGAGAGAGGCTTCGCAGAACTGTCTTGCAGAGAATAAGTGAATGATTTGAGCCCAAAATTGTCCGAAGCCGTTCCCGAAATAATTGGGTCGATGGATGTGGTTCTCCCCATTTCAGAAGGCGTTAAGAGCGCAACACTTGGATTGGATAAGTCGATAAGGACTCTATAATTCGCTTCCGCTCCCACATTTCCGGCCCGGTCCTTTGCCTTGACGTAAAATTGATGTTCTCCATTTGATAGTGTGAATGCGCCAATTCCACTTGGAGGGAATGCCAAACTGGTTGTCGAACCTTCGGAAACCGGGGTCTGGTTTCCAGTCCGGATTAACCGGTACTCGTAACTAATCCCAGGTTCGACTTGATTCCAAGAAAAAGTCGGCATGCCCTTTGAATAGGGAGATCCGGACAATACCGGCATTCCAGGCGACTCAGTATCTCTATAGATTGTAATGGAAGCAGACCCAGCGTTTCCTTCACCATCGTTAAAGGTTCTCACAATAGTATTGCTACCCTCTATTTTCAGCGAATCAATTGTTGATGGCTGGGCGGACCCATTAACAGTCCATTTGATTTCAACAACTTTTTGGTTCGTTATGAAATCCGCCACTGGAGATGTAATCTTTACTTGTATTTTTTTGGGAACATCTAATACGGTTATTCGTACCGTGGACTTTACTTCGACCAATCCATCACTGGAGAAAACCGAAACCAGGTAAGGTTCGGATCTGCTTTGATTGCCCTGGATTTTCCAAATCAGTTTCGCACTTCCGGCGGGAAGGCCGGCAGTGAGGAACTTGGCCGAATCCGGAAGTCCAGTTGCACGAATTGTAATGTCGTTGCCTTCGGGATCAACAGCGAGAAGAGCCAAGTTCAAGGAATCATATTCTCTTACCGTCGTGTCCAACGCGCCAACAATTTCGGGTGGACGATTGACCGCGCCGACGCTCAGAATAACTGACTGGGAGTCCGAAAGAGAGCCGTCTGAGGCTCTGAACATAAGGAAATGATTGCCAACAAACTCAGTTCCAGGCCTCCAGGAAAAGTGACTCTTTGAAAAGTTCGCATTCTTTGGAAGAGAATCAAGACTTATGACAACCGAATCTCCATCGGGGTCTGAAGCTTCTATGAAAAATTCTATCACTTCATTTTCATTTTTCGCAATATTCGGAATCCGGTTCATTTTTGGTGAACGATTTACGTTATGAACTGTCACGTAAAATGACTTTTCAAACTTTTTAGAGGTAGTACCGTATTCGATGGATACGGAATAGGGTTCGGTTCGTCCTTGAGTGAAACTCGGTTTCCATGCAAACGTTCCTGATCCTGTAGAAGCGCCGATCGTGTCTAAATTTGAACCAATTGGTCCGCTCTTTAAAACCAAAAACGCACCAATGGCTATTGGATTACGGATGAGTATCGGCAATCTTAAGGAGTCGCCCTCCGATATTACAGTGTCCTTTGTAACCACTATTTCCGGCAATAACGGGGTAATATTGCCTTCCGGTTTTATTGGTACATCCTTGGATTGGAAATTGTTTTGCCCAAGGATATTCACCTCCTTCTGTACCCCAACCTTATCTCCCTTATAACCGATAATGCTGACGTTGAACTCATTCCCTACCCGCTCATCCAAGGGTAAACCCAAGACCTGTTTTGGATCAGTCAGTTTGCCATGGAAAACTTCCTGCGAAAAAGAACTGTCCTTGCTATAAACCTTGATTATCAGCGAGTCAAAATGCAAGAGGCTGTCATTATCATTGTCGATTCGCATGTTCAGAACGTGGAGGCTATCATCCGATGAATTGCACGAAATTATCGAAAACAATGTGAAGGACATTAGAGAAATGACAAGAAGTACAATCGCCTTATATTTCATTCCATCGCCTTACGGTTTGAAATCCGATGATGTTTGCGATCCGGCGCCATCTTTTTCGATTACAAAAAATACCGTCGTTGCTATCGCGACCGTTCCAACACCTCCCACGGTCCACCAAATCCATTTACTGGAATGATGATTTCGGGTGGGTATTTCATCCGGTCTTTTTGAATTTCCAAGGAGATCATGTTCTCTTATGTATTTTTGCTGCTCCAGATATTTTTGCTTAACGTCTTTGAAAATGGAGGCGATATTGTCGGAGATATACAAGTCAATTAACTCAATTGTAGGCTTCATCTTGAGAAGTTGAACCATGCAACTCTCGCCCTTATTTCGGGTAGAGGGGTCAGCCGCATAAATGACGCTCAGGTATTTGTAGACGAAGATAGAGTCCTCTTTCGTCGCATATGACGGAAAAGATTCCCGGTATGTTTCCAGAGGTAGCAGTACCTGCGAAAATTCCCCTTCGAAATAGGAGTGGCTGATCGCCTCCTTATCCAAGGTTCCGTCCAATTTAAAACCGAAGGCGGCATCGGCTGAGGGCACAAACGAAACCATAAACATCGGGAAAACCGCATTGCTTATCAGCTTTTTTAAAACCGAAAAAATCATCCCTTTTTCTTTCCGCCAAGAAACTGAACCATTCCCATTAACTTCAAATCCATTTTGACTGGACGAGCCTAGGGTCATTTGACCAATTCGTTCCAAAGTGGCAAAGGTAGGAAAATCGAATATGAGGGGATTGTGATGAGCAACACAAATGGCCGTCTCACATCTAAGGACCAGGGGTGAAGAAGCCTGTTTGGGACCAAACAGGCAACAAAATTGTGTGATTTCAAGCTTGACCAAGAACCCAAATCGAAAAATCCGATCCGGGAATTACAGCTGACTCAGTTAGGCTTTTTTACTAGGGTCTTGCCTGGTCTAAGGGCTGGTACCGTAGCACGGTCCTGCCGGTTGCATCGGAAGTCAGAACGTCGAGATTTCTTGAAGAGAGGTCAAAAAAGACCCCGGCGGCCTTCTGGAAATGGAAACCACTTCGATCGACCCGAATCGGATTATTCGACGCCTTTTTGAAGCTGATAACCGTCGGAATCGAAAGATCCATGACCTGCCAATTGCGCCATTGCACGTGGGAGCCTTCGATCTGAAGACCCATCTTACCCTTGGTCATGGGAACATTGTCACCCATGGTGAGCTTCGAGACCCTCATGACCACGGTTCCGTTGACCTTGGTTTCCATGCTATCGCCTTTGACGAACATCTCCCACGTGTTCCAATCGCCCACTTTCTCTTTATTCTCGGAGCGGATAAAATGCTTCCGGGTGGTGCAACCGTAAGCGCCGAAACCGGAGATCGCCCCCCCGGTCGAGTTGAAGGTTTCGCCAGTACCGGTAGAATTGAATTTGGCATCCGTGGTATAGATACTGCCGACGTCCCCCTGATACATCTGCATTTCCAGCCCTGATGGCCAATCGCATGCGTTTTTTGCCAGGTTGATGTGGTAGAGATAGCCGCTATTGGCACCCCCCAGGTTCTTCCATTCAACCCTTACCCGATAATGGGTATAATCCTTGTCGGTATGAAGGTACCCGTTCCCGCCGTCCACGTCGATGACCCCATCGACCACCTTGACGGTCCCGTTCCCGTGCTTGGTCAGGCCCGTCAGGTCCTTCCCGTTGAAGAGATCGGTCCAGGTCCCCTCCTGCGCCGCACAGGGCAGGATGGCCAGGGACAGGAGCGGGAAGGCCGCGAAGGCGGAAAAACGGAAGATGCGTAAGCCTGCTTGAATGGGCGACATGCCTTGGTACTCCTTTTTCCCCCGTGTGGTGTGCTAAGATAATAGCAGCAATGACCGGTTTTCCCCTGCCATTTACGTCAAAACAGGTTTACCCGCGTGATTTGGCGGCCCTCCGCGCCGCGCAGATCCAGGTAATAGACTCCGCACTCCAGGTTCCGGAACTCCAGTTCCCGCGACCCCGGTCCGGGCTGGGCTTCGGCGATGGTCTTTCCCGCATCATCGGTCAGGACGACCCAGGCCGGCACCTCCGTCTCGGCCGCGGTCACGGTCACGCTCGAGGTTTCCGTGCCCGTGCCTTCGGCGTTACGATCGGCGTGGATGGCGATCGATTCCAGGCGGATGGTGAAGGGATCCCGGACGGATGCGGTGGCGCAAGCGAAGGCCGCGGCCAGGGTGGATACCGCGATGGCGATGGGGATCCGGGCGGGGAACCGGGTTGCGGGTACGAAGGGACGAGGGCGCGCCGTGTTACGGGCCGCGCGGGCGTGGGAGAGAAGCATGATCGGATCCTCCGAAGCCCGCAGCGGATTGCCGCCGCATGCGGGATGGTGTGGGATCCGGCCGTGGACTCCCCCGTCGCATCGGAGCCGGATTCACGCTCCAAGATAGCGGATGCATCGGCCGCGAAGGGCGGCGCGGCGGCACAAAGCGTTCTCAATCCGAAAACCCGGGCGGGCCTGTTCCCGTTATGTTTTGGGCATTTGCGGAGTCGCGGATCCTATCGTCCCGTTGCATTTGGAAACGCCCGGCGACGGGCCCGCCTTACGATTATGTTAGCTTTGCGGATCCGGGTGGGACCGCGGAACCTGTTCCAGAAACCAACCTCCAGAAATAAATCATGATCGATGTATACCAGTATCTGGATTACCGGAAGCTCCTGAAGGAGTTGTACCAGGAGAGGAAGGCGCTCAACTCCAACTTCTCCTACCGGTATATCAGCCTCAAGACCGGGATCCGCTCCTCCGGCTACTTCGCCAACATCCTCTCGGGCAAGAGCAACATCTCCCTGAAGCTGGTGCTGAAGCTGAGCCATCTGTTCGGCCTGAAGCGCCCGGAGGCCGAGTACTTCGAATTGCTGGTCCTGTTCAACCAGTCCAAGACCCATGACGAGAAGAACCATCTCTTCGATCGCATCCTCAAGCTGAAGAAATCCAAGGTGAAGACCCTGCTGCCGGAGTACTACGAGTACTTCAACAACTGGTATTACGTGGTCATCCGGGAGATGCTCGACTTCCACCCCTGCAACGGCGACTTCGAAGAGGTGGCCAAGCGGATCTCCCCTCCCATCACCGCCAAGGAGGCGGAGCGGGCCTTCTCCGTTCTGGAGTCCCTCGGCCTCATCCAGAAGAACCCCAAGGGTTATTACGAACGCGCGGACGCCCTCATCACAACGGGCGAGGAAGTGTCCTCGACCGCCATCGTCAATTTCCAGAAGCAGACCCTGGACCTGGCGAAGCGCTCCATCGACCTGCATCCCAAGGAAACGCGGGACATCTCCACCTTGACCATCAGCATCTCGCAGAAGAACCTCCAGCGCATCAAGGAGCGCATCCGCAACGTGCGGCGCGAGATCCTGGAGCTGGCCAAGGCCGACCCCTTCACCGATACCGTATACCAGCTCGAGTTCATCGCCTTCCCGGTCACCAAGCCGAAGGAATAGCCGGCGGTAGACGCGGAAAGGCCGGAATGATCCATTCACGAATCGCCGACGCTATGCGGAATTCCCCCGACGCTATGCGCTTTCGGAACGAAACCGCTTTGTCCGCGGATGGCGGCCGCTTTCCGATCCGGCCAGGTTATGTTAAGGCCATGATACGTTCCGCCCCCGCTTGCATGGGACTCCTGGCCGGAGTAACCGCAATGTTACTCGGGGCGGGGCCGGTCGCGGCCCAGGGCACCCTGATCCAGGGAAGGGTCCTGGAGAGGGCAGCCCTCAAGCCCGTGCCGGGCGCCTCCGTGCGCCTGACGGGCAGACCGGGCTTTACGGCCGTGACCGATGCGAAAGGCGTCTTCAAGATCGCCTCGCCTGCGTCCGCCGTCCGGGTACCCGGCCCACTCCGGGAATTCCCCACACTTCCCGGGCGGCGGACCTTCATTCCCGAAGGCGATGGGGGATATCGCTGGTTCGATCCCTCGGGCATGCGCGATGCGTCCGGACGCAGTCTATCCGGCCACTTCGTTCCGCCCCTGGCTGCCGGACTTTCCCCTACCCCGTCCCCCGCCCCAGCCTATGCGTCGGCCCGGGCCCCAGCCGCCGGCAAAACCTCCTCGGCCGTTCCGGGTCCTTTGGAAGTCGCTTGCGCCGGCCTCGTGACCAGACAGGTGCCGGTGGATGCCGATACCGTCGACCTGGGGGATATCGTCCTCGAATATCCGCCCCGGAAATTCGATATCGGCGTCAAGCCCATCTACGGCGCCATCCCCCTGTTCGACGGCTCGCGCGCGTCCATGGATTCCGAATGGGAGCATTGGATGGGGACCTATCGCCTCAAGAACGCCCTGGGACCGGTGCCCATCGTCTGGGAGTTCCTCGAGGATCCGGTGGATTCCGGCATGACCATGCGCACCTGCTGCCGCATCCAATGGGGCGACGAGGATCTGGTGACCAAGCGCAAGTTCCGGGATTTCCAGTTGCATGTGGAGTTCAATCCGGTGAGCGCGCCGCGCACGGGAGCGGGGGCGGGCCCGGCCAATAGCGGCGTCTACCTGCAGAGCCTCTACGAAATCCAGATCAAGGACGATCTCGGGTTGGTTCCCTTGGGCAACCACGATGCCGGCGGGATCCTGAACGAATTCGCGGCGCCGGAAAACCTCTGCCGTCCGCGGGGCCAGTGGCAGGCCTACGATATCACCTTCCGCGCCGCGCGGTTCAAGAACGGGGCCCGCTCCGAGAAGGCCCGCCTGACGATGTATTGGAACGGCAAGCTCGTCCATAAGGACAAGGAAACGGCCAATGAGCATAATACCGGCGTCAGTTCAGACTCCCTGGTCGATGAACCCAAGGGGCTCAAACTGCAGAGCGAAGGCCACGATGTGCGGTTCCGGAACGTGTGGATCAAGGAGTTGGATCTCACCGCGCCGAATACCGACCTGGGTTTTTGATCGCCTCGCATCCAGAACCCGTTTTCCGGGACGCGGCCTTCCATGGGCCCGCCCTTTGTTTTCGGCGTGAAAGCGGATTCGCCGGCCTCGGCGGGTAACCCGGTCCCCATCCCTCCCATCCTCCTTACCTTGGGAAAGCCGTCACGGCAAGGGGGTTCCATGTCCAGTTCCATCCCGGGAGGCCTCCGCGCCTTCGTCTCCGCCCTATCGCTCCTGGGCGCATCGGCCTATGGGCCGGTCCACGCCGACGTCGCGTTCGATATGGCCTCGGTGACCGGGCGGACGGGCGGCTTCGGTTGCTTCGCCTGGGCGGGCATGAAGGCCGGATACGCCGAATTCGACGCCCTGGCCATCCGGTACGTCCGGCTCAGCCGCGACAATGATTCCTGGGCGGACCTGCAGGCCTTCCGGGCCTTCTGCGATCAGCGCAAGATCAAATGGGTGTATACCCTGTGGCAGGCGCCTGCCCAGTACAAGGATGGAAGCAACATGCTCACCGATCCCGACGGGTTCGCGCGCCATTGGAAGGATGTTGTGGCGGACCTGGACGCGCACCATTGCCGCCCCGAATCCATAGACCTGATGAACGAACCGGACAGCAAGGGGGTCTGGAGCACCGGCATCGCCCCGGAGACCATGAACCTCTTGATCCACGCGGTTCGCCGGGAACTCGACCTCGCGGGCTATTCCGACGTGGGGATCGCCGGGCCCAATCTCACGAGCATGTCGGACTGGTCCGGGCCCAAGGCCTATTTCAACGCCATGGACGCGGAGTCGGTCGGGTCCATGACCGCATTCGCCACCCATCCCTGGGGCGACGACGTGGCCCGCCAGGATTGCCGCGGCGGCGGCGATTGCCTGGAAAAGACCTGGTCCGGATTCGGCGCCTCGGCCAAGGCCAAGGATCCCTCCAAGCCCCTTTGGATCCTGGAGTACGCCACGCGCCAATACGTTTACGACGGCATCTCCTATCCCGATCCGGACAAGGTCGGCCAATACAACGCGTCATTCACCATGCCTTATGCGGTGCGCACCTTCGAAAACACCCTGGCCTTCCTGAACCTGGGGGCCACCGTGCCTTTCTATTGGGACGCCGAGGACTCCCCCGGCTCCACCAAGCAATGGGGCTACATCGATGAGCATGGCGCGAAGAAACCCATCTACCATGCCCTGAAGGCCTTGTATCCGCATATTCCCGCGGGCTCCTCCGTCATCAAGGCGGGGGCCCAGGACAGCCTCCTCTATGCCGGCGCCTATCTCAACGATACCGGCGTCACCCTAGCGATCGCCAATGATTCCAAGGGCGCGCGGGACATGACGGTGCGTTTCAGCCATGCGGGCGGGACCCTGGCTTTCGATCGGGCCATCGCCGTGGAAACCGCTTCCAGGCCGGATCCCTCCCTCAAACAGGCGGACCAATGCGCGGTTTCCCCCAAGGCTCTCGTGATCGCCGGGGAAGGCGAGGAGGGGTACTCCCTTCGGGTATCGCTCGCCGGCTATAGCACCCTGACCGTCCTGTTGCGCAGGACCCCGTTCACCATCGGCATATTGCGCGCCATGGGCGGGCATGCGGCATCGCCGGGGATTGCCGCGGGAGGGGTCGAACCGTACGCGGGAACCGGCGCGTTACGGTACGATGCGGCGGGCCGGATCCGGAGAGCGGGCGCGGGCGTGCGGGCCCCGGAAGGGGCGGCCTACCGGGAAAACGGGAGACTTGGTACCGGGGCCGCCGTTTTGATCCCATAAGCGGCTTCCATCGAAGGGTTCCGCGCCAGCCCGCTTCCGTGAAAGCGGTTTTCACCAGAAAGCGGAATCCCATCCGGCATCCGCAATGGGAGCGCCCAGGTTGATGGATCGCCCTACCTTAGGGAACGGTTCGAGGGGGAACCAGGACATCAACCGAATCCGGAGGCTTAAGCCATGCCCGTTCCCCTTCCTTCTCCGCTTTACCGCGCCGCGCTTTCCGCCCTCGCCCTTCTGGCGATCACCGCCTTGTCGGCGCGGGCCCAGGTCGGCTTCAAGAACGCCTTTCCCGGCCTCACCTTCAAGCTGCCGGTCTACTTCGGCGAACTGCCCGGCGTGCCGGAAAAGACCTATGTGGTCCTGGAACAACACGAGGGCGCCGTCACCCTGGTGACCCAGAAGAACGGGGCATGGACCAAATCCACCTTCCTCAAGATGGACGTGCACCAGGGCGGCGAGATGGGCCTGCTCGGCATCGCCTTCCATCCGGATTTCAGGAACAACCGCAAGTACTACATCAATTACGATCCCCCCGGGAACCTCGCCAACATCATCGCCGAACGCCAGGCGGACGCGACCTTGCTCAAGGACGCCGGCACCATGCGCGAACTGATCCGCGTGGGCGACAAATACGACAACCATAACGGCGGGACCCTGGCCTTCGGGCCCAAGGACGGATTCCTCTACGCGGGGATGGGCGATGGCGGTTCCGGCTATGATCCGGACGGCAACGGCCAGAACAAGAACTCCCTGCTCGCCAAGATGCTGCGCATCGACGTCGACAAGAAGGATGCCGGAAGGGAATATGCCATCCCGACCGACAATCCCTTCGCTTCGGGAGGCGGGCGCGGGGAAATCTTCGCGTACGGCCTCCGCAATCCCTGGAAATGGAGCTTCGACCCCGTGAACGGCGATCTCTGGGTCGGGGACGTGGGGCAGGACACCCAGGAGGAAGTGGATATCGTCACCAAGGGATCCAACCAGGGCTGGAGCACCATGGAAGGCACGGGGGGGGACAATAACGGAAGCATGAACGTGCCCGTATTCACCTATGACCACAATACCGGCAAATGCATCATCGGCGGGGTGGTCTATCGCGGGAACCCGGCCTCGAAATATTACGGCACGTATTTCGTGACGGATATAGACAGCAAGACCCTCTGGACCTTGAAGAAGAACCCGGCCGGGGGCAAGGCCGTTTCCGAAAAGGCGGGGACGGCCCCCGCGAACATCTCTTCCTTCGGCACGGACGCGGAAGGGCGAGTCTACGCTACCGGTATCTACAACGGAACGGTGTACATGCTCGACAGCCCGGACCTGGGGCCCGCCCCCACGGCCGTTCCCGGATCGCCCGCCTGGAAGGACGCTTCCCGTCGCATCCTGACCGCGGCTCCGGGCTCCCGCCTCGATCCTTCCGCCTTCGGAACGGCCGCGGTCCTGGGGATCCACGGCCTGGATGGCCGCCTGCTCGCCACGGTGGCCAGGGAAACCCCTGGGTTACCCATCGGGCTCAAGCCCGGGATCTATTTCGCCTCGCCGGAGGGAAGCGCGTCCCAGGCCATGGTCCTGATGGTGCGTTAGCCCGGAATCACGTAAAACCGGGCGATTGCCCTTTTTCCCGCCCCCCCCCCGGTTCCTGCGCCAATTCCCGCCAGCGACCCCGGGATTCCCGGCCTATATTCCGGGCAGGGGGATTCCATGATGAAACCATTTTCCGTCCTCGCGGCGGTGCTGGCCTGCGCCCAATGGTGCCAGGCGCTCGCGCCCGCCAATCCGAATACCACGGCCAAGGGAAAGGCCATCCTCGATTACCTCGCCGCCTTGCCCGCCCATGCCGACAAGCGCGTCGTCTCCGGCCAATTCACGGACTTCGGGGGCAATTCGAACCTGGCCATCCTGGACGAGACCAAACGGGTTGGAGGGCATTATCCCGGGCTGATGGGCGGGGATTACGCCGACTTCGGCAGGAACTTCGTGACCAGCAACGGCGTGAACAAGACCGCGATAGCGTACTGGAAAGCGGGAGGCCTGGTGACCTTGAGCGCGCATGTGCCCCATCCCCTGGGGGGCGGTTTCCGCGATCGGGACGTGGACCTGGCGCAGCTGCTGGTACCGGGAACCGAGGCCAACAAGAATTGGACGCGGGTGCTGGATTCGATGGCGGCCGGCCTGCAGGCCTTGCGGGACGCCGGGGTGGTGGTCCTTTGGCGCCCGTTCCACGAGATGAACGGGGAATGGTTCTGGTGGAACGGCAAGGACTCGGCCGCTTTCGTCGGCCTCTGGAGGCACATGTTCGAGTACTACTCCAAGGACAAGGGCCTGAACAACCTGCTCTGGGTCTACGGCCCCAATATGGGCGCGCGGGTAACCAAGTATTATCCCGGGGACAAATACGCGGACATCACCGGCCTGGACGGCTATACGGACAATGTCGATTCCAATACCATCAAGGGATACGGGGAGTTGATCAAGCTGGGCAAGCCCTTCGGCTTCACGGAATTCGGTCCGCATGGGCCCGAGAATCCCCCCGGGGATTTCGATTACCGCAAGCTCATCGACGGCATCCGCAAGGACTTCCCCCGCACCTGTTTTTTCATGAGCTGGAACGCCAAGTGGAGCCTGCCCCAGAACCGGTTCGCCAAGGAGCTGCTTGAGGATCCCTGGATCGTGAACCGGGAGGACCTGGATTTCTCCGCCGGAATCGCGATACGGTCCGGGCCGCGGGCGCGCGCCAAGGCGGCCGGGAGCGGATTGGGATTGGGAATGGCCAGGTGGTTCGCGGCGGGGACGGATTATGCCGATGCCATGGGCCGTTCGATCCCGATGGAACGGTAGATGCGGAAGGCCCGATCCTGATCCGGGGCCAGGCCGTCGACGCGTAACGCCAAGGACGGGCCCGGCGAATCGATCAAGGCCGCTCCCGCGAACCGCTCCCACTCCCCTGAGCGCGGTTCGAATGAGGCCACGGTCCATCCGCCCGCTCCCGGCCCGCCCGATCCGGTTCCCGCATCCAGGTCCGCAATCCGGATCGATTGTCCTTGCAGGATGCGCCGCCCCCGGTTGCGCACCCACAGGAAGACTTCCCTGCCATTGCCCGCGGCCAGGGCCTCCGCATCCTTCCCTCCATCCGCCGCCGCCGCGGCCAAAGGAAGCCCGTCCGCCATCATGATCGCCAGGAAACGGGCCGCCGCGGCCAGATGGGTCCCGTGGCCATGGCGGAAATGGAATTCCCACCACCAGGACATGGGGAGCACCGGCATCGCCGAGAACAGCCCGCGCCATAGCCCCAGATGGAGCTCCCTTTCATAGGCCGCCACCGGTTCCTTGTCGGTCCCCTGCCACCGGAGGGAATACTCCCCGAGGACGAACGGCTTGGCGTAACTCCGGTGATACGTATCCGCCAGATCGCGGAATCCTTCGGTCCCGCCGTAGTGATGGCGCTGGGTGAAATCCAGGTCCCGCAGGGACCATAGCTCCGGGTATTCGTGATGGGACAGGCTGGTGGAGACCAGGCGCCCGTAAGGATCCAGGCCCTTGAGACAGGCGCTCATCTCCCCGTGCCAGGCGATCACGGAGGCTTTGGGGACGCCGGCGCTTTCGACCAGGTGATCCACCTCGTTCCAAAGCTCCCAGGCGGCGAGATTAGGGCTGTAGCCCCAGCGCGCTACGGAATAGCGCAGCCTGTTTTTCAGGCAGGCGCGGGCTTCCGGAAGGATGAAGTAGTCGGCCGGGCGGGCGCACATCCCGCCCTTGGCGAGGCAATAGGGATTGTCCTGCCAGGCCGGCGGGTTGAAATAATCCGCCTTGGTCAGGAACCGATTGTGGGTATCCAAGGCGGACAGGATGAAGATGCCCTCGCGATCCGCCGCCTCCAGGAGCGCGTCCACCTTGGCCGCCACGGCCTCGTCGTACCGGCCCGGGCCCATGGGGCCGCGTTCCAGGTCCGCGCGGCCCGGCCCTTCCCAGGTGCGGAGGAAATCGCATCCCAGGGATTTCAGGTAGGGCAGCCTTTCCGCGAAGGTGCCGCCGGGCTCTCCCGGGGTTTCCCAACCGAAGTTCTCCCCGAGGCCGCGGAAAAGCCGGCCCGAGTCGAAACGGAAATGCCATCCATGGCTCCTTCCCGAAGCGTCCGCGTCCTTACCCAGGAATCCGTCGCCTTCCGCGTCGACGCAGATCATGCGCGATTGCGCGGTCCGCGCAGATCCCGCAGGGGTATGGACGGCGACGTGGAAGCCATGCTCACCGGCCATGCGCGGCGTGAAGCGCGCTTCCCATCGGGAGGAACCCGGATCCCCCGTTCGGAAAAAGCAGGGCTGGATCAGGCGGGCGCCGGTCGGGGACTCGAACACGGCATCGACGCGGATATCCGCCTGGTCATGGGGATTCCGGAAGGGGGCCGACAAGGTGATGGACAGGCGGAAGGGCCGGTAGCGCGCCACCGTCGCGGGTCCGGGCCCGATGGCCGGGACCATGTCGATGCGGAGGGCGTCGGCCATGCCCCTCAAAGTACATCCTGGAAGCGCCCGGACAAGGCGCCCGGGAGTCTCAATAACCGAAGTTGGTCTGCGCGTCCTGGATGGAAAGGTCCTTGATCCAGATATTGCGGAACCGCACGTCGCGGCCTTCGCTCTGCAGCTTCAACCCGTACAAGGTCGGGTTCAACTCCTCCCCGCTATGCTTGCTGGGATCGATGCCCGTTGCCGGCGCCTTGGCGTCCCGGTTGTTATGCACCTGGACGCCGTTCCACCACATGGAAACGCGCGCGTTCTCCAGCTTCTTGCCGGCGCCGTCGTACCGCGCGGTGCGGAAGGTGATGTCATAAGCCTGCCATTGGCCGTTGGGCCGGTTCACGTTTGCCGAAGCGGAGTAATCGTCGACCAGGGCGGCTTGATCGTGGCTGCCGGGCAGGACGTTCTTGTCCTGGGAGAAGGCCCGGATCTGGACTTCATAACGGCTCTGCAGGTAGACGCCGCTATTGTAATAGCCGGGCTTGACCGGGTTCTCGTCGATGGCGTCCCCGGCATTGGTCTTCTCCGTGGCATCGTACTCGCCCATGCCGTTGAACTCCACGTGGATCTGGGCGTCCCCGTGCACGGAAAGGGCCTGGATATCGTCATAGCCCCATTGGGTATTGCAGCAGGACTGGAGGGTGACCTTGTTGGTGTCGTCCGGGAACTGGGGATCCTTGGCGATCTTGAACATGATCTCCGAAGGCGAGAACCGGGGCCAGTCCTTCCACTTGGCCTTCAACTCGGCCTGGGCCGCCGCCTTGCCCTTGGATCCGTCGAAGAGGGTGACGGCGCCGTAGATCGGGGGGGCGCCCACGTCCAGCTTGCGGGGAGGGTAGTCGAGGACGATGTCCCCCAGGTCGGCATTGTCCGAAGCGAAGCGTACGCTCTTCTTGACGAGCCGATCCGCGGATACGTCCAGGGAACCCGCGGCCGCGGCCTTGGCCATGGCCCGCGCGCTCTTGGATGAAACAGTGGCGGGAGCGGCGTCGCCGGCCCATTGCAGGGCCGAAGGCGCATCCAGATGCAGGACGCGTTTGACCCACGACTCCCCGCCCGCGGTGATGCGCGCGAAGCCGAAGAAGTCCCGGCCCTGGCGGGGCAGGACCTGGAGCCGGTTCCAACCCGCGTCCGTAAGGGGATATTCAGCCGTGGAAATCGCCTCCCCGGCCAATCCGAAAAGCTCCACCTTGGCCGACCGGACCGATTTGCCGGCCTCGACGAAAAGGATACCGTCGCGGAAGTACGGGGCGGCGAAGGCGGCGTCCGGTAGCCCGGATAACCCGGTGGCTCCCTGCAGGGTGAACCGGCCCGCGGAATCCGTCGTCGCCTTGAGGCTTCCTCCGTTGATTTCCACGATGGCCCCGGCCACGGGCTTCATGCCGACCTTGTCGAGCACGCGGCCTTTGAGATTATAGGTCTGTCCCAGGGCGGCCGTTCCGCAGAGAAGGGAAACGGAAATCGCGCTGAACAAAGTCTTCGACTGCATAATACCCCACGCTTGGTTGATTCCGGCCGGCGCGCATCCCCATGCCGCGATCCGCCCACGGAAAAAAATATCTCCCCGCCCCGCCCGGCAGGCCGCCTTTCGGGACGAGCGGGCCGCTTCCGCTTTCCAATTGAAACCGCGGCGGGAACCACCCGGGATCCCATCGCCCTGCGGCGCCACGGCCCTGTTTAGAAAGTACGGTTTTTCAGGGATGGGATGAGGCTGCCGGAACCGCGCAGCCGGACCCGGCGCAAAGCACTCTGGAGGCCGGCGCGGCGGGCCTTCCGGACCACCATCTGCCGTCCGCCAGGAAGCCCGGAAGGGCCGCTGAGGTCGCTCCCTGCGCCCTTACGGGGGCTGCGGAAAGCCGGACCGGGGCCGGTCCCAGCCGCGCGTAGATGCGCGCATAGTCGATCTCATAGACTCCGGGCCAAGGGGTGGTCCCGTCCGGGATCCCGATCCAGGAGTCGCCGCCGACCATCAGCTCCAGGGCCCAGCACATTTCCATCCGGCACAAGGATGCCAGGGTCTTATCGCGCGCCTTCACCACGCCGTCCACGTAGAAGATCAACTCGTCCGCGTTCCATTCCGTGCCCAGGGTATGGTATTCCGAGACCAGGTTGGTCCCGTTCCAGCCCGCTCCGGCCTCCTTGCCGCCGGCATGGATGTACCAATAAGGATGGTCGGGTTCCTCGCCGCGGGTCTCTATTATGTCCAGCCAGGGCGGATAGCCGCCGTCCGCCTTGGTGCCCGTCATCTTGGCCGAGAAGCCCTTGCCCTTCGGCATCTTGATGCGCGCTTCCATATAACCGTACATCTGCTTGAACTTGCCCCGGTTGGTGATGGCCGCCCCGGCATAGGTCTTGCCCTGTCCGGCTTTCTTCTCGCCGAACAACTTCAGGCTGCCGTCCGAGATGCGGACATTGGCGGGATCGGGCCAGCTGCCGGGACCGGTCGCACCGAGCGCGTAGCCATTGCTCCATTTGGAGGCGTCCAGGGTCGTGCCTTCGAATTCGTCCGAAAAGGTCAGCTTCCAGGTGGAGTGCGCAGGGGGCTCGGCCTGGACGGATCCGGCGAGGCACAGGCCAAGGCCAAGGGCCGCTCTTGTCAAGCCAAGGGCCGCACCCGTCAGGCGGAAGGCCGTGCCGCCCAGGCCGGGGCCCGTTGCGGGGGATGGATGTGAGGTTCTCATGCGTACGTCCCTATGTTACGGGGTATCTCAGGGGATCCAGGGCAGGGCGACCGTGGCCGTGCGTATCCCATCCTGGGCCAGGATCCGGTATATGCCCGCCGGCAAACGGTTCCCGCCCGCGTCCCGGCCGTTCCAGAAGCGCTGATTCGCGCCAGGCCCGCCCATGCCCGAAGCGGAAGCCCACAAGGTGCGCCCGCGCGAGTCCAGCAGACTCAGTCTCGTATCCGGAGCGAAACCGGACAAGTCGATGCGGACCAGATTTCCGGAGCGTACCAGGCGTAACTTCCCGGTTTCCCCAGGCCCATTCGCCGTCGCGATCCCGACATGGGCCGCCGGTCCATCGTCCAATTGGCGGAGGAAGGCCACCAACTGATCCTTCTGGAGGGCGGTCAGGTGGGAGGTCTTGCCGTGCCTGTCCCCGGCATTGGCCGCGCCGATCACGTCCGCCAGGGTGGGCGCGGATCCATCGTGCAGATACGGCGGGGTCTCCCAGACGCCCTTGAGCGTGGGGGTATCGATGCCCAGCAGGGTATCCGCCAGCCGGTGCCCGGCGGAGGGCTTGAGGGTGCCCACGTCGTGGACCAGGAAGCCTTGGGGCGTGAGGAAATCTCCGGGAGGCAGGAAGCTTCCCGCCGCCTGCTTGGCGATGGGGCCGGAAAGGGGACTGTCCGTATAAAGCGGAGGGATATGGCAACGGGCGCAACCGGCTTCGGCGCTGTTGAATATGGCCTCTCCCGCGGCCGCATCCGCCCCCTGGGTACCATCCGCGTTACGGAAGGGGCTGGCGTCCACCTGGACCAGGCTGCTCACGTAAGCCGCCAAGGCGTCCAGCTCCGGGGACAATCCGGCCTTCCTGTCGCCGAGGGTCTTGTTGCGCGTACCGGCCCGGAAGTCCGCGTCCGCCATGAATCCCTTGCCGCCGAAAGGCCCGCGGATATCGTTCTCGAAATCCTGGATCTCGTCGAAGTTGGCGCTCCAATGCACCGGACCATGGCCCATCCCCGCCCGGCCCAGCAGGCTGGTGGTGCGGCGCATGCCTTCGCCGCGATCGGTGAAGTCCCAGACGCGGCCGTCCGTGCCCCCGTCCAGGTGGCAGACCGCGCAACTGATATACCCGTTGAAGCTCATCAGGGAATCCGCCGCATTGTAGAAGATGCGTTTGCCCTTCAGGACCTGGGGGGCCAGGGCGTCATGGGTCAGGGTGGGGATCTCTCCCAGGGGGCGCGATTGGACCGAGTCCTTGTCGATGGCGCTGGGATCATTGTACGGGGACACGTCCCAGATGGAGACCTTGCGTCCCAGGAAGGCGTGCACGTACAGGGTCTTGGTCCGCGCGTCCAGGGCCAGGCCGATGGGGGCCGCGCCGGCCGCCTTGTTGCGTTCCAAGACGGCCCCGTTATTGTACGGGTCCCGCGTATGCACGGAGTTCGATCCCTCGAGGCCCGTGAACACCAGATCCCCCATCCGGCTGTAGACGCTCGCGGAAGGCAGGGATGAATTGTCGAAGTCGTTCCGCTGGACGGGGTTTTCCGTATTGGCCGCCAGATCGAGATAGGCCAGGGACGACCGCACGGTATTCTCCGCGATCAGATCGATGCCGCTCACGAACCTGCCCCGCCCGGTATTGGCCTTGGCCGCCGAGATTACTGCCCGGGTCCCGTCCGGCGAAATGACGACGGAGGCCAGGTAGTTGAGCACGCCGCCGCCCCCGGTTTCGGTATCCGGCGTGGCATCCAGGCCCAGGATGAAGGTGCGCGACTTGGCGAACGCGGCCGCATCCACTTCGTAGACCTCCGCGTGGCCGGCGGGGGAAATGAAGCGCGTCGCCAGGATGCGGGCTCCGTCCCCGCTGACCGCCAGGGCGCGCGGGGTGGGACCCAGGGCCGCCTCGGACACCAAGCGTCGGCCGATCGGATCCAGCTTCGCGATTTTCCCGGACCCTTCCAGGGTCACGTAGGCCGCCGTGCCCGCGGGATTGAACGCGATGCCATGGGGCCGGGAACCGTATGCCAAAGCGATCGTGGCCAGGACATGGCCGTCCAGTCCCGACAGGATGGACAGGGTGGCGGACCCGCGGTTGGCGACCCAGATGGATCCGTCAGGCGCCTGGGCCAGGGTCTGGGGCGAGACCCCCGTGGGGATCTCGAAGAGCAGGGTCTTGGCCTTGGCGTCCAAGGCGGAGACGGATCCATTGTCCGGGTTCACGCACCAGACGCGTCCGCGCAAGGTGTCCAGGATGATGGAAGAGGAATGGGTGGGCGGGACGGCGGTGGGCCGGGTATAAACGGTGACGGGAACGAACCGGTTCACGAACTCGCCGTCCGCGTTCCTTACGTAGATGCTGGCGCGGTAATGGCCGGGCGCGCCATAGGTGTAGTCCGCGTCCCGGGCGGGGCCGTAGGCGGCGGCCGTGCTGCTGTCGCCGAAGCGCCAGCGGTAGCTCAGGGCGAGGCCTTGATCCTCCGTCGCCTCCACGGAGAAATGCACCGGTTCCCCGACGAATGCTTCCGCCGGGGACACCGTGGGGCCGGCCGTGATCACCGGAGAAGCGGAGGCGGCCTGTACGAAGGCGGCCATGGCCGCGCCGGCGATCCAGGAAAGGCTTCCGCGGAAAGGGATCAATGGCTTTGACCCACGAAGAGGGCGCAGGATAGGTTCACGGCCCCGGCCTCCAGGCGGGCGCGGTAGAAGCCCTTGCCCAGGCCGGCGGTCCGTCCCAGGTCGAGCGCGAAGCCCTGCGACAGCGCGTCCGTTTCCACGGGCACGGTAAGCCGCACCCGGCCCATCATATCGGCCACGATGATCCGGCCCGTGCGCGCCATGCCATGGGGCGCATCCCCTTGCAACCGGAAGACCAGGCCGCTCGATCCGGTTTCGCCCGTCAGGCGCGCCTGGGGCCGCCATATCCGGGTCCGGGAAGTGCCGACGGAATTGATCCAGGCCCCGCCCTCGACCGAGGTCCCGGTGGAAAAGCGGAAGCCGAATTCGTCCTGGATGCCGTTGCCGGTCCAGTCCTTGACCGCGCCGGCCCTCACCACCACTTCATAGGTCGTATTCGCCTGAAGGGGCTGGTCGGGAGTGAAGTTCACCACGCCCATGGTATGCCCGAAGACGCCGGGGATGGGTACGGAACTCCCCTTGGCGCGCACGGAGATGTTCTCCGTGGTCAGGGTGCGGTTGTCGATCTCCTCATCGAAGGCGATGCCGATGCGCGAGGTCACCGGCTGGCGCGGCTGGCCGTTGGCCGGGCTGACGAACTTCACGCTGGGCGGGATGCTGTCCGGTCGGGCCTGGTGCACGAAAAGGTCCGACAGGTTGTTGGTCCCGTTCATCCCGTCCCGGCCCGCGTCCCCGATCCACAGCATGTTCCCCAGGGGATAGCAATACCGCGAGCTCGTCTTGCCTGGTATGGTGCCATGCAGGACCACCTTGCGGGCCTTGATGTCGTATTTCACGAACTCGCCGTTGTTGATCTTGCCGCCGAACATGAACCCGTTCTGGAAGCCGGCGTAATCGCCCATTCCCGGGATCACCTCGCTCCAATCCATATGGATGGCCGTCGGATCCGTGATATCGTAGAAGCCGACTTCGCCCATGTTCTGCGGGCCGCTGCTCACCAGGAAGTTGCCGTACATCTGCGAGGTGTACATGCCCGGCCCGGTCTTGATCGCGTCCAGGAGCTTGGGGTTCTCCGGATCGCCGAGGTCCCAGGTGGAGACGCCGGAGAACTGATCCCCGCTGGTGACGACAAGGACATTGCCGATCACCTGGGTGCTGCCGGTGGTGAATCCCAGGATCCCCTGCACGCCCACCTGCTTCACGATCTTGCCCTTGCCCAGGGCCGAATAGTCCACGATGTACATGGGCGTGCTGCGGGCCTCGGCGTCGTCATAGCTCCGGGTGCTGTAGTAGTACGGCCATTGGAAGGCCGGCCAGACGCTGCCGTAGAAGCCGGGGTTGGTTCCCACCACCTTGGGATTGGCGGGCGACGCGAAATCCAGGAGGGTCCCGCCGTCCATGACCATGGTGCCTGCGGTGGGGGTGGTATGATCGTCGCCTTGACCGCTGAAGGTGAAGGTCTTGAGGGTCACCGGCGCCTTGGGGTTGGCGATATCGAAAACGTCCGCGCGGTTGCATCGGTTGCTGAAGATGAGCAGGTATCCCTGGAACATCATGGCCTTGGGGACGCGCTCGGTGAGGCCCTTGAACTGCCAGATGCGCTTGCCCACTTCCTCGGGAGCGAAGGTGACCTTGGGAATCCCGCCCCCGGTCTGGGCGCCGGCCGCGGAAAGGGCCACGGCGGCGATGGAAACCATGTTCCGGATCCGAGTGAAAGCTGACATGGGGACCCCCTGGATGGAAGGCATGGACCGGCCCTTACGGCCGCTTCCGGAGCGCCTTCGTTAATTACACTTCCTGGTGAATGCGTGAGTCCAGAGCTTCCCCATTCCGGACCGACCGTCGAGGCGTAATCGCGCCGCCTTGACGGTTTTAACATAGGCGCCCGGTTCCGGAAATACCCCGCGATTGGGAAGTCCCGCTTCCTTTCCGCTTTCGATTGGAAACCAACCGGATCGATCCCGCCGGGACGCGCCGGCGCCCCTCCAATTCCGGGAAAACGGGCGATTCCGGTCTGGGAAAAGTCAATTTGGGGCCGGATTGGCGGAGTCGCGGAGAGATCCGCCGCATGTAGCACCGAAGTTACCCGGACCGCCGCGATGCGGATCGGAACGATCGGTGCCGGCGCCCGGACGGTAGCCCGGCCGATCGGAAATACCGAGGGAAATCCCGTCGGATCGGGTCCGGAAACCGCTCTCCGCCCAGGTGGTTCCGCGGCGGTGGTTCCAATCAGGTTGGGGATTTTGGGGAGGGGGTGGAGGAACGGGGAGGGGGACCGTGCGCCGGGCCCTACAGCTTGCGCCGGAATTCCCGCAATCGTTCCACGGCCAGGGCCAGGGTCTCCTCCTTTTTGCAGAAGCAGAAACGCAGCTTATGGGTCGCGCCCGCTTTCACCGCGGCCGCGCCGCGCCCGGATGCCATGGTCTTGACCTTGTAGAAGGAGCTGCCCGGGACGGCGGCCACCTTCACTTCGGATACCAGGTAACGCGCCAGTTCCGCATCGTTCCGGTAGGTTCTGGATCCCTTGATCAGATCCGCCACGTCCGCCATCACGTAGTAGGCGCCCCGGGGCACGTGGCACCGGAAGCCCGCGTCCTCCAGCCCCTTCACCAGGTAATCCCTGCGCCGGAGGTAATGCGAGGAAAGGTCCGCGTAGAATTCCGGTCCCAGCCCCAAGGCGCCGCGCACGGCCTCCTGCAACGGCGTGGCCGCGCAAACGGTCATGAAGTCATGCACCTGCCGGAGCCCGTTGGTGATCTTCTCGTGGGCCACGGCCCAGCCCACGCGCCAACCCGTGATGCCGTAGGTCTTGGAAGCGCTGCCGATGGTGACCGTGCGGTCCTCCAGGCCCGGGATGGAGGCGGGGCTCACGTGGGTCGCCCCATCGTAAAGGATATGCTCGTAAATCTCGTCCGAGAACACCAGCACGCCCCATTTCTGGCAGAGCCGGGAGATGAGTCCGAGCTCTTCGCGCGTGAACACCTTGCCGGTGGGATTGTGCGGGGTGTTGATGACGATTGCGGCGGTCTTGGCGTTGAAGGCCCGGGCAAGCTCCCTTGCGTCGATGGACCAGTCGGGTTCCCGCAGGGTCACGTATACCGGCTTTGCGCCGCAGAGGTACGCATCCGGGTGGTAATTCTCGTAGAAGGGCTGGAAGAGGATGACCTCCTTGCCCGGATCCAGGTTGGACATGAAAGCGCAGATCATGGCTTCGGTCGCGCCGCAGGTGACCGTCACGTTACGGTCGGGATCGGCCTGGATGCCGTTGTATTCCCCGACCTTCCGGGCGATGGCCTGGCGCAGGGCCGGCATGCCCCAGGTCACGGAGTACTGGTTATAATCCGCGTCGACGGCGCGGCGGGCCAGATCCTTGAGGACGTCCTCGCAAGGGAAGTCGGGGAATCCCTGGGCCAGGTTCACGCTGCCGTGGACGTGCGCCAGGCGCGTCTGCTCGCGGATGACGGATTCGGTGAAGTCGCGCAGGCGCAGGGCCGGGGCGATGGGTTTCACCTTGGGAGCGGTGGTCTTGGGAGCAGCGGTCCTTGGAACGGTCGGCTTGGAAGCGGTTCGCTTGGCGGCTTTCGGCATGCCCGGAATCTAGCTAATCGGCGTCAGGCCCGTTTGGCCGCGACCCGGCGCTGATGCTCGAACCACAGGCTGAACCCCAGCCAGACCTGGATGCTGTCGACCTCGGGCAGGGCCTTCTCGTACTCCCACAATCCCAGGCGGATATACTCGTTCTCATCCGACTTGCCCTTCTCGCCGCCTTCCAGGGCGTGGAATTCGTCCGACGGGAGATCCAGGGAGCATCCGAAATAGAAGATGGCTTCGTCGTCGAGCCCGGCGGAACTGTAGAGGGGCCGTTCCAGGAGCGGGACCATCTGGTCGCGCCTGGCGTCCAGGCCGGTCTCTTCCTTGAGCTCCTTCAATGCCACTCCCAGGGGATCGGCCACGTCCTCGTCCAGCATCCCGGCCGGGAATTCCAGGGCGTCCCCGCCATGGCCGATGCGGCGCTGGCGCAGCATCAGGAACTTCTTCTCGCCGGTTTCCCGGTTCACCACTTCCGTGACGATGAGCGCGGCATGGCCGCGGATGAGGGCGTAGGCCGGGAGCGGCCGGCCCTGGGGGTCCTCCACGCGCGTGCGCAGAAGGGCGAACAGGAGCGATCCGTCGCCCTTGTTCAAATCCTGGAGCAGCTCCACCTTCTTGATGACGCAGCCGTTCTTCTCAACCGACTTCCTCCAGGCCCGGTATTTCGGGGCCTGGCGAAGCCGTTCCGGTTCATCCCCTAGGGGGGTTTTGGAGTCCATCGTCATTACCTGCCTTTACCTGCCTTTACCTGCCTTTACGGGAATTGCAAGCATTGCCAGAGCTCGCCCGCTCCGGCCGGGCTTCAGCGCCCTGGGCCGAACTCCACTCCGAAACCGATGCGGATCAGGGACTGCGAATCCTTGCCTATCATGAAGGATGGGATGAAGGCCGCGTAAAAGGACATTCCCGGGGTGGCCCGGAATACCGCCATCACGTCGCCGCCCAGATCCAGGAAGTTGTCGTGGATCTTGGAATATCCGATATGGGGCCCGATGCGCAGGTTGAATCCCTGATCCAGGGCGGGCCGGTAATACGCCGCCAGGTAGCCTCCGAATTCGTTCTCGTCGGTCCAGGTATCGGTCTTGTGATTGAAGCGGGTGTAGTTCAGGTGCAGCCCCATGTCCCAGAGCGGCGCGGCGGCGACCACGGCGCCGACCTCGCCTCCCAATCCCAGCTTGTAATTCTCGTCATAGATGGAAGCACGAACCCCCAGATCCAGATCCATGGGGGCCGCCCACGCGGCAGCGGTGACGCACAAAAAGGACGACAGGGCCGCCAGGCTACGGGCATTGATCATGGGATTCTCCTTTAGGGTCCAGACGATAGGAACGGTCGCAGATTGGTCGCATCCGGGCGGACATGGAGGCCCGGCCCGGCTATTATCAAATATAGTGTCGTACCGGATCGACAGCAACCGGAGACGAGGGAAGGTTCCGTTACCGGGTCCCCCGGACGGGCATGCGGATGGTCGCCTTGGGCGGGATCAAGACGGCCCGGCCCAGTCGCGCGGCTTGAGGAAGTAGTCGGTAAGCCTTTCTTCGGGGCTTCCCGGTTCCGCCTGGAAACCGTACGCCCATTTCGCCAAGGGCGGCATGGACATCAAGATGGATTCGGTGCGGCCGCCGGATTGCAGGCCGAAGAGGGTGCCGCGATCCCAAAGGAGGTTGAACTCCACGTAACGCGACCTCCGGTAGAGCTGGAAGTCGCGCTGCTTTTCCGTGAAGGGCTCATCACGGCCCGCCAGGAAGGGACGGTACAGGTCCGGAAAGGCGTTTCCCAGGGCTTCCGCGAAGGCGAAATCCTTCCCCCCATCCGCGCGGAGATGGTCGAAGAAGATGCCGCCTATGCCCCGGGCCTCCCCGCGGTGCTTCAGGTAGAAATAGTCGTCGCAGGCCTTTTTGTAGGCGGGATAGTCCTTGCCATGGCCGCCGCACAGGTCACGGAGGGCGCGATGGAACCCGACCACCTGCTCCTCCCTCGGATAATAGGGGGTCACGTCCATCCCGCCGCCGAACCACCAGACGTCCCCGGCCTCGAAGTAACGGACGTTCAGGTGCACGGTGGGAACATGCGGGTTACGGGGATGCATCACCAGGCTTACGCCGGTGGCGTAGAACGGGGTGCCGGGAGCGATCTTGAACTGGGTGGCGGCCGAGGGAGGCAGGGAGGTGCCCTCGATGGCGGAGAATCCCACTCCGCCCTTTTCGAGCAGGGGCCCATCCTCCCAAACCCGGGTGATGCCCCCGCCGGTGCCGGAAGCGTAGGTCCAGGCATCCTCGCGATAGGGCTTATCCTCCGCTGCCAGGAAGGCGCAAATGCCGTCCTGCACGGCTCGAAAAGCGGTCGTCACGGTTTCCCTGGATGGCTGCATACGGGGTCCAATCTAGGAATTTTTCTATTTTCCAGCGCGTTCCCGAACGGAAGGCGGAAGGCATGGGCGGTTTTCTCTATTGGTGGCAGCATTTGCCGGAGAGCATGAATCCCGTCCTGTTCACCCTGGGCCCATTGCGGGTCCAATGGTACGGCCTCATGTACATCATCGCCTTCACCGTGACCTATATCCTGGCGCGCCGCCGCTGCCGCAAGGAAGATCGCTTCCGGCAATATGACGAGGAATTCCTCAAGAACCTGCTGACCTACGGCTTCGTCGGAGTCCTGATCGGCGGCCGCCTCGGTTACGTGCTTTTCTACAACCTGGGGTATTACCTGGCCCATCCCCTGGAAATCATCATGCCCTTCAGTTTCAACGGGGGATTCCATTTCACCGGCATCTCGGGAATGTCCTACCATGGAGGCGCCACCGGCGCCGCGGTGGGGAGCCTGCTTTTCTGCAAGCGTTACAAGCAGGACTTCTGGAACCTCAGCGACCTGTTCTTCCCGGTGATCCCCCTGGGCTACACCTTCGGCCGACTCGGCAACTTCATCAACGGGGAACTCTGGGGCCGCGTCACCACCTCCCCCATCGGCATGTTTTTCCCGCTCTCCCCGGAAGGCGACGTCCTTCGCCATCCGTCCCAACTCTATGAAGCGACCTTCGAAGGCCTTTTCCTGTACGCGGCATTCCTGTTGGTGCGGCGCCTGACCCTGCCCAAGGGATCCGCATCGGCCATCTACCTCTTCGGATACGGTTTCGTACGGTTCTTCATCGAATTCTTCCGGGAGCCGGACCGCCAGCTCGGCCTCGTTTTCATGAACCGCTTCTCCCGCGGCCAGGAGCTATGCGCGCTGATGATGTTCCTGGGCGTGCTGTTGTTCGCCTGGCTGAAATGGCGCCAGCCCCCGGTGGCTCCCGTACCGGCCAAGTCGCCGGCGCGATGACGCCGCTCGCGCGGCGCTTGGCCCCCTGTTGCGCGGCCCTGCTCGCCACGGCCTGCACGGCGCCCCGCTCCATCCTGTATTCACCCGAAGCGCTCCCCAAAGGGGGATATGAGGCGGGCCTGAATTACGACGGGAACATCCCCACCCAGACCTCGGAAGCCCTGTACGGGGGCCTGGGCGATGGCATCGACGCCCTCTATGACAAGGCGTCGGGGAACGATACGGCCGCGGTCAAGGCCTCGGACCTGAACGGGTACACCAAGGCGCTGATCGCGTATTCATTGGATCCCCTGCAAATGCAGGCCGGGCTGTTCTTCCGGTACGGCTTCTGGCCTCGCTTCGACGGCGGCTACCACCGCAATGGCGGCGTCAACGCCTACGATCTGCGCTGGCAGTTCCTGGGCCCCGCGGCAGGGGATACCTCCGGCGGCGCTTCGCGGCCGGGCGCGTGGAGCGGCAGCATCGGCGTCCAATACAGTTCGCAAAGCTTCGAACTCCCATCGGTGGCGGGGCTGGACAAGCTGCAATCCCTTCTCCAATACAGCTTCGATCGCAAGGACCTGCTCTTCCCGCTCGTGTTGGGAGGGCCATTCGGCGACAAGGGCCGCTTCGGCGGTTTCGGCCTGGGACTGGCCTACAACCTGGCTTTCATCGAATACGATTCGGACATCCGCAAATTGGCCGAGCAGCTCGAAGACGGAAGCACCCGACCCTTCGAAGCCCTGCACGGGGAGAAGACCGTCTCCGCGTACGGGGGCTTCGCCAATGCGAGGCTTGGGTACCGTTGGGTGTACCTCATCGCTTCATTATCGTGCTATTGGCAGGATTACGGGACCTTCACCCTGTTCGGAGGCAGGCGGGAAAGCCTGCAGGGACTTACCCTGCTCCCTTCCCTGGCCCTGGAATTACGCTGGTGAGGCTTGTCCGACCGTCCCTCTGACGGGAGGGGACGCGAGAATCAGGCCAGGGCCTTCGGCTTCCGCTTGAGTTCCCGGTTGCCCAACTGGCCGCAGGCGGCCATGGCGTCCTTGCCCTTGGTGCCGCGGATGCGGCAATACTGCCCCGCCTCCATCAGCCAATGGTAGAAGGCGGCCACGCCTTCCTTCTCCGGTCGGCCCAAGGTGGCGTCCAATCCCGGATTGTACGGGATAAGGTTGACGCAGGCCTTGAGATCGCGGAGGTATTCCGCCACTTCCAGGGCATGTTCCCGCGCATCGTTCACGCCGGCGATGAGCACGTATTCCATGAACAGGAAATCGCCTTTTCGCGCGAGCGGGAAGTCCAGCAAGGCCTTTTTGAGTTCCGCGAGCGGCCATTGCCGGTTGATGGGCATCATGCGCGAGCGGATGGCATCGTTGGGCGCGTTCAGGGAGACGGCCAGGCGCAGGCGCGTGAAGCCGGAACCGTGGCTGTCGTCGGCCGGGGGCTCGGAGACGGCCCTTGCCAGGCGCCGGATGCCGTCCACATGGCCCACGGTGGAGATGGTGATGGCGGACTGGGCGATGTTGAGCCCGCGTTGATCGGACAGGATGCGCACGGCCTGCAGGACATTATCGAGATTGTCCATCGGCTCGCCCATGCCCATGAATACGATATTCTCGATCGGTTCCTTGAGGGCGTGTCGCGCGTACATCACCTGGGCCACGATCTCGGAAGCGTCCAGGCTGCGCAGGTAGCCCATCTTGGCGGTCTCGCAGAAGGTGCAGCCCATCTTGCAGCCCACCTGGGAGGAGACGCAGAGGGACTTGTATTGCCGCATGGGGATGACCACGGATTCGCTTTCCAGGCCGCCCCGGAGCTTGAGCAGGAACTTGTAGGTTACCCCGTCCCCGGCGCGGCCGGACTGTTCCGGAAGCCGGTAGCCGAAGGCGCCGCGCACGGCTTCCGCCAGGGAGGGATTCGCGGCGAACTCGGGGAGCTTGCCGGGATCCGGTTCGCCATGGCGGTAGAGGGAGCGGAACAGGGCCCCGGCATGGTATTCCCCCTTGCCGAAACGGCGGCCGAATTCGGCGACCAGGCCGTCGTAGTCGTATCGGAGGATATCATCGGGGCCCGAGAGCATCCCACCTATATAAGAAAATCCGGTGGGAACTTACAGAACCCGCCCAGGGCTTTGGGTTTTTGCGGAAGCCCGCCGGGCCGGGGCCTCAGGTCTCGAGGGAGAAGGGCGTGAAGCGGGTATCCTTGTCGTAATAATCCTCGTTCTCCGCCTTCTTCAGGAAGCCCACGATACGATAGGTCACCGGAGTCATCACGATCTCCCATCCCGTCTTGAGCAGGTACTGGACCATGGCCACCTTCAGCACGTCCCCTGGGGCCCAGATGCCGCCGAAGGCGATGACGTAGAAGAGGGAGGAATCCACCGCCTCGCCCACCAGGGTCGAACCGATGGTGCGGAGCCAGAGGAAGCGGCCTCCGGTGCGGATCTTGAGCTTGGCGAGGGCGAAGCTGTTGGCGAAGCTGCCGGCCCAGAAGGCGATCATGGATCCCGCCGCGATGCGCCAGGCATTGCCGAAAACGCCTTCCAGGTGGCCCTGGTAGGAGTGCATCCATGCGCTGTCCGCCGCGGGCAGGTTGACCATCACCCAGGCCATGAAGGACGCGAAGGCGAGGGCGCCGAATCCGGCCCATACCACGCGCCGATCCCGCGCATAGCCGTAGACCTCGGTCAGGATGTCCCCGAAGATGTAGGAGATGGGGAAGAACAGGACGCCGGCCCCGAAGGTCACCTTGCCGATGAGCGGCAGATCGATCGTGGCCTGTTTCGCCGCGCCGATGAAATTCGAGCACAACAGCACGGTCACGAAGGCCGCCATCACCAGGTCATAGTACTTGTACTGCCGCTTCTGCATCATCGCCTTTCGGTACGGGCCTGCAAACATAACCTGGGGGCCGGGTTTAGGCTAGGCGGATGGGGACTGGACCGCACGGGACCGGGCGGCGTTGGGCGGGATCGGAACGCCGCGCCCTAGTCCCACTTGACGCGGGTGACTCCGGGAAAGGCCGTGAGGCTTTCGGCCACCTGCCGGGAAAGGTTGAAGACATCGTTGCGCCTGAGCTTGACGTCCAGGAGCAGGGTGCGGCTGGCCGCGGTCATGTCGTAATCGAAATAGACCCGTTGCACGCGCACGCCCAGGTCCTCCAGGCGCTTGCGGATCTCGTCATCGCGGATCCCATCCAGTCCCAGGGTCACCGTGACCGTCGCGTAGAAATCCTTCTTCACATGCTGTTCCATGTGCGGCAAGGCGAACAAAGCGAAGATGGCGATGCACGTTCCCATGACGCCGAGGGAGATATGGCCGCTGCCGAAGGCGAGCCCCAGGATGGTGATGAACCAGAGCACGGCCGCCGTGGTCACGCCCCGCACCAGGTTCCCCTGCCGGATGATGGCGCCGGCGCCCAGGAACCCGATTCCCGTCAGGATTCCCGCCGCCAGGCGGGCCCGGTCCGGACGCATCATCCCGGCGGCCTGGTTGAAGCTCTCGCGGTAGAAATCCTCGGACAGGATCATGGCCAGGCAGGAGGCCACGCAGGCCAGGATGGTGGTTTTCAGCCCCGCCGCGCGGCCATGGCTTTCCCGTTCCAGGCCCAGGATGAGGCCCGCCACCATGGCGAAGCCCACTCGAATCATCACTTCTTTCCAATCCAGCGGTAACACAGGGTTCAAAAAGCCATCCTTTCCACAGGTAACTTTGATTTTAAGCCTCTGGGCCGGGGAAAGCAACCCGCCTCGGGCCGCCCGGGAAAGGGTCAACGGACAATAAAAAAAAGTGAAATCAAGGTTGCCATGCAAAAATGGAGTTATGGTACAATGGTGGCGGAGGAGAAACTCCTTATGAAGATGCCGGCTCACATTTCCCCGTGGTTGACTGATGACGAACTCGCCGCCTGGGTGCGCGAGGCTCCCACCCTGGACGCCTATAAAAAGAGGGAGGCCATCTGGCTGACCCGCCGCGGACCATTCCACGCCCACAAGGTTTCGGAACTCCTGCAGGTTTCCAAGCAGGCGGTCTGGCTCTGGATCAAGCAGTATAACCAGGGCGGCCCGGACAGCCTCGACCGCAAAGGCCGGGGCGGCAGGCGCCGCGCCTACCTCTCGCTCGAACAGGAGAGGGCCTTGGTTGAACGCCTCCAGTCCCAGGTGGCCAAGGGCCAGGGCCGGAAGGCCAAGGAACTGCTCCCGGAAGTGCTCGAAGCGGTGGGGCAGAACGTCTCGGTCGCCTACGTGTACCGCCTGATGCAGCGCCACGAGCGCCGGCGCGGTCCCGCGGCCGGAAAGGCCGTACGCAAGCTGGATGGCGAAGACGAGATGTCCGTCATGCCGGCGCCCCTGACCGGCGGACTGCCGGCCCAGAACCAAGCCCTCGGTTAACTCCCCGGTAACCGCCTTACCCCGGTTTCCCCCGGCCCGCGAGCTTAGGCCCGCGGGCCTTGGCGCTTTCCCGCTTTACCATTGTTTGCTCCATCACGGAAGTAACCGCCAGGCTTCCGCAACGCGGCAACGCTTTGATGTCGTTGAAATTACCCTGCATCCCGGAATGGGGTTTATATATATTGCCCCAAAGAACGCGGGGCATTCGGCCGCTTCGCGGACACATCCAAAGTGAGGGTAACCCGCATGTATAGGATCAGAGCGCGCATCAGGGAAATGAAGCCGGCCTTCCCTCTCTTCTACCTCTCCTTCATGGGATTCCTTTGCCTCTACTCGGTGCAAAGGTACCTGGGACTCGGCTTCGAGCCCCTCAATTGCATGACCTTCATGGGCATCATCTTCGGCGTCTACACGCTCAACCGCTTTACGGACACGGCGGAAGATTTCACCAACGACATCGGCCGGCTCCTTTTCTTCCAGGGCAAGCGGATCTTCCTCTTCCTGGCCGGAACGTCCCTCGCGGGCAGCATCGGCGTCCTCCTGTACCTGGAGAGGCTGAACTGGATGCACGTGCTCCTGCTCACCATGGGATTCGGGTATTCCTTCCGTCTGGTTCCCTGGTATTCCAGGGCCTCGGGCCTGCGGTTCCTGCGCATCAAGGAAATGACCTTCGTGAAGAACCTCTCCGTATCCTTCCTCTGGGGCGCGTCCGTCTTCATGGTACCCATCCTCTCCTCGGAGCCGATGGCGTTCGACGGCGGGATGATCCTTTTGCTCGCGGCGGGGCTGTTCGTCAGCACGTTCAACAATACCCTTTTCGACGATATCATGGATGAGGCGGGCGACCGGGTCGCAGGCATCAGGACCTTGCCTACCGTCTGGGGCGGATTCAAATCGCAAATGTTGCTGATGGCCATGGATACCGCATGGGTGGCGATGGTGGCGGCCTTGTGGCTGGAGGGCAGGATCGGCGGCGGACATGCGTCCTTCCTCGCCTTCCTCGGGCTGTACCCGTTCCTGTACATGGCCTTGCATCTGCGCGGCAAGACGGAAAAGTCCTGGGTCGACCTTTTATCGGAATCGGATCTGCTTTTCTTCGCGCTGGGGATGCTGCTTCTGGGCACGCGTTAGGCCCGGCGGGGACGAATCCCGGCGCGCGGCGATCTGCCCGGACGGGCGGCGGAAGCTCAGCCGACCAGGTGGTGCTGGCGTTCCTTCAGGCGGACGCGGGGCATCTGACGCCGCAACATCCTGGAAACCACGTACTCTTCCGAAAAGACCTCCGGCCGATTGCCGCGCCCATGATCCAGGACGTACTGGTTGCGCTCATGGTTCGAAACGAGGCAAAGCTGGGGATAGGCGGCGAGCTTGGTGAAATGCGACGCCATGGCCTTGGCGCTGACCAGCAAGGTAACGGTCTCGGGAGGATATTCCGCCTCGTCGAGTTCGTCCACGCTGGACACGATGGCCGGAGTGACGCGAAGGTTCCGGAAAACGCGGATGAGGTCGGCCAGGTTGTCCAAGCCGTCCTTCACCACTACGATGGGATGCTTGCGCTCCGACACCTCCGCCATCTTTTCCGCGTAGATGGGGAAGGTCATGATCAGCTTCAGGCCGTGCTCGCCCCTTTTGGCCAGGTTCTTCGAATAGGCGCTGATGCGCCCCCCATGGCTCTCCACGATGGTGCGCGTGATGGACATCCCCAGGCCGGTGCCCCCCTGCAGCTTCTTGGTCGTATAGAACGCCTTGAAAAGGTTCTCCAGCTGGCTTTCATCGCAGCCGACGCCGTTATCCTCGATGCCGACCAATAACAGGGTGTCGGTGGCGGTGAGCTTGATCTTCACATCGACCGGATCTCCGTTGCCCGCCTCGATGCTGTTGTTGAAGATATTCACGAACACCTGTTCCAGTTTGCCCCAATCGCCGAACATGAACCGGTCCCGCTCGAGGCCGGTCATGGTGAACGAAGCCCGCATGTCCGGGAAGTGCTTCTCGATGGAACCCTTTATGATTTCGGGAAGGTTCACGGGATGCTTTTCCCGGATGACCTCGGTCCGGGACAGCTTCAGGATATCGTCGCTGAAATCCGTGAGCCTTTCCACCGAGGACACGATGTTCTTCACGATATCCTTGCCCTTCGCGGATAGGGACTCCATCTCCTGGAGGATTTGCGCGTTCCCGGAGATCATGAACATGTAGTTCTTGATCTCATGGTTGATGATGGCGGTCGATTCGCCCAATTGTTTCAGGGCCGTCACCTGCTCCAGATCCCGGTAGGCCGATTCCAGCTTGTCGAAGGTGGTCTGCCGATCGAGGAGGATCATCAGGAAGCGTTCCGCGAAGATCAGGGACGCCATGATGCCGAATGCGAGCACGCCCAGCACCGTAAAGCTCGTCAAGACCTGCTTTACCACGCCCATCAGGATGCCGATGTCCAACAGACCTCCCACGATGAGCACGGCGAATCCGGCAAGGTGGAACCGAAGGATGCGCTTTTCCGGGGCCGCGCACTTGTTGATACGCTTGAGGATCACGTAATGCGCGGTCACCACGTAGAAAACGACATAGGGCAGGAAGACGAGGTTATAGCCCAAGGTGGTGTGGACCTGGCCGCCGCGCGCGATGATCATCAGGCCGCCCAGGAACGCCGCCGCCATCAGGGAGCTTACCATGATCAAGGTGGGTATGAGCCTGAGGATGGGCGAATTGGTCAGGATGCAGAGGTACCAGAGGGAAAAGGGGATGAAGATGCAGGCGATCCCATGATAGGCCCGTTGCCAGAAAAGGGTGCCGGAAAGGGTGGCGGCATTGGGGATCAGCCAGATATCGATTGCGGTCATGGCGCACAGCAGGATCAGGGATACGCCAAAGAATCGGAAACTCCGGTCGAACCGGGTGCGGATATCAAGCAGTATGAAAAGGAGACCAACGGCAAACAGAAAGGAGCAGATGACTTGGAGGATGATATTCGCCATGTGACCTTTTATCCGAAGCGGGATAATAGCCTGTTGATAACTTTGCGAATACTACTATCCAGGCTGTTGATATGTCAAGGAACATCATGTTGACAAGCATTGACAAGTATCCACAAGAATCAAATAGCCCCAGCATCTGCAACTAGTGGAGAGGATACCGGGGAATACTCCATGAGTACTTTCAAACGCTCGAAGCTTCGCCGCATTTGAGATCGGAAGTTCCAGGCGGAAAGGGTTTTCATATAGGAAAACACCCCGCCCGGTTCGATATCGGCTCGATAGATCAAACGCATCCCTTCCCCTTCGGAAGCCAACAGGAATTCCTCCCGGTACGAGGTCTTTCCGACCCGCCCCTGGTTGGAGATCCTGCGATTGGCATCGACCGCGACGATTTCGGAAAGATCAATGAGATTGTTCCAGAAGAGGAAGCTGTGGATCGTTTTGAATCGCGTGCCCGCCCGCCAGGGACCGGGGTCGATCTGTTCCACGCTCACGATGCCTTCCTGCCATTTCTTGAAGTTGCTGAGTTCGGTCAGGAAGGAAAAAACATCCTCGGCTGAACGCCGGATCCCCACCTCAAGCCTTACTTCGATCATCGCTCCGCTCCTTTTTGCATATGACACGCGCAGTTCCCTTTCCGATACAAGCCCATCCCATGCAAACCGTGCAGGAAGGCGCCCGGAAGACCGCGGGTCAAAGTGTCCTTGATCCCGAATCCGAAGCAACTCACTGAAATGGACGTTTCCAGGCCCAAGACCTGGTGCCACCAGCCGGCCGGCGTGAAAAGCATCTGCCCGGCCTCCACCACCGTCTTGACGCCTCGCGCCTTCCCGAAAAGCGGAAACCGTACCGGGTCGGGACGCCGGGAATCCACCTCGCTCAAAACGGATCCGATATCGTATTTCCGGCCCGGGTAGAGGTACCGGGATTGCCCGGGAGGGTAGAAGGTGAATTCCTTCGATCCGTGGAATTGGGCGAACAGGTTCGGCGCGATATCGTAATGCAGGCCCGTGAAGGATCCCGACGGCCCGATCCAGCCGATCGGAATGCGGATGCGGCCCTTCCAGTAGGAGAAGTCCACGTCCTTCCTCAGCTCCGGGAAATACTTGAAGAGGTCGAAATAAGCCAGGTACGGCGCGGGTTCCCCGGGCGAAACCGTGCGCCCGCGGATATGGCGCAGGTAAGGCCCGAGTTCCCATTCCGAAAACCGCGGGGTATCCTGCAGGACATTGCCGTACTCGATCCGGACCCGCTTGCCTTCGCCTTCGCGTTCGAAGAATTCCGGCGTCCATTTCCCCATCGCCGGCCAGTCGTCCAGAAGCCCGGTAAGGAGGACCGGTTCGTCCGCCCCGACGCAGTCCCGGAGGAACTCCCGCCGACCGGGCCGATGGATACGCCGGATTTCCTCCACGAGATGCCCCCAAGCCAATCGACCCAAAAAGTAATTCCAGGACCTGGGATCGTCCCTAATGTGGAGGGGAATGATTTTTTACCTTACCTTGACATGACCTATTCCGCCCCATTGTCCATAGTTATCGTGGAGGACAACCTCGACCTAGCCCAGACCGTCCAGGCCTTCCTCTCCTTGGAGCCGGGCCTTAGCGTCCAGGGGGTGGCCCATGAAGTCCGGGGGTTCCAGGACCTTGTCCGCCAGCATCTGCCGGATTTGGCCCTGATTGATATCGGTCTGGACACCCCCAGGTCCGGCTTGGACCTGCTCGTCTGGCTGCGGAAGGAATTCCCCATCGTCAAGCCGGTCATCATGACGGTGAACCAAGGCGATGTGCTGGAAGCCTATAACCTGGGGGCGCGGGGATACGTGCTTAAAACCGGCCTGGAAATCCTGGCGCCCACCCTGCTGGAAGTCAGCCGCGGAAAGCTCATCATTCCCCCGGAAGTAGGGGAGCTTTTCCTCACCCAGGTCGCCGCTTCCGACGCGCTTTGGAAGAAATCCGTGGAATTGGAACGGTTTTCCGAGCGGGAGAAGGAGATTTTGCGGCACTTGCGCGCCGGATTAAGGCGTGAGGATATCGGAGACCGGTTGGGAATCTCCTTTTTCACGGTCCGCCGGCATATCCAGAATATGCTCGAAAAAACAGGAGAACCGTCCCTGCGATCCATCCTGGACAAGTTCGGAGAGGTACTGGGCGCCTAGCATTCCCTTTCGCGGGTAATTGGCCCCTCTTCGGAAATACTTTGGCCGTCCTTGAGGGACCCAAAGGGAATCTCTTCGCTTTTCCCTCTCCTGATTGAAACCTAACGCGGAAAACCGCCGGGGTAAACACCATTCGGCGTGGTGCTTGCCTGGATATTTGGATTTCAGGCCGATTTCAATTAATGTATTGGGTCGCCGGAGCCCCGTGCGCCGGAACCCGGGGATTTCAGAATCAACCCATCGAGGGAATTCCAAATGGTCGTGAACGTCGTGACCGTCCATGTGAAGCCGGACCATATCGCTGAATTCCTGACCGCCACCGTGGACAACCATAAGGGTTCCCGTACCGAACCCGGCAACAGGCGCTTCGATGTTTTGCAGGCCGCGGACGACCCGGGCCGTTTCCTCCTCTATGAGGCCTTCGATTCCCAGGAAGCCGTGGAAGCCCACCGCAAGACCGATCATTACCTGGCCTGGCGCGCCAAGGTCGAACCCTGGATGGCCAGGCCCCGGGTAGGCCTCTCCCACGTACCCATCGTGCCCGCGGATCCGGCCGCATGGTGAATACCGGCTTCACCTTCTCCCGGATCCCTCCGGTCCATTTCGGTGCGGGCAAGCTCGCCGTATTGCCCAAGGTGGCATCCTCCTTCGGCACCGAGGCCCTGCTGATCACCGGCGCCACCTCGCTCAAGGCCGCGGGCCGCATGGCCCACGTCGAGGAGGGATTGCGGCAGGCCGGCATCCGCTTCCATTCCCTGGTCATCGACGCGGAACCTTCCACGGACTTCATCGATGGGACCTGCGCCCGGCTCAGGGACCGCGGCTTCCAAGTGGTCATCGGCATCGGCGGCGGCAGCGTCATCGACGGGGCCAAGGCCATCAGCGCCATGCTCCCCCATTCCAACTCCGTGCTAGATCACCTGGAGGACGTAGGCCGCAACGTGGCCCACAGCGGCGTGAAGATCCCTTACATAGCCGTGCCCACCACCTCCGGCACCGGCGGCGAAATGACCAAGAACGCGGTCATGAGCATGGTGGGCCCCGAAGGCTACAAGAAATCCCTGCGCCACGACAATCTGATCCCGGACGCCGTGATCGTGGACCCGGAGCTCATGGTATCCTGCCCGCCGCATATCACCGCGGCCTGCGGCATGGACGCGTTCACGCAGTTGCTGGAACCGTACCTCTCCCCCATCGCCTCCCCCCTGACCGATGCCCTCGCGTTCAGCGGTCTGGAACGGATCCGCGACAACCTGGTTCCGGCCTGTACGGATCGCGGAGGCGATCTGGAAGTCCGCGCGGGCATGGCCTACGCCTCCATGCTCTCCGGGGTCGCGCTCGCCAATGCGGGCCTTGGCATCGTGCATGGGTTGGCTTCCCCCATCGGCGGCTTCTTCCCCATCCCCCACGGGGTGGTCTGCGGAACCCTCGTGGCCTCGGCGACGGAAAGCAATATCGCGGCCTTGCGGAAGCGGGGCGGCGATATCCAGGCGGGGGGGAATCCCGGGGCGCTCGCCAAGTACGCCAAGGTCGGCATCCTGTTCGGCGGCGCGGCGGGAAAAGGCGAGGCCTGGAATTGCGATTACCTGGTCGAGACCTTGCGCGCCTGGACCGCCATCCTCGAGCTGCCGCGCCTGGGCGCCTACGGCATCCGGGCTTCGGATCTGGATCGCATCGTCGAGGGGGCCAGCAACCGCCATAATCCGGTCAAGCTGGATCGCCGGGAGCTCGGCGAACTCCTATCAAGGCGCCTGTGAAAAAACGTCCCCATACCGGTTCCAACGCCAAACGCCCGCCGCCGAAGCCGCACTTCGCCAAGCCCAGGCCGAAGAAACCGCCGGAACGCCCGCCCGCTCCGGTCCGGCTCCGCTATCTCCTGTTCCATAAGCCCTACGAGGTGCTCTGCCAGTTCACGCCCGAAGGCGGCAAGGCCTGCCTGAAGGACTTCGTGAACGTTCCCGGCATCTATCCCTGCGGCCGCCTGGATTGGGACAGCGAAGGCCTGGTTCTCCTGACGAACGACGGCCCCCTCATCGAGAGCCTGCTGGCTCCCCGATCCAAGCTGGCCAAGGTCTATTGGGCCCAGGTGGAGGGCGTGCCCGACGAAAAGGCCCTGGCGGCCCTCCGCAATGGCGTGGTCATCGAAGGCAAGGCCACCCTGCCCGCAAGGGTCGAACGTTTCCCGAAAGGCGACTCCTTGCCTCCCCGCAGCGTTCCCATCCGCTTCCGCAAGAACGCCCCCACCTCCTGGCTCAAGCTTTCCATCGTGGAGGGACGTAACCGGCAAGTGCGCAAGATGACGGCGGCCGTGGGACACCCCACCTTGCGCCTCATCCGCCATTCCATCGGACCGTTCACCCTGGACGGCCTGGAACCGGGCAAGTGGCGCGAACTGGACGCCCACGAAGTGCGTCTCAAATTGTCTACCTTTCCCGCCCGTCCCTAACACTTTCGAGGAGGTTTCCCGATGCGGATGTCCCTGTCCACTCTGACCTTGCTTTGCACCCTCCTCTCGGCCTCGGTCCATGGCGCGGCTCCCGCCACCGCTCCCGCGCTTGCCGCGGTTCCGGCACCCGCCTCCCCGCAAAAGGAAGTGATCGATACGACCGATGCCGCCGCCGCGGCCCCTGCACCGTCTCCCGCCCACGCGCCCGCGCCCGCGGTCGCCGATCCCGCTTCCGACTCCATGGTCGCCGCCGCGGTCGCCGCCGCCGATTCCGCCGCCCGGACGCAACCGCCCCAGCCGGAACCGCTCGTCATCCGCAACGCCTATCTCGCGCGCTTGGACCTCTCAGGTACCGTCCAACTCAAGAGCCTATACCACGGCATTACGGAAGATCGCGACGCGGACAAGCGCCTCAGCCTCCAGTTGCGCCGGTTCAAGCTCGAACTGGAAGGCGGCTTCGATGCCCATTCCGGATTCCGGGGCGAGTTCCGCATGGAAGGCAACAACCGCAATTTCGGGGTCGACAATGCCTATCTCTTCTATACCTTGAATGAGTTCGTAGGCTTCAAGGGCGGCAAACTGAAACGGCCCTTCTCGCAGGAAGCCCTGCAATCCTCCAAGTCCCTGTTCACCATCGAACGCGGCGAGGTCTACCATGACTTCCTCGCCAATACCACCGGCTACGCCTATTTCGACCTGGGCCTGGTGGCCTACGGCGGTTTCAACGAGGACGGGGCATCCCTCACCTATGAACTCGGCGTGTTCAACGGCAAGCAGAACGACGATGCCGGCGGGAACTACGGCGGACAGCAGGACGAGAATCTCGACAAGGGATTCAAGGCCAAGGACGTCGTATTCCGCTTGGCCGCCTCGCCCGGCAAGGCCCTCAAGCTGGAAGCCGCGGTCTCGACCAAGGCCGCCGAGGATGTCAGCGACCCGGGCGATTTCAGGTATGCGGTCAATACGGCCTATGAAGTGGGCGCCGACCTTTCCCTTTTCAACCACCTCCGTCTTTTGAGCGAAGTGTCCTGGGGCGACAACCACAAAAGGCGGGACGCCAATATCGTCAACGGCAACGTCGATTTCTTCGCCTTCTACGGAACGGGCGTGTGGCGCGAGGAATACACGCGCGGCCGCGCCAGCGAGCTGGTGCTCAAGCTGGAAGGCCTGGATCCGGATTTCGCCCCCGGAAAGGGCGAAGGGGCCCCGAACGATGGGCTGCTGCGCTATACCCTGGGCATGAACTACTTCTTCTCGCGCAGCGTCAGCGTACTCGCGAATTACGGGATCCTGCAGCCGGTCACCAAGGTGGCGGGCGAAGGGGATCTGGTCCAGGATATCGATCTTCTCTGGCGGATGAGCTTCTAAGTCCTTCCGTACTCCATGCTCCGGCGGGCGCCCGTGGGGGCGGGGGTCGGGGCTGGTGCAGGCTTGGTGATTGCTCTGGGGCTTCCGCGGACCCCCTCGCCGGGTTTTGGACACGGAATTGGAATCGTCCCCCCGTGGTTTGCCATGAGCCGTGTCCTCCTATACTGCGGGGCGCTTAACCCGCCGAGGGAATCCGCCCCAGCCTGATTCGCCCCGACCCCCGCCCCCACGGGCACCCTCCACATTATCGAGCAAGGGCAGGGCTCATCGGCCTTTCGTCGGGTGGACTTCCGGGCGCTAAGAGTGGGGTCGAGGGGGTTTTTCCCTCCCAACAGGTTTGGTTTGTCGATGTGAGTTGCGGCCTGGTGGGGTTCCGCGCCTGGGAGAGCGCGGGGTTGGGCGTTGGGGTTTAGGAAGAATTTGGAGTGGGTTGTCCGGGTTTTGCGCCCGCGGGCAAAGGGTAGCTTGCAGGGTACCTGCGGAGCGATCAGGTTTTTTTGGCGTAGCCGAGGTATGAGATGCCGAGGCTGGGGGTGAAGCGGAACCTGAAATCTCCGGGGACACGGCGGGTGGCGAGCATTTTCCAGAAGGCGGATCCGATCACGGGGCGCATGCCGGTCATCTCCGCCGGGGCCATCCCGCTCCGGCGGCAATAGGTTTCCAATTCCTTCGGCTTGATGAAGAGGGGCAGGACGTGCATCCGTTCGGGGGTGTTGCGGACGAACCATTCCAGGCCTTTGATGACGATGAGCCAGGCCAGGGGGTTGCGGTTGAAGGTGTGGAAGAAGAAGAGGCCGCCGGGGCGCAGGACGCGGGCGGCTTCCGCTATGACTCGATCCGGAGCGGTCACGTGTTCGAGGAAGTCGAGGGCGGTGACGGAATCGAAGGTCCCGTCGCGGTAAGGGAGCCGGTAGGCGTCGGCGACGCGGTAGGCCGGGAGCTTCGAGCGGCTGCGCGCTATCCTGAGGCTGCCGCGGGACATGTCGATTCCCGAGACCCTGTGCCCTTCCGCGGCCAGGGCATTGGCCAGGAAGCCGGCCCCGCAGCCGATGTCCAGGATGCGGCCGGGTCGGCCGTCCAGATGGGAACGGATGCGTTGGGCCACCCAGGGATTCTTGAGTTCGCCTTCGGCGCGCAGGAGCGCGACGGGATCGTCGTAGGCATCGTACCAGCGGTCGCCCAGGGAATCGTAAAAGGCGTTGTTGACCGCGGCAAGATCCGCTGCGGCGGTCGCGGGAGCCGTCGCTAAGGCGTCGCGGGCAGGGCCGGTTTCCATGGTCCGTTCCAGTAGAGGAGTTGATAGCACAGGAAGGCTCCGACCAGGGCCGTCTGGCCCATCAGGAAAGTCCCGAAGAAAGCGTGGGCCGGGTCCGGAGCCTGGGCCGCTTCGGGTAGCGCGCCGATGACGGGAGCGAATCTCCAAGCCCCCGCGAGCCCCAACAGAAGGGGATGCATGACGAACAGGAACGCGTGCAACCACATTTCCCCGCCGGTGCAATGGCGCGCATGGACCCATTCATCCTTGGTGATGAAAACGCAGGAGAAGGCCGAGGCTGCCAGGTAGGCGATAAGGCCGCTCCGGGTGGCGGGCAGGGCCAGGGCCATCCAATAGCAGGCGAGGACGGTGAGGGTATCGAGCGGGTGGCCCAGGCGCTCCCAGATCGGGAGGCCGCGACGGCGGTGGAACCAGGCCTCATCGGCGACCATGCCCAGGCCATGCAGCAGGAAGGGGAGAGGGGCCAGGAGCCACATGGGGAGCGATCAGGCCTTGCGCAGCATGGCGCCGTATACGGTGAGGCCGGGACCGAAGGCCAAGCTGGTGATCAGGGCGCCGGAGGGTACGGCATCATCCTTCAGCATGGAAGCCCAGACATGCGGCAGGGTGGCCGACGACATGTTGCCGTAGGCCTTGAGGACCGCGCGGCTCGCCGCCACCTGGCCCGGGTCCAGCTCCAGGAGTTCCACGACCTTGTCGATGATGCGCGGGCCGCCGGGATGCACGGCGAACAATCCCTTGCCCAAGGCTTCCGCCGGATCCGTGCCGGTGCGCTCGAAAAGGCGCCGCAGGAAATCCTTCAGGGCGCCGGCGATCGACTCGGGCACATCGCGGGCCAAGAGCATCTTCATGCCGTTGTCGCCCAGGTTCCATCCCATGGCGCCCAGGGACCCGGCGATGATCTCCTCATGGACGCCAAGGAACCGCAGGCCCTCGCCGCCGTCGTCGGCGCGCATGCTGTAGCGGATATGGCCGTCGGAAAAGAGGCTTTGCACGACCAACTGTTCTGGACCATGCTGGCTGGGATCCAGATGCAGGGTGCACAATTCCGAATGCACGATATCCACGCGGCCGGCATCCCCGCCGGAACGGTCCGCGGCCGGGCGGACGCGCGGGGAGGCCACGAAGGCCGAGCCCATCCGGATGGCGGGCATGGCCGCATAGCATCCCATATGGTAGGCATGCATGACGCCGACGCGGGCCTGCCAACCGCGGTGCGATACCAGCTTCTGGGCCGCGCTGGGCGCCACGTACCCGGTGCAGGTCACGTGGATGAGCTCGCGCGGGGGCTCCTCCGCGGCCGGATAGAAATCCTCCAGGGCCTTTTCGGTGACCTCGGCGAAGAATTCCATGCGCGCGGCCATGCCGGCCCCGCGGGGATCCTTGTCCAGGTTGAAGATGCGCATCCGCTCCCAATCCTGGTGGAGGAAATCCTCCAGATCATGGCCACGGCTGGCGAGACTTTCCGGTCCGCATCCGAAGCGCCGGACATGCCGGTCCATGGAATGGCCGAAGGCCTCGGCGTCGAACCCCTCCCCCCGCAAGGTTGCTTCCGATTTGGCATGGGCCGCGGAAAGCCATCGCACCGAGTCCGCATGGTCCACCGAATACCGGGGGCGCAAGATGCGGAAATCCCCGATCAGGCAATTTTCGTCCATGGTTTACCGCCTGGAAAAACCAGAAGATAAATGAAAAGCCCCGGAGGGGCCAGCATATTAAAGGATTTGGGAGGCGGGCGCAGGAAGGGTCGCGTTTGCGACCCGATAGGCCGTTCGGTTATCTAGTGAAGAAGAATTTACCCAGGATCCGGTTGCCCGATTGGACGAAGTAAACCCCGGTGGGAGCATCCGCTCCTCCCGCGGTCTTCCCGTTCCACTGGTACATGTAACCGGTGGGATGCAGGGTGGCGATCTTGCTTCCCATCATCCCGTAAAGGCTGAGCGGCTCGCCCGAGGAGAACTTTGTGTCTCCGGGCCGGATTAGGACCAGGTTGCCCGTTTGGTTGGCCTGGAAGCCGTTCCTTCCGATCCTGGCCTTCGATTCCCGGGCTCCCGAGATGGGTGTCGCGATGGAATCGTAGGTAAGCTTGATGAGTTGGACGGTGAACTCCACCTTTTGGGTATCGCTGTTAGCGAAGTCCTTCCAGGTATTCAGGAGCACCGCGGCCAAGGCCGCGGAATCCGGGTGGCTGGTCAACTCGGGATAGAAGTGGGTGAAGGAGCCTTTCGACGCGCCGGTGCTGCTGTAAATCGTACGCTTCATGGTGGCGTTGCCGTACCAGAGATTCAACTTGGACTGGTTCTTGAATTTGCCGATCGCATCGTACAGGGCCACCGTATCGCCGTTTACCTTGGAGGCGAAACCGAACCAGTATTCATCCCAGCCCGGCTTCTTGAAGGTGAAGGAGCCGTCGTTGATCTTGACCGAGTAGCCCATGGAGTTCTCGACGGAGAATTTCTTCTCGGCCTTCTTGCGCAGGGCGAAATCGACTTCGCGCTTCACCCAGGTGTCGCAGGAACCCTTCCCGTCCCAATCCGTGATCATCCGATACTCGGTGGAATCATGGAGCAGGGTCGCCAGGTTCATGCCTTTGTCGAGCTTGGTGCCGGATCCCTGCACTTGCAGGGTAGCGGCGGAATTGCCCAATAGGATGTACTGATAGGCGTCTTGCAGATGGTAGGCCTGCTCGCAAACCTTGGCGCCCGCCCAGGCTGCCAGTATGAGACCGGTGAGGACTGTTAGTTTTTTCATGATGGGTATCCATTAATGTAGGCGAAACGACCGTAAATGCAAACCCATTTCCTTTATTTCTAGCTTTTCCCCATGCCTAAACCAGGGAGTCCCCGTCCCGCGATATCCCTGAAAATCGCCGGATTTCCCCACCCGGAAAACCCCATCCGGGTCCCTCTGGAAGCGGATTTTGGACCCTTTTCGACCCTGCCCCCGGATTCCCAATTTGACCGGGCGCCCGCATGACCTCCTCCCTGCGCAAACCCTGCCGCGTCCTCTACATCTCGTCCACCTACAGCCGCGACGAAAAGGACAACCAGAACCCGTGGATGATCGACACCATCCGCCACCTCAAGGCCAAGGGCTACGACATCGAGGTGCTGGCCCCCTCCTTCAAGGGACTTCGCACCCATACGGTGGGCGGGGTGTTGGTCCACCGCTTCCGCTATTTCTTCGCGTCGCGGGAGACCCTGACCCATGACCAGGGCGCGCCCAACAAGATCCGCGGCAGCATGCTGGTCAAGCTGCTGTTCTTCCCTTACCTGTTTTTCGGCATGCTGGCGGCCATGCGCGTCGCGCGCCGCGGCGAGTACGACTTCATCCATTGCCATTGGCCCTTTCCGCACGGCATGATGGGCTGGGCCGCTTGCCTGGCCGCGCGCAACCGGCCCAAGCTCATCCTGCATTTCCACGGCGCCTGCCTGCTTCTGGCCGCCAAGTTCAAGCCCATCGCCCCGTTCCTGCGGTTCTGCCTCCGCCGCGCCCATGGGGTGGTCTCCAATTCCAGCTTCACCGCCGGCCTGGTTTCCTCCCTGATGCCCGTGGAACAGCGCGTGATCGCCTTCGGTTCCCCGCTCGCCGGCGACCCCTTGCCTCCGGCCGTCAACAAGACCAAGGTCATCCTCACCGTGGGCCGCGTGGTGGAACGCAAGGGCATCGCCTATCTCCTGCGCGCCCTTCCCATCATCGCCAAGTCCATGGACGCCAAGGTCGCCATCGTGGGCAAGGGCGATCCCAAGGTTGAAGCGGACCTGCGCGCCATAGCCGATGAGCTGGCCCTGGGCGACAGGGTGGTTTTCGCGGGCAAGGTTCCGGAGGCCGAATTGATCGGCTGGTACCAATCGTGCGACGTCTTCTGCCTTCCCGCCATCGTGGACTCGCAGGGAGAGACCGAGGGTTTGGGCGTGGTGCTGTTGGAAGCGCTCAATTACGCGCGCCCGGTGGTGGCTTCGGACGTGGGCGGAATCCCCGACATCATCAAGGACGGCCGTACGGGCCTGCTATGCCCGGAAAAGGATCCCGAGGCGCTGGCCGGGACCCTCCTGCGATTGCTTGCCGATCCGGGTTTGGGCGAGCGTTTGGGCCGCCAAGGCCATGAGTTCGTACGCAAGGAGTTCTCGTGGGAGAACATCGTGGGATTGTGGGAGGATTTCTACGCGAAGGCGGCCCTGGCCGGTTCCGTAACGCGCCCGTAACCCCCGTCCCGGGCTATTTCAACGGATGCAACCCGTTGGCCGAACGGATCCCGCGGGCCTTGGCCCATGCCCCCTTATCGGATTTGAAAAAGCGCGTCAACGCCGAGGCGGTGCAGTCCAAGGCTTCCGCCGCCGGCGCGAGCTGGCCATGGTGCCAGGCCAGCCGATGCAAAGCCATGAGCAGGAAGCGCGGATAATCCGCATGGCCGGGATTGGCTCCTGCCCGGAACGCAGGCTGGGGGACTTCGGCCGCGCATAGGGCGGGATCCCGATCCAGGAAGGACGCCGACAGGGCCAGGGACATCCGCAGGCGGCCCAGGGCCGAATGAAGGTTGCGCAAGGAGGCGCGGGAATCGACCGATTCGGCGGTGAGGCCCGATTCAGGATGCGAGACGCGGACGCCGCTGTAGACCCGGTTGCGCTTTTGGCCGCCGGGGCCGGAGCCCTGGAAGCGCGCCTGGCGGCATTGCCGGAGCAGGTCGTCCGGTTCCAAGGCCAACCAGCGATAGGCCGCGAGCGAGGGAATCGCGTGGTCCGCGTCCCCTTCGGTATCGGACCGTGAATCGATGTCGTCGGATGCGCCCATGCCCGGCGGGAATATAGCAATGCCCTGGACGGGGCCGTTCCGGCCGGGACGGAACGGCGCGGGCCGCGCCTCAGACCGCCGAGGCCTGGGCGGCTTCGGTTTCCGTGCCGTCGATGACTTCGCGCAGTTTGCGGATCAGGATGCCGGGACTGAAGGGCTTGCCCAGGAACGCGGCGCTGTTCTGGAAGACGCCGTGGCGCAGGATGGCATCGTCCGTATACCCGGACATGTATAGGACCTTGAGGCCGGGACGCTGGACCAACAGCCGCTCGGAAAGCTCCCGTCCGCTCATGCCCGACATCACCACATCGGTGAGGAGCAGGTCGATGGACCCGGGATGCCGTTCCACCACTTCCAGGGCCGCGGGACCGGATCCGGCCTCCAGCACGTTATACCCGTGCGACAGGAGCACCTGGCTGATGAGCCTGCGGACCATGTCCTCGTCTTCCACCAGCAGGATGGTTTCCTTACCGGCCTTGACCGGGGCCTTGCCCGATGGCTTGGCGGAATCCTCTTCCTCCTTGCCGTCCTTGGCCTGGACCGCCACGGGCAGGTAGACGTCGAAGCGGGTTCCCGCCCCGGGTCCGCTGGTAACGGAAATGTTACCCCCCACGGTCTTCAGGATCCCGTACACGGTGGACAGCCCCAGTCCGGTCCCCTGCCCCGGGGGCTTGGTCGTGAAGAAGGGTTCGAACAAGTGCGCCTTGACGTCCTCGCTCATGCCGATGCCGGTATCGGAAACCGTGAGCCGCACGTACCGGCCCGGTTCGATGGCGAAGAAAGCGCCGGAGTCGCCCTTTTCCAGCCGGACATGGGCGGTTTCGATTGAGAGCCGGCCTCCGGTCGGCATGGCATCGCGGGCGTTGAGGGCCAGATTGAGGATGACCTGCTCCATCTGGCCGGGATCGGTGTTGATCTTCGGCAGGGTGGGCTCCGCGACCGTGACGAGTTGGATGTCCTCTCCGATCAGACGGCCCAGCATCTGCCGGATTTCCCCCACCACCACGTTCAGATCGAGCAGCCTGCTGGCGAGCACCTGCCGGCGGCTGAAGGTGAGAAGCTGGCGCGTGAGCGAGGCCGCCCGTTCGCCGGCCCGGCGGATTTCCCCGACCGTCGATTGCAAGGGGTCGTTCTCGCGAAGGGATTTGGTCAGCAGTTCGCTGTAGCCGTTGATGGCGGTCAGCAGGTTGTTGAAGTCGTGGGCCACCCCGCCGGCCAGGCGCCCCACCGCTTCCATCTTCTGGGATTGCCGCAACTGCTCTTCGCTGCGGTGCAAAGCCTCTTCGGCCAGCTTCCGTTCGGTGAAATCGTAGGCGGAGGCGATCAGCAGGTTCACGCGGCCTTCACCGTCACGGACGGCGGCGGTATTGGCCACCAGCCAGCGTTCGCCGTCGCCGATCCTGGGCTTCAGGCGCAGGACGCGCCCGGAGGCCGATCCCGGATCGGAGGCGTTCGCGGATTGCAAGGAGGGCCAGACCACCGGAACGCCCGCTTCGTCGCAGGCGGAAAGCCCGCCCGCGAGATCCTCCAGGGAGATGTCGAGCAGGGCCTGGGCGGAGGCCAGGCCGAGCAACCGCGCGGCGGCATCGTTCGCGTACACCACGCGCCCGCCGGAATCGGCGACCACGACCGAGTCCGAAATCGCGCGCAGGATCGCTTCCAATTGCTCCTTGGAGCGGCGCAGGGATTCCTCGAAGCGTTTGGACTCGGTGATGTCCCGGCAGACCGCGAGCAGACGCTCCGGCTCCCAGGAGGGATTGAGGATGGGGGTGATGATCACGTCCCACCATTTGGGCTTCCCCGTTACGCTCGGGCAATAGCCCTGGAATTTGCCGACCCCCGTGCGCGCCGCGGCGCGCATGGCGTTCTCGGCCTTGCCCCGATCCTCGCCGCGCCAGAAGTCCAGCCAGGAGCGGCTGATGAACACTTCCGGGTCCTCGATTTCCATGAGCTTTCGCCCGCTGTAGCTGATGGAAAGCAGGTTCCCCTCCGAGTTCAGCACCATGATGCTGTCCCGGCTGCTTTCGATGATGCGCCGGCTGAAAGCCTCGCTCTTGGAGAGTTCCTCTTCCGCCCGCTTCCGTTCCGTGATGTCCACCCCGAAGCCGATGGCGCCGCCGTCGACGGGATTGGGCATGAACCAGATTTCCAGCACGCGCTTGCGATCGGCCTGCCCGAATTCGTATTCGAAATGGACGGATTCGCCTTTGAGGACCTTCTCCATGAGGGACCGGCTGTTGGGCCACCCTTCGAGGATGCTCTCCCCCACCGTCTCGTTTTCATCCTGGCCCATGCCGCGCAAGGCGGCCCCGCGGTATTCCCTGATGATGCCGTTTGCGTCCAGGCGGCAGGCCATCACGGGAAGGTTGTCCAGGAGCATGTCGAGCAATCTGCGTTTGGCATTGAGGATTTCGACCGGGGCCGAATCCGCGGCCGCGGATTCCCCGATCACGGCTTCGTGGGGCGCGGGCATGGAAAGCTCGGCGGTTATCCTTCCGATGCGATCCCGGCGGGGCGCCTCCCTGATCTCCCGGAGGTTCAGGACGAGCCAGGACTTGCCGTCCAGGCACCGGTTAGGCTTGACATGCGCTTCCAATCTCGCCGCCGGCCTGAAAAGGGGGGAAGGGTCGGGCGCGATGGAGGGATCATCGATGCGGCGGGCGGCGCGGAATTCCACATGGAAGGATTCCCCTTCCGAGACGAGCGCGGAAAGGAAGGTCGCCTTCACCTTGTTGCGATCGTCCACATGGACGTGTTCGATGAAATCGCCCGGTTCCGCGCTGGCAAGGCCCAAGAGGCGGATTCCGGCGGAATTGAGATAGAGGGAATAACCGTCGTTATCCAGGAGGGCAAAACCATCGGCACTGCATTCCAGCAGAGCCTCCGGTGTTGGAAGAACACGCTCGGAAACCATTCGCAGGAAACAATTTATTTCCTGCGGAAAGGGCAAGGTTTATTTTGCCGGGCGGCGGGTGCGCTTATTTGGCCAAATCGCGGACGTATGCGATAAGCGGCGCGTATTCCTCTTCCCGGATCACGCCCTGGAAAGACGGCATTTTCGTCAAAGGCTTGAAAGCCGACGGATTCCGGATCCAGGCCTGCAAGGAAGAGTCCGCGGGGAAATCCACCTTGGCCTTGGTCACATCGCCGATGCCTACGCCCTTATTGGCGTGACAGACAACACATCCGTATTTGGCGAAAAGGGCCTTGCCGTCCGTCAGGGCCGGGCCGCCCATGGGATCGAAATTGCGGGCGACCTCGTTGCGGATGGGTGGGACGGTCTTCAGATAGGCGAAGATGGCTTCGGCCTCGCCTTCGGTGAATTCCGGAAGGCGCGCCATGGGATACCGCAACAGGCGTCCGTCGGGACGCACGCCTTCCCGGACCGCCTTTACGAACTGTTCCTCGGTCCACTTCCCGATCCCGGTTTCCGGGTCCGGGGTGAGATTGGCCGTATTGATGGGCCTTCCGGTCAAATCGGGCATGGAATTGCCGCCGCCGAAGAACCGGAAGGATTTTTCGGGCACCCGATCGTTCATCTTCTTGAAATCGCCCGAATGGCAGGCGAAGCAGTCGAATGCGTCGAGGGCCAGATAACGGCCGTAGGCGATCTTATCCGCCGTGTCCGGGGCCTGGATCGGAGCCGAAGGATAATCGAAGGGCTTGAACGCCACGTGGGTCAGGAATTTGACCAGGAAGGTCGGCTCCGACTCCCGGTCCGCGGTGGCGTCGGCCTGGACCAGGGAATCGTCCGATCGCAGGAAGGCGATGATGGACAGGATGTCCTCGTCCTTCATGCGCGGCAGTTTGGGCATCCAGGGCGGAGCGTACTGCCCGTCACGACGGATCCCCGTGCGCAACATGAAGGCGATCTCGCCGTCGGTCCAGGAGCCGATGCCTACGGTCCTGTCCTGGGTCAGATTCTTGGAATAAGCCGGGCCGAACTCGGCGGGCAGGTCCGGAAGCCGATGGCCCGTGAGCCTGCCGGTCTTGACGTCCATATGGCACTCGCTGCATAGCATATTCGAAATGAGCCTACCCCTCGCCACCCGTTCGGGGGTCACCTCGACCTTCAAATCCGGGGGTTTTGCCGCGTACCTGGGCACGCCATCGATGGCGACGAAGGCGGCGAATCCGCCCGCCGCCAACAATACCAGCAAAACCAGGCCGCCCAGGATTTTGAAAAACGTCTTCATGCTTCGTGCTCCTTGAGGATTATGCCGGATCGCCCCGGATGGAAATCCCGGGCTTGCCGGAAATTTTACCATACATCACGGAATAAGCAAATTGAAGTCGGAATGAATCCGGGCGACGCGCGGGATTTTTCCGGTACGGGCCCCTAAGGTACCGGCCGGCTGATCAGGCAGGGAGGGTGGATGCCCTAAGGCGCACGATCCGGGGCCGGCCGGCGGCGGACGGTGGGAACGAGCCCGCGCAGCTCCCGCCAAGGCAGGGTGCCGGTCACGAACGGCAGCAGCCAGAATGCGAGCAGGGCGCCGGCGCGCCGGCCCCAGGAGAATGCCTCCGGATGCATCTGCACCCAGGTACCGAGAATCCAGCCGCATGCCAGCCAGATGAGGATGGGAGCCATGGTTGCCCATGAAAGCGCGATGGGGAAAAGTTGCTGGCTTTTCCGGGTCGTCATCACGGCGATTACAAGGAAACATAGGATGGCGGAAAGGGTGGCGCCCCAGAGTCCCAGGCGCGGGATGAGCAGAAGGTTTCCCGCCACCGTAACGATCGCTCCGGCACCATTGGTCCAAATGAGGTACCGGGTCTGCTTGGCGATATACAGCCCCAGGGTGAAATGCACCACCCAGGCCTGGAAGGCATAGGCCAGCAGCACGCCCGGCACTATTTCGAGGCCCACCCAGAATGCGGGGGCGATCAAGGGGCGCCCAAGGATCGGCAGGGCCACCAGCTTGTCCAGGAACACCATCAGGGTAACCGAGGCGTAACCTACGAAATGGCACAGATAGCGGAGGATGCGCCCGAAGAGATCCGCCGCGTCGGGATCCTTCTGGCGCTGCTGGAAGAAAGGCTGCCAGGCCATCCGGTACATCTGCACCAGGAGCAGGCCGAAAATCCCCAGCTTCCACGCGGCGGCGAAGATGCCGGAAAGTTGCAGCACGTCGTATCCGCGGCCGGGATAGAGCCGGTCGATGTCGGCCTGGGTCAGGAGGCGCATGAAAAGGCGGCCGGCCATCTCGTTGACGATGCCGTAGAGGCCGGCGGGCACCAGGGGAAGGCCGAAGCGCAGCATCTGCCGGAAGAGCGGGGTCTGGAAGGCCGGCTTCACGTTGGCCCACAGGATGGGCAGGACCAGGACCACCGTAAAGGCGCTGGCCGCAAGGTTCGCCCAGAACACTCCCTCCAATCCCTTGTGCCAGGAAAGGACGAAGACCAGATTGGCCGCGATATTGACGACGACGTTGCCGAGGTTGATGAGGGCGAAGCGGAGTGCGGAATGCCGAAGGCGAAGGTGCGCCATCGGGACCACTTTGAGGGTGTCCAACAGGAGGATGCCCGCCGCATAACGGAACAGATTGCGCTGGGAATCCGGGATGAGGAACGCGTCGGACAAGGGGCCGGCCAAGGCGATCAGGAGCAGGGAGAAGATGCCCGCGCCCAGGGCCTGGCTCCAGAAGGCGGTGGAGAAAAGCCTTTTCGCGCCTGCCTCATCCGTATCGTTGGCCAGGCGCAGGTAGGCCGCGTCGAACCCGAACTGGTAGACGATATTCAGGAACGCGATGAGGGCGAAGACGATGTTCTGCACCCCGAAGTCCGAGGTGGTGAGGACGTGGGTATAGAACGGGACCAGCAGGAAATTGAGGAACCGGCTGGCGATGGAGGAAACGCCGTAGATCAGCGACTCCTTGGCCAAGGCGCGGATGCGGCTCATAGGATTACGGGAGGGAGGTTTTGGGGCGAGGCTTTATGCGGGTTTCCATGGGTCAAAGCTTCGACGGTCTGGGGATCGGGCCCTCTTCGAACCGGCATCAGGGAAGCTATCGCCCTTCGGACAATCGATTGATCAGGAACTCCGCGAAGCCGCTCTTCTTCATGGCCGCCTGGGTCTTGCTGATATCGTAGGCGACTCGGATGATCTCCACCGTCATCGTCTCGGTATCGCACAGGCACCAGCTCGCCAGGGGGTTGCGGTCCCGGGGCTGCCCCACGCTGCCGTCATTGACCAGGATGCGCTGGTTCGGCTGCAGTGAGTAGGACAGGGTTTCCGATACCTTGAAGGACTGCTCGCCTTCCATGATGACGATGATGGGCCAATGGGTATGCCCGATGAAGCAGATCTTCTCGGTGAAAAAGGAGAAGGCGTCCACGGCATCGTCGAGGCTGGACACGTATTTCCAATCGGCCGGCGACCATGGGCTGGCGTGCACGAACAGGAGAGGCGGTTCGGAAACCATGTAGGGGAGCTTGGAGAAGAACTCGATGGAGGCCGGGGTCAGGACCTTACTTGTCCATTCGATCGCCTTTTGGGCGTTGTAGTTGTTCCATCCGTCGGAGGATTCGCGGCCGATGGCCACGCTGTCGTGGTTTCCCAGGATGGTGATGTCGCTGTTTTCCGCGACCAGTTCCACGCATTCGTTGGGGAAGGGACCGTACCCGACGATATCCCCCAGGCAGACCTTTTTATCCACGCCCATGCGCTTCATGGATTCAAGGACGCGCTGAAGCGCTTCCAAGTTCCCATGTATGTCTGAATAGACCCCGTACTTCATGCTTCCCTATTATAGCGAAAAACGCGTGCGGGAACCAAAGGTCCGCGCCCCCGGGAAATTAGCATTATTTGGCCGGGGAAAGGTCGGACTTGGAGGGCTCGGCGCTTTTGGACGCCAGGGGAGCGAGGGCCGGTTCATTGAAGGTGGTTCGGTCCGGATCCTTGGCGCATCGGAATCCGACTTTGAAGTTGCGGAATCCCGGGCGATTGTTGTAGCGCGCCGTGAGGCTGAGGGACCCGGATTCGCTGTACCAGCTGGCGCCGCGGATGACCTTGGCGGTTCCCGCCGCGGGGCCCTTGGGATGATCCAGGTCGACGGCGTTGTAATCGCCGTACCAGTCGTTGACCCATTCGAAAACGTTCCCGGCCATGTCGTACAGCCCCCAGGAGTTGGGCTTCTTCAAACCGACCTTCTGGGTGCGGTTGTCCGAATTATCCCGATACCAGGCGTAATCCTTGGGGGTCTCCCCGCCCCAATAGAACGAAGACGGGTTGCCCGCCCGGGCCGCGTATTCCCATTCTGCTTCGGTGGGGAGGCGACCGCCGGTTTCCCGGCAGAAATTCTCCGCCTCTTCCCAGGTGACCCGGTCCACGGGCAGGGAATCCTGCAATCGGTAGGACGGATTGCGGCCGGTGAATTTCTCGAACTCGGTCTGGGTCACCTCGTAACGGCCGATGAAGAAAGGCCCCACCTGCACGGTGCGGCCATCCTCGCGCCGGTAGCTGCCCTTGGGCACGAAGACCACCGGATACAGGGCGGGGTAGGATTTTGAGGGCTGAGGGATGGCGGACTCCGCGGACTTGACGGTGAAGGCGCGCACGGGACCTTCGCTGCGGTCCAAGCCATCGGTCGCGATGACCTTCCAGAAATAGGTCGTTCCCGGTTTGAGATCGGCCAGGATCAGGGCGGTATCCGCGAGGCCCATGCTGCGGATGGAAAGCGGCGGAAACCGGGAATCGAGATAGACGGTGTAATGGACCTTGGCGCCCGCGTCCGGATCGCCGCCGTTCCAGGTGAGCGTTACGGGGGTGGTGTCGGCGACCACGGCCCCGGAATCCGGATAGCGTCCGATGGGCTGGAAGGGAGGTCGGTTGGCCGAAGGCGACGTGAAAGCGATGCCTTCCGGGGGGAATGCGGGTCCCAGGCCCATGGCATTCACGCCGATGGCCCTGAAACGGTACTGACTGCTCGGCTTAAGCAGATTGATCCTGACCTTGGGCAAGGCGGCCTTCTCGATGATGGTCTCCCAGGGACCGGCGCCCAGCTTCTGCTGGATGATGTAGTAGTCGGACTTGGGATAGGTCTGGGCCAGCAGGGCGATACGGTTGCTGTCCGCTTCACGCAGGGCCAGGGTGCCTTCCCGGGGAGGCGATAGGACGCTTTGCTCGCGGCTGAACAGGAGGAAGTTCCGGACGGAGGATGGCCCCGTGAAATTGGTGCGGGCCTCCATGAAGATATTGGAACCCAGGCTCATTTCCCGGTTCCCGGCGGGGAAGGCGTTGAGAGGCGCGGCCCCTGCAAGACCATGGCCCTGCATACCGGCCATCCAACCCGGCTTAACGGTGGCTACGGAACCCTCCTGAGGGACGGGAGGGATGGCGGAAGGGACCTGATTGGCCGTGGACGAGAAGCGGGCATAGGGTTCAAAGGTGAAGACCGGCCCCTGGACGCCGTCGAGCAGCATTTCCACGCGGGGCTTGATGGACACCTTGACGTCCCCTTCACCGCGGAGATCCTGGAGGTTACGGTTGGACCAGGTCATCTTGTTCTCCGCCAACGGACGCCACTGGCTGTCCCGGTAACCGAGGTCGCCCTTGATGGAATTGCGGATGCGGAAGTCGGCTTGGGCCGAGAAGCCTTCTCCGCTCGTATGGGTCTCGATGCTCAGGAAGGGGCGGCTCTGCATGCGCAGGAAAAGACCGGAGCCCAAAGGCACCAGCATGGGGGCCTTGCCCGGAAGCTCCTCCTCGTAAATGAAGTCCCCGGAACCCGCGACGGATGCCTTGATGTTCGCGGCCACTTCGCAATCGCCGTTGACCTGGAACCGGAAAATCTCGACCTTGCCGTTCCGCACCTGGATCCGGCCTGTTACCATGGGCTGGAAAAGGACCTGGGCGCCCTTAAGATTGAGACCCATGGTCGCATAAGCGGGCGTACCGTCGGGCAGGGCTCCGATAACTTCCTGGGACTGGGTCAGATCGGAAAGGGTCTGGTTCAGATCCATTCGGGTCTTGAACGCGATGTCGCAGTCCAGCACCGCCTCGGGGAAATCCGCTTCGATGGTCCTGAGGATCCAGCGTCGTCCCGTGAGTCCGGCTTGCGGTTGGCCTTGCACTTCCACGACCTTGCGCAACAATCCCCCGAAGGAGGTGTCCGCGATGACATTACCGACGAACGGGACCTGGTCCGCCGGGAGCTCGAGGATCAGGGTTCCGGGAGTGGCAACGTATTCGACGACCCTGCCCGCCCCGGGAAGGGTCAGGTCGATGTATTCAGGGGAAAACCGGATGGGGTCCGGGGACCGCTCCTCGACGAAAACGGCGTTCTCGATTTCATACCCTTCCACGCGGATCTTGGAGATGTCCGGGACCTGGATGGAGTCGTCCACGGTGATGATGAGGGTGCGCTGCCCCACCGCGGCGTTCTCGACCTGCAAATGGCCCAATGCCATCGCGCCCGAGCTCAACCCCGCGACAAGGATACCGATATGCGGGTAAAGGAGCTGCATCAACGGACCTTGGTAATGACCCTTTTCATCGCCACCTTGCCGTTGATGCGCAAGGTCATGAACTTGATGCCGTTATTGTCGCCGTCCTTCATGAGGAATGGCCGCAGGGGATAGACGCCGAGACCCAGATTGCCGGAAAGCAGGGTCGCCAGGTTCTTGCCGTAGAAATCCATCATCACGACCTCGACAAAGCCCGCGGTAGGGATGGTCAAGGTCACCTGGACGCCGTTCTTGCCCACGGACCGGACCACCATGTCCAGCTTAAGGGAGGCTTCCTGGGTTTTGGGGGCCTCGGCCTTGGGCTGGACCCCCAATTCGATTTTGGCTTCCAGATCCCGGGTCTCGCCTCGGCCATTCGTCAGTTCGGGCACCTGGATCTTGATGGTTTCCGCGCGTAACGGTTCACGCAGGCGGAGAATGATTTTCTGCTTCCCCCCCCAGGAAACCGTGGCGAAGGCCATCAAGGCCCAAATCACAGGTGTTGTAAATTTCATTGTTGTTCCCGTTTTGCCAGGATACGTTGAGCGTAAAAAATCCCGGCAGTCCGATTTCCCCGATTCGGCCCTAGCCGGGGAATGTCCGTCTTCCCCCATACTATAGCGTTTTTTGGCCGCATACGCCCGGTAAATGTCCTTATTTCATGCGGGTAACAGGGGGATTCCACCCGCTTTTCAGCGATCACTCCGCACCACCGCCAAACCCGACCGGAAACGGGGGTTGCCCTTGACTTGCGCTGATCCCTTGGAACGAAGTTTCCCGATATTTTTTCGGGACAAGGAAGGCGATGTGTCGTATACTGGCGTGGCTTGGAACAAGGTCGACTAAAATGTCAAAAGTCAGGAACTTAAACGTATCTTTTCATCGGAATCTGTTTACGATGAATTGCAATTTACGGTCAAAGCGCATATGAGTAACACGTCCTGGAGTCCCTTGGTACCGCCTAGCGATCGGAAGATCGCGCGCGTCGATCATCTTGAAACGGTCAAATCGGTCGTGGAACCGGTTGAAGCACCCCGGTTGCCGCCGCTTCCCTCTTCCCGACTGATCGCTCTTGCCCATTACAAGCAGATCCTCACGGTGTTCCAGGTCGCAGCGGACGCGGTCACCATCTTTCTCAGTTTCCTGGCGGGATATTACCTCTGGAGCATGGTTGGCCCGGCCTTGGCAATCGATATCTATGAGCCCGAATCCATCTACCGCTATTACTCCTTTTTGGGGGTAACCCTCATCACGACCTTGGTGGGCCTGGAAGTCCATGGCCTCTACCAACCCCAACGCAGCCTGATGAACGTGCGGGAATTCGAACTCATCCTCATGAACTGGGGCAAGGCCTGTCTGTTCACCCTGGGCATCATGTTCCTGGCCCACCAGCTCTACTTCAGCCGCGGCATCTTCGTCCTGACCTGGGTGTGCCTGCTCGCGTTCATGCTGATGCAGCGCTACGCCTTCTTCAAGTTCAACAACTACCTCCGCCGCAAGGGTGTCGTCGAGACCACGGCGCTCATCTACGGGGCCGGCGTTGTGGGCCGCAAGCTGATGGAGAAATTCAAGCAGTCCCCCAAGCTCGGTTACCACGTGGCCGGCTTCATCGACGACAATAGCGGCCTGACCGGAAAGGCCGTTCTGGGCGCGCCGGTACTGGGCGATTTCACCAACCTCCGCGAGACCATCCGCGCTACGGGCGCCACCAAGCTCTTCATCGCCCTGCCGCAAGTCCCTTCCAAGGTCGTGGTGGACATCCTGAACGTTTGCCGGGAAACCGGTTGCGAGTTCCAAATCGTCCCTTCCCTCTACGACATCGTCATCCAACGCGTCAAGATCACGGAAGTCGAAGGCATCCCGCTCATCGGCATGACCGAGCCCAAGTACTCCTTCAAGACCCGCGTGGCCAAGCGCGTTTTCGACCTCGTCGCATCCCTGGCGCTCCTGGTCCTGCTGGCCCCCGTCCTGGCCGGTATCGCCTTGATCGTGAAACTCACCAGCAAGGGTCCGGTTTTCTTCATCCAGAAGCGCGTCGGCCAACATGGCCGCCGGTTCCGCTTCTTCAAGTTCCGTTCCATGTACACGGACACCCCGGTCTACGCCGTCACGCCCCAGTCGGGCAATGACCCGCGCATCACGCCCATCGGCCGTTTCCTTCGCCGCAGCTCCCTGGACGAATTGCCCCAGCTCTTCAACGTCATCATCGGCGACATGAGCTTGGTGGGGCCCCGTCCGGAAATGCCCTTCATCGTGGACCAGTACAACGAGCTCCACAAGCAGCGCCTGAACGTGAAACCCGGCATCACCGGCCTCTGGCAGATCAGCGCGGATCGCAAAATCGCCATCCATGAGAACATGGATTACGATATGTACTACATCAACAACCAGAGCTTCCTGCTGGATATCGTCCTCTTGGCGAAGACCGTGACCAGCTGCATCCGGGGCATCGGAGCCTGCTGATTTTCCCGCATGGCTTCCCCTAAGGGGCAAGCCATGGGTTCCCGATGCGAGGCCATCGGACAACCGTCCATCCCGGAACCGGACCCGGTACCATCGAAAAGGCCCGCTGAGAAGCGGGCCTTTCGCATTAAAATCCGGGTTCCGGATCGGACCGGGACCCGTTCAGAGTTCGTATTGGTATTCGGCCGCGCCGTCCTTGAGGACCAGACGGTTCTTCCCGGAAGAGGCTTCCGTGCGGCCCACCACCTTGGCGTCCACATTGAAGGACTTGGAGGCGTGGATGATTCCCTCCGCCACGGAGGGCTCGCATACGATTTCCATGCGATGGCCCATGTTCAGGGTGCGGTAGAGTTCGCGCGCCGCCATCACGGGATTGTCCCGCAAGAGCTTGAAGACCGGAGGAGGGGCGAATAGATCGTCCTTCACGTAGGTGAGCCCCTGGCCGAAGCGCAGGCATTTGGTCTGGCCGCCGCCGGTATTGTGGAAAACGGCCGCGACGGCATCGCCGGCCTGCGCCAGAACCGCTTTCAGGATGGGCGCATAGGTCCGCGTGGGCGACAGGAGGGCCTGGCCCACGGTCATGGAAGACCCCGGCAGGGCGTCCGACATGCGGTACTTGCCGGTATACGCGAGGGCGGCGATCTCGGGCGCATAGACTTCCGGATAGGTTGCCTTATAGTGGGCCGAAAGGAATTCGTGGCGCAGCATGGTATACCCGTTGCTTCCAAGCCCGGCATTCTCGGAAGCCTCGTAGGAGGCTCGGCCTCCCGAGTGCAGTCCCACGATGGCGAGACCGGGCCTCAGCTTTTCGCCCGAGATGATGCTCGTGCGCGGGACGCGCGCCACCACGGTCGAATCGACCACGAGGGTTCGCACGCAATCGCCCAGGTCGGCCGTTTCGCCTCCCCCGCTTTCGATCACGATCCCTTGTTCGGCGAACATGGCGATGCAATCCCGGTAGCCGCCGATGATTTCGGCGATGGCGTCCCCGGGGATGATTTTGGCGTTGCGCCCGATGGTATTGGACAGCAGGAAGGGCCCGAAGGCTCCGACGCAGGCCAGGTCATCGATGTTCATCACCAGGGAGTCCTGGGCCAGGCCACGGAAAGCGGACAGTTCGCCCGTTTCGCGCCAATGCAGGTAGGCGAGGATGGATTTGGTGCCGGCGCCATCCGCATGGACCAGGACGCAATGATCCGGGCTGCCCGTCAGGGTATCCGGCAGGACCTTGCAGAAGGCCCCGGGAAACAGGCCGGGGTGCTCCCCGACGATGGCTTTATGGACCTCGGCCTTGTCGGCGGAAGCCCCACGATCTTCATAACGGATGGGTTTGTTCACGGTCCGGAAATATAGCAAACCGGGAGTTTCGGCCCGCCCCGCGGGCGCCTCTTGGCAAAGGCCCCTCAAGAACCTAGGCTTCGGTCCGGTATGCGCGAACTCCTGGACGTCTCCGGCCTGTTCCTCAAATTGGGCTTGACCGCCTTCGGCGGCCCGGCGGCCCATATCGCCCTGATGCGCCGCGAGGCCGTGGAGCGCCGGAAGTGGCTCACCGAGGAGGCCTTTCTCGATTTGCTGGGCGCGACCAATCTGATTCCCGGGCCCAATTCCACGGAAATGGCGATCCATATCGGCTACTTGCGGGCGGGCTGGCCCGGCTTGCTGGCCGCCGGCATCTCCTTCATCGTACCCGCCATGCTCATGGTTTCCGCGCTTGCGTGGATCTACCTGAAGTCGGGGACGGTCCCGCAAATCGGCTGGCTGCTTTACGGGGTGAAACCCGTGGTAATCGCCCTTATCCTGCATGCGGTCTGGGGTTTGGGCCGGAAAGGCCTGGACCGCCGGTCCCGTAAGATCGGGTTCATCGCCGTCCTCACGCTCTACTTCGCGGGCGCGAACGAGATCGCCCTGTTGTTCGGCACCGGCCTGGCGTTCCTGGCCGCCGTTGGCGGATCACGGGGAGGCCCGAAGCCGGAGGGCCGTAAAGGCGCCGCTAACCTGGGGCCGCCCCTGGCGGGAACCGGACTGGCGGCATCCATCCATGCCGCGGCCGCCGCCGGAAAAGACTCCCTGGCAATCGCCGCCTCCGCCGCGGCAGGCGCGGCCGCCGCCGGGGCGGCAGGCATGCCCTTCACCCTGACCCTATTGTTCCTCAAGTTCCTGAAAATCGGGTCGGTACTGTACGGCAGCGGATACGTATTGCTCCCCTTCCTGCGGTCGGAGTTCGTAGAGCGCGCAGGGTGGCTCAGCGAGTCGCAAGTCATGGACGCGGTTTCGGTGGGCCAGGTGACGCCCGGCCCCTTTTTCACCACCGCGACCTTCATCGGCCATGTCCTGGGCGGGTTTCCCGGGGGAGCGCTGGCCACCTTGGGGATCTTCCTGCCGGCCTTCGTGTTCGTGGCGGTTTCCAATCCCTGGATCCCGCGCTTGCGGGAATCCAAGGCCATGGGCGGTTTCCTGGACGGGGTGAATACGGCCTCTATAGCCTTGATGGCCGGGGCCGCGTGGGAGACGGGAAAGGCTTCGGTCGTGGACGGGACGACCGCGGGGCTGGCCGTCCTGGCGCTCTACCTCCTGTTCAGGCGTAACGCGCCAGGTACCCTGCTGATCGCCGGGGGCGGTCTTATGGGGATAGCAGCGAAGTCACTAGGATGAGTGCCGCGGGAACGCCCGCCGCGGCCTTGCGCCCGGACAGGGTGTAGCCGCGCCTGGAAACCGTCGTGGAGCCGCGTAACGGGGCGGCCAGGGGGAAGCGCGTATCGGGGCGGAGGGAGGTGGTGCCCGGGCGTTTGCGGCCCGCCACCTTCATCTGCAGCTTGAAGGCGCCGGCATCGCCGGTCATGTACAGGGTCTTGCCGCCGGGACCGCCGAAGGCGCAATTGGAGGTATTGGCCTCGGGAGTGGCATTGCCCTTCACGGTGATCTTGCCTAGCAGGGTCTTGCCCGTGGGATCGAACACGGAGATGGTCCCTTCCATGTAGCTGGCCACGTACACGTTGCCCTTCTCGTCCACGGTGAGGCCGTCCGGGACGTTCACGGAGGAGAAAACGCGCTTGTTGGAAGGCTTGCGATCGTCGCCGACGTCGAACTGGTATACCTTGCCGTCGTCGCTGGAGTTGACCAGGAGAAGCTTCTTCTCCTCGATGAACTCGATGCCGTTCGGCACCTTCACGCCCAGGTCATTGGTATTGGGATAGCTGGTGACGATCCCGGCGGGGCTGCGGTAGAAATAGGTGTTCCCGAAGCTGTGGTTGGTGAACCACATGCCGCCGTCGTTGGCGATGGTCACGTCGTTCACGCGCTTGAGGTCCCCGCCCTGCATGACCAGGGGCGTGCGGACGCCCGACTTGTCGTAGGTGCTGACCCCGCCCTGCTCGGCGGCGGTGAGCCTGCCCTGGGGATCGAATTCCAGCCCGTTCGGAAGCGCGGGGCCGGTATAGAAATTGGACCCGACGCCTTCGGGCGTCACCTTCCAGATATTGCCGCTGCTCCCGATATCCTCGGTGAAGTACAGGTTGCCGGCCGAATCCGCGGCCGGGCCTTCGCAATAGCCCAGGGTGCGGGACGCGTTCTTGGGATCCTTGTTCAGCACGCCCAGGACCTTGGCGGCCGGATCCGCCAGGTCGGCGGGGAGGGTATGGCTGCCGTAATCCTGCGCCGCCGTGGCGGTCGCGCCCAGTAAGCCCAGGATGGATAAAGCGGCGGCCAACCGGGCCATGCGGTTGGGCTGGGTAGCATGGATGTTACGGATGGGGTTCCGGGGATTCAAGGGCATTGTCGATCCTTTTTGGTCCGCCCGGCGCCACGCCGCCGGTACGATGAAGTGCAATAGATGTCCGTCGCCCTCCCCCGAGGCAGACCTAATATACCTCGCGTCCGCCATCCCCACAGCCCAAAATACCCTTGCGGACGCGTCCGGAGTCCCAGTTCCCCGGGTAGCGGGGAGCGTTCCCTATTTACGGAACCCGGCCTCCCGTTCGAACTTGCGGAGGGGGAAAGGATACGGGGATGCCGCGGAGGCGTTTCGTGGCGGAGAACGGAAAAGGGGAAAGGGAATGAGGGCCCGGCAGGCCCGGGACCTCAACGGACCGCGGCCGCCTGGCGGCGGGAGCGGACGAAACCGATGATGCCGGGGAGGATCGAAATGGCGATGATGGCGAGCACCACGACGGTGAAGTTCTTCTTGACCACGGGGATGTTGCCGAAAAGGTAACCGGCGCCCACGCAGACCCCCACCCACAGGACGGCTCCAGCCACGCAGAACAGGATATACTGGCGGAAGCGCATGGTACCCATGCCCGCCACGAAGGGAGCGAAGGTGCGCACGATGGGGACGAAGCGGGCCATGATGATGGTCTTCGCGCCATGGGTCCTGTAGAAATCCGCGGTCCGATCGAGGTAGTCCCGCTTGAAGAAACGGGAATGCGGATTGCTGAACAGGCGGGTCCCCAGGAATTTGCCGATGGTGTAGTTCACGAGGTCCCCGGCAAGGCAGGCTACGAAAAGCAGGGGAAACAGCCAGGTTACCTGGAGCGAGCCCAGGGCGGCGAGGGAACCGGCCGCGAAAAGGAGGGAATCGCCGGGTAGGATGGGCGTGACCACGAGGCCGGTTTCGCAGAAGACGATGAGGAAAAGGATGGCGTAGGTCCAGCCCCCGTAGTCGCTGGTAACCTGGGTGAGATGGACGTCCAGGTGCAGGAACAGATCGACCAGGGATTTGAGGATTTCCATGGGTAAAGGTTAGCTAATCGGGGAAGCGCGTCAATGCGGAGGGCGTCCGCGGAAGCGTCCCGCCTCGCCTCAGGCGAAACGGCCGATCACGTCCATGACCTTCCGCGCGCCGTCCCGGAACGGGCTGCCGCGCATGGCCTGGCGATGCATTTCCGCCTGCGCTTCCAGGATCCCCAGCTCCTGCGCCAGGCGCCCGCCCACGATCTCCTCCTCGGGAAGCACGCGGCTGTACCCTTCGGAGGCAAAGGCGCGGGCGTTGAGGATTTGATCCCCGCGGGAAGCGGTCAAGGGCAGGGGCACCAGCAGATGCGGTTTTTGGAGGGCCAGGAATTCGAAGATGGCGTTGGAACCCGCGCGGGAGAGGATGATATCCGCCGCCGCCAGCACGTCCGGCATTTCATCGGAAACGTATTCCAATTGGCGGTAGCCCTGGGTGGCGTTCAAAGAGGAATCCAATCCGTCCTTGCCGCAGAGGTGGGCCACGCGGTAACGCGTGAGCAGATCCGGAAGGGCCGCGCGCACGGCCTTGTTCAGGTTGCGGGATCCCAGGCTGCCCCCCACCACCAAGAGCAGGGGTTTCTCCCGAGGGGCCGCCGCACCCGGTGCGTCCAGTCCCAGAAAGGCCTCGCCCCTGGCGCGATCGCCCTGGAACAATTCCGCGCGGATGGGAGCGCCCGTAAGCACGGCCTTGGCGGGAGGGAGGTGGGCCATGGTCTGCGGAAAGCTCGCGCAGACCGCTTTGGCGAAAGGGATGGCCAGGCGGTTGGCCAGGCCGGGAGTCAGATCGGATTCGTGGATGATGACGGGAATGCCGCGGGCGCGGGCCGCGAATACGACGGGCACGGCCACGAAGCCGCCCTTGGAGAACACGACCCTGGGCCGGATGCGGCCGAGCAGGCTCCAGGCCTTGAACGCGCCGCCCAGCACGCGGAAGGGATCGCTGAAGTTCTTCCAATCGAAATAGCGGCGCAGCTTTCCGGACGGGATGCCGTGGAAGGGAAGCCCTTTCGCTTCCACCAGGCGTTTTTCGATCCCGGTTTCCGACCCGATATACTCGGCCCGCCAGCCTTCCCGCTCGAGCAGGGGCAGCAGGGCCAGGTTGGGGATGACGTGGCCGGCCGTGCCTCCCCCGGTGAGCACGATGGTGCGGGCGTTCGGTTGCGGAATTCGCGCTGGGTCCATGGACGGTAAAATTAGAAACTGCGGACCGCGGGCGGGGCCGGCCCCGATCCGCGCGGCGGATGGGGAAACCGGTTCCGGTAGCGCGCGGCCCCGGCCCGGAAGGGGCCGCCGGAAAAATGGTACAATGGCCGGATGCCCCTCATCGCTCCCTGGAACCATATCGAAGAGACCCTGGCGGGCCTCCAGGATTTCGATATGGGGGCGCAGCGGCTTTCCGATTTCTTCAAGGGCAAGGAAGAGAAGCATTCGCCCGATGAATTGATGGAGCTTTTCCTGCAGGGCAATCCGCCCCAGAAGATCCTGGAGCGCCTGTTGTTCTTCCTGCTGGATATCGGCGTACCGGATCGCCAGACCGGCAGCCGCGCCCTGCAGATGCACCGGATCAAGCGCCTGTGGAAGCGCATCGCCCGTGGAAGCGCCCTCACGGACACCGAGCACGAACTGGCGGACAAAACGGAGTGGTTGTTCGGCGAGGAGGCCGGAGGGGCGGAAAAGGTGGAAGCGGGCATCCAGGCGGCCCGCGACTCCTTCAAGCGCGTATTGGACGGGGAGACCCTGCCCGAGGCCGAGCGCACGACCTTGGTCAACCTCATCCGTTCCGAGGCGGAAGGCCTGCGGGACCGCGTCAATTGGCTGTCCGAGAACACCGACCCCTACAACCTGAAGACCATGGCGCGCATCCTCCCGCGCCTGCGCATCTACGATGAGGCCGTGCATGAAGGCCTTGATCTGGCGCGGCGCCAGGAGGACGGAGAACCGGTGGGTCTCAAGATCCTGAGCTTCGAAGCGCATATGAAGGAAAGCGTTTTCGAGAAGTGGCTGAAAAAGGTGGCCAAGAAGGAAAGCCTCGCGCGCCTGGCGGGCCTTATAGAAATCCAGCGCGTCAAAAAGATCCCGACCATGGATTTGATCGCCCTTACCACCTTGAGCCGTTGGACCTGGGAGGCCGTCAACGAGAAATCGGAGCCCTTGGACTGGATCGAAAAGGCGATGGCCTCGTACCAGGACGGCATCTTCACCGTGGATGCCGGATCCTCCGCCCGCATCCTCATGCCCGCCCTCACCGGCAGCGGCGCCAAACTGGCCGGCACCAAAATCACGGGCAACTTCGGGCTGAAATCCTTTCCCGCATGGGTTGGCCGCGACCTGCTCAGCAAGTCCTTCCTGAAGGGCGTGGACGAAGGTTCCCTCGACATCAAGGCCGTCATCACCCAGAACATCACGCGGGATTCCATCCTGGAGGCCCTGCTCACCAATCCCAAGGTGTTCCAGAAACCGGGACTGGTCGCCTTCATCGCCGCCACCAGCCGCTCCATCGGCCTGCTCAGCAAGATCGCCAAGACGCGGGCCCTCCATTCCGGCTTCGCCAACCGGGACGTGCCCCTGGCCCTGCTGCAGAGCCCCTGTAACATCCCGGTTTCCCTGCTGAAGCCGTTCATCAACGTGCGCAACGTGCCGCTCTTCGATCTGAAGCACCTGGCGCGCGCCAAGGCCGGGATCAGGAGGCAGGTGAAGGATGAGGCGGAATTGTATTTGAAAAGCCGGACGTGAGCCGCCAGGGGTACCGGCGACGATAAAAAACGCCGGCATCCGGCCTGGGAATGCCCCGCCGGTGGCCGGACCTCCCCTCTTTTCCCAAGCAACTGCGGAATTTCCCTGGAAAACGTATTATGGATCCCTTGACGGACTGATTTCGGTGATTTAGATTAAACCTATAGGAATAATATGCTTTCGATGCGCGCCAAATATGCCCTGAAAGCCCTGGTCTACCTCGCGAAGGCCAAGGACCAAGGCCCCGTGCTGATCGGCGATATCGCCGAGTCGCAGAAACTGCCGCGCAAATTCCTGGAACAGATCCTGCTCGAGTTGAAGAATCTGCGGGTCCTTAAAAGCCGCCAGGGCAAGGGGGGCGGTTACCTGCTCGCCAAGCCTCCGGCCGAAATCGAAATGGGCCATATCGTACGGGTATTCAATGGGCCGCTGGCCCTGGTGCCCTGCGTCAGCGTGACCGCATTCGAAAAGTGCGAGGAGTGCCTGGATTTCGCCCATTGCGGGATCCGTCGCGTGATGAAAAAGGTCCGGGACGTGACGGCGGAAATCCTGGACGGGACGACCTTGGAAACCCTGGTGGCCATAGAGGCCTCGGAATCCGATGAGGCCTCCCTGATGTACTTCATTTAATTTTTGATCAATTACATACTTAATCTATAGGTTCACATGCATCCCGTAATAACCACCCAGGAGTCGAACATGTCCGCGTCCCTTTTCCGATCCCTTGAACGCATCCGTCTCCGCTCCGCCCCGATCGCCGCGGGCCTGGCGATCGCCGCGGCCTTGATGCTGCCCGGCCGCGTGGCCGCCCAACCGCCCGCTCCCGGGGATGCGAAAGCCGCCATCGCCGATTCGGCCCAACCCTATGATGCGCCTCCCAGCGTGGAAAGCCTGGACGAGAAGATCCGCATCCTGGAGCGCAAGCTGGAGCTGAAGGACGAGGAGGAAGACAAGAAGAAGAGCGAGAACGCCACCGTGACCGCGGGCAAGGACGGGTTCAGCCTGGTCTCGGCGGACAAGGAATCGGCCCTCAAGTTCAAGTTCTTCCAGCATATCGATGGCCGGTATTTCCTGGAGGATACGGCCAGCAAGCTGCCGAATACCCTGCTGGTCCGCCGCGTGCGTCCCGTCTGGGAAGGCAATGTGGGCAAGTACTACAATTTCCGCGTAATGCCGGAATTCTCCGGGACCTTCGCCATCCTGGACGCGTATTCGGAAATCGCATTCATACCGGAAGCGCGCCTGCGCGTGGGCAAGTCCAAGACCCCGATCGGCCTGGAACGCATCAAATCCAGCCAGGACATGGACATCATCGAATTCTCCCATACGACCTCCCTGACCCCCAATTATGACCTGGGGATCTCCCTGCTCGGCGACCTGCTCGACGAGTCCGTCAGCTACTACGCCGGCGTGTTCAACGGCGCCGTGGACGGGACCACGCGCGACGTGGATTTCAACGACGACAAGGACCTGATCGGCCGCGTCTTCGCCCTGCCCTTCAAGGCCGGGAGCATCGAGCCCCTGCGCAACCTGGGCATCGGCTTCGCCGCGAGCTTCGGCTATAGGAAGGGTGATCTCTCTACGCCGGAAACGCCCGCGTACCGCACGGAGGGCCAGCAGACCTTCTTCTCCTTCCGCGCCGTGGCGGACCGGGCCTCGTCGGTCGCCTTCAACAATACGACCAAGGTGGTGAGCAATACGGCCGCGGTCCAGGGCGACACGGGTACGGTGCGCGCCAACGGCACCGGCTACCGCCTGAATCCCCAGGGATACTGGTACTACGGTCCCTTCGGCCTTTTCGGGGAATGGATCGCCTCGTCCCAGGAATACTCCAAGGGAGGCGCCAATGCCGGGCTCAAAAAACAATTGACCTCCACGGCCTGGCAGGCCACGGCCAATTACGTGCTGACCGGGGAGTCCCCGTCCTTCAAAGGGCTCAAACCCCGCCATCCCCTGTCCTTCGGCGAGACCAAGGGTTTCGGGGCCCTGGAACTGGTCGGACGCGCTTCCCGACTCAAGGTCGACGAAGACGCCTTTCCCGTTTTCGCCAATCCCGCCGCCTCCGCGAGGCAGGCCACCACCTATTCCGCGGGCTTCAACTGGTACCTGTCCCGCTATCTGAAATGGTCCGCCGACTATTCCTGGACGGCCTTCGAGGGCGGCGCGGCCGCCAATCGGGACCGGCCGGAAGAGAAGGTTTTCTTCAGCCGCATCCAGACCGCTTTTTGATCAATCACGCAAGACAACTTATATCTAAAAGGACTTATGATGAAAACGCTCACCGGTAAGAAAAACCTCAAGATCCTGGGCCTGGCTTCCGCCCTGGGACTGGCCCTGTTCGGCCTCGCCACCCTGCCGGCCGCGGCCGGAGGCATCAAGCTGCTCAACGTTTCCTACGACCCCACCCGGGAACTGTACGAGGATTACAATAAGGCCTTCAGCGCCCATTGGAAAGCCACCGTGGGACAGGACGTGACCGTCTCGCAATCCCATGGGGGTTCCGGCAAGCAGGCGCGCTCCGTGATCGACGGCCTGGACGCGGACGTCGTGACCTTGGCGCTGGCCTACGATATCGACGCGATCGCGGAGAAGGGCCAGTTGCTGCCGAAGAATTGGCAGACCCTGCTCCCCCATAACAGCACCCCGTACACCTCGACCGTGGTGTTCCTGGTCCGCAAGGGCAACCCGAAGGGGATCAAGGATTGGGACGATCTGCTCAAGCCGGGCGTCTCCATCATCACCGCCAATCCCAAGACCTCCGGCGGCGCGCGCTGGAACTACCTCGCTGCCTGGGGATACGCGCTCAAGAAGAACAACGGCGACTCGGCCAAGGCATACCGGTTCGTCTCGGACATCTATAAGAAGGTGCCGGTGCTGGACGCCGGCGCGCGCGGATCGACCACCACCTTCGTGCAGCGCCGCATCGGCGACGTGCTGATCGCCTGGGAGAACGAGGCCCTGCTCGCGTCCGACAAGGAGGCCAAGGGCAAGGTCGAGCTCGTGGTGCCCTCCCTTTCCATCCTGGCGGAACCTCCGGTTGCCGTGGTCGATCGCGTGGCCGCCAAGCACGGCAACGCCAAGGTCGCCAAGGCGTACCTGGAATACCTCTACTCGGAGGAAGGCCAGGACATCGTGGGCCGGAATTATTTCCGCCCCCGCGACGAAAAGGCCGCGGCCAAGTACGCATCGCGCTTCCCCAAGACCAACCTGTTCACCATCGACGAGGTTTTCGGAGGCTGGCAGAAGGCCCAGAAGACCCACTTCGCGGACAAGGGCGTCTACGACCAGATCCAGAAGGAAGGCAAGTAAATGACGGAAGCCTTGATGACGGCGCCCGCGGCGAAAGCCCCGGGAAAGCCGGGCCGGCCAGGCAGGAAGAAAAGGCACCCGTCGGTCATCCCCGGCTTCGGGCTGACCTTGGGGTTCACCGTGCTCTACCTGAGCCTGGTGGTGCTGATCCCGCTGTCCGCGACCTTCATCAAGGCTTCGCATCTCACCTGGCCTCAGCTCATGGATATCGTGACCGACAAGCAGGTGCTGTACGCGTTCCGGCTCAGCTTCCTGACCGCGGCGGCAGCGGCCCTGGTCAACGGCGTCTTCGGGCTGTTGGTGGCGTGGGTCCTGGTCCGATACAAATTCCCCGGGCGCGGCTTCCTGGACTCCATGGTCGATCTCCCCTTCGCCTTGCCGACCGCCGTGGCCGGCATCGCGCTATGCGCGGTCTATGCCGAGACCGGCTGGATCGGAGCGTTGCTGGAACCCATCGGCATCCGGGTGGCCTATACCCCATTGGGCGTGATCGTGGCCCTCATCTTCATCGGCCTGCCATTCGTGGTCCGGACCGTGCAGCCCGTGCTGGAGGATCTGGACAAGGAGGTCGAAGAGGCCGCCACCTCCCTGGGCGCCAGCCGCCTGCAGATTTTCGTGAAGCTGATTCTCCCCGCCGTAATGCCTTCGCTTTTCACAGGCGTTTCCCTGGCGTTCGCCCGGGCCCTGGGCGAATACGGGTCCGTGATTTTCATTTCCGGCAACATGCCCCTCAAGACGGAAATCGTGCCCTTGATCATCGTCAGCAAGCTGGAACAGTACGACTATGCGGGAGCCACCGCCGTGGCCTGCATCATGCTCGTGCTCTCCTTCAGCCTGCTCCTGGCCATCAACCTCCTGCAGAAATGGGCCGGCGGCGCTTCGCGCGCGCGCTGAAGGCCCCGGTAACGAAATGAGCCCTAAGACCGCATCCGATCTCTCCGCCGCGCCGCTTTCGCCCAAGGGAAAGCTTTCAGCCGATACCCCGGGTTCGGCTCCGGCCGGGACCCCGAACGCGCCCATGATGCGGCGTCTGGACACCAAGCAAGCGGCCACCAGCGAGCCCCGTTGGTTCCAGCGCATCCTCATCGGCGTGGCCTTGCTGTATCTCTTCCTGCTATTGTTCGTTCCCCTGATCACGGTATTCGTGGGCGCCCTGGAAAAAGGCGTCGCCGCCTATCTTGGTTCCTTCGGGGACCCGGACACCCTGTTCTCCATCCGCCTCACCCTGCTCATCGCCGCCATCGCCGTGCCGTTGAACCTGACCTTCGGGGTGGCCGCGTCCTGGGCCATCGCCAAGTTCGACTTCTGGGGCAAGAACGTGCTTACCAGCCTGATCGATCTGCCCTTCGCGGTTTCGCCCGTGGTCTCCGGCCTCATCTACGTGCTGTTGTTCGGCAAGCAGGGATGGCTCGGCCCGTGGCTGGACCTGCACGATATCAAGATCATCTTCGCCGTGCCCGGCATCGTGCTGGCAACCATCTTCATCACCTTCCCCATGGTGGCCCGCGAGCTCATCCCGCTCATGGAGGAACAGGGCAAGGAAGAGGAGGAGGCCGCCCGCACCCTGGGGGCCAGCGGCTGGCAGACCTTCTGGCACGTGACCCTGCCCAATATAAAGTGGGGGCTCCTGTACGGCGTCATCCTCACCAATGCGCGCGCCATGGGCGAGTTCGGCGCGGTATCCGTGGTCTCCGGGCATATCCGCGGCATGACCACGACCCTGCCCTTGCAAGTGGAAATCCTCTACAACGAATACAACTACGTCCAGGCCTTCTCCGCGGCCTCCCTGCTCTGCTTCCTGGCCCTGTTGACCCTGGCCGCGAAGGCCATAGTGGAAAAGCGCGTCGCCCGCTCCCGCAAGGACGCGGCGGCATCCATCGGCGGAGGCTGAAGAATAAATGAGGCATCCATGTCGAACCCGGGAATCCGCGACTCCGTACTGGATCTGATCGGCGATACGCCGCTCGTGCGGTTGCGTCGCCTCAAAGGCGCCCATCGCGCCGACCTTCTCGCCAAGCTCGAATGGTTCAACCCCGGCGGCTCCGTCAAGGATCGCACCGGATTGGCCATGATCGAGGCCGCGGAGGCCCAAGGGCAATTGAAGCCCGGCGCCACCCTGGTGGAACCCACCTTCGGCAATACCGGCATCGGCCTGGCCATAGCCGCCAAACTCAAAGGCTACCGCCTTGTCTGCACGGTGCCGGACCGCATGTCCCCGGAAAAGATCAACCTGCTCAAGGCCTATGGGGTCAAGGTGATCCTGACCCCGTCCGACCTGCCCCCGGACCACCCCGGGCATTACCGCAACGTGGCCCGGCGCATCGCCGACGAAACGCCCGGGGCCTTCATGCCCAACCAGTATTTCAACGAGGCCAATCCCTTGATCCATTACCGCACCACCGGCCCGGAGATCTGGGCGCAGACCGGCGGCAAGGTGGACGTGTTGGTGGCGGGCATGGGTACGGGAGGCACCATCAGCGGCGCGGGCCGCTTCCTGAAGGAGAAGAACCCGGCCTTGAAGGTGGTGGGCGTCGATCCCAAGGGATCGCGCTACCAGGGCGACTTCACCGGGATACCCGCGCAGCCGAAGCCCTACCACCTGGAGGGAGTGGGGCAGGATTTCCTGCCGGGGACCCTGGCCCTGGGCCTGCTCGACGAGGTGGTCACCATCGAGGACGGAGAGGCCTTCGCGACGGCGAGGCGGTTGGCGATGGAAGAAGGCCTGCTCGCGGGCGGATCGTCAGGGGCCGCCGTGGCGGCGGCCTTGCGCATCGCATCGGACTGGGCCGCGGGCCTGACCATCGCGATCATCCTGCCGGACGATGGGCGCAATTACCTCTCCCGGATCTATTCGGACGAATGGATGCGCGACCAGGGATTCCTGGAAAGCGAACGGAAGGACGTGCCCGTGGCGGAGCTGATGGCGAAGAAGCCCGTGCGCTTCGGCCGCCTCCATTCGGTACACCCCGACGACAAGGCCCGCAAGGCCATCACCGCCCTGATGGCAAACGACATCTCCCAACTGCCCGTGATCGCGGACGGCGCCCAGGTGGGGAGCGTGACCCAGAAGGGCATCGCGGAAAGGCTGGCGGAGTTCGAAGCGGCGGGACAAGGGGACGCGGGCGCGTTCGGGGAATTGCGCGTGGCCGAGGTGATGGGCCTGCCCCTGCCGGTGGTGCAGCTTTCCGCCAGCCTGGCCGCGCCTTTCGGATTCTTCCGCGAGCACCAGGCCGCCCTGATCGCGGAGGGGACCCAGGCCGTGGGCGTGCTCACCCTTTCCGACCTGGTCCACTATTTCCTGAAGACTTGAGGTCTCCGCCTATTTCTTGCGGTCCGCGCCCTGGAAGCCCAGCATCCACCCGGGGTATTCCGGCGGCAGCTTGCTTACCTCGTCCAGCTTCAGCAATTCCGCCTGGGTGAATTCCACCTCCGTGGCCTTCAGGTTATCGTTCAACTGTTCCATGGTATTCGCGCCGAGGATCACGGTGGATACGACCGGCTGATGCAAGAGCCAGGCCAGGGCCAGCCGCGCCACCGTGGACTGCTTCTCCTTGGCCATCTGCTGCAATACCTCGACCACGTCGAAAGCCCGGTCCCGGTTCACGGGGGGGAAGTCGAAGGTATCCCGCCGGGAGCCGACGGCGCCCTCGCCGCTCCGGGTGTATTTCCCGCTCAGCAGGCCGCCCGCCAAGGGGCTCCACACCATCAGGCCCAGGCCCTGGTCCTTCAGGACCGGTACGACTTCGCGTTCCAGATCCCTTCCCGCCAGGGTATAGTAGGCCTGCAGGGAGGCGAACTTCGCCTTGCGATGATGGGTCGAATGCGCCATGGCCTTCATGATCTGCCAGGCCGCGAGGTTGCTGCAGCCGATATAGCGCACCTTGCCGCTCTTGACCAGGCCGTCCAGCACGTCGAGGGTTTCCTCCAAGGGCGTCAGCTCGTCGTAGCCGTGGATCTGGTACAGGTCGATGAAGTCCATCCCGAGCCGCTTGAGGCTGGCGTCGACCTCATGCAGGATATGCTTGCGGGTCAGGCCGGCCCCGTTCGGATCCTCGGTCATCTTGCCGCGCACCTTGGTGGCGATCACCAGCTCCTCCCGCTTCAGACCCAGGTTGCGGACGGCCTTGCCGGTCATCTCCTCCGAAAGCCCTTCGGAATAGACGTTGGCGGTATCGATGAAATTGACGCCCGCCTCGACGGATCGGCGCACCAGATCGTCCACGGCCTGCTGGCCCAAGGTGCCGATGGCGGTCCATCTCCCCTTGCCGCCGAAGGTCATTGTGCCGAGGCACAGTTCCGATACTTTCAGGCCCGTATTGCCCAACAGCTTGTACTTCATGGATTTTCCGCTTTGAAAAGGGGTGCTTGGAAAAAGGTCCGGTAGGCCGCGGTAAAGATAGCGGTTTGGCCCGCGCCATTCCAGTTTTTTCCACGGGCGAAGCGCTTGCTGCGGGCGGGCGCAGTCCGTATCTTTGGTCGCATGAGCCCTGCCGATCCCGGAGCCGACGACGGCCGCCTGTTGGACGCCCTGGTGATAGGCGCGGGGCCCACCGGCCTGGCCTGCGGTATCGAATTGAAGAAGCGGGGCCTGGAAACGGCCCTGGTGGATCAAGGCTGCGTGGTCAATTCCCTGTACAGCTATCCCACCAATCTGGTCTTTTTCACCACTCCCGAACTCCTGGAAATAGGCGATTTGCCCATGACCTCCATGGGCGAGAAGCCCGTGCGCGCCGAGGCGCTGAAGTATTATCGCCGGGCCGCCGCCCATTACCGCCTGGACATCCGCTCCTATCAGCGGGTAACCGCCGTGGAAGGCCGGCAAGGGGATTTCCTGGTGGAGTCCCGATCGCCCGATGGCCGGGTGCGCTTCCATCGCGCGCGCACCGTGGTGGCGGCCACGGGATTCTACGATATCCCCGTGCTGCTCGGCGTCCCGGGCGAGGACCTGCCGAAGGTCCATCACTATTACAAAGAGGCGCATCCCTTCTTCGGCCTGAACGTGGCCGTGGTGGGCGGCGCCAACTCCGCCGTCATCGCCGCGCTGGACCTGGTCCGGAGCGGCGCGCGCGTGACCCTGATCCACCGGGGGCCCGAGATCGATCCCAAGGTGAAATATTGGCTGCGGCCTGACATGCTCAACCGCATCCGAGACGGCGCAATCGGCGCCCGGTTCGGGACGCGGGTCACGGCCATCCGCGGGGACGAGATCGATCTGGCCACGCCGGAAGGGCCGGTGACCTTGCCGAACGACGTGGTGCTCGCCTTGACGGGATACAGCCCGGACTTCCCATTCCTCGAGAGCATAGGAGTCGGCATCGATCACGAGGCGGGCCGGCCGCGCCTGGACCCGGGGACCTATGAAACCGGGCGGCCGGGGCTTTTCCTGGCGGGCGTGGTGGTGGCGGGGGTGCATACCAGCGAGATCTTCATCGAGAACGGGCGGTTCCACGGGGCCGCCATCGCCGAGGCCATCGCCCAGCGCCTGGCTGGGTAACGTAATCGTTACCCAGGAGGCCCAATCGGACCGCCGGGGCGGCCCCCCGCCACCCAATCGATTTCAGGTGCGCAAAGTCGAGTTGAAAAGATCCAAGGTGCGTTGCCAGGCGAGCTTGGCGGCCGCCTCGTCGAAGCGCGGCGTGGTATCGTTGTTGAAGCCGTGCTGGGTCCCCGGATAGGCGAACGCCTCGTACCGGACCTTCGACGCCTTAAGGGCCTTCTCATAGGCGGGCCGCCCGGCATTGATGCGTTCGTCCGTTCCGGCGAAGTGGAGTTGCAGCCGGGCCTTGATGCCGGGAACGTCCGCTTCCGCGGGCGCGCTGCCGTAGAAAGCCGACGCGGCGTCCAGATCCGGCAGGCGCGTGGCGAGGAAGTTCACAATGCCGCCGCCATAGCAGAAGCCTACGGCGGCCAATCTGCCGTTCCCGTCCTTGAGCCCCTTCCCGAATCGGGCCGCCGCCAGGAAATCCTCGCGGGTCTTGGCCTGATCCAGCTTCTGGAACAGTTCGCGGGCCGCGTCCTCGTTCCCGGGATAGCCTCCCAGGGGGAAAAGGGCGTCCGGGGCGATGGCGATGAAATCCTCCAGGGCCAGGCGGCGCGCGATGTCCTCGATATGCGGATTGAGGCCGCGGTTCTCGTGCACCACAAGCACCACCGGAAGCTTGCCGGCGGCCTTGGCGGGCCGCGCCTCATAGGCCCGCACCTTGCCGTATCCTTGCGGGGACACGATGTCGATATGCCCGATGCGGAGGCGCGGATCGTCCACGGGCACCTTCCGGGCCTGGGCGAACCGCGGACTGAGCGCGTCCAGCAGCCCTACCGCGGTCATGGTGCCCACCGCGAACCGGGCGGCCTCCCGCAGGAAGGCGCGGCGATCGATGATGCCGTGCACGTACTTGTCGAACAAGGCCAGTACGCCCGGATCGAAGTCGGACGCCTTTGCCATGGGAATGCCGTGGCGGGCGTGCCGGGCGGCATTGCCGGCCGGCGATTCGGAAGCGGAGTCCGGACGCGAATCGAAGGTCATGGTGGAACTCCCTGGCTATGGGATTTGGGAAAGCCGACCCGGGGAAAATAGATTCCCCCGCGGGTCGCGGGGGATTTCCCTCAGAGTGGAAGCACCTCGGCGGCGTGGCCGGGCCACGTTTCAGAGCGCTGCAAGCACCTCGGCGGCGTGGCCTTCCGGTTTCACCGATTCGAAGACCCGCGCCACCTTGCCGTCCTTGAGGATGAAGGTGGTCCGGAAGATGCCTTCATTGCCGCTGGGCTTGGCGCCCCAGACGCCGTATTGCTCCGCCACCTCGTGCCCCGGATCGGAAAGCAGGGGGAAGTTCAAGGCGTACTTGTCGCGGAAGGCCTGATGGCTGGCCATATCGTCCGGGCTGATTCCGAACACGTGGGCCTTTTCCAGGTAGGCCGCGCGCGCGTCGCGGAATTCCTTGCACTCGATGGTGCATCCGGGGGTATCGTCCTTGGGATAGAAAAAGAGGACGATGGGCTTGCCGCCCAGGGACGCGAGGGAAACGCTTTTCCCTTCGTCGGTCAGGAGGGTGAATTGCGGGGCGGTATCGCCGGGTTGGACGGGGGGCATTTGCGCTCCTGGGGTTTCGCGTGAATATAATTCTTTCCGGCATCGGGCGCCTTTCCGGAAAATCACCGAATCCATGGAATCCAATACCGCGGATTGCGCGCACGGGGCGGGATGCCGAGGTAGGAAGTACTATTTCCCTTACCCTGTCCGGGCCGTCCCGGATGCGCTTCGGAAAGGCCTTTCCATGAAATATTCCATGAACATGCTCCTGTGGACGGACAGCGTGCTGGACGAGAAATACCTGCCGACCCTGGAGCGCCTCAAGGCCATGGGGTATGACGGCGTCGAGATCCCCATCTTCGATACCCAGGGGCCGGAGCGGTTCGCCGCCCTGGGACGGCGCCTGGACGACCTGGGCCTGGAGCGCACGGCCGTGACCATATCCGGGGCCGACAACAATCCCATCAGCCCGGATGCGCGGAACCGCCAGCGCGCGGTCGAGAACCTCAAGCGGGCCCTGGAATGCTGCAAGGCCGGCGGCATGGAGTTGCTGGTAGGCCCGTACTATGCCGCCCTCGGCCAGTTCTCGGGCACGGGACCCACCAGGGAGGAATGGGACCATGGCGTGGAAACCTTGCGCCCGGTGGCCGAATACGGCCGCGCCCTGGGCGTGGGATTGGCCCTCGAACCGCTCAACCGGTTCGAGATCTACCTTCTGAATTCCGCCGCGGACGCGGACCGTTTCGCCAGGGATATCGGGGTGCCCGGATGCGGCACCTTGTTCGATACCTTCCATGCCAATATCGAGGAGAAGGACACGGGCCTGGCGATCAAAGCCATGGCCGGTACCCTCAGGCATGTGCATATCTCCGAGAACGATCGCAGCACCCCGGGTTCGGGAAACGTGGATTGGGACGGGGCCTTCGGGGCCCTCAAGGCCGTCGGCTACGACGGTTGGCTCACCATCGAGGCTTTCGGAATGGCCATGCCTTCCGTGGCGGCGGCGACCAAGATCTGGAGGCGCATGTTCCAGGACGAAGACCGGTTAGCCCGGGAGGGGCTGGCCTTCATGAAGCGGAAATCGGCGGTTTGAAGCCCGCGAACCCCTGAAAACGGCCTGAATCCGTAACCGGGGAAGAATCCTGCGGCCAACCGGATCCGGTTGGGCTAATATAGGGCCCGGGGGTGACCATGGCCGGCTTTACAGGCATATCGCGTTTCGGGATTCCGTTGCTGTCCGCGTTTTTGTTCGCGGGACGGGCGCATGCCTTGCACTTCGCCGCCTATGGGGATACCCGCACCAATCCGGACACGCACCAGCTGGTCATCAACGCCATCTCCAAGGTGGACCCGGAACTGGTGATCTTCTCGGGGGATTTGTGGGACGGCTACGGCCTTACCACCGAAGCCTCCCAGGCCAAATTCAAATCCGTCCTCACCAAGAACGCCAATATCGCCGCGCTCCTGGAGAAGAACCTGTACCTGGTCGCGCGCGGCAATCACGAGACGGAAGCGGAACTCCTTTCCTTCCAGCCCAGCCTCGTGCGCGGGGGCAAGCCCGTCTACGCGTTCACCCAGGGCAACTGCTTCTTCATCTCCCTGTCCATGGATCCCCTTGTCTCCCTGGCCTTCCTGGAAACCCAGCTGCAATCCGCGGAAGCCAAGAAGGCGGATTGGAAGTTCGTGTTCTCGCATTATCCCGTTTACAGCACCGGCGACCATGGGGCGCAGGGCCTGCCTGACGTGGAGAGGATTTGCGACAAGTACGGCGTCAACGTGGTCTTCAACGGGCATGACCACATGTACGAGCGCACCAACCAGATCTACGCGGGCAAGGTGGTGGATACCACCAGCCGCCTGACCTCGTCCAAGGGTACCGTCTATATCGTTTCCGGAGGCGGAGGCGCGCCCCTGTACCCCGTGGGGCGGCAATGGTGGACCCGATTCTCGAAGAGCGTGAACAATTTCTGCGAGATCACCGCCGATGCGTCCCTGATGACCGTAACCGCCAGGACACCTGACGGGAAGGCCCTGGATTCCTTCACCTTGAGCAAGATCACGGTACCGCTCGCCGAAGCCCGGATCCGCAAGGCTCCCCTCCTCCTCGATATCGGCGACGTGGCTTCCCAGCGCATGGCCATCCTGGCCTTCGAACCGGCGCCCGCCGCCGACGCATGGGTGGAGATCCGCGCCGCGGACGGATCGCTACTCAAGCGGGAAACCCTGACGGGCGGACAGACCAGCTGGGCCTGGGACTATTCCAAGGCCGGTCAAGGGGATTACGTGGCGGTACTGAAGGCCGGAGCGGCTTCTTCGAGCCGCACGATTTCCGTCGCCCGTTGAATCCGCCTCCGGGCTAAGGCCGGCAGCCGATCAGCGGCCTTCCGGAGTGTTGGGGGAACCTCTCCGCACCCATTCGGCCAACACCTTGCGTTCTTCCTTAGTGGGCTGGCGGGAATGGCTCCGCGGCGGCATGGGCGAAGCCTCCAGGGAATCCAGATCCACCCGACCGGGAACGGCGCGGGCCGCCCCCATCCACTCCGCATAGGTATCCACGTTCAGGATGCGCGAGGCCCGGTCCCGATCGGGATCGGAACCCCGGGGCGAATGGCAATCGGCGCAGTAGCGGGAGACGATGATCCGCGCCGGCTCGTAGCGGCAGCCGGCCAATGCGATCCCTTCCGGGGATGGCGGTCGGTTCAGCGCGGCCTCGGGTGCGCGGGGAGCGCGCCGGACGCAGCCGCACAGCGCGGCCGCCAAGGCCAGGGTCATCGCCCATTTCAATGCAGGCAGGAACGGCTCGCTATTTCTTCTTCTTCTTGACGGCCATGGTCAGGCTCTTGATGAAGTCGCTGAAGGTCTCTTCCTTGAAATCCCTGAATTCGCCCGCGTCGAAAAAGACGCCGTGCCCGTGCAGGCAGACCTCGAAATGGATGTGAGGCTGGAATTTGTCGGCCACGCGTTCCATCACGGCATCGCATTCCGGGCAATGGACGTCCTTCAGATCGTCGTACTCCTTGCCGAGTTCCTCCGAGCCGATATCGATGACTTCGGAGCCCTTGATTTGCTTGAGCTCCTTATGTTCGATCCCGGGGAACCAGATGCCCTTGCACTGGGTGCACCGATCCACGGTGACGCCGTGGTAGGTGACATTCTCCATGACCGAATCGCACTTGGGACAATCCATCCAAAACTCCGTTTTTCCTTGGTGTACGGACCGTTCCCGCTCCATTAAGGAGCGAGCCGGCCCGGTCGGGCTGCTGTCAGCCAGGAAAAATAGTTAAACGCCGGGGGGGCGTTTGAAAACCAGCAGCAAGGGCCGCTTATCATTGATGTCAGATTGGCGGCCTACTCCCTTGTTGTCGAGGACGATGTAAATCGCCTGTCCGTCCATGGCCAGGCCGCGCGCCAGCCCCATTTTCAGGCCCTGATACCGGTATTTGGCGTCGTTGCTGACATGGCCGAAGGTCCAATATTCCCCTTCCGCGTACTCATGCCCGTTCCACTTGAGCAGGCAGATGGCGTCCGCATTGGCGGAGAGGGCCCAAAGCTGGCCCTTTTCCTCGGCCAGGTCGGAAAAGTCGGGCTTGCGGCGGCCGGCGGTCAGGGGCATCTTGGATTTGTCCATGATCAGGGCATTGATCAGGGTCTTGTGCTTGGACGACTCCAACTGCAGCAGGCCGCGGGGTTCCCGGGAGGCGGCCACCACGAAACGGTCCTTGCCCGCCATGGCGATGCCTTCGATGCCGGCGTTCTCCCCCGTGAAAAGGCCCTTTTCCGCCCCGGCTTCCAGGAGACCCGGGCCCTCCCATTCGGCGTCGCCGTCCGACTCCACCTTGAGGATGCGGCATGCGAGCCCGCTCGCCAGGTAGAGGTTGCCGGACTTGTCCGAGGTAAGGCCTCTCCAGGCCATCTTCATCCCCGCGGCATCCTTGGGGCGGGCGATTTTCACCTGCTCCTTGAAGCCGGCCTTGTCCGCCTGAATCTCGATCTTGAAGATGTCGTCATCGTGGAAACCGGAAACCATCATCAGGTTCTTGCCGTCCCAGGCCAGGCCGGAGGGCTGCACCAGGGCCGGGCCCTCCAGGGGAAGGGCCTGTTGCAACTCCAGTTGGCGTTGAGCGGATGCCGGTGAAAGCGCGAGCATGGCGGACGCGCCCGTTATGGACCAGAACCCGCCCCGAACCCCTGTAAAAGCCATGATGGAACCCTCCGCCGGGCGCGGTCGGTAGGCCGCGCCTTGGTTGAATCTAATCTCCCCGGGCGGGATTGCTGAGGGATTTTCCGGGATCAGGGAGCCTCGTTTGGGGTAGTCCCGGCCTGGGCCGCGACCCAGGCTCCGCGGCCCGGCGTCCGGAACGAATCATTCCGGGAAAGGGGGGGGCGATGCCGGAAATCCGCGGGCGCCGTTCACGACCGGGCCCTATCGGGAGCAGGCCTACCCGGAGCGGGATCGGGAAGCGAGCCATTCCAGCGCGCCCAGGGTCCCATGCCAGGTATCCGAGGCGCCGCTGGCATAGGCCTCGGCCTCCTCTTCGCTGCCCTCATGGGCCGAGGCGGGCACCCGCTTGGAGACCGGCTTCCGTTTCAGAAGGTAGCCGGGAACGTGGGGATTGGCCTTGAGGGCGTCCTTCAACAGCGCGTCCGCGACCGGGCCCGGGCCCTGGCGTCGGAACATCCAAAGGGCATGGGTGAAGCGGATTTCCGGAGAGGTATCATCCCCGTAACGGATCAGCAGGGCTCCGAGCTCATCGTCCCCGCCGGACTCCAGCAGGCATTGGAGGAGGATGTAACGGACGCCCTGGTCATCGGAGGGATTCAGGCGCATCAGGTCCCGCAGATGCCCGAGGGCCTCGTCCTTCTTGCCCAGATCCCAAAGGCATTCCGCCAGGCCCAGGCGGGCCCGCATATACGGCCGGGTCTCCATGATGTCCCAGAATTTCCCGGCCGAGCGTTCGAAAAGGCCCGGATCCAGGGCGCGCATGCCCGCGTCCAGACCCTTGCGGAAAAGGGCCAGGGCCGCTTCCCTGGTCTTGGCGTCCTCGGCGAGGATGAGATAGGCGTCGGCGCAATCCTTGGACAGGTCCAAGGCGCGGCGCGCGAGCTCGAGCTTGTGCGGGCCGTCCGAATTCCAGGCCTCGTAGATGAGGCTCTGGGCCTCGTCCAGGGGATCGAGGGCCGCGGAAGGCGGGATTTCCCCGCTGGCGATCTTGCTGTCGAGGAAGGCGTCCAGCTCGGCATCCGAAAGGAAGTCCTTGCCCCCGAAAATCTGGGAGAGGCTGGCCATCACCTTTTCCAGGCCCGCGGTTTCTTCCCGCGTGGCGGGTGCATCCAGCGCCGCCTTGATGTCCGGATCGATGCCATCGTCCGCTCCCGCCGTGGCTTCGCCCGCCTTGGCGAGCAAGGTCTCGACGCGGAGGGTATCCTCATCCGTATCGAGAATGGATGGCCTCGACCTGGCCGGAGCCGGCTTCGGGGACTTCACCGCCTTCGCGGCTTTCGGTCGGGACGCCGGCTTCATGGCGCCGGTCCTTTTCGCGGTCTTCGCCTTCGGCCGGGCCTTGGCGATCGCCTTGGGTTTCGTTTTCGCCACCGGCTTGGCTTTTCCGATGGCCTTCGCAGGCTTGGGGGCCTTGGCCGGCCTGGCCTTGGCGGAGCCGCCCTTCGCGGGCCGGGCCGGAACGCTTCTGCCTTTGCTGGATGCCTTTTTCTTCATGGTCTCCCGCTCATCGCCCGATTCGGTTTCGTCCCGGCTCCCTTCCGGAAGCCCTTCACGAAAATATTAGTAAACCGGGCGGGCGCAAGCCATGAATGGGAATGGAAATCGCCCCGGCCGCCGGACTCATCCGGCCTTTTGGATTTTCTCCGGACCCGTCGTTCTGGGGGAGGCGTCCCCATCCGGCCCCGCCGGGCCGTCACCGGAACCGCCGTCCAGCCGGAGCTGGACCGATCGGGGAGGGACCGCGAAGCGGATGCCCGCCTTTTCGAAGTCCTCCCTGAGCCCCAGGTTGGTCTCGTGCTGGATATTGAGGTGGCGCCCGAAGTCCGGCGTCTCCACGACGTAGGCGATCTCGAAACGGAGGCCCGCTTCCGCGAACTGCCGCAGATGGCAACGCTCGAACGTCACGTCCGTGAAACGGGCGAACTGGCTCTTGACCAGGTCCGGGAGGGTTCTCAAGGTGGCCGGCGGGGTGGCATGGTCCACGTCCAGGTTGAACACGACCCGGCGGCGCTGCATGCGCTTGAAGTTCTGCACGCGCGAATCCGTGAGATTCTTGTTGGAGATGATGATCTGCTCCCCGTCCCCGCTGCGCAGGCGCGTGGTCTTGAGGCCGATATGCTCGACCTCGCCCTGGAAGTTGTCCACCTTGATGTTGTGGCCCACCTCGAAAGGCTGATCGAAGAAGATGACGAAGAATGAGAACAGGTCGCCGAGGATGGCCTGGGCCGCCAGGGCCACGGCGATGCCGGTGATGCCGAGCCCGGCGACGAAGCCCGAGACCTTGATGCCCAGGTTGTCCAGGAGGATGATCAGGCCCAGGATCCAGACCACGATCTTGACGATCGTCACGATTCCGTTGAGGTTCTTCTCCCGGGCCGCGGTATGGTCGGACCCGGGGCGCTGCCAATAGGATCGGATGGCGTGGTTCACCACCGAAAGCACGATGCGGATCGCCATCAGGCTGATGACCACGATTGCGATCGAACGCACGACGTCCGCGATGGACGGCCTCAGGTTGAAATCGCGCAACCCCAGCCAGATCACGATCACGTAGAGGGACGGGATGACGTTGGTCTCGAGGATCGAAACCAGGAGATCGTCCCAAGTGGTCGCGGTGGCCTCGAATATCTTCCGCAGGCGGCCGATGATGAAGACCTGGAACAGCCGGACCGCCATCAGGCCGATGAGGACGATCACCAGGGTGAGCAGGATATCGCCCACGGCGTTCCCCAGGAAACGGTATTCCATGATGCGGGATGTGGTTTCGGCTAATTCATGCATAGAAAAGGGCGGAGGTCCCGCCCGGCATGAAAGTTAGGAAAGTTAATCAAGGGCCGGGATTCAGGAACCGGCCAGCCGCCTGGCGGCGACCTCGTCGGCCTCCGCCGACCCGGCCAGGCCGATACCCGGAAGCCGCAGGGCAGGCAGGCTGATTTCGGCCACGATGGGCAGATGGTCCGAAGCGAGGCGCGTCAGGTGGGTGCGCGGCACTTCCACCTTCAGGGTCTTGAATTCGCCGCTGCAGAAAATATGGTCGATTCGGCTGACCGGGTAACGCCCGGGAAAGGTGTTCCGCGAACGATGGCCTTCCATGTTCTCCTGCGCCTCGTGCAAGCGGCCTGTCAGGGTGCGATAGACGGTGGAGGAGGGGAAGGCGTTGAAGTCCCCGCACAGGATCACCGGGTTCCCGCAGGATTCGCTCTCCAGCCAGTCCGGGCCCACCAGGGCCTCGGCCTGCTTCTGACGCTCCAGGGAGAACAGGCCCAGATGCGTGTTCAGGAAATGCAGATCGCCGCCGTGGAAATCCACGAGCGCCCATAGGGCCCCGCGGATCTCGATCTCGCGCCCGGGCAGGGTGGGGAGCCGGCCGGCCTTGATGAGCTTCATGGGATGCACGCTCAGGATGGAATTGCCGAAGTCATCCTGCAAAACGTTCAGTTCGCCGGGGAAATGGTAGGCTTCCTTGAGTTCGTTGGCGATGGCGCGCACCTGTTCGCCGCGCTTGGCCCCGTAGCACTCCTGCAGGGCGACGATATCCGGCTCGTACTGGGCGATGACGCGGGCTATCCGCGAAGTGCTGGTCTTGCCGTCCATGCCGCCGCACCCGTGGATATTGTAGGTCATCACCCGCAGGGTCTTCTCCTCCGCTCGCTTGCGCCTGGGATAGGCGCGCACCGAGGAAGGGGTGCCGCGCAGATGCATGGCCGCTTCGCGGATATGGCTGTAGCGCAGGTAGGTGCCGTGGTGCGGCAGGGGCGCGTTGACCGGGAACAGGCCGAAGGCATGGGTTTCATCGTAGCCGGGCCCGCCGTGGGCGCCGTTCTCCCATACGAAGCTGATGGGCTTGCCGCGCGGGCGCCAGCCCGCGATCACGAAGTCGCCCGAATGGGGGTGGTGGCAGGAGAGCATCAGGTCGCGCCCGCACTCCTCCGGGAACGGATGCATGGGGCCCAGTACGCGGGCGGCGTCCTTGGGCAGTTCGAACTGGCCTTCCGGTGTCACGACCCGGGCGCGCCCGGGACCGTCCGGGAACATCACCATCGGGATATTGGCCTTGGTGACCAGGCGCCGCGCGATCCCGTCGCGTTGGCCGGGTTCCGGGGGCGTGGGCATGTAGATATGGCCGTAAGGGCCGACCGCGATGACCACGGGCGAGCCGGGTTCCACCGGTACTTCCGACGCGACCTTGGTTCCCGAGCGCCGCAGGAGATAGCCTTCCACCTGGGTGGAATTATAGTTCTCGCTGCGCACCATGCGGGGCGCCCGCCGCATGGCCGAAGGCGAAGCCACAGGAGCGCCAAGCACCTCCGCGACCGCGTCCTCCAGGGGGCGCCGGTTCTCCTTGGCGTACGGGGTGCAGGTCTCCTGGCCGTGATCGGAATAGATCCACACGTCGTAGTCGCGCCGGAAGGAGCGGTGGGCCGCCTTCCAGATGCGTTCGATGCAATTGTCGATGCCCAGCAGGGCGAAGTGGGCGAACTTCGAGGATGGGCCGCGCCGATGGGCCTGCTCATCGTAGCCGACGAAATTCACGTGTACGATCGGGAGGCCGCGCGCCACGTCCATGGAAGCCTGGACCGCTATCAATTCGCGCAGGCCCACCACCACGAACACGCGCGACAAGACGAACAAAAGCTCCTGTTTCACCTCGTGGCGGGAAATCGCTCCGCGCACGGAATCGTACAAGGCGACCACGAATTCCACCACCAACAAGCCCACAAGGCGCAGGATGCTGGAGAAGTTCCAGACCAGCACGGCCAGGATGCCCAGGGGATTGGCGTTCTTGACTATATCGGCCGCGCCCAGGCCTGACGCGCACCAATGGGTCTCTTCCGCGCCGCCGGAATACATGTTCGAGTGGGCGCTTCCGCCCTCGAGCAGGCCTTCCCCCAACGCGCTCAGGTTCCCTTCCATGCGGGACGCGCATTCGGGCAGGATCAATTTCATGTAACGGCCGTTTTCGCGCTCCTTGTAGGCGAAAGCCGGGATGGCGCCCTTGACCCCGTAGAAGAGTTCCGCCTGGGCCGCGGCGGTGGTGGAAGGGATGCCGGAATAGACGTCATGCAGATGGTACCCTTCGCGCTTGAGCAGCTTGCGAAGGAAAGGCATGCGACCGCGCTTGAGCGCCTTCTCCAGCTGGGATTTGGCGAGACCGTCGATTTGGATCAACACCAGGCCGCGCTTATGGTCGGCTTCCACCTTGGGAAGGCGGAGCAGGCGCAAGGACCATTCGCTACGGCTCAGCCAACGGCGGATCTGCCGGAACCGGGATTCAAGGACATGTATCAAGCGGATTTCCCTTCCATGGTGGCTTCCGCGCCCACCAGGGCGGTGCCGGCGGCGTGGGCGATGGTCCCGAGCAGGCGCCATTCGGCCTGGATGCGGCGCATGGCGCTTTGCCACAGGCCTTCTTCGGGAACGTCCCAGGCCGCCTTTTTCTTGATGACCGAAGCGTACACGGAGGCCAGCCTTTCGGAGGAAACGGCGTTGGACAGGCCGCGCGCGGTCTTGCGGGCATTGCGGGTGAGGGTCTTGCGGGCCTCCGGGGGAAGGTCGGCGACCCAGGCCAGGGCGGAAGAGAAGGTGTCCTGATCCTCGATGGAAAGCTTCCGGCCGTTCACGCCGTCGCGCACCACCTCGCGCACGCCGCTGGCGTCCACGGCCACCACCGGGGCGCCGGCCGCCATGGCTTCGACCAGCACGATGCCCTGGGTCTCGCTCTTCGACGCGAACGCGAACACGTCCATGGATGCATAGGCATTCACGAGATCGCGGCCCTTGAGGATGCCGGGAAAGCGGACGCGGTCGAGCACGCCCTCGGATCCGAAAAGCTCCTTCATCTCCTCTTCAAGGGGTCCGGTCCCGGCCACCAGGAACCAGGCTTCCGGCCGCGCCTTGAGGAAGGCGGCCACGGAACGCGTGAGGAACATCAGGTTCTTTTCCGGGGCCAGCCGGCCGATATGGCCCACCACGAAGGCCTCCTCGGGAATGCCCTGGGTATTGCGGAACTTCTTTCCGGAACGGCGGCCGAACCGATCGACGTCCACGCCCGTGGGCACCACGGTGATGGGGACGGTGACCCCGCGTTGCTGAAGCAAGGCCGAAACCGATTCGCTGGGGGCGATCACGTGATCGCAGAGGTTGGCGTATCCGGTGGAAAGATCGATCACGAAGCGCTTGATGGCGTCGGATTCCGAGGAGACGTAGTGGGTGTACTCCTCATATAGGGTATGGTGGGTGAAGACCAGGGGTATCCCCCGGCCGGACGCCACCCGCAGGGCGGTATCGCCGAGCAGGAAAGGATGGTGGGCATGGATGATTTCCGGCTGGAAGCGCTCCAGCGGATCCGTCAGCAAACCCGGCACCGGGAGCCGCACGGAGAAATCGCTGCCGTTGAACCTCTGGATGGCCGGGACCCGGACCACGTCGGTTTCCTTTTCCGGCATGCCGGGGAACTCGGGCGCCACCACCATGACGTTATGGCCCAGCTCCCTCAATCCGGTGCTGAAGCTCTCCACGGAGCGGGCCACTCCCCCCACATGCGGGAGGTAGGTATTGGTCATCATGACTATGCGCATTGTGCCGGCATTCCTTTTGAACACGACGCGGGCGTCCCGGCCGCCCGCTGTAGACAAAATAAACCCTTTTCGGTCCGGGCCAAGGAATACTGTAAGTCCCGCCGCCGGCTACTCTTGAATCGCCCCAAAAGACCCCAGGAGGGGTAGTTTGCTATATTTGACCTGGATCGTCCGTTTCCGCGCCCGCCGCCGATCGGTCATCCAAGGAGTGGATTTGGACAGTCTCAGCACCGGTTCCATCAACGGGGGATTCTTCCTCAGCTCACTCAGCATCATCCTCATCAACATCGTCCTTTCCGGGGACAATTCCGTTGTCATCGCCATGGCCGTGCATGGCCTCCCCAAGGACAAGCGGACCAAAGGCATCATCATCGGTACCCTTGGCGCCGTCCTCTTGCGGGTCCTCTTCACATGGTTCGCCTCCCATCTCCTTGAAACGCCCTTCCTCAAACTCGTGGGAGGATTGCTCATCCTCTGGATCGCCGTCAAGCTCCTGATCGAGGACGTGGCAGCGGATGATAGCGGCAAAAAGGCGGCCACGATCTGGCACGCGGTCTGGATGATCCTGATCGCGGATGTCACCATGTCCCTGGACAACGTTCTGGCCGTGGCCGGGGTCTCCCATGGGAACATGACCCAGCTCTGGCTCTCCCTGGGATTGAGCATACCCCTGGTCATCTTCGCCAGCACCCTCCTTTCCAAGCTGATGGACCGTTTCCCCATCATCCTGATCCTGGGCGCCGCCCTGTTGGGGAAAGTGGGAGGCGAAATGATCATCACCGATCCGGGCCTTTACTCCTGGTTCCACCTCCACTCCTTGGCGCTCAAGTACGGATTCGAAGCCTTCACCACCGCCGGGGTCCTCGCCCTCGCATTCTGGCTCAAGCGCCGGCACGCCGTATCGGAACCGCCGGCCGCGGCATGACCCGCATGGTCGGCAGCCTCAAGCCGCTGCCCGCGCCCTTCTACGACCGCCCCACCACCGAGGTCGCCCGGGACCTGCTCGGGACCGTGCTCGTGCACGACACCCCGGACGGCCGCGCGGCGGGGCGCATCGTGGAAACGGAGGCCTACCTCCGCGACGATCCCGCCTGCCATGCCGCGCGGGGGATGACGAGCCGCAACGAGGCCATGTTCGGCCCTCCCGGCCGGTCCTATATCTACCTGATCTACGGCATGTACCATTGCTTCAACGTGGTGACCGCCCCTTCCGGCGTGGGGGAAGCGGTCCTGATCCGCGCCCTGGAGCCCCTGGCCGGCATTCCCCTGATGGCGCGGCGAAGGGGGACGGACAAGCCCAAGGCCCTTTGCAGCGGACCGGGCAAACTGGTGATCGCGATGGGCATCGCCCGGGTCCCGAACGGATCCGATCTGCGCAAAGGCCCGCTCCTCATCCTCCCGCCGGAAAGCTTTCCCTGGCATGCCGGGGGCGGCACCCCCCTCCGTAACATCAAGGTTACTACTAGGATCGGGATCACCCGGGCAGCGCACCTCCCCCTCCGCTTCTACCTGGAAGGCAATCCCTATATTTCCCGGAAATAACCCTTTCAGGCCATAACCAAGAGCGGCCCGCCCGGGCCCGGACCCGCTTCCCGCGTCCGCTTTTTCCCCTTAATTGCCGCCACCCCGTAATCAAGCCGCATCCGCCGCTCCAATCCGCCTCCCCCAAGGGCGGAGTTTCCATAGCTTTAGGGGAGACAAAGGATCGCCTATGACCGGATTACGCCTTCCCCCGATTTCCCATCGCCCTTCCTTGGGCGCTTCCGTCGCGAAAAGCCCCGAGGGCAAAGGCGGCATGCCCGCTATATCGGCCCCGACGGATCCCAAAAAGCTTCCGAACGGTCCCAATCAATTGGCCGGGTTGTTGGAGCGGGCTCCCGCGCCGTTGAAAGTCGACACCCTCCATCTGCAGGATAGGCCCAGGGAATTCCACCAAGGCGCCAAGGCCACCCGCATGATCAATGGGAAGGAAGTCGCCATTTCCGCGCCGATCCTGGGGATGAAGCTGCCGGCCGGCGATTCGGTGGTGAAGCGCGGAGCCGGCTCCGGAGCTCCCGCGCCGCCGGGGCGTTTGGCCATCGAGGGACGGCCCTCCGCCTCAACGCCTCCCGGATCCGATACCCGGTCCGCCCTGGAAGGCCTGCCTTCGACCTTCAGCCCATCCAAACCGGATACCCGACTCGCCTTGGAGGGGCTTCCCTCCACCTTCAGTCCTTTCAAGGCCAAGGCGCCCGCGCCCGAGGGCAACCCTTCCGTGAAAAACGGGAACCCGGAACGGGACTTCCACGCCATGCACCTGTTCCAGAACAATACCCGGTTCGTCCAGCACGTCCATGCCCACCCGCCCGCCGCTACGCCTTTCCCCGCCACCGAGGCCGCCCAGGCCCGGACCCATGCCCAGGCCGCACCGCAAAGGACGAACGACCAAGCGCCGGATGCGCATCATTCCGCATCCCAAGGTCCGGATCTGCCGGAAGGCGGGGAGACGGAAAAGAAGATGGGAATGGGGAAGAAGGTCGCGATCGGGATCGCGGCCGCATTGGGCCTGACCTTCATCCTGCCGGGATTGGGGGGATCATCGACCCCGCCCCCGGGGGGACAAGGCTAGCATCCTCCGGGGATAGGTATCCCCTAGGTTACCTCAGCCCTCGACGGGTTCCTTGGGGCAAAGGACCTCGAGGAGCCACGGGAGGATGGTGAACATCACCACCAGGCCGGAGCCGATGCCCAAGGTGGCCATGAACCCGATGGTCTGCATGCCCTTGTGGGTCACGAAGCAGAGTCCCAGGAATCCGAAGGCGTTGTTGAGCGTTCCCGTGAGCACGGCCGAGCCGGTGGTATGGTAGAGCTCGCCGATCCTGCCCGCGCCCAGCTCCATCCTGCGGTGGTACAGGTGGATTACCGAATCCACCGAGACCGATAGGATTGTCGGCAGCACGACCAGGTTGAACATGCCGAGCTTGAGCCCGAGCAGGCCCATGATCTTGAAGGTCCAATAGGATGAAAGGGCCACGAAACCGCAGCTGATCAATACGCCCTTCCAGGAGCGCATATCCAGCCAGGTGATGAGGATCAGGAACAGGAAGGTCACGATGGCCAGGCGCGGGCCGTCGTTCTTGACCATGCGGACCACGTCCGCGTAGATGAACCCGCTGGAGGCCACCATCACGGGACCGTCCTTGGAAGGCACGGTGCCGAAGCGATCCTGGAACTTGCCGCTCTCCAGAGCGTCGCTTTCCTGCAATTCGCCGTACAGGTACCCGAACTTGCCCTTGCTCCCGTCCGCCTCGGTGAGGAAGCGCTGGGCCCAGGCGGGCAGGGAGTCGAAGTCGAAGGTGCCCGGATTGAGGTAGCGGCGGAGGAGCTCCAGGTCGGCGCGCGCGGAACTGTCCACGCGATCCAGGGCCCGGGCGTCGAGCAGCTTGGTGATCTCGTCCATCACCGCCATGCGCTTTACCTGCTCGGCCGAGGAAGGCACGAAGGACTGGATGGTGGCGAAGCTCTTCATCATGCTGTCGGCGGGACTGCCATAGCGCGAGGCCAGGGAATCGTGCACGGAGCGCATCTGCTCCTGGCTCTTGCCCAGGATGATGGATGGGGAGGTATTGCGCCCGGCTCCCACCGCGCGGCCGTAGCTGATGCCGGTGGAAGTGCTCTTGCCGCGCAGCTTGGCGAAGTCGTTCTCGAAATGGGTCATGGGGGCGAAGGAGATGGCGACGGTGAAGACCACGGCGCCGATGGCGAGCGCCTTCAGGGTCCCAATGTTCAAGCGGAAATTAGGAAGCAGCAAGCCTCCCTTTACCGAGCTGCTTGGCAGGAAGAAGGAGACGACCATGCGCGGGACCTTGCCGTGGACCTTGCCCAACAGCCCTTCCCCGATCCGGACGGCCAGGAAGAAGAGCGGAGGTATCACCAGCCAGGTGGTGATCATGGCGAAGGTGATGCCCATGCTGACCACGATGCCGAATTCCTTGAAGCCCTTGAAGTGGCCCAACTGCAGGCTGAGCATGGCGAAGATGTTGGTCGCGGCGCCGGCGAGCAGGGAGCGGCCCGTGGATTGGACGGCCTCGATCATGGCGTCCAGGGGGTTGAGGCCTTTGCGGTTCTCCTCGGCCCAGCGGGAATAGAGGTGAACGGTGTATTCGATGCCCAAGCCGAAAATAAGGGTCAGGATGAAGGCCGTGAGGATGGTGAGGCGATGGTAGATGAGGTAGGTGGCGGCCGTGGTCCAGGCCATGGCCACGAAAAGCGGGATCTGGACAAGGAACACGTTAGCGACCTTGCGCACGAAGAACCACAGCAGCACGAACATCAGTATGAAGGAGATGATGCCGGCGGTGATGATGTCCCCGCTCACCTGGTTGATCTCGCTGAAATTGCGGTAGGCTCCCACCACCTTGGCGAGCATGCCCGGCTCGTAACGCTCGGGGTGCATGCCGTCCAGCATGGCCGTGCCGCGTTCGAAGATGCCCTTGGCGAAAATGGCGTCCGTGGAAGGCCGGTTCAATTGCGCGAGCACCACGCCTACCCAGACCTGTTTGCTGTCCTGCCAGCCCATGAGGCGGGTCTTGAGGCTGTCCGGCCGGGGCGGGTCCTCCTTTTCGGCTCCTGAGGCGGGTTCGGTGCCCCGTACGACGGCGGCCTGCCGGGCGCTGTCGCCCCCGCGGGCCTGCAGCTTGGACAGGAGGGCCTCGACCAGATCCCTGGGCAGGCCCTGGCGGCGCAGGGATTCCGGATCCGGCCAGCCTTTGAGACTGGGCTTGGGCGCGTCTTCGTCGTCCAGGCTCTCGATGAGGGGATTCGCTTTCGCGAAATCCGCCCCGATCATGCCGGATATGCGGTCCTGCAAATCCTGGAGCTGATCCGTGGGAAGGTAGAGGAGGGCATGCTTCTCGAAAAAGGAGCGGTCCTGATCGTATTGGACCCAGACGACCTCTTTCCACTTGCCCAGGGAATCCGCGACCGCCTTCTGCATGGCGCCCACCGCCTCGGGCGAGGAGGCCTGGAAGGCGATGGTGAACAGATCGGTGCTTCCCATCCGCTTTTCGGCTTCCTGCAGGGCGACCACGGAGGGCGTGCCCTTGGGGAGCAGAACGCGGAGATCGGTATCGATATTGAGCTTCCCGGCCAAGTGGATGGCGCCCCAGAAGGCCAGCCCAAGGATAAGGAGGGGGATCCAGGGTTTGCGATGGGAAAAGGTCACGTAGGACCGGACCAGGCGGTACCAGAGTCCGGTATGTTCTGTGTTTTTCAAGGGTATTTTCCGGGTCGCGAGGTCATGCCATTATACGAATCCGCTTAATATAGCAAGCAAGCCCAATGAGGGGGTTTCCCGCCCGTTTTTTCCTACTTTCGGCGCCATGCATGGCTTGCGCGGATACCTGATCAAAACGGACAAATCCTGTTCCCACGTTGAGACGCTCGCGGGATTGGAATCCGCCACGGCCGCGGACACGAAAATGCTGTGGCTCGACATCCAAGGGGAGCTTTTCCCGGAAGTGGAGGCCGAGCTGACCCGGGTCCTTGGCTGGCACCCGATCGTCATGGAGAACTTCCACCTCGCCAGCTCCCGCCCCAAACTCATCAATTTCGATCGTTACAGCCAGGTGACCTTGCACGCGCTCAACCTCGAAGCCCCCAAGGAAGATACGCGCACCATCGAAATCGACATCGTGATCGCGAAGACCTATCTCGTCACCTACCACAAGTTCCCGGTCCAGAGCATCGAGGAGACCCTGGAAGACCTGGAAAAGGGCCGGCTCGTGTCCCTGGGCGCGGACGAGCTCCTCTATCATATCGTTTCCCATCTGGTCGACAAGTACTCGCCCGCCATCGAAAGCAAGCGCGATCTCATCGCGGCCCTGGAGGAAGAGGCCCTGTACGACCCGGGACAGGACCTGCTGGAGCGCATCGTACTGGTGCGGGACGAAATCATCGAGCTGGGCCTTGCCATGGCTCCGCAGCAACTGATCCTGGCGCAGATGGCGACGGGCGTCTGCCGGCATATCCGCCCCTTCATCCGCCCCTACTTCAAGGACGTGGAAAGCCGGCTCCGCAACCTGATCGACGAACAGAACAGCTATAAGGAGATGCTGGCGAACTCCCTGGAACTCTACCGCTCGGCGATGTCGTCCAGGACCAACGACACCATGAAGGTGCTGACGGCCATGTCCGCCCTGTTCCTGCCCCTGACCTTCCTGACCGGCCTGTTCGGCATGAACGTGAACCTGCCGTTGGCGCACCAGCATTACGCCTTCATCTTCATCGTGGTCCTGTGCTTCACCAGCTTCGCGGGGATGCTGATCTATTTCAAGGTCAAGTCCTGGTTCTGAGCGCATCCGCCAAGGCCAGGTCGAGGCCGGCGCGCGGAGGGAGCCCCAAGGGAGCGTGCCCCAGCCGCTTCGCCGCTTCATCGCCGAAGAGGGCGGCGATCAGGGTCGGTACGTCGGCGTTACCTTTCAGCGGGCCGATCACCTCCCTGCAATAGGCCTCTTCGCCGGCATCCATGCCCGGTTCCGCGACGCCGGCGGCGGTCATCGCTTCCCCTTCCCTTTCCATCGCCTCGCCCAGAGTCCCGGGGTAGCCGTGTCGCAGCGCCCCCGCCGTCCGATGGATGCAGACCAAGGCGCATTCAGCCACCTTCGCGGACGAGAGGGAATCGGTGTCGCCGGTCCACAAGGGGACGGTCAGCCAACCGCGCTGGTGCATGTCCCGCTGGCCCAGGATATGTTCCAGCTCCGCCGCATGCCTGTCGGTCCAACCGCCGGGCAAGTCGTCGATCACCACCAGCCCCACGCGGAATGACCCGGCTACGCCTGTCAACGCTGGGCGGGCCAGATCCACCGCGGCGGAGGCGGCCTTATCCGCCTCCGCCGCGATGAGATCGTCCAGGAAGCGGGGAACATGATCCTTTGCCATCGGGTTTATGGCGGCGAGGGGAAGCCTGATATCCTCCGTGCCCTTATCGATCATGGCTGACAGGTATTCCCGGAAGCGATCCATGCCCCGGGGCATGCGGTAGAGATCGCGTTGGATGCCCAGCAATGGGACGTATTCGAGTTCCATTCACGGTCCAATCGGGCTGATGGGGCCGATGGAGGCCCCCGGCCTTCCGCCCGCGGAGGCGCAGCCTAGATGAACGCGGCGTCCGAGTCCAGGCAGTCGCACAGGCGCGCGTAGACCGAAGGATACAGCGAGGCTTCCGGCGCGGCCCGCAGGATGCGCTCGGCAAGGTTGCCTTTCGAAAGGATGGTATCTATGGACGGACGGAACGCCTCATCCGCCGGGCTGGCGGCCTGACCGGGCGCGCCCAGGCTCTTGGCGGTCAGCGCTTTCAGGAAGGCTCCCGCGGTGGGCATGGGATCCAATCCGAACGCGGCGAAGGGGAAATCCGCCGGCACGGCGGCGGCCATGCCGCGTTTGGCCGTATCCAGGAACAAGGCCTTGAGCATCCCAGGCGGCAGCTTACGGTGCGCGGTGAGGAGGTCCGCACCTGTGCCCATCACGTGGCGCAGCATGGAAACCGCCCAATGGCAGAGCGCGAGATCGGCCGTGGGCCGCTCCTGCGTGTCCAGGCAGCGGATCTCGATGGTGTCCCTGTCGAAGCGGGCGATTGCCGCGCGGGAGTTCAGCCATTCCTCCTGCATGATGTCTTCCGAATCCAGGGGCGCGATCTCCCGGTACATGGGCTCGAGTATCTTCTCCCTGTATTCTCCTTCGCTGCCCACCGGCTCGGGAATGATATCGCCGATGATGGAGGGCAGCCGCCGCTGGTTGTTCACGTAATGGGACAGGCGGCCGTCCAGCCAGCCGTGGTGGGCTCCGTCGAAAACGGGGCTTGAGGCCGCGAGGGCCGGCAACAGCGGAAGGAGCAGGCTGATGGCATTGTGCAGGCGCGAGAATTCCGCGTCCCCGGAGAAAGGCAGGTTGAGGTGCACGCTCTGGATGTTGAACCAGCCGTGCCCGCGCACGCCGAAGACGCGATCGTAGGTCCGGTAGATGCCGCTGTCCTCGTGCGGCCAGATGCGGGACTCCTTGGTGGGATCCATGAAGGGATGCATGCCTCCGGGCATGAGCCGGCAGTTCCATCCCGCCAGCGCCTGGTTCGCGAGCTTCACGTAAGCGGCGAAATCGCGCGCCTGGGACGCGAGATCCTTGGCCGGGGACTTGCACTTGAGCTCCAGCACGTGCGCGGCCAGTTCGTTGTCCGCCTCCACGTTCCCGGCGGCGGGATGGGAATCCGGGCTGCCGCCCAGGGCGGCCAACAACCTGTCGGCGGAGGGGTCCACCGCGAGGGTGTCCCGGCGGACCACGGCGTATTCGATCTCGACTCCGAAGACCTCGAAAAGGGACCATGCGGATGAAGCATCCGGCAATGTCCCGGCTTGCGCCGGGCCATCGCTTGCGGAATCCGCCAGCGCGGATTCCGCGCCATTGAGCCGGGGATCGGGGGCCCCGGGGTTTATCGGACGACCTGCAGGTTAAGGAGCTTGACGATTTCCGCCGGCATGGCGGGCTCGCGATCCTTGCGCATCTTCAGCTTGTCGATGCGGTTCACGAACTCCTCCATGATGGTATTGTAGAGCGAATCCTTCAGGACCTGATCCTCGACGCCCACGTCGATGTTGGGGTTGTCGTTCACTTCGACGACGTAAGGCTTCTTGCCGACCACCTTGATATCCACCCCGTAGAGGCCGTCGCCGATGAGCTTGGCCGCCTTCAGCGCCGTGTTGATGATGAAAGGCTCGACCTGGTTCACGGGATAGGTCATGTGCGCGCCCTCCCCCGCCTTCCCCACGTTGTTGTGGTTGATGATCTGCCAGTGGTTCCTGGACATGAAATACTTGCAGGCGAACAGGGGCTTGCCGTTGAAAATGCCTATGCGCCAGTCGAATTCCGTGGGCATGAATTCCTGGGCGATGATGTAGTCCGAGCGCTTGAAGTATTCCTTGCACACCGACGCCAGCTCGCCGGGATCTTCCACCTTCACCACGCCGCGCGAGAAGGAACCGTCCGGGATCTTGATGATGATGGGGAACGAGAACTGCTCGTAGATGTCCACCACGTTGTCTTCCGAGAGGATGAAGGTCTTCGGCCGCGGGATGCCTTCCCGCTTGAAGAGTTCGTTCAGGAAGATCTTGTTGGTGCAGTACATGATCGACTTGGGATCGTCGATGACCACTATCTTTTCCTTTTCCGCCTTCTTGGCGAAGCGGTAGGTATGGTGATCGATGGAAGTGGTCTCGCGGATGAAGAGGCCGTCGAATTCCGGCAGGTGCGCGAAATCCTTCTTCTCGATGACTTCCACGGAAAGGCCGTTGTTCTTGCCGGCCTTGATGAACTTCTGGATGGCCGCGTCGTCCGAGGGCGAGAAGCGCTCGGTGGGATTGTGCAGGATGGCCAGATCGTAGCGCGCGGAGTTGTTCTGGCGCTTGATGCCCCAGCGGTGGATGGTGAACTCAACCAGGGCTTCCAGGAACACGCCGATATGGGACTCGGGGATGGAGTTGATCGACATCGACCGGATGGACGTGAGGATCCATTGCTTTTCGCGGCGGAAGTAGACCTTGAAGAACGGGCACGGGAACAGGTTGAAGAACATGCGCGAGATCT
>JAQBPO010000071.1 GCA_028287465.1 Fibrobacterota bacterium
CGGGTGATGGCCTGGCGGATCCACCATACGGCGTATGAGATGAACTTCAGTTTACGGTTCACGTCGAAGCGCTTGGCGGCTTCGATCAGGCCGATATTTCCCTCATTGATCAGCTCAGGGAGGGAAAAACCCTGGTTTTTGTACATGAAGGCCACATTGATGACGAATTTGAGGTTCGCGCAGACCAGCTTGTGGATGGCCTTCTGGTCTCCGGACTGGATTTTCATCAGGACGGCGATTTCCTCATCCTTCTTCAGAAGTGGGTACTTCGAGATGTCCTTGATATATTGATAGTAGAGCGAGGCTCCGTCCCACGATTCGACTGTCTGATGAGTCATGGCATACTTCCCTGTTGAGTTCCTGTATCAATAATACCCCCAGCCTTAACACGTTTTGTCACGGTTGTGTCATGCGTGAGTACTTGTTTGGCCCTGCCAGAACCCCGGTTTTCAATTGAATTTCGGCAGTTTCCCCCAGGAAATCGTCGAAATGGAACCCATTCCACCCTACAGCTACGGGATCGATTGGGACTTTATCCGTAAAGGGTTTCGACCGGAGCGGATCGGCGTGGGGAAACTGGCCCGGAGCAGGCGGCAAATTCCTATTTTTCCCATCCTCTCAGCTTTTTAAGGATCCTTACCGGTCGTTTCCAGGAGTATACCGTGGTCTTTGTCGAACAAATCGCATCCGAAACCAAATTGACGGCCGAGCAGGTCCGTAACACTCTGGCTCTTTTCGACCAGGGTTCCACGGTCCCGTTCATTACCCGTTACCGTAAAGAAGTCACAGGCTCTCTCGATGAAAACCAGCTTCGCCTGATCGAAGAGCGCTACCTCTACTACAAAGAGCTCACCGATCGCCGCGAGACGATCCTCAAGAGCATCGAAACCCAGGGCAAGCTCACGCCAGAGCTGAAGGCCAAGATCGAGAAGACCATTTCCAAGACGGAATTGGAAGATCTCTACCTGCCTTACAAGCCGAAGCGCCGCACGCGTGCGATGGCGGCGAAGGAAGCCGGATTGGAACCGCTCGCGCGCATCCTCGCCGAGCAGGCCGCGCCCGCCGCGGGCCAGACCCCGGAGATGTTGGCGCAAGCCTACGTGAACCCGGAACTCAATGTGGCCGATGCCGCCGCGGCCCTGCAGGGCGCGCTCGATATCCTCGCCGAAGAGCTTTCGGAAGACGCCGCCATCCGCGGCCAGATCCGCGAGATGGCCATGAAGACGGGCCTCTACGTGGCCAAGGTCCGCAAGGAGCACGAAGGCAAGCGCACCAAGTTCGAGATGTATTACAATTTTTCCGAGAAGGTCAGCGCCCTCCCCTCCCACCGCATCCTGGCCATGCGCCGCGGCGAAAAGGAGGAAGTGCTCCGCACCGAACTCGTGATGGAAGACGACAAGTGCCTGTCGGTGCTCGCCGGCAAGGTGATCAAGGCCGGCTCGCCCTACAAGGTTGAGCTGGAGAAAATGGTCAAGGACAGCTACGACCGCCTCCTCAAGCCCGCGATCGAAACCGAAGTGCGCATGGCCCTCAAGGAGCGCGCGGACAGCGAAGCCTTCGTGGTATTCCAGAAGAACCTGCGCGACGTTCTCCTGGCCCCTCCCGGAGGATCGAAGGTCGTCATGGGCGTGGATCCGGGCTTCCGCACCGGCGTGAAGCTGGCCGTCATCGACGGGACCGGCAAGCTCCTGGAGCATCGCACCATCTATCCCGTTCCCCCGCAGAACCAGAAGGAGGCCTCGACCACCATCCTCCTGGCCATGATCGAAAGCTTCAAGGTCGAAATCATCGCCATCGGGAACGGTACGGCCTCGCGCGAGACCGACGAGTTCATCGGTGAAGCGTTCAAGCAGCTCGAGAAGCCGCCCATCAAGGTGGTGGTCAGCGAGGCCGGCGCGTCCGTCTATTCCACCTCGCCCCTGGCCGGCAAGGAATTCCCCGACCTCGACGCGACCATCCGCAGTGCGGCCTCCATCGCGCGCCGCATCCAGGATCCGCTTGCCGAGTTGGTTAAAATCGACCCCAAGTCCATCGGCGTGGGGCAGTACCAGCATGACGTGAACCAGAACGAGCTCAAGCGCAAGCTGGAGCAGGTGGTCGAATCCTGCGTGAACTCCGTGGGCGTGGACGTGAACAGCGCCTCCGAGGCCCTGCTGGGTTACGTGGCCGGCATCAACAAGTCCCTCGCGAAGAACATCGTCGAGCACCGCAACGCCAACGGCGCCTTCGCGGGCCGATCGGGCCTGGTCAAGGTCTCGCTCTTCGGACCCAAGGCGTTCGAACAGGCGGCGGGCTTCTTGCGCGTGCAAGGTTCGGACAACGTCCTCGACGCGTCCGCCGTGCATCCGGAACGCTATGACCTGGTCAAGCGCATCTGCGACGACTCCGGGACCCCGCTCAAGGAATTGATCGGCAACAAGGAGGTCATCTCCAAGATCGACCTCGGCAAGTACGTCAGCGAGGAAGTGGGCATGCCCACCCTGCTCGACATCGCCTCGGAATTGGAAAAGCCCAGCCGCGATCCGCGCGCCGAGTTCGTCTACGCGAAATTCGACGTCAAGGTCCAGGGCCTCAAGGATCTGTCCCAGGGCATGTGGCTGGAAGGCATCGTCACCAACGTGACCAACTTCGGCGCCTTCATCGATATCGGCGTCCACCAGGACGGCCTGGTGCACATTTCCGAGATGGCCGACAAGTTCATCGACGACGCCAAGAAGCTGGTGGCCGCGGGCCAAATCGTGCAGGTGCGCGTATTGGACGTGGACATCGAGCAGAAGCGGATCTCCCTGTCCATGAAGAAGGAATCGGCCGAGAAGCCGGCGGGCGGCCAGGGCGGCAGGCGCGAAGGACAGGGTCAGGGCCAGGGCCAGCGCGGCCAGGGCGGAAGAGGCGGACAGGGTCAGGGCCAAGGCGGTTTCGGCGGCCAGGGCGGGAACCAGGGCCGCGGCGGCCAGGGTCAAGGCCAGGGCCAGCGCGCTCCCAAGAAGCCCACGGCTACGGTCGCGGAGCTCAAGGACAAGTTCGCCACCGAGGGCAAGCAGAAGCAGAACAACGTGAAGTTGGCCTTCTCCCTGAAGGCGCTGATGCGTTCGGGTCGTTAAGCCGGGCATTCCGTAATCCGGTCGAAAGACCCTCAATGATCGCCGCGCGGGTCGCCAACTCGGCCTGCGCGGCTTCCGCATCCGCTCGCCCCTCGCAGGGCTTCCCTCGACAACCGATTCCCGTTCTTCCAGGTCTTTCGCCTGGAGTAACTTCCGGATTTCTCCCGCCTCCATAGCGCCCGCTTCCGGGAGCCTCGCGTTCTTCCGTCGCGGTAAATGCACATAAGAGTGATTGGGATCGCGGAATCCACTACTCTGTAATTAGCTTTCCCCCAGCGTTTTCACCCAGTTCCGGTTCTACGTTCCCCAAAGGGGGGATATGAAGGTTGCGGCTTGGTGAAAACCGGCAACTCTACCTGTTAACCCTTGTCGAAAAGGAACAATATGATCTCAAAGGCAGCAGTGAGAACGGGCTGCGGACTGGCGGCTCTGGTTTACCTGAGCGCATGCGCCTCCGCCACAATCCGACCCGAGGGTGGGGAAAAGGTAGGGGGCGCGCCCACCTACGAGGAAAGCAAATCATATTTCTGGTGGGGCCTTTCCGGCGAACATGAAATCAATGTCGTGGAGGTCTGCAAAGGGAAAGAGGTCGAACAGATCCAATCCCAATACACCTTCCTGGACGGCGTCAAAACGTTCTTTACCCTGGGCATCTATGCGCCCAAAACCGCCAAAGTCTGGTGCAAATAGGAGAATGGAATCATGAAAAACTTAGTATTGGCGGCAACGCTTTCCGGACTCTGCCTTACCGGCTGCTCGGTCATGCATTTCAAAAACGGCGATGTCGCAAGCGCCGGCCATGTGCAGGAAAAATGGCACCATAACGGCATACTCAGCCTGATGGAATTCAGCCCTGTCATCAACATGAAAACGCTCTGCCCGGAGAAATCCTGGAGCATGATCACCACCAAGGATACCTTCCTGACCGTCCTGGCCGGCTCGGTGGACGATGTGGTAACGGCGGGCATCGCCCGGGGAGCGTCGGTCGACCTTTGGAATCCGCAGGCCATCGAATGGTTTTGCGGGGCGGAAAAATCCGGATCGGCGGTAGCGCCGGCGTCCGCGGACTCCGCCAGGTAAGATCGGTCCGTAGGCGGGGCATTCCCCTCGGGGAAGGCCCGCCTCCTTCTTGTGCGGCGAAAACGCTTTCTAGAAACCGTAAGTGAGACGGATCCCGGGCGAAGGCATGTTCGCCCCCGCCCGGAAGATCAGGGTCGGGTGCAAGGCGGAAGCTGCCCGGGCGGCGAAGGATCTGCGGCCATGGTCGGCCTCTTCCAGGAACCGGGTTGCGGCCATTCCCTCGCATCCCATGGATCCGAGCACCAGCATGACGCCGCCCATTATTTCTCCGGGGCTTGCCCCATCCCCGATTTCGGTGAGGCTGTATATCCCGTATGCCCCCAAGGCGAGACCGCCCAAGAACCAGGTCCATCCGCTCTGGGAGCGCCGATAGGTGGAATCGACGCCCTCGGCGGCCAGGCTTAGATTGAGCGCTCCCAGTCCCAAAACGGGAATGCCGACATAGAAAACACCCAGCCCGGTCAAACGCGGCGCGGGAAAATACCCAAAGAGTCCCAACGCCAGGCCGGCGCCCATCAGGTTTGTACCCACGGTCACCAAGGCATTGCCGGAGGACGCTTGGCGCCGGGCAAGGTCCGCTGCCGGGGGCCGAACGGGTTCGCCGGACGGCTCCGGAACGCTTCCCGGTTGGGCATGAACCGCCGCCAGGGATAACCCAAGAATCGCGACTCCGAGGGAAAACGAGGGCATGCAGGCTCCGATTCCTCCGTTCCCAAGGAAGCGGACATGGTTTCTTGGAGTTGGACGTGCGCGGAGTCTTCTTTGCGCCCCGTAATTTTATTAATTTTCTTTCCCTTGGTTGGCTTCAACCGCCTTCGGCCTTCAACGGGGGTCCAAGGTCGGAAATTGGGGCGGGTTAGCTCAGTTGGTTAGAGCAGAGGAATCATAATCCTCGTGTCCGGGGTTCAAATCCCTGACCCGCTACCATTTCCCACTTCTCCCTTATCCCATCTGCGATTTACCCCCGCATGGTTCGCGCTTGGGGCTTCCCGGGCGTGCGTCTCCACCCCCGGCGGACCTTGGCCCCGAACCGTGCTTCCATAGGAAGCCCGCAGGTTACCTCACGCGAGTACGGGTCGGATTCGGGTAGAAGGATATGTTGACGGTGGCGAGGTCGCGGGAGGCGGTACCTAATGCCTGGCTGCCGTGCCGAAACGGAAGGCAGGCGCGAGGTCCCCCAAGGAAGCGTCCCGGCCCAGGAGATCCCGGCTTCGCATGGTGGTCAGGAGGCGATGCGTTTCGGCCCTGGCATGGCGGCCAAGCGCTACCGTAAGTCTGCCCCGGGCGAAGATGTTCAAGGCGGGAGTCCCCGTTTCCATCCAGATGTTACCCTCGGCGTCCTCGGCGAAGCTGGAGGCCATTCGGCCTTTGAAATCCGAATTCAGGCTATCATAGAACACGGAATCCGTTCCGTCGATAGCGAGAACGCCGCCTAAATTCCCGCCCAGCCAAATCACGCCCTTGCTGTCCCGGAACGGGGCCATGGGCCAACCGATAGTCCGTCCTTTCACTTTTTCGATTTTCCTGGATCCGGAGTTCGTGGTGATCCAAAGGCCTTCCCTGGCGGTGAACAGTACCTGGGCGCCCACGGCCAACATGCCGTTCGTGCAGGCGCCGGGGATCAAGGTATCCAGCTTGCCCTTGTCGAGACGCACCAGGGGGCCGCAGCGTGCGACATCGCTGATCATTTCCGTGGCGAAATATTCCCGGCCCAAATTGTCGCGCGCATAGGCCACGGCGCCGTCTTCGGAATCAGGACCGATCCCGATATCGATGGTATCACAGCCCACCTCCGAAAGCCTGACTACGGCCGGCGCCCAACTGCCCGCCCCGTAATTCATGCGTTCATCGACGAGCAAGCGGCCCTGGGCGTCCTTGCCCAGGATGCGGAAATCGTTACCGGCCAGGCAGCCACCGGCCCTCTTGCGCGTTCCATCCTTCACCTGGATGACCTCGCCGTAAGTCAATGGCCAGTAATGGGTTTCGCTGACCCAGTAATCCGTCCTGGATCCGATCCAGAAACGGTTCGGGTATGCGCGCAAAGGGGTGAAGGGCGCGAATACGGATCCATCGTAGGTCAGGGTGGCATTGGCCGTCGTCAGATAGAGGATGCCTTGGGGATCGGAATCGACGCGGAGGATGGCTTCTCCGGACGGTGTTGGAATCTGGCTTTGGGTGTAGGATTGCCACCGGCCTTGGGGTACGGCGAACCCGTTTCCGGCAACGGCGGAGAGGATGGCGAAGGTGAGCAGGATCGGGAACATGGTTTCTCCGTGCCTTGGTTGAACGTATCGGTCAGACCTTGACCGCGGATAGGCGCGGATTCCCTGGAAAAGCCGGAAATCCAGACCTGGATGGATGGAGCGCAAAGGCCGGGCCAACCATGGATTGAGGGGCGTGACGGTGCGCGCGCGTCCCTGGAACTAGATCCCGAATTGACGGAAATGGTGGTCCAGGTGTTTGCGCTGGAGATTGCTCCATTGGACCCGGGAAAGCCTGCCGAAAATGGCGTGGCGCTGGAGCGGGAAATTCCCGCCGATAAAGGATTTCAGCCTGCCGGTGAGCGCTGCCGCTTCTTCCGTTACGCTGAGCACCGGCATCCTGGTTTCCAGGATATCGAATTCCGGATAGGTCGGGGCCTTGCCCTTGGGCCATGGCAACAGCATGAGGAGGGGATAGAGCAGCCAGCGCTTGGCGAAACTGTCCTCGGGCTTTTTCACAATCCGATCGCCCATGCCGGCTTCCATGGCGACGCGGCAATGCAGGAGCATCTGGGCCAGGTTCATCCGGCCCCAGAGCGCTTTGGCTTCGGGGTTCATCCGCTCGAGGCGCTGGGTGAGTTCGTCCAAGGTCGGGGCTTTCATGGTTTCTCCGGGATGGCGATTTGGAAAGGGTACTAGTTGCATTGAGGCGGACGGAATGGGCGCGATGCCCGTCCGGAGCCTGGTTTGATTGAAGATACACCGTGGTGCATCCCCGTTTCATTCACCCAGGTTAAGATCCGGGGCCTTCCAGGGCGAGTTTTTTCCGGATCCGGCTGAGGGATTGCGGCTTGATGCCCAGGAAGGAGGCGATGTAATGCTGGGGAACGCGCTCTTCGGCTTTATCGTCGACCAGGTAATACCGGAGGCAGCCCTCGTTGACGAAGCCTACCCAGCGGCAGACGTCTCCATGGGTGAAGAGGTGCTCTGTTTTGGAAAGGCGCCGGGGCCGGACATCGGAGCAGATGGCCGCATATTCGGCGTCGGCCACGGGAACCAGGCCTTCGATCGCCGCGCACAGCTTCGGCCATTGCATACGGCCCCCCGGCTTATCCCCGATCAGGCTCCGATGAGGGAATCGGGTACGTCCGCGCCGTAATCCACACCCTTGAAGCCGAAGCCGTAGAGGCGATGGAAATCCCCGCGGTATCCGAGAATGTCCGATTGCTCGGTGGCGTTCTCGGTGCCGACCGTCTGCCAGAGGGCGTCGACCTCGCTCTGGACGTCTTCGCGAAGCTCCCAATCGTCCATGCGGATGCGGTTCTTCTCGTCCACGGGGATGGCGTTTCCGGAGTAGAGCTTGGTGCGGAAGAGCCGGTCCATCTGCTCCAAAGTGCCTTCATGGATGCCCTTGGCCTTCATCACCTTGTAGAGCAGGCTGATGTAGAGGGGCATGAAGGGGATGGCGGAGCTGGCCTGGGTGACCAGGGCCTTGTTGACGGAGATGAAGGCGCGGCCGCCGGTCTTCTTGAGGCGCTCGTCCAGCTTCAGGGCCGTCTTCTCGAGGTGATCCTTGGCGGTTCCGATGGTGCCGTTGCGGTAGACGGGCTGGGTGACCTGGGGCCCGATATAGGAATAGGCCATGCTCACGGCGCCGGGGGCCAGCAGGCCTTCCTTCTGGAGCAGGTCCATCCACAGTTCCCAATCGTCGCCGCCCATGACGCCGACGGTATGATCCACTTCTTCCTGGGTCGCGGCGTCCAAGGTGATGGTCGTGACCGCCCCATTGTTGAAGTCCATGGTCTTGTTGGTATAGGGCTTGCCGATGGGCTTAAGGCAGGACTTGTAGACCGTGCCCGTCTTGGGATCGGTACGGCGCGGCGCGGCCACGCTATAGACGACCAGGTCGACCGGTCCGAGTTCCTTGAGCAAGGTGACGGCCTCGGCCTTGATGGCGTCGGAGAACGCGTCCCCGTTGAGGCTTTTGGCCCAGAGGCCGGCTTTATGGGCCTTCTCTTCGAAGGAGCGGGTCTGGTACCAGCCGGGCGAGGCGAGGCGGCCCTTTTCCGGCGGGCGTTCGAAGGCTAGCCCTAAGGTTCCGGCGCCGCTGCCGAAAGCGGCGGTGATCCGGGAGGAAAGGCCGAAGCCCGCCGACGACCCGATGATCAGGGCCTTTTTCGGGCCCTTGGGGATGGCGCCCTTGGATTTGACGTAATCGATTTGTTCCTGCACGCTCGCGTCGCATCCTACGGGATGGGAGGTCGTGCACAGAAAGCCGCGGATTTTGGGTTCTATTATCATAGGTTGGGGTAAAAAGTAGCTACCGCCCAATCGAATTCCAACCGGCACTCCCTTAGACTATCTTTTTGGGCCCGATCGGGTTTTTCCGCCGCCAGGCCAGGCGCGGCACCCGGCAGGAAGGGACGCAATGAAGTTCGAAGCCAACAAGCCGGTTTTCCTGGATGCCCTGCATATGGCGAGCAATGCTTCGCCTACCAAGACCACCCTGCAGATCCTGTACAACTTGCTGCTTAAACTCGAAGGCAATACCCTGGAAATCCGCGCTACGGACCTGGACATGACCATAGTGCTCCGGCTCCAGGTGGAAGGCCATGAGGACGGCGAGATCGTCATCAACTCCAAGAAGCTCCTGGAAGTGGTCAAGGAACTCCCCGACTTCCCCGTTCTGCTTTCCGTGGACGACTACATCGTAACCATCAAATCCGAATCCGGATTCCAATGCAATCTGACCGGTTTCGACGCCAGCGAATACCCGGCCCTGCCGGACCTGGGCGCCGCCAAATCCTTCAGCCTGGCCCTCAAGGATTTCCGCTTCCTCAGCGAGAAGACCACCTTCGCCGTCTCCTCCGACTACAGCCGCATGAGCCTCACGGGTGCCTATTGCGAATTCAAGGACGGCAACCTCCAGATGGTCGCCACGGACGGGCATCGTCTGGGCAAGGCCTGGACGCCCGCTCCCGGCCTGCCGACCCAACCCGGCGTCATCCTGCCGCCCAAGGCCCTGTCCCAGATCCTGCGCATGTCCGAGGACGCGGAGCAGGCCATCCAGGTGGAAATCGGGCCCGCCAACGCGCGCTTCAGCACCGAGACCATAGTCATCTTCACCAAGCTGATCGAAGGCCCTTATCCCAACTACGAGAACGTGATCCCCAAGGATTTCTCGAAGAAGATGAAGGGCAACCGCGAGCATATGGCCTCCGTGATCCGCCGCGTGGCCACCATGGCCAACGCGAAGACGCGCCTGGTCGTGTTCGGGTTCCAGGAAAAGCAGCTCGCGCTCTCGGCCAAGAACCAGGACCTGGGCGGCGATTCCGAGGAATCCCTGCCCGTGGAATATACCGGGGACGCGGTGGAAGTGGGCATCAACGCCAATTACGTTCTGGAA
>JAQBPO010000027.1 GCA_028287465.1 Fibrobacterota bacterium
CTAGAGAAGCAAATTCCGTCGCCCGGGCGCCGCAAATCGGTCAATAACCCCTAATCCCTCCTTGATGCCTTTTCCGGGGAGCCCACGGATGGCCCCAAAAAGAAACCTTGGCTTTAGAATTAGAATAATTCTAATTCATGTATATGCAGGAAAACCTCACCCCCCACCGCATCGCCGTACTGGAACTGGTCAGGGCCGGGGAAGACCATCCCACGGCCCGTGAGGTGTTCGAGCGATCCGCGAGGCAATCCCCGCGTCTCAGCTTCGCCACGGTCTACAACGCCTTGAAATACCTTACGGACGCGAAACTGCTCCGCACCATCCGCGTGGGAGACGATGCGGTGCGGTATGACGCCGTCATGGAACCGCATCAGCACCTTGTCTGCCGCGTCTGCGGCCGCATCGATGATGCCGTCGGGGTGCGGGAACCGATCCTTCCGGAAGGCAGGACGGGCCAAAAGGGTTTCCTGGTTGAATCCATCAGCGTGCAATTCCTGGGGATCTGCGCGGAATGCCGGAACCCGGAAAAAGCGGGGCCGAAAAAAAAGGCCGCTTCCAAAAAGGCACAAGGCCAATCGATGGATTGACCTCCACCTCCCGGCATTCGACTACCGACCCACAACGAAAAACCAATAAAAGGAGCGCCTCATGCAGATAGATATCGGAATCGGGGAAAAGGAGAGGACGGACATCGCGGATGGCTTGTCCAAGGTCCTGGCCGACACCTACACCCTCTACCTGAAAACCCATAATTACCATTGGAACGTCACGGGACCCATGTTCCAGACCTTGCACCTCATGTTCGAGGGCCAATACAATGAGTTGGCCCTGGCGGTGGATTTGATCGCGGAACGCATCCGCGCCCTGGGTCTCCCTGCTCCCGGCACCTATGCCGACTTCATCCGCCTCTCTTCGATCCAGGAAGAAGCGGGTATCCCCAATGCCCAGGAAATGATCCGGAAACTGGTCCAGGGCCATGAGGCCGTGGTGCGCGTCGCGAGAACCGTATTCCCCGTTGCGGACAAGTCTTCCGATCAGCCGACTTTGGATTTGCTGACCCAGCGGATGCAGGTTCATGAGAAGACGGCTTGGATGCTCCGCAGCTTGCTCGCTTGAGGAGGTAATAGCTCGAATCCCTCTGGCGCCGGGCATTCCGGCTCCAGGGGGATCCCTATCCGATCCTCAATGGCAGGGCTGGGATTTCTGCAGCACCGCGGCGAACAGGCTGTCCCCGCGGAAATAGAAATTGACGCCCTCGAAAACCTCATAGGCGTTGTAATCCCGGGCGGTGTTCAACGAGTCGCCCTCGGCGCGGGGCTGGGCCGGCGAAGGATGGTGCGACAGGTATCGCAAGACGCCACCCTGGTTATAAAGCGGCTTTCCCAGGGCGTCCAAGATCTCCTTTTGCTTCAGGCCGGCCCGTACCCATTTCGCCGGATGCAGGAACTGCCCTGAAATCACGAAATTGGCGGCGCAGGGATGGTCCTGGGTGAAGAGTCCGTTGCCGTATGCGTATCGGAAGAGGGTATCGTCGCGGAAGGAGTCATCGTAGCCGTAAGGCATGGTGGCCTCCGCATTCTGGGGGAATGCGAAATTGGTGTCCAGCATCTGGCTGATGCGCAAGGTATCGGTCGCTTCCGGATCCGCCTTCCAGGTTTTCGGATCACCGCTCAGGCTGTCCAGGCCCGCGATTTCCGGGAATACGGCGAACAGGCTTTCGGGACCGGGATAGGCGTACCCTTCGAGCCGCTTGGGCGTGAACTTGGCCGGATCCCAGGGAGGCGTCATCCCTCCGCTGCCCAAGGGCTTGTCCGATTTGTCCTTCACCAGGCAACCGCCCAGGAAAAGGACCGCCAGGACGGCCGGAATGAGGGCCGTGGACAGGCGCGTTTTGCGGAAGGCCATGATCATGGTCGAGCCTTTATCCGGACGGTATGCCCGGGACGCGTATAAAGATACCAGACTGGGCCGCACTTTCAAACCATAAATCGTGAAATGCGGCCGGATAAGCGGGGTGAGTGGAACAAAACTGAGGCCCTGAAAAGGGGGATAAGGCGGGAAAGGGGACCGAAAAACCGAGCGGTTTTTTACTGGTCGATTTCAAAAGGACAGCTCCTGGAAAATCGAGTCGCTATGGACTCTGCCTTCGGCAAACACCATAGCGGCCAGGCCGATAAAAGCGAGGAGCGTGGAGTTTGCCGAAGGCAGAGTCCATAGCAGTCAGGCCGATAAAAGCGAGGAGCGTGGAGTTTGCCGAAGGCAAACTCCATAGCGACGAGCCTAAAACCCGTCCAGAATATGATGCGAAATGGAATGCCCCGGAAGCGCCTCGATGATCTTCTCATCGGACACCGCCAAATCGATCTGGAGGATCGCGTTCCTGGCCAACGCGGACCCGTTTTCCGCGGTCAACAGGGAAACCAGAGGCTTGGTGAACTCGGACGGATTGGGTCCCACGACCTTCGCCACCCGGCCGCTGGTGAGCCGGACCAGGGACCCGAGGGGGAATATCGACATGGCCTTCAGGAAGCTCTTGATGTGTTCGCCGTCCAATTGGCCGTTCCCGCCCATGGAAAGCAGGGAGACCATGGCCTGGTAAGGGACCAGGGAATCCCTATAGGTGCGTTGGTTGATGAGGGCCGTGTATACGTCCGCGATGCTTACGATGCGGGAAAAGCGGCTGACCATGGAACCGGAACGATTGTCGGGATACCCATTGCCGGAGATGCGCTCATGATGCTGGTAGGGGATGATCAGGACGGCCTCCGAAAGCCCATGTATATGCTCGAGAAGGCTCAGGCCCAGCATCGGATGCTTCTTCATCTCGAACAGCTCCCCGTCGGTCAGCTTGCCGCGCTTGAGACGGATGCGTTCGGGCACGAGCATCATTCCCACGTCCGCCAGCAAGGCGCCCTGGGCGATTTCGATGGCCTGGCTGCGGGAATAGCCCGACTCCGAGGCCAACGCGAGGGAGAGCAGGCACATCTTCAGGGAATGATCATAGAGGTAATCATGGCCCTTGTAGGGCGCGGCGGCCAGGTTGAGCAAGAGGTTGCGGTCCTTCATGAAGGTGTCCATGAAGGAGCCGACTATCGAACGGACGATGGAGTTGCTGGCGATCTCCCCGCGCACGATTTTCCCGAACAGGATCCGCACCTGTCCCACGGCGTCCTCGAACTTGCGATGGGTCTCGGTCTTGTAGATGTCGGTCCGGTCCCGGACCAGGACCTGGGTCATGAATTGCGCCAAGGCCGGCCCCACAGGATTGTCCATGGGGCGTAGCGCGGCCACTTTGCGCGCGAAGGGCGCGCTTTTGTTGAGCTGGGCGGAAATGGCCGCCAGGACCTTCAGTTCGTCGGGGATGTGGGCGGCCGGGTGCAGCCCGTCGAAATACCCGCCTTCCACCAAGGCGCGCAATTCGTTCAGGGTCTGCCTGATCTCCCTATCGCGCCGGTTGTCCCCGTTATGGGTATGCTTGTTCATGGTGGTTCCGGGTCAGCGCATGTGGATGGCGCCGTCCTTGGCGAAAAAGGTTTTCGGGCCGGATATCACTTCGTCCACCAGGTACATTTCCTTGCCGATCTTCATGACCACCCCGGGAAACGCTTTATTGCGGATGGTGATGGTGGCGGATTCGGTGAGCGTGGCCTGGCTTTCGAGGTGCCCGAACCGGTCCCGCAACTGCCTGATCTTCGCATCCACCTTGCCGCGCATCCCCTCCAGCTCGAACATGAGTTCGATGGACCATGGTTCCATGCTGCGGTTCAGCTTTTCCACGTCGCTGATCTGCCGGAGGGAATCCTCCAGTTTCCGGGCGTAGCGGCCCATCTTGTCCATTTCACCGCGGATCCCGGAAAGCTCCTCGGCGATGGTATAGTCGAAGCCAGCCTCGAGATGGGTCGGGGTGCCGGTTTCGGTGCCCGCCACCTGGCACTCGATGGAATAGCGCGCCTGGGCCCTTCCGCCGGCAAGCAATCCGTTCACGATGACCGATTGGCGGGCCTGGAGCCGGCTGTTCACGGCCTCGCGATTGATCCGGATGGAGGCGTCCCCGCGCACCTGCTGGTTCCTCACGTACCCGAGGCCTATGTCGCCGTGGGCGTGCATCTGGCCGTTGCCTTTGCCCGTGAACCCGCCCTTGACCACCAGGATCCCCTGGGCCTTTACCGAGCAGTCCTCGACCAGGCCGGTAACTTCCAGGTCACCTCCGGCCTCGACGGTGAAGCCCGCCTTCACGTCCCCGCGGACCAGTACGGACTTGCCGAAGGCTATGTTGCCGGAAGCGTAGTCCACGTCCCCGTCCACCAGGTAGAACTCCTGGACCTCGATGGTGCCGTCCACCTGGCGTACGTGCCCCATGGTATCGGCCACGATCAGGTTTGGGTCATGCTCCGACCTCCGGGTATTGTTCCCCAGCCTCGGATTGCAGACCTTGCCGGGCGCCGAAGCCACCAGGCGGCCGAAGACGTCGAGTCCGGGTACGCCGGCGGAGGGCGGATGGACCACGGCCAAGGGCTGTCCCGGATCCACGTTCAGGATGACGGATGACCGCATGTCGACGGAGCCGCCTTCGGCCGTGGCGGGCGCGAATCCGCCGCTGAAATCGATCAGGCATTCCAGGTATCCGTCCTTGCCCGGGACCGGAGGCGTGCCCCGCGCGGCGATCGGTTCCGCGTTCATGCCCTCGGCGAGGCGGGCGAATGCCGCTTCCAGGGAAGCGAGATCCGCCGGGGCCTTGACCCCTTTTTCCTTGAGGAAGACTTCGATTTCCGACAGGGAGGGAACCAGATGGTCGCCCGTTTCCTTGCGGACGGGGGCCAACAGAAGCCGGGCTTCCAGCCCTCCTTTTTCGATTCGCAATTCCAAGGGGTCCTGTCGGGGGCGATGCCCGGGATCGCGGCCAGGATCGGCCGCACCCGAGGCTTTTCCGGCCCGAATCCATTATAAGGCTGCGGCGCCGCCGGGGTCAATCCGGAGGCGTGACCCTGAGGGCGGGAAAGGGCCTATTCGGCCGGATTGGAGGGATGGAACCCTGAACGGGCATGGCCTTGACGGAGACTTGACGGATTACCGCCCGGTCTTGATGACTTTCCAGATATCGATAAAGGAGGTGTCCTTGCTCCCGGGGGTTTCCTGGGGCCCGGCCTTGGTGTACAGGATGCGGGTCCGGGTCTTTACGAAGCGGAGCAGAGGACCGCCCGAGGGCGCTTTTTTCGCTTTGACGATTTCGCAGGTCAAGGCGGAATCGACCACCTCATCGACGGCCTGGTCGGCGTTGATCCGCTCGAGGATTTTCTGCACCGGAATCTCGCTCTTGTTGGTGCGGCGGGCGACCTCCTTGACCTTGTCCGGAGCCTGTAGCCGGAACATGCGGAAGTCCTGCAGGTTCACCCCGGCATCCGAACCTTCTCCCTTCACGATGAGGAGCAGGGAGTTGTCCGGGAGGGTGGATTTGGCGAGCACGTAGGTCTCCCCCAGGTCGAGCGGAAAGCTTTGCGGGATGGCCTTGACGAACTCCAGGCTGTCCCCGGCCGCGCGCCATTGGGTCAGGAAGACATTGTTCTGATCGCCCGAGGACAATTCATTGAGGACCACCCATTTGGAACGGGCATTCGGGAAGTCGACGGAGTACCGGGCCCAGGAAAAGGGTTTGCCTTCCAGGAACCCCAGGACCACCTTGCCGCCCGCGGCCAGTTCCGGGGCGGTGGGGTCGGGGATATCGTCCCCGGCCCGGCCATGGACCACGAAGCCCATGGCGGCCCCGGGACAGGACTCGCCGTCCCACCGGCAATCGATGGATCCGGCGAATTTCGGGAAATCGGTCTTGGAAACCTTGAAGGCATTGGCCTGTACGCCCAGCGCCATAAGGACTGCAGCCGCGATTCGAAATCGGAACATATGGCCTCCCGCCATTTCCCTTCCTGGCCGTTCGGGTCGATAAAACGCCCCTACCCGTCATTTTGGGAAGAAAAAGAATGGCGAAAAGCTAACTAAGGATGGGCAAGGCGGGGGTACGGGGTCATTTTGGCCCCCTGCCTCCGGGCCTGATCCCCACGGATTCGGGCTTCCGGGGGGGTATTTTCCGGTCAAGTCGAAGGAACGATCCGTCCACGTCCGGTTTTCCCCAAGGGATCGGATTCGGAAATCCGTGTTGGTAGGTATATTGGAGTCCGGGTTGGGGGAGTCGCGTACCATGGTTACTTGACGGTCGCGTCTATTTTCGGAAAGAAAATTAGGGAAAGGTTTTTATCATGGTGAATAGAGGCAAAAAAATTGCCGCGTTGGCGGGCATTCTCTCCCTCGGAGCAGTGGGTATCGCCGGGGCCCAGCAGAAGTGGACGTACCCGAATTGCACGGATGTCTCATCCGCGGATTTCACCAAGGTCGTCCTGGTCGATAAGACCAAGGATCCGACCCTGTCGGAACCCACCCGCATGGATTTCGCGCCCGATGGCCGGATTTTCTTCGGCGAGCGCGGCGGAAAGCTCAAGATCTGGAAGCCTTCCGCTCCCGGCGCGAGCACGGGAACCATCGTCACGGCCGCGACCTTCGATGTCTATTCCGGCACGAACAAGGACGGCAGCCAGAGCGAATCCGGCATCAACGGTTTCGTCCTCGATCCGCACTTCGCCACGAACAACTACGTTTACGTGGATTACGCTCCCAAGGCCGATTCCGCCTGGTACGTCTCCCGCTTCACCATGACGGGCGACGTGCTCGACAAGGCTTCGGAGAAAATCCTGCTGAACATCCACGTGCAGCGTTTCCATTGCTGCCATACGGGCGGCGGCATGGAGTTCGACCTCTCCGGCAACCTCTGGATCTCCACGGGCAACAATACCGCCAACCCCAGCAACAACTCGGATCCCCTGACCTTCATCAATGAAAACGCCCAGAACGGGATCGGCGATGACCAGGGTCACTCGGCGAACACCAATGATTTCCGCGGCAAGATCCTGCGCATCCATCCGGAAGCGAACGGGACCTATACCGTCCCGGCCGGGAACCTCTTTCCCGCCGGCACCGCCAAGACCAAGCCGGAAATCTATACCATGGGCCATCGCAATGCGTACACCATCGCGCTCGACCCTTATCGCGGATGGCTCGCCTGGGGTGACGTCGGACCTGATGAGGGGGGCAATACCGAGGAACATAACCTCGTCACCAGGCCCGGCTTCATGGGATGGCCCTACTTCGTGGGCGGCCTCACCAGCCACGTAACCGCGGATCCCGCCAGCCCGACCTACAGCTACCGCGGCAACAAGAATCCCGCCGCCCCCATGAACACGTCCATCAACAATACGGGCATCCAGGCCTTGCCCCCGGCCGTTCCGGCCATCCTTCCCTACAAGGAAGGCGCGGCCATGACCGGTCCCATCTACCATTACGACGGCGCCAACCCTTCCAAGATCAAGCTCCCGCCCCACTTCAACGAAAAGTGGTTCATCTCCGACTGGAACAACGGCCAGGGCTACCTGAAGGTCGTATCGCTTAACGCGGACGGATCCACCGTGACCGACAATCGTCCCTTGTTGGTGAACAACTCCCTGGTAGGCCCCATCACCATCAAGACCGGCCCGGACGGCGCGCTCTACGTCCTCGAATACGGCGGCAGCTACTTCGCCACCACCAACGATACCAAGATCGCGCGTTACGAGTACAAGGGCAATTGCCTTCCCACCACCCCCTTGCTTCCCACCGCCATCAACGGCGTGAAGACCCAGGCCAAGTTCGCCGGGCTGATCACCAGCCTGAACCTCGGTCTGGATCGCGTGGTAGCCGTTCCGGAAGCCGCCAAGGGCTTCAGCGTCTACAATGTCCAGGGCAAGTCGGTTTGGCAGTACCAGGCCGCGGGCAACGCCCAGGCCCGCGTAACCCTGCCTTCCAACCTGAGCGAAGGCCTTTACCGGGTGAAGTTCGAGTATTGATTCGCCCTCTTGAATCGCGCACCGCGCGACGCGCACCGCGCGACCGGGCCTGACAAGGCCCCATCGAAAAGAAGCCGTCCCGCCCGGGGCGGCTTTTTCTTTGTCCCTTATCCTGCTTTGCCCATCATTCCGGAACCTTTCGGTAGCGGGAGGAAATGGGATTGTGATCGCATAAAGGCGAAACCGCGAAGGACAGGGTATCGTGACGGATGGAGAAGGCGAACCGTACCGCGTCGGCGCGATTGTCCCCGCGGAAGCGGTACAGGGTGTCCTCATCCACCCAGAATCTCAGGGGCTCATCGATCACGGAGGTGAAGGACATGCTGCTGTCCCTCCGCAGGATGAGGGTATCCGGCCCGCACGGGTCCCCGGCGGTCGAATCGTAAAAGCAGCACTGCCGATCCAGGGTCCCCGGGGCATTGGACAGGTCCGCCCATTTCCCGATCAAGGCGGATTCTTCCGGTCCGCCTCCGGAAGTGGAATGCTTTTCGCAACCGGCGAGGCCGGCTGAGAGCGCTCCGAGCGCGGACGCCAGGAGAATGGGGGCGAGGCGGGCGAAGGTCAGGGGGGTAAATGCGTTCATCCGGATCCCAGGGCTCGAACCGGATCCGGACCGGATCCTGGTCCCTTTAATCTAGCCATTTCCATGTGACGCCCATCACCGATCCGCCCGACGCGCCGATGTAGTTTCCATGCATGCACCGACCAAGCGAGGGGAAAATGGGAATGGCGAACGCGAAACTTCGGGTATCCATGGGCGCGGCCGCCTTGCTCTTGGCCGCTTTGACGGCCGATCCCGTACAGGCCGGGACCCCGCAAGGGACCGCCGCGGAATCCGCGATCGCCGATTCCGCGGCCGTGGGTTCGATCATCCGGGATTGGAATGCCTGGAAGGCCGCGATACCGGAAGGCGGCGAGAGCGACCAGGGGGGAGACTCCTTTCGGATCAAGGATGAGGCGCCCGCCGGGCGGGATCGGGAAACCCGCATCGGCCGGACCGCGCTGTGGGTAGGCGGGACCGGGGCGATCGTGGCCGCCGGCGTCGTGGCCTATTTCATTTTTTCCGGGGAACCGAAATCCCCGAACCGGACCATAAGCGTCCAGTAGCGGGTCCGGACCGGCCCAGGAGATTCCGGCCCTCATTCTCCGGACCTCCCGCTCCGGCCTTCAAGGCGCGGGCAACGATACCTTTCCCCTTCATCAGCCGCGTGGGCTGCCGGGACTTCTCCCAGGCGGCTTGCAGATCCTTCGGGTCCCATGCGCCCCTCAGCTTATGCGCTTCCAGCGAAACGATCTTGACCGGGCCGCCCAAGGCGTAGACCTGCAGGGCGGTGCGGCCGCTCACGGGGAGGAAATTGCTCGTCATGACCACCTCGCCGTCGTTCCCGAACACCTCCAGGGACGCCCGGTCCAGCAGGATCCGCATCTTGATCCGGTTGCCGGCCGGGGACAAGGGAGCGCTTTTGTCCAGGGAGGAAAGGCGTTTCTCCCCGACATGGTAGGCCACCAGGGAATCCCGCAATCGGAAACCGAATTCGGACGCCCCGGCCGCCCCGGCCAATTCGAACTCCGCGTCGATATCGTACAGGTCTCCCGCAAGCCCGGAAAGGATGTTTTCCCCCGGCGCCAGGGTGCGATCCTTCCAGGCATCGGTATGGATGCGCAAGGCCTCGATTTCCTTGACGGGAAGCCTCGTAACGCGGATGCCCTGCGCGAGGGTCCTCAGTCCGATCGAGGTGGGGATGGACATCTGGCCATTGAAGGGCATGCCCGGGAACGATCCCCCGTTCATCCAGGAGATGTTGAGGATCCGCCCGTCCGCGGCCGGGATATCGCTGAAGATCTGGCTGGCGTACCAGTGCCGGCCCCATTCCATCGGGAAGGGCCCGGCCTCGGGCGTGAACTTGGTTCCATCGAAATTCCCGATGCGGTATTGCCCGCTCGCCCCGTGCAGGACCCATTTCGTCTTGGCGGGATTCCCGTCCACGGGGGATTCCCAGATGTTCGGGCATTCGAAGAAGTCCGGCGCGATGCTGAGCCAGATCCAGGATTTCAGGTTCGCGGATCCGTAGAAGGAGATGCCGCCTCCCCGGGCCGGGGTCCAGAGGGCCATGATCCATTTCTTCGCGGCCTGGCTCCAGAATACCTTGGGATCGCGCGCGTCGCTTTCTGCGGGGATGACCGGATTGCCTTCCCATTTCGTCCAGGTGCGCCCGCGATCATTGCTGTAGGCAAGACGCTGCCCGCACCCGATGCTGGTCCACAGGATGATCAGGGCCTTTTCCTTGCCCGTCTGGAAACCCGCGGTATTGTTCCAATCGACCACGGCGCTGCCGGAGTAGGCGGTGCAAGCCGCATTGTCGGGCTGGATGGCCAGGGGGAGATGCTGCCAATGGATCATGTCCGGGCTCACCGCATGGCCCCAGGTCATGTTCCCCCACGGGATGCCGAAGGGATTGTGCTGGTAGAAGAGGTGGTACTCGCCATCGTAAAAGACCATGCCGTTGGGATCGTTGATCCAACCCTTGGCGGCGGTGAAATGGAATTGGGGACGCAGAGCCTCGCGGAAGGCGCGCGCCTCATCGCTCTGCCGGAAGTCGTCCGCGAGGATATGGCCCCAACCTCCCGTAGCTTCGTCGACGATGCGGAGCCTCGCGCTCTTTCCCGTCCAGGGCTTGATGTCCCACGTCACCCAGAATAGGGATTCCGTCTCGATGCCGGACGCGGTCAGAACGACCTTGCCGTCGACGATCAGTTCCACCCGGGTCTGATCGGCATGGGAGCCTCCGCCGGCGAGGAAGTTCAGGTAATCGCGCTGCAGGGTGAAAGGAGGCGACTCCAGGGTCCCGATCGCGCCGTCCCCGTTCAGGAAGGTGTTCACGAGACCGTTTCCGGTGTATCCGGTCACCGGCTGCTGAGGGCCCAAGGTGCCGCGCGCCGGGGCCGCGCCGAAAGCCGTCCCAGCCGCCGTCCAGCCCGCATAGTCGGCGCCTTCGAAATCGGCGATGGGGAGTTCCTGCCTCTGGGCGTTCGCGCCTGAAGGGAGCAGGGTGAGGGCGATGAGGGAGAGGACGGTCGCGCAATCGGGAAGGAATGGTTTTCTCATGCCTATAAAGGAATCCGGAAATACCGTCGGGAGGCCTGGCCGGGAAGCCAATCCGCTTAACGGCGTTAAGCGGGCAGGTCGTCTAAGGAGCGGGAATGGCGCACAGGAGGGAGTCCATGGCGGCGCCCACGGCCTCGGGGCCGCCCTTGCGGAGCAGGTAGTCCTGATCCGTATCCGGGGCGGGATTCCAGACATTGGAACCGTCCTCTCCGATAACGTTGCCGCCTTCGGAAACCAGGTCCCAATAGGTCCGGGGGCCGCGCACCGCGACCATGACCGAGATCAGATCCGTGCTGGGCCGGATGTAATTCGGGGCCGTCAGCCTGAGGTCATAAATGCGCTTAAGCGGTCCGCCCGTGCCCGCGGAGGCCAGGCAGCCGCCCGTGGCCATGTCGTCTCCCGTTTCCGTGCCCACGAAGCGAATGGGACCGGGCCAGCCCTCGACCAGCTCCCGTATCATGTTGGGCAGGGTATCCCGGGCGATACCCGCGGCGAAGTTGTATTCCCTCCCCGACGGGTATTTTCCGCCCACCAGCACCAGGGATTTCACCTTGCGCGCGACCAGGTCCCTTGAGGCGCGCAGCAAGGCCCAGGCATTGCGCACGTCCCCGGTGCAGACGAGCACGGTGGATCCGTCCGGCTGGCCTTCCAGGGCCCGGCGATAGACGGCGGCGGCATCCGGGACGGAATCCCAGGCGGGAAGATCGTGCGGGAATTCGGAGGCTATCTGCTGGTCGTATCCGTTACCGGCGGCCGGCGCTTCGCCCTTCCAGGCGCCGACGGGGACGTTTCCGCGGCCATGGTAGGTGTCGATGGCGTCCAGGACCGACGGCGACGCGAAGGTCGGATTGGTGGTGCCCACGGCCAGGATGCGGGCCTCGCCGTGATCGGCCATGGCGTGGAGCAGGGTCAGGGCCGCGGCATCGTCCACGGCGAAGCCGATATTGCAATCGAAGATGAGGGGGACCGGGGCCGGGCCCGCGGCGGGAGGCAGGAATACCGAGGGCAGGGAGGTGTCCGATCCGGATCGGATGATCACCTCCGAAAAGGTCTGGGGGGCCAGGTCCCGGGAACCGGAAATCACCCGCACCCGGTATGCCCCCGGGGGCAGGGTAACCCTGGCGATACCATTGGAATCCGCCAGCGCGCGCCTCTCCATGCCGAACACTAGGATGTAATAGTCCAAGTCCGCCTTCGCCTCCGCGATGCCCACCGTCAGGGTGCCGTTGGGTTGCAGGGAGCCGACCAACCGGGCGCCCACGGCATTCCTGACGGTATCGTCCGGCTTCGCGGCAACGGAGGTCCGCACGGCGAAACCGAGGGAATCCCCCTGGGCGGCCTCGACCAGGTATTCGCCCTCGGGCAGGCCCTTCACCGAAAAGGAGCCCTTGGCGTCGGTTACGGTGTCGCGCTCCCCGGGTCCTTTCGGGAATTCGGGATCGTAGAGGAATCCGACTGGCCGGATTGCGATGCGGCAGCCCGCGGCCGCGGCTCCGGAGGGCGTGGTCAACAGGCCCGTCAGGGAGATGTATTCCGTTTCGGAACCGCCGCCGGCCACCCGATCCGGATCCGTGCCGGTGCCGAAAAGGCAGGCGGTCAGGAGAAGCAGGCAGGCCGCGGCGCAAGCAACTGCGATCCGGTGCAAGGACTTCATGCGGTTTCCCCGGAAGCCATGGCCAAGGGGAAGAACTGGAAATTGCATTGGTAGACCCGGTCCGGAGCGCGGCATTGGCGCGCCATCTCCAGTACGCGGCCGCGGAAGGCGCGGAGCTCTTCGATGAGCAGCTTGTACTCACCGGCCGACAGGGTTACGGACAGGGTGGAGAAATTGCGTTGGGCCTTGGGAAATCGATCCATGGCCTCGCGCGCGAGCCCCAGGATCTCGACCTGGAAGGCCTTCAGGTCCTCGGATTCCGCCGGGTGGCCGGAGGTGATGACATCCTCCGCCTTGGCGAGCCCGCCTCCGGGCCGCTTGCGGACGAAGCCCAGGCGCAGGAGCAGGTCCACCGCCTCCTTGGCCTGATCGGCCGAGATGGGCGGCGTGAGCATCCGGCCCAGGGCGGCGTGATCGCCGCGGAAGGGTTTCAGGTCGAGGGCTTCGCGGACGGCGGTGTAATACCACTTTCGGTAGAAGGCGTGGCGATCGATCCCGACCACGTTCTGCTTGGCCTTGCGGAAGGTCATGATCCTGGAGAAGAGGCGGTTCTTCTCATCATGGGTCTTGGCCTGGTTGTATCGCACCAGGGTCTCGAAGAAATCCGCCTCGCGTTTCCCGAGCTTGAGGAAGGCCGCGATGCGCGCCGCCAGGGAAGGGGAGATGTTGCACCGGCCGCCCAGGATTTGCGCGAAATGCCCGGAGGATTTGAGTCCCAGCTTGCCTTCGATGAACCGTTGGGAATGATGCGCGTTCCTGCGCTTTCCCTCGAGGTATGCGTCCTTGAGGAACAGCCGGTAATCCAGGTACTCGAATATGGAGGACATCCCTCCTATTATAGGCTCGGAAAGGGGCGATACAAGCGGGGTTTTTCCGCTGCGACCCATTTTCGTTAAGCGCTTAATGGGCGCTCCTTGGGTTGTTTGCGGACTCGGTTGTTCTTTTCGCGAAGCGAGGGGTTTTCCTCCCGGTCAGGGTCCATCCGCGCCTTGCATCGGCGGCCCCGCGGACCCGGCGCCCATCCTTGGCGATGGCGATTGAAGCGGGGCCTTCGTCTACGACACGGAGATCCTGGAATTGCCCCATGCCCCCGTAGACGTTGACCCCGAACCGGCCGCTCAGAACGGGCTGGGCGTCGGTGTAGGTTATGACCGGGTCCTTGCGATGGTTGAAATAAACCATGAGGGTGGGGCCCCGGGCGATCACTCTGAGATGGTAAGGCTGGCGGGCATTGATGGGAGTGGCGAACCGGGCCAGCTCGCCGCGTCCAGGGGCCCATAGTTTGACGAGGCCGGCGAAGTCCACGTTCACGCAATAGCCTACCGCCGCGCCGGCATCCGCCCGGAGGACCAGGGCCGCACCCGCGGCAGTGAACAGTTCCACCTCGCCGGCGAAGGTGAAATCGCCGCCCGTCCGATCGTTGAGCTGGAAATTATCCCCGGAACCCGTCCCCATCTTGCCCGTCGCGGAATCCTTCCAGGCCCCGGTCACGGAAGTCCAGGCGCCTCCCAGATCGCTGGAGAAGCCCTGGACCGGTTTGGCGTTCCAGATGGGGGAAAGGCGATGGATCCGCAAGGTATCCAGCCGGAGCGAGCCTTTGTCGCATCGTAAGGAGGTCGCTCCGTTCGAGGCCCGGAAGCAATTGGTCAGGGATAATTCGCCTTCGTTCCCGAAGGCTTCGATGGACGTCCGGTCGATCAGCAGTTCGATCTTGAGGCGGGTGAGGGGCAGGGCGAAACCGCCCTTGTCCCCATCGATGGAGAGATTCCGGCTCGTGAACTTCACCGTGCTCCCGCGGATGGTGAAGGAGCCTTCGGCCGCTCCGTCCGTTCCGTCCATCAAGGTGACCCAGGCCACCACATGCAGGGGCGAGGCCAGGGCATCGATGGGCATGGAGGCCCCGGCGGCCAGGGTGCGACCCTGGTAGACCTGGGTATCCGCGTGCAAGGCCCGGATCTCGTCGACCGGGTTCCGGAAAACGCGGAGGGTGTCCGCGTACCGGCGCAAGGTCATGGCGGCCGGGAAGCTGGTCTGCTGGTTGAACGGCATGCCGGGATAGATCGCGTTCCCGTCCGTCCGCATCCAGGCGGTCTGGATGCGCCTGCCGTCCGAGGCCGGCACATCGTGCCAGGATTGGGTGGCATAGAAACTCCCGCCCCAATCGAGCCGGCGCTGCGGGGTCTGGGGCGTGAATTTCCGGCCGTCGAAATCGCCCACCCGGTAGCTCCCATCGCCGTTCATAAGGACCCATTTCCGGTCGGCGGCATTCCCGTCCACGGCCAACCTGAACATGTCCGGGCATTCGTACCATCCGGGGATGAAGCTCTCCTCCTTCCAGGAAAGGAGGTTGTCCGAGGAGAAGAAGAAATAGCCCCCGGGACCCGACAGCACCATCACCCACTTGCGGGATTCCGGATGCCAGAAGACCTGGGGATCCCGTTCCGCATGGCTCAGCACCGGGTTCTTTCCGTACTTGGTCCAGGTGCGACCCAGGTCATTGCTGTAGGATACGCATTGGTCCTTGTTGTTCCAGCTGGACCAGAAGGCGATCATAAGGGGATTCCTGCCGGTGGCCAGGCCGGTGACGTTTGCGCTATCGATCACGATGGTGCCCGATTGGGTGGGGCCGAAAGCGTCGTCTTCCCAGAATGCGGGTTTCAGTTCCTCCCAATGGACCAGATCCCTGCTGACCGCGTGGATCCAGCAATGGGCCCAGCGTTGCGCGAAATAATGCCATTCCCCCGCCACGAAAACGAGGCCGTTGGCGTCGTTCAGCCAGCCCTCGTCCCGTTGCCCCGGGTTCGCCTGATGGTAGGTCCATTGGCGCGCGGTGAAATGGAATTGCGGCCGGAAAGCCTCCTGATAGAGGTCCTGGCCTTCCGCCATCTGCGAAGCGAATAGGGCCAGGCCCGCGATCGCCTTCCAACCCTTGATCATGATTCCCCCGGATTGTGGTACGGACGATCCAAGTTAGGCCCGGCATGGCCGGTTAGCGCCCGGGAGGGCGGGGTATCCGCTTAATGCCGTTAAGCGATCGTAGGGGAGGCCGGAGAAATTACCTAAATTCCGCGCATCGGTTCCAGAATCCTCAGGCTATGCCGGCCACCCGCCGGGAAAGGAACAACATGCCGAAATCCCAGACCCGCCCTTCCGCCGGGATCGAAGACCTCCTCGAGTCCCCGGAGTTCCACGCCCTCACGGCGCGCAAGAACCGCGTTTCCCTGATCCTGACCCTGGCCATCCTCGCCGTCTACTTCGGATTCATCTTCCTGATCGCCTTCCGCAAGGATCTGGTGGGCGCCTACCTCGCGGACAACGTAACCTGGGGGATACCCATGGGAATCGGCGTGATCGCCTCCGCCTGGGTCCTCACCGGCATCTACGTGGTCTGGGCCAATTCGAAATACGACGTCATGGTCGAGGACCTCCGCAGGAAGTGGGGCAAATGATGGGACCTTCGATACCCGCGGCGCATACCGTCATCGGCCAGAGCAATCCCGTCGCCATCGGATTCTTCCTCGCCTTCGTCCTGCTGACCCTTGGGATCACCTATTGGGCGGCCAAGCGCACCAGGACCACCAAGGAGTTCTACGCGGCCGGGCGCAGCGTAACCGGGTTCCAGAACGGCCTGGCCCTGGCGGGGGATTTCATGAGCGCGGCGTCCTTCCTCGGCATCGCCGGACTCGTTTCCCTGAAGGGCTACGACGGGCTCATCTATTCGGTGGGATGGCTGGTGGGATGGCCGGTCGTGCTGTTCCTGATCGCCGAACCCCTGCGCAACCTGGGCAAGTACACCTTCGCGGACGTGGTGGCCTACCGCCTCAGCCCGCGTCCGGTGCGCACGGCCTCATCCCTGGGGGCCATCGTTACCGTGCTCTTCTACCTCATCGCCCAGATGGTGGGAGCCGGGACCCTGGTCAAACTCCTTTTCGGCCTGCCCTACGAATTGGCGGTCGTGGCCGTGGGCGCCCTCATGATCGCCTACGTGCTGTTCGGCGGCATGCTCGCGACCACGTGGGTGCAGATCATCAAGGCGGTGCTGTTGCTGGGGGGCGCCACCGCCCTGGTGGTGATGGTCCTGGCGAGGTTCCATTTCAGCTATAACGCCCTTTTCGGCGCGGCCATCGCGAAATACGGGACCGGATTCATGCAGCCGGGCGGCCTGGTCAGCAATCCCCTGGAAGCCATCTCCCTGGGCCTGGCCCTCATGTTCGGCACCGCCGGCCTGCCCCATATCCTCATGCGCTTCTACACCGTGCCCAATGCCAAGGAGGCGCGCAAGTCCGTTTTCTACGCTACCGGATTCATCGGGTACTTCTACATCCTCACCTTCACCATCGGATTCGGCGCGGCGGTGCTGGTGGGCAAGGAACTGATCCTCGGTATCGACAAGGGCGGGAACATGGCCGCGCCCCTTTTGGCGGAAGTCCTGGGAGGCAACGTCTTCCTCGGGTTCCTTTCCGCCGTGGCCTTCGCCACCATCCTCGCCGTGGTCGCCGGGCTCACCCTGGCGGGCGCCTCCGCGCTTTCCCATGACATCTACGTCGGCGTCATCAAACGCGGAGCCTCATCGGAAAAGGACGAGGTCAAGGTGGCCCGCGGCGCCACCATCGCCTTGGGCGTGTTGGCCATCCTGCTCGGCATCCTGTTCAAGGGCCAGAACGTGGCCTTCATGGTGGGCCTCGCGTTCGCCATCGCGGCCAGCGCCAATTTCCCCTGCCTGCTCCTGGCCATCTTCTGGAAACGGTTCACCACCAAGGGCGCGGTGGCGGGCATCCTGACCGGGCTGTTCCTGGCGATGGTCCTGATCCTCCTGAGCCCGACGGTCTGGGTGGACATCTTCCACAAGCCCGCGGCCCTGTTCCCGCTCAAGAACCCCGGGCTCTTCTCCATGGCTGGGGGATTCCTGGCGGCCGTGGTCTTCTCCATGCTGGGCCGGGAAAAGCGCGCGGAGGAAGGCTTCGCGGAGCAGAAACTCCGCAGCTACGTCGGAGTAGGGGCGGAATAGCTTTTCCAGGTTCGCCGGTCCGGTCCGGCTTCCCCCTGGCTTCCTGCGCGTCCATTGCCGGCCTGCACGGGATCGGGCATTCCCAATTTACGCGAATAGGCCCGAAAAAAGGTGATAAGCAACACACCTCGGAGGGATCCAATCGGCGGATCCCCTGGAACCCGTTTCCGATTTGATTACCTTTGCCGCCGGACGCCATTTCCTTTCGCGCATTTTTCTTGGAGCCGGTTATGAAGAAGATCCTGATTGCCCTGGGGGCAATCGCCCTGACCATTCTATGGGCTTGCCATCTGAATCCGGACGATGGAATGACCAAACTGAACGTGGAAGGCGACGTCTCCTGGCTCGATTTCAGCCGATTGGTGATCGAGATCCGAGACGAATCCGGGAACGTGGTGGATACGGTTTTCGACTCCCGCTTATCCGATCTGGACGGGCTGAAGGGCCTTCCCTCGGAGAAGTACCGCGGCGGCGTCGCCGTATTCAACATCTCCGGTTATGAGGGCGGGATCCTGGTCTTTTCCCAAACACGCCGGTTCGACGAATCCACCGGTGCGGCCGTGGTCGAGACGACCTTCGTGGCGGGCGCCAAGATCAAGACCTTCAAGGCCACGAGCGACAGCCTGACCCTCTACGTGGGAGGCGGGGATACCTCCCTCTCCATCGATATCGCCCCGAAGTTCGCCCGCCCGCCGCTGGAGTGGAAGGTGGAAGGGGATGCCTTGGAGTTGACCGCGAAATCGCCCGGTTTCCGAGCCGTGCTCAAACCCATCCAGGCCGGAAAAGCCATGATCACGGTCAGTCCCAAAGGCGCGGACTCCCTGGTCCTCCGGATCCCCGTGCGGGTTGCGCTCGACGTTCCCAAGCTGGAAGTATCCCCCGCCAAACTCTTCATCGTTCCGGGAAAGTCGGTCGAGTTCACGGTCAAATCCCATCAGGAGTTCGGCAGCCTGGTCCGTTTCGAATGGGACCTGGACGGCGACGGAACCTGGGACGATGCTTCGGAGGGTCCTTGGGCCGGCAAGGACGTGGACCTTCCAGGGAAGTCCCGGGCCTTCGAAAAAGCCGGCAAATACGCGATCCGGTTCCGGGTCAAGGATAGCGAAGGGAACGTCGCTTTGGCGGAAGCCTTGGTTGAAGCCGGGGAGCGGCGGCCATCCGTAGAGCTCCTTCCCAAGGATACCGTGATCTCCATCCGGGACGAAGTGAAGTTCCGGGCCGAAATCATCGAACCGGGCGGTAAATTGGCGGAGTACAGCTGGGATTGGAACGGGGACGGAAAGGCCGAAGATGCGGCCACCCTGACCGACTCGATGACCTCCCTGAAGGTCAGCCGGATCTTCCAGGACAGCGGCAAGGTGAAGGTGATCTTGCGGACCAAGGATAGCGAGGGAAAGGTCGGCGCGGATTCGGTGACCGTCACCATCCGCCAGGATCCCCCGGTTCCGGAACCGGGAGCGGCCATCACGGCCAAGTCCAATGCCCCGGTTTCTTTCGCCGGCACGGCCGCCCAGCAATTCGGGGCCATCTCCATTTACAAATGGGATTTCGATGGGGACGGAGTATACGACGACTCTACCGACGCCCCGCCGGCGATGACCCACGCGTACGCGATCGAAAAGGAATACCTGGCGCGGTTCTACGTGCGCGATGACGATGGAAACGTCGCCACCGCCACCCGCAAGGTCACCATCAGCGATGTCCCCTTCGTCATCACCGGGAAGCGCGCGGATACGACGGTATCCATCAAGGACGCGGTTCCCATGACCGCCTCCATCCGCAATGAGGACGGCAAGGCCCTGCAATATTCCTGGGATTACAACGGGGACGGGAAATACGACGATACCGCGACCAGCAGCCTTACCGCCATCAATGTCTCGGTGCCGCATATCTATGCTTCGGCCGGCAATTTCAAGGCGCGCTTCCGCGTCCAGGATTCCCAAGGCAAGGCCTTGTTGGACTCGATCGCCATCACCGTGGTGGTGGACGCGCCCATAGCCAATCTCGGCAAGGACGATACCGTCCTCGTCGGCGAGCAGGTCCCCATCAAGCTGCAGTCCTCCCAGAAGTTCGGCACCATCCTGAAGCGTGAAATCCAGGTCGACGAGTCGGCGTGGATCCCGCTTTCAAACCAGGATACCGTGCTTACCATGCCCATGGCCAAGGGCGTCGTCCGGGTCATCGGCCGCGTTACGGACGATGATGCGCAAATCGGGTTGGATACCCTGAACATCGTGGTGAATTTCCCCTCGGACAACAAGTTGTCGGGCATTTTCCTCTCGGCGGGCGCCTTGGCGCCCGCCTTCAACGCGGATACCCTCGCTTATGCCGTCCCATACGCCTATAACGTGACCAGCGTGATCGTAGGCGGGGCCGCGCGGGACCCCAAGGCTTCCGTGACGGTCAATGGCACGGCCCTGACGGCTTCCATCACTTCCGTCACCGTTCTGCTAAAACCCGGAGCCAACAGCGTTCCGATCGTGGTGACCGCCCAGGATACCGCCTCCAAGCGGACCTACCTCCTCACCCTGACCCGGGCCCAATCGCCCGTCTCGGCCTTGGCCAGCCTGGTCCCCAGCTCGGACGCCCTGAGTCCCAAATTCGCGGCGGCCACCGTCTCCTATACCCTGGCGGTTTCCGACAGCGTGGACACCGTGCGTTTCACGCCCACCGTGGCGGATACCCAGGCGCGCGTGACCGTGGCCGGCCAGGCCGTGTCTTCCGGTACCTTGTCCCAGAAGATTCCCGCGCAACTCGCTCCCGCCAAGTACGACATCGTCGTGACGGCCGGAACGGGCGCCAAGACCACCTATTCGGTGACGGTCTACCGCAAGGGTTGGGCCCTGGTGGGCGCGCGCTCCTTCGCTGGTACCAAGCAAGGCCTGCAATGCATCGCCGCGGACAAGGGATCGGCCTACGTGGGCGTGATCGACACCGCCGTCCTCCGGTCCCCGGTCATCTGGAAATGGGACAGCGCCTGGACCAATATCGTTCCCGCCATGCAGGATTCGGGGGCCCCGGGCATGGCCATCGACGTCATCGGCGGCGTTCCGTGGATGGCCGCCATCAGCTACCCTACCGGGTCCTCATCGTTTTACTGCAATGTCCGCAAATTCAATGGAGCGTCCTGGACCCTGATGGGCAAGACCATTCCAAGCGCCTACGGCTCCTCGGATATATCCCTGGACCATGACAAGGCCAACCTGCCCTATGTGGCCTACCACCACAGTTACATCCAGCAGCAGCATTTCATCTTCAAGTTCGCGGACACGGCCTGGACCATGCTCGGCCAGGCCGGTGCCCTGGACAGCGTCAGCAACCTGCGTATGGTCGTGAACCGGGCCACCGGCCAACCCGCGGTCGCGTTCGCACGCCTACCCACCGTTGGGGGAAGCAATAAGGGAGTCGTCTCCACCCATAACGGCACATCGTATTCCTCCCTGGGCACGGTAGGTCCCGTGGCTCCCGATCGCGTAGACCTGGCTTTCGACTCCCTGGGGGCGGCCTACTACGCGTATATCGATCCGGTTTCGAAGAAGGCCGCGGTCCGGAAATACACGTCTTCGTGGATCAACCTCGGCCTCGCCACTGGATTCTCGGACGGTGACGCTTCGAGCATCTCCGTGGCCTTGATCGGGACCACCCCCATCGTGGCCTACCGGGATGCCAAGCTCGCCACCGTCGTGGTGAAGCGTTGGAACGGAAGCGCCTGGGTCGGATTCGGCGACGCCAACTTCCCGATCGGCGACGCCGGGACCGTGCGTCTGGCCGTCGACAATACCGGCGTCTGGGTGGCGTTCAGCGAAGCGGGCGGCGGGAACAAGGTCTCCGTCATGCGCCGGCCGCTGCCTTAAGCATCCATCCGTCTTCCCGGCCCGGCCTGGAGGACGCGCCGGACATTCTCCTTCAACTTCCGCTTCAAGTTCCGCTTCGCCTTCCGGGTCCGCTGCAACTCCCGCGTTAACTTCAAAGGTACGGGGATGCCTTACGCAGCGCCGCCCTTGCGCTTCCGCTCCCGCCTCCCTTATCATTGGGATGCCGCCGGTTTCCATCCGGCGGTCCCTTGATCGGGATCCGGAGGAAGCCGAATGGCCATCGCGGCCGAAAAGAATTCCCTATACGCCTACGCCCTGATGGCGATTATGGCCTGCTCCTTTACCGTTCGCGCCGCTCCCCAGCGCGTCCTGGATCAATCCCGCATCCACGCCAATTACCACGACGGTGAATTCGACAAGGTGATCAAGGAATTGGAAGGCTTCCTGAAGTCCGGCCGGAGCTGTTCCCATGCGGAAAGCCTTTTCCTGGAAAAGCACCTGGCCGTGGTATACGCCGCCAATCCGGGAACCCGGGAACTCGGACGTTACCATATGTTCCGGTTGCTCGATCTGGCCCCCGGGTCCGATCTCCTCGACATGTTCGTAGGCGAGGAGGTCGACGGCGTGTTCCAGAAAGTGGGGAAGGAATACGCCTTGCGCAATGCCTCCCAGGCCCGGGCCGCCGCGTCCCCATCCAAACCTTTCCGGCCCGCCGTATCCGCTCCCGCACCCGCCACGGTACCGCCTGCGGCCAGGCCCGCGATCCTGAGCCCGGCCCCTGCCCCGTCCAGACCGGCATTCCGCGCGGCATCCTTTACTGCGCCCGCCCCGATCCTCTCCGCGGCGACGCATGCTTACCGCCCCGCCGTCCGCTCGCCCGTCAAATCCCCGGCTCCGGTGGCCGCGAGCAAAAGCCCCGTGCCGACACCATCCCTTCCGGACGCGGCCGAAACGACGGTTCCCGCCTGGAAGGAACCCGGACTTTGGATAGGCGGCGGCGCAGCGCTGGCCGTGGTCGCATTCACCCTTTTCTATTCGGGCCCGGAAGCGGCCCCCGCAGGCAAGACCTATGTGGTTCCGGCAAGCGCATCGACCCATTGAGGCCCGGGCCGTGAACCGAGCGGATGGGCTCCGAGGCCGGAGGGACCGCGCGCCTTTCCGATCCGCCTGCGCCATCGCCTTGTCGATGGCGGCCTGCCTGGCGGTCTCCTGCGTCGATAATGCGGACGATTCCGAATCGTATTTCCGGCTCGAGGCGAGCGCGGACCTCATGTCCTATAAACGGGTCACGGTAATCCTGACCGATACCCTGGGCGGCAAAAAGGCCACCCTATACGATGACACCCTGCCATCCCTCGCCCGCCTTTCGAGGCTTCCCGCGGGCCCGTACAAGGGGGGTACCGTGCGCATTACCATCCTGGCGTACCGGGGGAACCGCCTGGCTTATCGGGAAATCCGGTTGTATGACGGAATCAGCCAGCAGGTCCTTTCCGTGGATATCTTCCGCGACGAGGGCGGCATCGGGGAAATCCCGCAGGATACCTCCCTGACGGCGAAGCCGGCGAGGCAAGCGCCCACCATAGCGGGCCTTCCCTCCGACACCACCGTTTCCATCCGGGATTCCGTTCCCCTGAATGCGGACGCCGTGGATGCGGACGGCGATCTGGCGGCCTATACCTGGGATTGCAACGGCGACGGCAAGGCGGAGGATTCGGCGGGCCTGGCCGGCGGCCGCGTGAGGATCCGCTTCGGTCGGGCGTACGGGGATTCCGGAACCCGGGTATGCATCCTGAAGGTCTGGGACAAGGACGGGCGTTCCGCGCAAGGCAAGGTCGTGATCCGCGTGGTGCAGGATGCGCCCGTGGCGAATGCGGGCGCGGACACCCAGGTCGTGGTCGGAACCGCCATCCGCCTGCATGCCAAGGGCGAGGACGCATTCGGCCCCATCCTGTCCCGGGAGTGGAAAATCGGGTCCGAGGAATTCAAGGCCATGACCCAGCAGGAGAGTACCATCCAGGCGCCGGCCCTTCCCGGCGATCTGGTCTGTATCCTGCGGGTGACGGATTCGGACGGATTGATCGCCCTTGATACCCTGATCGTCCGGGTCGTCTACAATTCCGACAATACCTTGTCCGAACTGAAGACCGATATCGGGATCCTCCAGCCCCCCTTCCGGAAGTCCGTGCTGCAATACGTGGTCACTCTCGCTCCCGCCGACAGCCTGCTGCTTTTCTTCCCGAAACCGGGGGAGGCCCACGCCCAGGTCGCCGTTTCCGGCCCGGATCCCAGGATGGCCGGCTCCCCCGCCTTTCCCATCCGGACCGGTGACAATTTGTTTTCCATCCAGGTTACGGCCCAGGACGGTTCCATTCTCCAATACTCCGTTACCGTCCGCCGTTAGGCTCCGGCAACGCAAAGGTCCCAAGACCGGCCCGTGCGCTCGGTCTTTTAGTGGATTTGGGGGATTCCCAATGCCTATGGCGGACCAAACAAAACGCTTTATGGCACGTGCGGGCCTAGGGCTTTCACAAGGAATGATTAGATTTTGCTTGCCTTCGAAATCACACATTTCCAGCTTGGGAAGCGCATGCAAAACCCTTCGTTCCATCTGTCCGGGATTCTGGGCCTAGCCCTCGGTCTGTCCTTGCCCCTTTTCGCCGCCACGGCGCCCGCCGCGCCGCCGGCTCCCGCTGCCAAGCCCGCCGCTTCGGCTCCGGCCCAGAAAGGCCTGCTCCTCAACCAGAAGGACATCCACGAAGCCTACAATGAGGGCGACTTCGAAAAGGTGACCACCCTGATCGACGGCTTCAACAAGGCGAACAAGACCTATTCCCGCGCGGACAGCATTTTCATCGCCAAGCACCTGGCCGTCGTCTACTCCGCCAATCCCCAGACCCGTGAGAAGGGACGCTACTTCATGTACCGGCTCCTCGAGATGATGCCCTCCGCCGAACTGGTGGACATGTTCGTCAGCGACGAGATCGATCGCATCTTCGACAAGGTCCGCAAGGAATTCCTCGCGCGGCAGAAGGGCTTCGGCGTGGACAGCGCCCAGATTTCCACCCCGCAGAAGGCTTCCACCGGCTCCGCCGCCACCGCAACGGCCAAGACCTCTTCCGAACCCGCCGCACCTTCGAGCGAATATCAGGCGGCATCGGGTCCGGACAAGCAGCCCTATTGGAAGCGCAACGGATTCTGGATCGCGGGCGGAGTGGGACTGGCTGTTGCGGGTACGGCGGCGTACTTCATCTATACCCAGGACGAGCCGACCGGCAAGACCATCGTGATTCCCGCCGCTTCGGTTCAGAATCCCTGATCCGCATTGCGGCCTTCGTGCCCGGTTTTCCCCAAATAAAGGATTGATGCGCGTCCCCGGGCGCCCCCAATCCCAAGTCGAGGTGGTTTGAGATGATCAAGAAAATGATGAACGGATTGGTTTCCACCCGTAAACGCGCCGGTCTCCTCGCGGCATTGGCCGGCCTTTCCGTTTTCTGGGCCTGCCATCTCAATGATGCGGACAACCAGGATCATTTCGATCTCAAGGCCGATAGCACCCTGGCCAAATGCGATAGCGTCCTGGTCATCCTCGAGGATGCCGATGGCCATCCCGTGGACACCCTATTCAAGGACAAGTTCGTTTCCGTTTCCCAGCTCAGCAACCTCAGCGTAGGCAAGTACGCCGGCGGAGACGCGAGGGTGCATATCGTCGGCTATAAGGAAGGCAACCTTTGCATCGAGCAGACCCGGGCCTTCAACGATAAGGGCGGAAGCGTCACCATCGATACCTTGGCCCTTCCCGGCGCCCTGCCCAAGACCATCGAGATCAAGCCCTCTTCCCTGGAAATCGTCGTGGGCGACGCCAGCGTGGAAGTGACCGCCCTCATCAAACCCGCCTTCGCGGCCCAGGAGTTCGAGTGGTCCGTGGATGACGCTTCGGTGGCCAACCTGGATTACCGCTCCGGCCCGAACGCCGGCAAGGTCTTCGTGGTGCCCCAGAAGAACGGCACGGCGACCCTCCGGGCGCGCGCCAAGCGCGACACGGCCGTCAGCGCGGAGCTGGTGGTGCACGTAGGTTCGGTCTCGGGACGCACGGTATCCATCGTACCCGATTCCGTGAACCTATTCCTGGGCGGACCCGATACGGTCCTTACGGCGAACGTCTTTCCCGAGGATACCGGCGACCCGGTAACCTGGACCTCCAGCGACGAGAAGGTCGCCAAGGTGGACGCCAACGGCAAGTTGAAGGCCATCGGAGAGGGGTCAACCACCATCAAGGCGAAATTCGGCGGCGCCTCCGCCTCGGCGGGCGTCCGCGTGAAACGGGACGTGCCTGTCCTGACGGTCGCATCCAAAACAGGTGCCGCCGTAAACGTGCCGATCACCTTCACTCCCAAGGTCACCCAGGATTTCGGTTCCATCATCCTGTTCAAATGGGATCTGTTGGGCGACGGCGCCTGGGACGATTCCCTGCCCGGCCCTTTCCTCGGCAATTCCGTCGACCTTCCCCCGCAAACGGCCAAGTATCCCACCGAAGGCAACTTCAAGGCCAGGTTCCTGGTCCGGGACAGCGAAGGCAATGAGGCCACCGCCATCGTCAGCATCGATATCGGCAATCAGCCGCCCGAAATCACCCAGATCAGCCACGATACCATCATCTCGATCAAGGACTCGATCCCGCTCCGCGCCCGCGCCAGGGATCTCGAAGGCAAGGTCGTGTGGATCGGGTGGGATTTCGAAAACGACGGCAAGTTCGACGATTCAGCCAAGGGTACGGACTCCATCCTGGAAATCAAATCCGGGCACCTTTATTCCAAGGTCGGCCTCTTCAGCGCCGTCCTGCGCGTCGAGGATGATGCCAAGAAGGTCCGCACCGACACCGTCAAGGTGCGGGTCCTGCTCCTGCCCCCCAAGGCCGACATGGGCAACGATACCACGGTCATAGCCGGGACCCCGGTGAAGTTCAAGGTTCTCGGCAAGGACTCCCTGGGAACCATCCTGAAACGGGAACTCAAGATCGGATCGGGTTCCTTCTTCAATATGGGAAGCCAGGATACCACCATCCTGGTCCCTGGCGATTCCGGAACGGTGAGCTGCATCGGCCGCGTCACCGATGACGACGGCAATACCGATGAAGACACCATGGTCGTGACCCTCAAGGTCCCTTCCAAATCCAACAACGATTTGGCAGGTCTTAGCGGGTCCGCCGGTGCCCTGTCCCCGGGGTTCAAGCCCCTGACCTTGCTCTATTCCCTCCTCGTAGCCTATGCCGACAGCCAGGTGACGGTGACGGCTTCGACCTCGGATCCCGCGGCCACCGTGGCCATCAACGGGAAGCCGGTCGCATCGGGCACCCCTTCCGATCCGGTTGATATCAAGGTGGGCACCACCCAGGACGCCTTCAAGGTGGTGGTGACCGCCCAGGATGGATCCCAGAAGTCCTACGCCATCGCCGTGACCCGCGCGCCCAGCACGGATACCCGCTTGGCGAAACTTGAGCCGGTCGCCCTGTTCACCCTCAAGCCCGCTTTCTCCCCGGCCGTCCTCAACTATGCGGATACCGTCGCCTTCGCCGTGGCCTCGGTCAGCATCAAGCCTACGGTCAACCATCCTTCCGCCAAGGTGACCGTGAACGACACCGTGGTGGTCTCCGGTTCCGCGAGCAAGGCCCTGCCCCTGATCGTCGGGGACAACCTGATCAAGATCGAAGTCACCGCCCAGGACGGCAAGACCAAGGCGACCTACACGGTCAAGCTGGTCCGTCGCGCCAAGGTCATCCTCTCGCGCCTGTTGGCCGGCAATACGGTATTGGTCGATTCCCTGGAAGCCCCCCTGGGCACTACCGTCCCGGCCAAGATCGGTGACTCGACCGGTTTCCATTTCGTGAAGTGGACGGTCACGGAAGGCACGGGAACCCTCGCGGATTCCGCCGCGAATCCCGGAGCCTTGACCGTGAAGTCCGCTACCGTGCGGGCGACCGGAGTCTGGGCCATCAATACCTACAAGATCATTTCGACCATCAAGGGATTCGCCGGAGGGCAGTTCGACTTCCCTTCCATCACCATCGACCATGGCAAGGATACGACCCTCAAGGTGACCCCGTTGGTGGGCTACCGGGTCCTGACCCTGACCGACAATGGGAATGCCGTCTCGACCCTCGGAAGCGCGGGCGGATTCGGCGTGCGTACCTTCAAGATCGCCAATGCGACGGCCAACCATGCCATCGAGGCCACCTTCCTGAAGACCTACGACCTGACGACGAGCGTAACGGGAACGGGAACCATTTCGCCCTTGGGCACGGTCGAAGTGGACTCGGGTTCCACCAGGGAATTCTCCCTCGCCTCGGGCTCCCCGGCCACGGGCATCATCATCTCGTCCCTAATCGACAATGAGAAGGATGTGGTCGGAAGCGTGACGGGGGATCCCATGAATGCCTCCAAGTACGTCCTGTCCGGGATCGATGCCAACCATGTCATCGTCGCGAACTTCGCGGTCAAGAGGTTCACCATGAAGGTCACCGGTCATGACCTCTGTATCCAGCAGGTTGTCACCTGCCCGGATATCCGGTTTTGCCTGCACAAGCTTTGCCTGCTCGGGAGCGGACCCGATTCGGATTCCTTGAGCGTTCCTTATGGCTCGACTTGGACGATTCGCACCGCAGACAGTTCCGCGGGCAAACAACCTTTAATCAATTGGAATATCAACGGAACCCTCGTCGGAAATGTCACGAATCCGCAAACCATCTCCAATGTCACTTCGGACCAGAGCATTTCCGCGGTCTACCGGAGCATCATCATCCGTTGCTGCCCCGGCGCTTGCTGCGTTATCGGGGATCCCATCCTGACCCAACCCATTTCGACCTCTCCTTCGATGTCGACCGAGCCTGTGCCGGTATTAACGCCGCTCCTGCAGGAAAACTGATCGCTCCGCCGGTCATCCGGTAAAATCCATCCATGTCGAAGGCCTCCCAGCTAGGAGGCCTTTTCCTTTCCCATCCGGCATCGCCAACAGCTACGCTTCACAACCTCATTTTTCCTTGATCCACACCCGCGGCCGCGTATCCCCGGTCCAATCCGCCCCCAGCACATCCGAATCCCCGTCCGCCCCGATATCCCCGATCGCGATATTATGGGAACCCTCGTCGGACAGCCCGGCATATTCCCACCGGGTCCCGGATCCGTCCTGGTTCAGGAAAAGCCCCACCCGCTTCCCGGTCGACTCCTCCTGCTCCGCGAAGACCAGGTCCAAATCCTTGTCCCCGTCCATATCCGCCACATGCAGCCGATGCACGAAACCCGCATGATCGATGACATGCTCCTTCCATCCGCCTTTGGCCGGATCCGCCGGGGCCTCGAACCAGGACATCCTGCCGTTCCCGTGCCCGACGGCCAGGAAAACGTCCCCCTTGCCGTCCCGGTTCATGTCCACGATGGCTACCGCGCTGGTCCGGTCCCACTCGGCGATCCCGAACCTGTCCCAGTCGCCCTTGCGCGGATCCTCGGGTTGCCGCAGCCAATAGCCGTTCTCCGCCACGTCCGGCCGTCCATCGCCATCTATATCGCCCACGGCCAGGCCCGTCCCCCCGCTGGCCAGGTGGAGGGTGATGGCAGTCCAGTGATCCGGATCGTCCTGGAAGAAGGCCAGGGTGGCGCCGTTTTCGATGCGCGAGACCACGTCGGGCCTGCCGTCCCGATCCACGTCGGCGATGGCGATATCGTGGGATCCGCGCTCCCTCAAGAGGACGTGTTCCTTCCAGTCCCGTGGAGCAAGGGTACCGCCTGGGTTACGGTACCAGGCGATAATCCCCCCGTTGGTGAGGACATCCGAGCGCCCATCCCCGTCCAGGTCCCCGGCCTGGAGGTCGTCCCCGCCATGGCCCGGGATCAGCACGGCTTTGGACCAGGCCGGGTACCGGTACCAGAAGATGGGGCCGTCCAGGGTTCCGACCAGGGCATCCGGCCGGCCGTCCCCGTCGATGTCCCCGAGGGCCTTGCCCCAGGGCTTGGCTAGGTTTTCAGGATCCAGGATCCGTTCCGCGTATCCGGAGGCCCCGGGGGCGAGGGTATCGATCGGGACCAGGGTATCCCCAGGTGCCGTCGGGCCGGTGGCATTCCCGTTTCCGGAACATGCCGAATAGAGCAAGGGCAAGGCGGAAAGGAGGATGAGTCCGGCCAGGGCGGCGGCGGCGAAGCGGAGATGGTTCATGGAATTGCGGCGGAGCCGGCTGGCGGATCGGTGCCGGCCCCGGCTTGCGCCCGGGCCCATATGAAGGAGATAAAAACGGATGGGACCCGGCGCAACGGCCGGGCCGGGGCTCAGGCCAGGGAGGCGACGGCTTTCTTCACGGCCGCCGAAGTCCTTTGCATCACTTCATCATCATGGGCCGCGGAAAGGAAGGCGGCCTCGAATTGCGACGGGGCCAGATACACGCCCTGGTCCAGCATCGCATTGAAGAAGCGGCCGTAAGCCTTGGTATCCGCCTTGAGCGCGGATTCGTAATCCCTTACCGGTCCTTCGCAGAAGAACACGGTCATGAGCGAACCGACCCGGTTGATGCACCAGGGGATGGCGGCGCCCTTGAGGGCGGAGCGCATATCCGCTTCCCAGGCTTCCGCGCGCCGGTTGAGGGTTTCATAGAATCCGGGTTTGCGCACTTCCTTCAGCATGGCCAGGCCCGCGGCCGTGGCCAGGGGATTGCCCGCCAAGGTCCCGGCCTGGTAGACCGGGCCTTCGGGGCTGAGCATGTCCATGATGTCGGCGCGGCCGCCATAGGCGGCCAAGGGAAGGCCTCCGCCGAGGATTTTCCCGAGGGTGGTGAGATCGGGTTTGACGCCGTACAATCCTTGCGCTCCGGCCAGCCCAAGGCGGAAGCCGGTGATGACCTCGTCGAAGATGAGCAGGGTATTGCGGCCATCGCACAGGGCGCGGAGGCCTTCGAGGAATCCCTTTTCGGGGATGAGCACGCCCATATTGCCGGCGACCGGCTCCACGATGATGGCGGCGATCTCGTCGCCGCATGCCTTGAAGAGGGCGCGGACCGATTCCAGATCGTTGTACTCGGCCAACAGGGTATCCTGCGCGCTGCCCTTGGTGACGCCCGGGCTGGAGGGGTTGCCGAAGGTCATGGCGCCCGAGCCGGCCTGGATCAGGAAGCTGTCCCCATGGCCATGGTAACAGCCGCGGAACTTCACGATTTTCTCGCGGCGGGTGTAGCCGCGCGCCAGGCGCACGGCGCTCATGGTCGCTTCCGTGCCGGAACAGACCAGGCGAACCTTTTCCACGGATGGGACGCATTCCCGGACGGCTTCGGCCATTTCGGTTTCCGCTTCCGTGCAGGCGCCGAAGCTCGTGCCCAGGGCGGCCGCGGCGGTGATGGCGGCGATGACGGGCGGGAAGGCATGGCCCAGGATCATGGGTCCCCAGGATCCCACGAAGTCGATATATTCGCGCCCGTCGGCATCGGTGATGCGCGGTCCCTTGGCGGAGCGGATGAAGATGGGCGATCCGCCCACCGATCGGAAGGCGCGGACGGGGGAGTTCACGCCCCCGGGGATGGAAAGGCGAGCGCGGGCGTGGCGGCTTTCATGGGCGGCGGTCATGGCTTCTTCTCCGGGGTCTTCTTGAGCACCTTGGTGGCGGATCCGCCGAAGGAGGCCTTGAGCGCATCCACCAGGCTCGGGTTGTCGGCGTGCACGGCCTCGCGGCAGCGTTCCACGCCGCGGTCGGAAAGGGTCTGGGACGTCGAGGGTCCTATGGAGATGGCGATGATGCCGTCCGGTTTTCCAAGCCGGGAGGCGAGTTCCGGAGCGGCCTGGAAGAAATGGTCGACGGCGGAACCGGAGCAGAAGATGACGGCGTCCGCGCGCGGGCCTTCAGCGGCCAACCGCTTGGCGGCATCCGGGGACATGCCCGGCCGGTAGACGGGAATGTTTTCCACGTCGATCTTCTTCTGCTTGAAGGCGGCCGGATCGAGGCGGGTGGAAGCGGAACATGGGTGGAGCCAACGTTGCGCCATCACCAGGCCGTTGGCGATGGGATTTCCCGTTCCCGCGGCGTGCATGGGCGCGGCGGGAGAGTATTCCTTGAGGAAGCCGTCCAGGGAGGCTTCCTTGGGATGGAAGGCGACCTTGCCGCCCAGGCTCTCCACCAGGCCGGCGGCCTTGCCGCCCACCAGGTAGAACGGCTTCGCCATCCATGCTTCCAGTTCGTTGGGCAGCAGGCCGGCCTCGAGATGGCGCAATCCGTTGGGACTGGAGAGGAAAATGCCGGTGAAGCTCCCGGGCTGCAGGCGCCGGGCCCGGGCCAGGCCTTCCTCGTCCGGTACGATGTCGACCATGGGGAT
>JAQBPO010000036.1 GCA_028287465.1 Fibrobacterota bacterium
TTCCTCGGCAACCACTGGGGATGGCACTCTTCCTTCCTCATGATCGCCATCGTCAGCGCCATCGTAGGCATCTTCATCCTGGTGAAATTGGAACCCATCACGGCGCATCTCCTGGTGCAATCCACCCGGAATCCCCTCGCCCATCTTTTCAAGACCGTAAGCCAAGGCCGCTACCTCCAGGCCTTCCTGGCCACCACCCTCCTCGCCACGGGCGGCTTCATGCTCATGCCCTTCGGCTCGGCCTTCAGCGTGAACAACCTGAAAATCTCCCTGGACCAGCTACCCTGGGTCTACCTGGCCACCGGCATCTCCAGCATGATCGTAGGCCCCTACCTCGGAAAGCTCAGCGATAAATTGGGCAAATACCGCCTCTTCTGCATCGGTTCGCTCCTGGGCACCGTGATCGTGATCATCTATTGCAACCTCGGGGAAACGCCCCTGGCCGCCGTAATCGCCATCAACATCGTCCTGTTCGCGGCCATCACCATGCGCATGGTCTCCAGCCAGGCCCTGGCCTCGGCCATGCCCGACCTGCAGGACCGCGGCGCCTTCATGGCGGTCAACAATTCCGTGGCCCAGTTCGCCGGCGGCGTCGCCGCCACCATCGCCGGCCTCATCGTGGTCCAGACCCCCAATGGAGGTCCGCTGCAACACTACGACATCCTGGGCTACGTCGTGGCCACCGCCATGCTCACCGCCATCGGCCTCATGTACCCCATCCACAAAATGGTCATGAAAAAACTGGCGGCCCAGGCCCAAGCCGGAATCCAGACCGGAATGGGCGCAGGCCACCCTGGAACCGCTCCCGCAACCGCCCCCGCCAAACCCTAAACCAAACCTCAATCGCGCCGCGGGTCCCCTCCCCGCGGCCCTTCGACTAAAACCACCCAGGCACCCGCCAACCTCCGAGGCAAACGGCCGCGCGAAATTCTCCCCGCGGCCCATCGGCCCAGCCTCACCAGACTCCCGACCAACTCCCAGACCAAATACCTCCCAGACCAAAACCCCTGCGACCCAAACACATTGCGGCACAACCCCCACCCGCCGCGCCCAGCTAACGACCTTGCCTGGCCCCCAGCGGGAATCATCGGACCCTTTCGACCTGAGTCTTGGGCTTGGCGGGCGCGCGGGTGGGGGTTGGGGCGAATAGGCGGAGGCGACCCGCTGGGGCCGCCGGCGGAGCGCCCGCGAGCACTCTTACTAAGGGATCACCGGCTCGACCGGCTCATGGGCGAGCGGAAGCGGCGGCCACAGGGCCGTGATCCGCCGAAGGCCGGAAGACCCGACGAACGGCCGGCGGGACGACGGAGCCGCTCGCCCCGGCCCCCACCCGCGCGCACGCCAAGCCCGCGCCTCGCCCCTACCGGAGCAGCTGATTCACGGCATTGAACAAGGCACGGACGTTCGCCTTGATCGTGTCCATGTCCTTGCCCCTTCCCAGCGCGACCGCGCCTTTCGGCTGCGCCACCGCCGTATCCTTCCGCTGCAGCTTGATCTCCGACAGCGCGTACGCCGCGAAGTCCATATGCTCCACGTCCAGCGCCATCTGCGAGTACTCGATCAGGTGGAAGAACAACCCGATCTCCTCCAGCGCATGCATGCACGCGTCGATCGGCCCGGTCCCGCGCCCGACAAGGGTCTGTTCCTTCCCCTGCCAGTTGACGTCGAAATAGAATTCCTTCTCGTTCGGTTCCATGCGGAGACCGCGGAAGGCCAAGGGCCCGCGCACGTTCAGGATCTCCTGATTATAGACCTTGAGGATCTCCTCGTCGTTCAACTGGCCGCGGCCCTCTTCCTCGGAGAGCTTCTTCAGGATCGGCTGGATCACGGCCGCCTCCTCGATGGAGATGGGCAGGCCCAATCCCCGCACTATCTCGAACACGGCCGTCTTGCCGCTCTGGCTGGTGAATCCCAGGCGATCGCCTTCCTTGCGGCCGATGAGGGAACTGTCTATGGCGCGGTAGGCGCCCTTTTTCATGCCCTTGGTCTTGGACGCTCCGTCCTGATGGATGCCGCTGCGATGGGCCACCACGTCCGTGCCCACCAACGGAGCCTTCTCGTAGAGGGGGACGCGCGCCCATTCGGAAACGCGCAGGGCCGTCTCGTAGATTTCGCCCATATTGATGGCGACGTCCACGTCGCAATTGGCCAGGGCGCAGGCCACCTCGTACATGTTGGTATTGCCCGCGCGTTCGCCCAGGCCGTTCAAGGCGCATTCCAGCTGGGACGCGCCCGCGAAATAGCTTTCCACCGTGGTGGCCGTGGCCATGCCCAGATCGTTATGGGTATGCACGGCGATGGTGATATGGGACGGCAGGGCCGCCACCACCTTCTCCACCATGTCCACGAACAGCTTGGGGCGGTAGCGCTCCACGGTATTGGGCAGGTTGATGACATGCGCGCCTTCGGCGATGACGGCATGGAACAGGTCGATCACGAAATCCAGGTTGTCCATGGAATCGCCGAAATGCTCGGCCGAGAACTGGATGGTGCCTTTGCCGCCCATGACCTTGCGGCAGGTGGCGATGGCATTGACCGCCCTCGCCTTCACCTGATCGGGCGTCATGCGGAGCACGTTCTCCATGGTGAACGGGCTCGTGGCCAGGAAGGTATGGATGCGCGGTTGGGCCGCATGGTGGATCGCCTCCCAAACCATATTTATGTCCCGTTCCACGCAGCGGGCCAGGCCCGAGATCACCACGTTGTCCGGCGCCATCTTGGCCAGATGCTCGCAGGCCGCGAAGTCCATCTCGCTCGCCCCGGAGAAACCCACTTCGATGCCCTGCACGCCCAGCTTGAGGAGCTGGCGGAACACCACCTCCTTCTCCTGCAGGTTCCAGGGATGCCGGAGCGCCTGGTTGCCGTCCCTCAGGGTGACGTCGTAAAAAAAGGGTTTCTTCAGGGTCGCTGTCGTCTTCATCTTCTTCTCCTCTTTCCAGTCCAGGCCGTCTCGGGTTGTTCCACTTCCGAGGGGCCGCGGCCTCCGCGGGCCCGTCCCCCGTTTGCGCGGAGTCAGGGCCCGAAACGGGGACCAACGAAAAAGCCCACTCGGATGAGTGGGCTTTTTGTCAAACGCTCGCACTCTCTCCTAGCCGGATAGGCCTAGAAGCAGGGTGCTCTTCACGTTTTGGACGGAACCATTGGACATGAACCTATGATAACTAATATCCCGGAATCGCACAAGAGGGTCGGAAAGGGGGCCCGGATCAAGCCCGCTTCAAGCCCCGTTCAATCCAATATGGCCCGGAACCCGCTCCAATCCAGGATTTCCACCCCGGACCCGGGGCGTTCCGCGTTCAAGGCCATGGCCTTCCCCAAATCCTCCACCTTGATGCTCCGGAAGGGCTTCAGGGGCCCTATCAGGAAGGGATCGAGCCACGGATACGCAGCCAAGGTGATGGCCTGGGTCAGTCCGTACCGGTTGGTCGGGGTCATGATCATGGAGGGACGGAAAAAGCTGGCGCGGGGGAATCCTTCCGCGCGGACCTTTTCCTCGACCTCGCCTTTGCAACGCACGTAGTAGAAGGAGGAGCGTGGATTCGCTCCCACCGCGGTCAACAAGGAGAAATGCGGGATGCCCTGGCGCCTGCATGCCGATGCGAAGGCCGCCGCCGCGGCGACATCCACGCGGTACAGTTCCTCGCGCGCTACCTTGGAGGGCTGGCCCAGCCCGAGGGTGCAGAAGGCCGCGGCATGCCCGGCCAGTCGGGATTCATAGGTCGCGGGATCGAAAACGTCCACCAGAAGGTTGTCCAGGCGATCGGAAGGGGAACCGGGGATTCCCAGGGCGCGGCGCCCCAAGGCGGTTACGCGCCCGAAATATCCCGAATGCAGGAGGGCGCGGACGACTTCGGTTCCGACCGCGCCGGTGGCGCCCATGATGACGGCCCGCTTCGGGACCGCGGCTTCCTTTTCCGGGGCCGGGGCGGTCAATTCAGAACCCGAGGCTCACCCGGGCGCCGGTATAATCGGGACCGATCTCGGGGAAGACCTGCAGGCCAAGGCCCTTGGCGCTCGTGCGCTTATAGACCCGCAGGGTATTGGCCAGGGACGCGAGGCGGTTCAGGGCCAAGGCGCCGATCGCGAAGGAGATGGCCACCTTGGAGGCGCGGTAATAGCGCAGGGATTGCTGGAAGGTGCGCCAGTTCCTGGTATTCTCCGGGTTGACGGAGCTGCCGAAATCCCAATAGTTCGCTTCCACGGGGGCGATATCGTAATCGCGGTCGCGTTTGCCCGACAGGATTTGCGCCAGTTCATAACTGTCCTGGCGGTGCTGCTTCTCTTGGTACGATCGGAAGCCGGCCATGGTCTCGAGGAAGGCCGGGCTCTTGGAGGAAGCATCGATGCCGGCGTATTCCGACGCGTAATTGCGCGCGCTCGAGAGGTAACTCTCCCGTGCCATGAACGCCACGTAAAGGGAAGCCCAGAATCCCGCTTCGGTCAGGAGGAAGGCTTTGGCGTTCCCTTGCTCATGGAGATACAGTTCACCCGAGCCCGGCAAGGCGGCGGAGAACAGCATGGCCAGGGGTAGGGACTTGTCCTTGTTCCGGGACTGGCCCGGATCCACTTCGATGGTGAGGTCGTCAGGACCCTGGGCTTCCATCGCCTGGGGCGCGGTCGGGATGGCCATGGGATCGGTTTTGTTGGAATCCGGTACCATCGGCGCGGCCGTTCCGGAGTCAGGAGCCGGGGCCGCTTCCACCGCGGGGGGTTCCCCGGCTTCCAAGACCTCAATCGTCTTTGCGGCCCGGGGCGATCCCGGAAAGAGAGCGGCGGCCAGGAAGAAGGCGGCCCAGAAGGCGGTTCGGGACGGACCGGATCCGGTTACGGGCATGACGCGCGCGGCCGGGTCGCGGCCGGTAACCGGTGAGATACCTGGGTATGGGGTGGGAGGCATCGAATCCCGTCAGAAGGTGATGTAGGCCGTCAACATGGGCGTGGGAGCGAAACCGTTCCAGGCCAGTTGGCTGTCCAGGCGTACGCGATCCCACCAGTTCGTTTCCGTCTGGTACAGGGCCTTGTTGTGGTAATGGGCCGCGAGCGCGGCATCGATGGCGGAGACGATATGGTTCACGACCATGCCGCCCAGGAAGTAGGCCTGCATGCGAGCGTAGTCGTTCGCCTGGGCGCGCATGCCGATGTATTTCTGCTGGAACGGCGTGGTGGCCAGGATGAGCCGGTTGAGATTGTCCTTGGCGGGGTTACCGTCCGGACCCATGGCATAATAGGCGGAATCGCCCAGGAAGATATTGTTCGCATCGTCCCAGCCCGTGATGAATTCGTTTTCCTTCCCGATCAGTTCATAGAAATTATGCGGGTTCGGGAACTCCGAGCGCCGGTGGGCCACGGAATCGCTCCCCCAGGCCAGGTCCTTATATTCGCTCTGGAAGGATTCGTAATCCGCGCTGGTGGGAGTCGCGCATCCCAGGAAAAGGCTGTTGCCCTTGGTCGTGGAGCGGTCCTGGACCGTCTCGCAATAGTTCTCGCGATGCTGGTTCCGCGCCTCCGCCTTGGTGGGATCCTTCGCGATTACGTTCTCGTATTTTTCCTGGTGCCAATTCACGTCGGCGAAGGTCTTGTATTTGTCGATCTGGGCGTTCTGCCGATCCACCACGTAGTAATGCCATCCGTACGCCAGGGCGATATCGGTGAGGAAGTACACGGCGCCGCGGGTATAGTTGCCCCAGGTGTGCCCCACATACGCCTGACCCAGGCCCGGCACCAGCATGGACATGAACAGGGCCTTTTTGGGCGATCGATAGGTGCCCTTGAGATCGTCGATGGTATTGACCGTGGTTTCCCGCACCACGCGCTTGCGCTTCTTCTTGGCCTTGACCTGGCTGGAATCCGCTTCCGCTCCGGAATCCGCGGTTGCGATGGTCTTGGCCGAATCCGGCAGGAACTGTTTGGCGGAATCGGGAGTGGCCACGGGTACGGGCATGGCGGCGGCGGCCCTGGCGGAATCCTGCCTGAGGGAATCGGCGGCGGCTTTGGCGATCGCGGCCTTGGCGGAATCGGCGGCGGCGGCCTTGAGGGAATCCTCAACCGCGGCATTGGCGGCCTTGGTCGAATCCTTGACGGCTTTGGACTTCTTGGCCTTGGAGGTCTTGGCCGGTTTTACGGTATCGGATTTGACGGCGGCCGGGGCGGCGGGAGCAGCCGGCGATGCGGCAGAGGCGGCCTGGGCGAAGCGCGCTTCAAGGGCATCGGGATTGGAAGCGGCGCCCGCAAAGGCCGACAGAAAGCCCGTCAGGCAAAGGGCCACGATGGATACAGTAGTGGATTTACGCAAGGCTACCCCGGTGAGATTGGGTTTTAATGTACATGAAATCAAATGCGAAAAACAGCCTTTAGGCCGGTTTTCGGGGGATTCCGGGGACGGGTAAGGTGGGGTGAGAGGCAGTCCGGCTTGTCGCTCTGGAGTTCGCTGCGCGAACTCCACGCTCCTCGCTCGAATGGGTAGTTAGGCTTGTCGCTCGAATGGGTTTCGGCCAAGCCGAAACCCTCAAAGTCTTATAGGCCCAGGACGTCGAACATATTGTAGATGCCGGGCCCCTTGCCCGACAGGAACAGGGCGGCCTTGACCGCGCCCTGGGCGAAGGTCATGCGGCTATGGGCCATATGCTTGAGCTCGATGCGCTCGCCGTCGCCGGCGTACAACACGGTATGATCGCCCACGATGTCCCCGCCGCGCACGGCGTGGATGCCGATTTCGCCCTTGGGGCGCGCGCCGACCATGCCTTCACGGCCGTAATTGGCCTTGGCGTCCAGATCCACCCCGTGCCCGCGGGCCACGGCTTCGGCCAGACCCAGGGCGGTGCCGCTGGGACTGTCCTTTTTCTGGTTGTGATGGGCCTCGACGATTTCAACGTCGAAATCCTCGCCCAGGATCTTGGCGACCATTTCGGTGACCCGGGTAAGCAGGGTGACGCCCATGCTCATATTCGGGGCCATGACGATGGGAACGGTCTTGGCCGCTTCGGAAACGGTTTGCTTTTGGGAGGCGCTGAGGCCGGTGGTGCAGAGCACGTGTGCCGCGCCTGACTTCTTGACCGCTTCCAGGGTGGCCATGGAGGCCTCGGGAGAGGTGAAGTCGATGACCACCACCCCGGGCTTGAGCAAGGCCGCAAGGTCCGAGGTGATGGTTACGTCGATGCCCGGCACCCCGGTCGGATGACCGAGATTGGGGCTGGAGGAAGACTCGACCGCGCCGATCACGCGAAGGGAAGGGCTGGCGCCCTTCGACTTCTGCGCGGCCAGCTTTTGGCTGCAGGCCTGGAGAACCATCTGGCCCATGCGGCCTTTGGCGCCCAGGACGACAATGGCAACGCCCTCGGGGGCGTTGCTTACGGTTCCGGCGGAGCCGGAACCGGCCTCGTCGATCCTACTTGGACTCATCCGAGATGATCCAAAGCTTGATCTTGGTCTCGACTTCCTTGTGGAGCTGGATCTTGATCGTGAACATGCCGAGGGTTTTGATGGGCTCGGCGAGCAGCACGTGGCGCTTGTCGATGTCGTGGCCGGCTTCCTTCAGCTTGGCCGAAATGTCCGAGGCCTGCACGGAACCGTACAGTTTTTCGCCTTCGGATACCTTGGCTGCGATGGTGAGCGACACTTCCTTCATCTTCTCGCCCTTGGCCTGCCAGACCAGCTTCTCCTGACGATACATTTCCTCGGCCTTGGCGCGCTCGGCGGCCAATGCCTTCTTGGCCGTCACCGTGGCGAGCACGGCGAGGTTGCGGGGAAACAGATAGTTGTGAGCGTAGCCGGTCTTGACCTTGACGAGCTCGAGGGCCCGGCCGAGGTTCTGGACGTCTTCTTTAAGGATGATTTCCATTTTATTCCTTCCCTGCCCTTAGCGCATGTTCTCTGCCACGAAGGGCAGGAGGGCGAGGTGACGCGCACGCTTGATGGCGATGGCGAGTTCGCGCTGGTATACGGCCGAGGTGCCGGAGATCTTCCGGGACACGATCTTGCCGCGCTCGTTCACGAACTTGCGCAGAAGCTTCTCGTCCTTGTAATCGATGAACTTGATCTTGTTCTCGGTGAAGTAACAGATCTTCTTCCGTTTGGTCTTGCCGTCTTTTTCTCTACGCTCGGCCATTAGTCATCTCCTCTTCTGGAGCCCGGGGGGGCCACTTCGGCGACGGGTGCGAGTTCGCCTTCGATTTTGTCGGCCGGCACGCCGATGGGATTGTCGGCAACGGTGAGCCAGCGCAGGATGTTCTCGTTGATGCGGAGGCGCTTGTCCAGCTCGGCGGACAGGCCGCCCGAATCGGACTCATAATAGAACACGGCGTATTCGCCATGGGTGCGCTTGCGGATGGGATAGGCGAGCTTGCGCTTGCCCCAACGGTCGAGCTTGACCATCTTTCCCTGGGTTTCGATGAGCTTTCCGATCGCATCGAGTTCCGATGTGATGGATTCGTCGGGGATCATCGCGTCCACGACAATGACGGTTTCATAGGGCTTAGCCAAATTGCCTTCCTTTGGTCAACGGCTCGTCTTGCGAGCCGCGGGCCCCGGCTAGGTGTCCGGAGCAGGTTGATGTTAGACCTGGAGCCGGCTTGGGGCCATTCTCTCCAGGGAGGGGTAAAGCTATGAAAAACCGGGGTTTTCGGCAAGGCGGAGGGGGCATCCGGAGAGTCCCGTAAGACCGTCGCGAGGCGGCTGCGAACGGTTTTAAGGCGAGCCAGCAAGGCTCGCTGTTAGGTAAGGCTGGCCCGCGCCGCCCGAATCCGTCTTTTTTAGAAGGCCAAGCCGACACCCAGGACCGTGGCCTGGTCCTGTTTATTGTCGCCTTTTTCGAAAATCAGGAGGCCGCGCTGGTATTCCACGTAGACGTACATGGCCGGAACCAGCTCGCGCAGGGTATCGGTAAAAGCCAGGATATCCAGGGAAACGCCCGGATTGATGTGGAGATTCAGGGCATTGGTGGTTCCTACGCCCTCCTCGTCCACGAGGGAGTATTCCAGGTTCGATCCCAAGGTCAAGCCCAGGTACCTGGTGCATTTCCAGCCCCCGCCCAGATCCAGGCCCAAGGTGGGTTTGGTGTTCTTGATCGGGGTCTTGATCTGGGTGTCCTTGGGAGAACCGGTTAGGATGTTCAGGTTCCCCATGCCCAATTGAGCGCCCACGTACATGGCGGCATCGCTCCAGGCGTGGTGCAGGCGCATGTTGAGGAAGTACCTGTTGAAGATTTTCTGGGCCGAATCCGAAGGTTCGCCCGCGGTGATCTTGAATCCGGCCCCGCCGGAAAAGTAAGGGGTGTAGAAGTACCCGAGTTCACCCTGCCATTGATAGAGGCTCTGGCTTTCCCCGAAGTTGCGATGCTTGCCGCCCATGAAGGCGCCGGAGATGCCGCGGTTCATGTACAGGGCGCCGTTGGGATAAGGGACGGAACGCACCTCGCGGAATACGGGACCGGTGTCCTCGGGTATGCGGTGCGGCTCCTGGACCGTATCCTTACCGGCAGCCGCCCCGCGGGCGGACGGAGCGGAAGGGAAGGCGAAAAGGAGGAAGATCGAAAACAGGAAGCTGCAGGCGCGGCCGTAGCCCGGGATCAGGGTCGCGCGGAGGGTCACAGGGGGAAATATTCCCGGAAGCTGTTGGGCGCCATGACCTTCCGGCCGAAGCGCGCTTCCAAATCCTTGGGACTCATATCGTCCAAGAAGAGGTTTTCCTTGTTGAGGCTGTTGGGCGGGATGAGCACCGGTCCCTTGCCCGTGCTGCGCTCGAGCGCGGCCGCGAAGTCCTTGCCGCAAAGCAGGCCCGTGACGGTGACCGTGGCCCCGAAGGTCAGGTTCTCGCAGACGATCAACTCGGAGTCCAGGCCCTTTTCCTTGCGCAGGGTTTCCAGGATGCCCCGCTGGGACCCTTCCGCCAAGGGCGCGGTGAGCACGGTGATGTCCCAACCGGGTTTCGCCTTGGGGAGGTAGGGCAGTTCGCGCGCGAAATCGTCCTTCAAGGTGCGGATGGTGCCGACCCCGTTCTCGTACTGGCTGAAGTCCCCGTAGAATTCGGCGGGAGGCACTTCCACGCCGGCCAGGATGTAGATCTCGTCCGAAGGGAAGATGTACATCTCCCCCGTTTCGGCCAGCACCTCGCGGCCATGGCGCTCGACGCGCTCCAGGATGTCCAGGGCGTCCTCGCGCGTGCACAGGCGCAGGTCGGGCAGGTTCTTCCGATGGCTGGTGAGGCCGATGGGCACTACCGAGATGGAGAGCAGATCGGGATAGAAGCGGCGAAGGTCGACCAAGGACCGCTCCAGGTAATCCTTGTCGTTCCACCCCGGGATGATGACCATCTGGGTATGGAAGGCGATCTTATGCTCGCGCATCCATTCAAGCCGCTCCAGCACGGGCTCGAGCTTGTCGTTCTTGAGCAGCTTGGCGCGCATCTCCGGCTCGGTGCAATGCACGGAGACGTAGATGGGGGAAAGCTTCTGCTCGAGGATGCGCTGCCAATCGCTTTCCTTCATGTTGGAAAGCGTGGTGAAATGGCCGTCCAGGAAGGAATAGCGGTAGTCCTCGTCCTTGACGTACAGGGACTTGCGCATGCCCTTGGGGGTCTGGTGCACGAAGCAGAATACGCAGTTGTTCTTGCAGAGGTGGATCTTCATCACCTCGGGCTCGATGCCCAGGACCTGGCCCTCATCGCGTTCGACCGCGACCTGCATCACGTTGTCGCCGCGCATGATTTCCATTTCCAGGAAATCCCCGCTCCGGTAGAACTCGAAATCCAGGCGATCGCGGATTTCCTCCTCATTGATCTTGAGGATCTTGTCTCCCGGAAGGATGCCCGCGCGTTCGGCGTCCGAATCGGCCTCGACGGCGGCGACCTTAATCATGGTGATTCATTCTATTTATGGGTGTGCTCTAGGACCTTGCGGGAATGGCTTCCCCAGGCCCGGCCCGAGTAATTTAAACAAAATCCCGCCCTAATTGCCATCCCGCTCCCGTAGTTTTGGCTTTTTTGGCTATTCTTTAGGCAACTTTCCAGGCCGGTCCCGTGAATAACCCAATATCCGCCCTCATAGGCCTATGGCGCCGCCCCAAGTCCGTGGTCCTGGACCTTCGTCCCCTGCAATGCGGCTATGCCCGAAAGGGCATCGGGCGCTATACCCACGAGATCGCCCACCGCATCGCCGACGCCGCCCGTATCGAAGCGCAGAAAAAGCGCCCCCGGTACAAGGTATCCAGCCTGGTCCGCGCGAATCGCGAGAACCCCGTGCCCGGCATTCCCGTCCTCCTCACCGCGCCCCCTTGGCAACGGCCCTGGCTCTGGGACCAGGTCGTCCTCCCCATCCTCCTCCTCCGCAATCGGGTCCGTATCTTCCACAACTTCGTCACCCTCGGCCCGCTCCAGGAAGTCTCCTTCCCCATGCTGTACGCCTTCCGCGGCCTCGCAACCCTCCACGACTGGCATATGTTCGCCGAAGACGGCGGCAACCTCGACAAGTTCTACCGCAACACCATCCGCATCCGCCTCCAGAAAAAGCGCCTGCCCCGCCTCCGCCGCATCGTCGTCGATGCCGAGCAGATCAAGGTCGACACCATGCTCCTCGGCCGGGTCGACGCCCACCGCATCACCGTGGTCCCCCTCGGCGGCGATCACTTCGATTCCATCGAGCCCGAATCCTGGCACATGGAGAACTTCGTCCTCTCCATCGGGGACGCCCCCACCAAGAACCTACCCCTCGCCTATGCCGCCATCTCCAGGCTCCGCGCCAAATTCGTCCACCTCAACTGGGTCATCATCGGCAACCGCCAGAACATCGAGGCCTGCCTGGCCCCGGTCCGTGGGACTCCGGGCTTCGAAAACGGCATCCTCCCCCCCTGGATCTCCATCCTCGAGAATCCCACCGACGCCAAGCTCAAGGCCTGCTACCAAAAGGCCCTCTGCCTTCTCTTCCCCAGCACCCGCGAAGGCTTCGGCATCCCCGTCCTCGAAGCCATGCGCCTCGGCTGCCCCGTCCTCGCCTCCGACATCGAACCCCTCAAGTCCCTCCTGGGCTACCCCCCCGGCCAACTCTCCCCCACCGACCCCATCCCCTGGTCCGAGGCCATCAACAAACTCCTCTTCTTCCCCGACGCCCGCGCCGCCGCCATCACCCACGGCCGCGCCCGCGCCTCCCAATACACCTGGGACCAAACCACCACCGCCCTCCTAAACCTCTACCTCTCCTAACTCCCTCTCTCCCTTCCTCTCCACCTCTTCAAAACCCCAGCCGCGCAAAGCGCGCGCACTCCGCAGACTCCCCACTCCGCAATCCCTCTTAATCACGTCGCGCGCAGCGCGCGTATTCCATAGCATAGTCTCTTAATCTTATCGACCTCAGCGGTCTCATCCCCCTCCGCGGCCTCATCTCTCTCTGAAGTCGCATCCCCCTCTGCAGTCTCGTCCCGCTCCAAATCTTAGACCCACCGTCCATCGGCCTCAAGATCCCCGACTCGCAGCAACCGGAGTGAGGTCCTCCCGTCCTCGCAAAACCCCGATAGTGGCTCCTCGCTAAGGAGTTTGCAAGGCAAACTCCACGCTCCTCGCGTTAAAGTATGCGTGGCCCATATGCAAAGCCGTCCGAGGAGCGGTACATTGGTACCGCGAACAGCCCACAGTTGTAGATATCGACTGGGTGGCTCAAAGCCCTTGCTGGGCTTTTCGCGGGCTGTGAGCCGGGAGCGAGCGCTCGCGAGCGGTTACGGCTACGCAGACCGACGAGGACAATGCCGCAGATGGGCCGCGATCGGGGTTTCCCGCAGGGCAAAAAAATCAGATGTCTAAACTCTGGGACCGCAATTTTTTTGTGCAAGGACGGGAGGGCAGGGCCGAGCGACCCTGGTCCTGCCCATGCGCAGAAGCGGATTTGCGGTTCCGCTTGGCCCCTTTATAGGAGGCCTGCCCGGCACCCGTGGCGAAACTCAGGTGCCTTTGCGCATTCTCAACGTACACCCGGCAACAAGGTGAGAGCCGATGCCGGGAGTGCGTCGTCCCCTATCATTTAAACTATGTGATTCGCGGCCCGCGGGCAAACCGCAGCCGACCAAGATAGGCCCGGGGAACGGGCCGGTCCGCGCTAGAGCGCCAATTGAGTCTGGATTCTTTCCAACAAAGTCTGCGGATTGAACGGCTTCTGCAGAAAACCCGCCACCGAGCTCTCCACTTCCCAGCGCACCATCTCATCCTCCACGTAACCGGAGATGTAAAGCACCTTGATTTCCACCCGCATCAGGCGCAGGCATTGCGCCAATTGGAAGCCGGTCATGAACGGATCCATCTTCACATCCGTCACCAAGATATCGATTTCGTCCTTGAAAACGGAACTGATGTCCAGGGCCTCGTCGCTGTGCTTGGCCTTCAGTACCTTGTAACCGGCGGATTCCAGGATGCCCGAAACCAGATTGACGATCGATTCATCATCATCCACCACCATTACCGTGGTATGCTCCGCCGATTTACCCGCCATGCCCATCAACCCCTGCCGCCCGGACCCGGGCTCTTAAGGTGAAATAAAAAGGCCGCGCCCTCCTGTAAAGACCTATATGCGGCTCCCCTGCCCACGCAAAACCCCTCAGGTAAAGCTACCTTTCCGCCCTGGTCCCCGGCTTTACCCGCGGGACAGGATGGGCCTGGAAGGCCCGCTGAGCCGGCCCGAGTGGCGGAACTGGTAGACGCTGAGGACTTAAAATCCTTTGGCCGTAAGGCCGTACGAGTTCGATTCTCGTCTTGGGCAGGGCCCGGCGGGCGCCATACCGGCGCTAACCCCGGAAAATAAGCTTCGCATAGAGATAAGCGATCACCTCATCCGTGACCCGGCGGAAGCCATTACTCGTTCTCCACCAGGCGGCCGGATCATATCCCAGGTCCCGGGGCGCATAAACACCCACCTCCACCTGGCGGCCCAAGGCCATCCGGTAGAGCAGACGGGAGCGCCGCGCATGGGAGGAAAAGGAGACCAGGTCGATGGAACGGCACGGCGTTCCGGTCGCCCGCAACCATTCCTTGAAGGATACCCCCTCCTGATGGGTGCGATCCCGTCCCACGTCCGGTGACGGCACCGCCACCAGGGAATCCTTGCCCAGGCCGAAATCCAGCAGGGTATGCGCGGCCAATTGCGCATAGGTCCCATACGACGAATAAGCCATTCCCTGGGGCAAGGGACCTCCCGTAGTGACGAGCATCCGGTATTGACCGGTCCGGAACCCCTGCAAGGCTTCCCGCAT
>JAQBPO010000069.1 GCA_028287465.1 Fibrobacterota bacterium
CACTTTCGTGAATCATGCGGATATACGGCGCTTGCGTAGCCGATATCGCATAAATATTGCTGAAAAGTTGAGAAGAAAGGTCAATAACAACAGGACCAAGGTGGTCGCGTATTGGATGCCCAGGGTCTTTTCCACGTCCGTGGACTGGGTGGTCATGATGTATACATGGTAGCCCAGCTCCATGAACTGATCCGTGAAGCCCTTGGGAAGGTGGGGCAGGAAATAGGCCGCACCCGTGAACAGGATCGGGGCCACCTCGCCCGCGCCGCGGCTGACGGCCAGGATGGCCCCGGTCAGGATGCCGCCTACGGAATTGGGGAGCACCACGCGCCAGATGGTCTGCCACTTGGTCACTCCAAGCGCCAGGGAAGCCTCTCGGAGGTCCCGGGGCACGGTCTTGATGGCCTCTTCCACGGAAACGATCACGACGGGCAAGGTCAGCAAGGCCATGGTCAGGCTCGCCCATAGGATATTGGGTTGGGCCCAATGCAGGGTTCCCGGTTCGCTGAACAGGCGGTCCAGGCCCTTGCCGGTGAACTGCACGAAGAAGCCCAGGCCGAAAAGCCCGAAGACGATGGCGGGGATCCCGGCCAGGGTGTTCACCGCGAAGCGGATGAATTTGGCGATCCTGGATCCGCGCGAAGTGTATTCGCTCAGGTAGATGGCGGTGATGGTCCCGACGGGCACGCCCACCAGGGACATGATCACCACCAGCATGAAGGTCCCCACGATGGCCGGGAAGATGCCGCCTTCGGTCATCCCTCCCGAGGGGGCCTGGGTCAGGAAGGCCCAGGTAAGGTGCCGGGAGCCGCCCCAGACTATGGTTCCCATGATCCAGATCAAGGCCGCGACGGCGGTGAACGCGCACGCGGCGGTGAAGGTGATCACGGCTTTTCCGATTACGTTCTTGGCCGGGGTCACGTCAGATTCCCTTGAATTTCTTCATGAGGCGGTTGCGGACGAAGAACTCGGCGACGGCATTGAGGCCGAAGGAGATGATGAAGAGCAGGGCCCCCACGAAGAACAGGACGCGGTAGTGGGTATCCCCGAAGACGACCTCGGCCATCTCCGCGCCGATGGTGGCGGAAAGGGTGCGCACCGGATCCACCAGGGAAGGGGAAAGCAGGGCGGCATTCCCGGTAGCCATCAGGACGATCATGGTTTCGCCGAAGGCACGGCCGAATCCCAGTATCATCGCTGCGAAAATCCCCGGTGTCGCGGAAGGCAGGATCACGAACAGGGCGGTTTCCCATTGGGTGGCGCCCAAGGCCAGGCTGGCTTCCGTCATCACCTTGGGAACCGCGTTCAGGGCGTCTTCGGAAACGGTATAGATGATGGGGATCACCGCCAGGGCCATGGCCACTCCGCCTACGAAGGCGTTCAGCCGGTAATGGAACCCGAACAGGTTCTGCAACAGGGTGGCCATGACGACCAGGGCGAAGAATCCGATGACCACCGATGGGAAACCCGCCAGGATCTCGATGATCGGCTTCATGGTCTCCTTGGCCCATTTAGGCGCGAAATTGGACGTGTACAAAGCCGCGAAGATACCGATGGGCGCAGCCAGCAACAGGGCGATCAAGGTGACCTTCAGGCTGCCGATAAGCAGGGGGACTATGCCGTATCGGGGATCCAGGGAGACGGGCTGCCAGCTTGTTCCGATGAGCGTCTTCGATTGGAAATCCTCTTGCTTCTGCTCCAGTTCCGGGGCCTCTTCGACCAAGGTCGTGCCGGGATCGACGCCATAGGTTTCCGCCTCTTCCACCTGGGCTTGGGACTTTGCCGCTTCCACATGGCCGGAGAACAGGGGAATGGCTTCGCGGAAGATGAAAACGAAGATGAGGGCGATGAACAGGAGCGAGATGAAGGCGACACCCTGGATCGATCGCTCGATGAGGATTTCGCCGGGCCGCAAAGGCTTCTTCATGGTCAGGATTTTTCGATTGGCGGACATCTGGAATCCTTTCGCCCCAGGGGATCCTGGGGCTTCGGTACTTTATTTTACGGGGAAATATCCCACTTCGGTGACCACGGACTGGCCTTCGGGGCTCAGGGTCCAATCGATGTAGTCCTTGAGCGCGCCGGTCGGGCGGCTCTTCAGGTACATGTAGAGGTACCGGGTGATGGGATAGGTGCCGTTCTTGACCGTCTCCGCGGTGGGCTCATACGCCGGTGAGCCCGCGTCCTTCTTGATCTTCGCGAACTTGAGGCCCTTGGCGTAGGCGGCTCCGCCGAAACCGATGCCCAGCTTGTCCTTGGAGACCGCGTTCACCACCGCGGCGGTGCCGGGCAGGGACTGCATGGAAGGGGCGAAATCCGATCCCTTCAGGACATTGTCGCGGAAGTACACGTAGGTGCCGGAATTGTTCTCGCGCCCGTAGAGCACGATTTTCGCGTCCGGGCCGCCCACGGCCTTCCAGTTCGAGATCTTCCCGGTGTAGATGTCCTTGACCTGATCCAGGCTCAGCTCCGAGACCGGGCTGGCTTCGTTCAGGTACACGGCAAGGCCGTCCCGGGCGGAAGGCACTTCCACTCCCAGGGAATTGAAACGCTGCTTCAGCTTCTCGCGCTCGGCCGCCTTCATCTTGCGGGACGCGTCGCAGATGTCCGTGGTTCCGTTGATCAGGGCGGAGATACCCGTGCCGGATCCGCCGCCGGTGACCTGGACGCTGACGTCCGGATGCGTGGCCATGTACTTCTCGGCCCAGCGCTGGGCCAGAATGACCATGGTGTCGGAGCCCTTGACCGTGATGGTCTGGGCGGAAAAGGCCATGCTGGCCATCGAGGCGATGCCGAAGGCGGCCCCCGCCAGTATCGATTTCTTCATTTTCATCTTCTCCATTTTCAGAATTTCACCTGCATGCGTATGGTCACCTGGTTGTTGTCGAAGTCGTCGGACCATTTCTTGAATACCGCCGAGTTCGCGGCATTGGATCCCGCGGCGGCCGCATTCGTCTTCTCGTTCATGTTGAAATCGTAGTTGAGGGTGAAGCGCACGGCCTCGTCCCAGAAATGGTTCCAGCCCAGAGAAAGGGTCGAGAGCGCCGCATCGTTGGTATTCAGCTTGGAGCCCTTGAACCTGCCGATGTCCCCGCCTTCGGCATCCGTATTCGGGTCGAACACGTCATAGCGGACGGCGAGCTGGTTCCTGACGCCGACGTTCTGGACGGCCATGACGTACCAAGACGCCACCTTGCGGAGGTAGACGCCGTTGGTATCGCCCAGGGTATAGAGCCCGTTATTGCCGTTGGCGCTCACCCATCCGCCCCACCAGTATTCGCCGCGCAGGGAGATGCCTCCGATGACGGGAATGTCGTAATAGACCTGGGCGTCCACGCCCATGAGGTTGCGGTCATAGGTATCGAGCGCCTTGCGGCCGGCCTGGTTCACCCAGGTCAGGGTGTCGCCGACCGATCCGACCTCCGCCACCTTGCCGGTGGAGTTGGTGACCTTACCGAGGTAGCCGGAGACGCCTCCATCGACGGCCAGGTTGATGTCATAGAAAGGGAGGGTGAAGCCGAGGCGGCCGATATAATCCTTCTCATTGTCGTTCTCGGCCAGGCCCGAGCCGAGGCCCGTAAAGGCGCCGGCCTTGAGATTGAGGTGCTCCAGGAAACCCATCGCTTCGGTTCCCGCGAATTCGATCTCGGCTCCCAGATCCTTCTCGCCCGGCATCAGGATCTGGCTGCCCCGGGTGCGCTCGGGCAATTCGATGGCGCTGGAGCTGTAGCCCACTTCGAAGCCGAAGGGGCGATCCATGACGCCGGCGGTGAGGCTGAACGCCTTGAGCCAGGGTTCGGTGATTTGGGCATTGACATCCTTGATGACGACGCCGGTGGGAAGGGCATCGATCTCCAGGACATAGCGGCTGGCGGTTCCCTGCCAGGTGGTCTTGAGGCGGGCCCGGCGGATCATCAGGCGTTCCTGGGAGGTGGCGGGGAAATTGCCCCCGTTCACCGAAGCCTGGTTCATGCTGTCGGCATATTGCCATTGGGCCTGGACATAACCGCCCACTTTGAGTTTGGCGAGCTTTTCAACGGTGGACTTGGTTTCCAGGTAGCTCTCATTGAGGCCTTCCACCTGCCCCTTCATGTTCACCAGGGTCTCTTCCGCGGTCCGGGCCCGCGCCGCATCGGCGGAATCCCTCTCCTCGCATCGGGGCGCCCCCAGGCACAATAGCAAAGCGGGCAACATCAAAATCCTTTTCATCGACTCTCCTGTATCCTGTTTCGGACCCGTCCTTCAATAGGAGCGAATCCCTGTTTCAATCGCATTTCACCCCGGTTTCAAAGCCGTACCGGCGAAGGCCGGGGGCCGGGAAGCGGGATTACCGCCGGTCCGGCCGGATTCCGGCCGCCGAGGGATAACTTAGGCCGCCGATATTGCAAACCGTTTTCAATGGGATTGCGGGACGATTCGCCGTCGTCCGGTCCGCCGCGGAAAAGACCGGGATCGGTTCCGCCCGGTTCCCGTGAAGCGTATATTAACCGCATGAAAATCCTCCTGGTCCGTCATGGCCGCGCGGGAAAGGCCGATCCCGGAACCTGGCCCGACGACGATTTGCGGCCGCTCACCCCCAAGGGCGCCAAGCTCTTCGCCAAGGCGGCCAAGGGTCTGCTATCCCTGGAAACCAGACCGGTCCGGATCCTGACCAGTCCCGCCGAACGCACGCGGCAGACCGCGGAACTGCTGGCGCAAGGATTGGGGATGGGAACCAAGGCCATGGTGGCGGCTCCGGATCTCCATCATGCCGTCCCGCCGGAAAGGGCCCTGGCCAGGCTGGCGCGCGCTAAGCTCCCGCGCTCCATCGCCCTGGTAAGCCATCAACCCTGGCTGGGGGAATTCCTGTCCCTGCTCGTGGCCGGGGACAAACGCGCGGCCATCGAATTGGATAAAGGCGGCGCCTGCCTGGTCGAGGCGGAAACCCTGGCCAAGGGTAAGGGCGTCCTCTCCTGGCTGCTCACCCAGGATCAGCTCGCGGCCCTGGGCTGAGGCCCGGCCCGGGGACCGCGGAATTTGTTACAATGGAAGCATGTTGATCCGCATCGTGGACATAGGCAGCAACTCCATCAAGGCCTCGGTCTATGATGTGCAGAACCAGGACCATAAGGTGGCCGACAAGGCCAAGCTGTCCTTCTCCCTGGGCGAAGAGGTCTTCTCCTCCGGGTCCGCCGGGTCCATCTCCGAATCTTCCCAGGACAAGGTCGCCGCCTTCATCCAGGGACTCCCGGTTTCCGTGAACGGCGAAAAGGTGCACTTCACCTTCGTGATGGCCACCTCCGCCGTGCGCTCCGCCAAGAACCGGGACGCCTTCGCGCGCAGGCTGCAACAGAAGACCGGCTTCGTTCTGCGGCTCCTTTCGGGCGAGGAGGAATCCTTCCTCATCCACATGGGCATCGCGAGCAAGTCCGGCATAGGCCCCCAGGAAGTCATCAATACCATCGACATCGGAGGCGGAAGCGCGGAAATCAGCTGGAGCCGCGGGTACGATTACCTGTTCGGGCACAGCTACGATCTGGGCGCCATCCGCCTGAGCCAACGATTCCTCAAGGGCAAGGCCTTTTCCCGGGAAGCCTTGGAGCAGATCCAGGAGCTGGCGGAAAGCGAATTCAAGACCCGGTTCAAGGGGGATGCGCCGCCCCTTTGCCAGCGCGCCTTCGGGAGCTCCGGCAACATCCGCGCCATAGCCCGCATGGTGGAGGGTGTGCGCGGGGGGCCGTTCGTCAAACTGATTCCGGAAATCACCGTCGGCAGCCTGGAGGACATCGCCGAGATCTCCCTCGGCAAATCGGCCCAGAACATCCAGAGCCTGTTCGACATCACCTTGGAGCGCGCGCGTATCATCATGCCGGCCGTGGTGGTGCTTTCCGCCAGCATGCGCGCCTTCGGCATCCACCGCCTGGCCATCAGCGAAGCCGGCCTGCGGGAAGGCGCCGCCTACTTCTGGAGCCGGCACGGGCATCTGAACCTGCCCGTCGACGGAGCCGTTCCCGCCGCATGATACGCGACGCCCGAGTCCCCGGATAATACACCACCCATTAACCCCGCCGCCTGAGAATCCCGCCATGAACTCCCAGCCCGCTTCGCAGCCGCAGACCGTCCCCCAACCCTTCCCGCAGCCCTCGCCCCAGCCCGGCCCCGAATACGCGGGCAAGGACGCCTTCATCGACCGCGAGTATTCCTGGCTCGAGTTCAACCAGCGCGTGCTGGAAGAGGCCCTGGACCCGTCCAATCCCCTGCTCGAACGCATCCGCTTCCTGGCCATAGTCGCCAACAACCTGGACGAGTTCTTCGAGGTGCGCGTCTCCGCGCTGCTGCAGAAGGTGGAATCCGGCCTCCTGGTGGACGGCATCGCCGGCCTGGACGCTTCCGTCAAGCTCGACGCCATCCTCAAGCATTGCCAGCGCACCGTCAAGCTGCAGTACAAATGCTGGAACGAGGACCTGCTCCCGCGCCTGCGCGACAACAACGTCCATATCAAGACCATGGCGTCCCTGGGCAAGGACGAAGAGAAGCACGTGCACGCCTTCTTCCGCAAGGAAATCTATCCGCTGCTCACGCCCATCAAGGTCGATCCGGCGCATCCCTTCCCCTGGGTGCTGAACAAGTCCCTGGGCCTGCTGGCCCTGCTCCGCGAGGACAAGCGCCGGGACGGCCTGGGCGTGGTCTCCATCCCCCGCAGCCTGCCGCGCCTGGTGAGCGTGCCCAACAAGGAGAAGGGCTACTGCTTCATCTTCATCCATGACGTGGTGCAGCATTACATCACGGAACTGTTCAAGGGCTACGCCATCAAGAGCAGCGCGCCCTTCCGGGCCACGCGCAACAGCAATCTTTACCTCGAGGAAGAGGAAGGCAGCAGCCTCATCGACGCCGTGGAGGCCGTGGTGCACAACCGGCGCCGCGGGGACGTGGTACGGCTTGAGATCGACAAGAACGCGTCGAAGCGCATCGTGGACGCGCTCGCGAAGACCTTCGACATCGACGCCACCCAGGTGTTCCGCGTGGACGGCCCCGTGAACCTCAACCGCCTGGCCAGCCTGTACAACATGGTCCCGCTGCCCAACCTGAAGTTCCCGCCCATCCATCCCGGCTCCACCTCGCATTTCCGCGATCCCGAGGATCTATTCCAGGAGATCCGCCATCGGGACATCCTCCTGCACCATCCTTTCGACTCCTACGATCCCGTGGTGCGCTTCATCCAGAGCGCCGCGGAGGATCCCAAGGTCCAGGTGATCAAGCAGACCCTCTACCGCACCAACGCGGAGTCACCGATCATGTACGCATTGTTGGAAGCGGCGGAGTTGGGCAAGGAAGTGATCGCGGTGGTGGAGCTCAAGGCCCGCTTCGACGAGAAGTCCAACATCAGCTGGGCGCGCCAGCTCGAGGAAAAGGGCGGCACCGTGGTCTACGGCCTCGTGGGCCTCAAGACCCATTGCAAGCTGTCCCTGGCCATCCGCAAGGAAGAGAGCGGCTTCGTCCCCTATGCCCACGTGGGCACGGGCAACTACAATCCCGATACCGCCCGCAGCTATACGGACATCAGCTTCCTCACCAGCGATCCGGAAATCACCGGAGGCGTCTCCGAGGTGTTCAACTTCCTCACCTCGCAATCCCGCAGCCCGGATTTCAAGACCCTGCAGGTGGGGCCGGTGAACTTCCTGAGCGAGACCCTGCGCCGCATCCGCGCGGAAACCGAAGCGGCCCGCGCCGGCCGGCCTTCCGGGATCACGGCCAAGATGAACGCCTTGTTCGACAAGGAGGTCATCGAGACGCTCTACGAGGCCTCCCAGGCGGGAGTCCCGGTGCGACTCATCGTCCGCGGCACGTGCGCCTTGCGTCCGGGGGTGAAAGGGCTTTCCGAGAACGTCCAGGTGAAAAGCGTGGTGGGCCGGTTCCTGGAACACAGCCGCATCTACCATTTCGAGAACGGGGGGAATCCGGCGGTATTCGTCGGCAGCGGGGACTGGATGGAACGCAACCTGCGGGAACGCGTGGAAGTGGCCATCCCCATCAAGGATCCGGCCTTCATCCGCCGGCTGGAGGACATCCTCGCCGTGTACTTGTGCGATACCGCGAAATCCCGCCTGATGCGCGCCGACGGCAGCTACGTAAGGGCCTCCGCGCCTCCGGGCGAGGCGCCGGTCAACGCCCAGGAATGGCTCGCCAAGCGCACGGACAGCCCGGACCTTCCCGTTCCTTCCGCGTCCCGCCTGTTCCCCGATCGGGTCCCTCCGGTTGAGGCAGATACGGTTACGGCCCTTTGATTACGGGAACGAAACGCTTCGGCAACGCTTCGATCCGGCAAGGTCGCAATCTGGGATTGCCGTTCCGGCGAATCTCCCGTCCGGGGCCGGACTGGCCCTTTGACGGCCCCATAACCCGCAAGCTCCCCGGGCGCGGATCCGGGAAATCCGTATCTTCGATAACGGAACGATTCCATCCGGATTCCCCGTTTTACACGGTGCGATTGGAGACCTGTCCCCGCGCAAGCGGATTATTCGCGTTCAGGCGCGCTGGGGATGGACTTCCCGGGCGTTTTCGGCGGGATGCCGGAGGACCTTTGATTGCGCCTGGCGTGCCGGCAATGGGAGAATCGATATTGGGAATGCATTTGATCCCGTCCTGGTGGGGATGGTCGGAAAGGGAAGGACTGGAATGCGGCGATTGAAAGCCTGGGCGCTGATTCTCGCGGCCGGACTGTTTGGATTGTCCACGGGAAGCGCGTCCGCGCAGACCGTCGATTTCGAATCCTCCGCCTACGCGGCCGATAAGACCATAGTCGGCGCGGACGGATGGCTGCAGGCGACCGAACCGGTCTTCGAAGTCCCTGACAATTTCAAGGCGCAGGCCGGTGCGGGAGGCAAATGGCTGCACGCCCTCACCTCCACGAACACGACCGTATACCGTTCCTTCCCTTCCATCGCGGGCATCCTCGACGTGCGCTGGAAATGGCGCGCCCTCGGGGACAGCGTGCATTTCTGCCTGGGGGTTTCCGGGGCCTCCGGCAGCGCGCGCCTCGCCAATCGCGGCCTGGCCTGCCTGGAACATTCCGGGACCCTGTCCGCGCAGGGCTCGGGCGTTTTCGGGACCGCTTCGAAAGAGACCTGGGCCCAAGGCGTCTGGCATTACATGCGCATGGTCCTGGACAACTCCGCGGGCACCAACAGGTTCGCCTTGTACATTTCCGAGGATTCCCTGCGCGGCTCGGAGCGCCTCGCCATGCCGGCCATCGCCATGGGCGGTTCGGGTCCGATGACCCGGATCGTATTGCGCGACGAGGGCGGCAGCGGCTACGTGGATCTGGACGACCTTTCCTGGGAAACCACCGCGGTCTGGCAGCCTCTGGGTTCAGGATCGGGCCCGGAAGGCGATACCCTCTGGTCCACCGCCAGGAACTGGAGCACGGGCGTGGTCCCGGACAGCTCCACCCACGTCCTCTTCTCCGAAGCCTTCCCCAGGGGATGCGCCCTCGACCGCAACGTCGCCGTCAAATCCGTCACCGTGGCTCCGGGATACAAGGGCAACCTCAACCTGGGGGCCCAGGTCCTCACGGTGCTGGGCAAAGCCGATTTCACGGGCGGCTCCTACCCGTACACGGGAACCGGCCATATCCGATTCCCGTCCCCGCGCGGAAGCGCCCTCATCGGACCCGACGCCGGGACGACCCTGGCAACGATCCGCCACGACGGCCCCGGCCTCCTGCGCCTCGAAGGCCGCGCCCTTTCCGTCGCCAACCTGAACCAGATCCAGGGGACCTTCGACTTCAACGGTCTCGATCTTTCCGTGATCGGGGACCTCAACGTCAAGAACGGGCAGCCCGCCACCTTGCGCAATCTGGACGGCCGCGCCATTACCGTAGGCCATACCGCCCGCCTCGAAGGAACCTCCAAGGATACCTTGCTCGGCCTGGGTTCCGCGCCCAAGGGATGGTCCATCACCGTTTCCGGAGCGGACACCTTGCTGGCCCGCTTCGCCTCCCTCGGCAACGCCCGCGCCCCGGCCGTCCAGGGTTTCGCCTTTCAGAGCGCGGATGCGGGCGGTAATTCCGGATGGGTCTTCGCCACCGGCCCCGCCATCGTCGCCCAACCCAAGGACACCGCCGTGAAGCTGACGGACGCCGCCGTCTTCCGCGTCTCGGCCTCCAGCAAGCTGCCCATGACCTACCAATGGATGCGCAACGACCAGCCCATCGCCGGACAGACCGATTCAACCTACATCATCCTCGTCACCAGGAAGACCGACAGCGGCGCCACCTTCAGCTGCAAGGTGAGCAACAGCGCCGGCGCGACCTTCACCTCCGGCGCCAAGCTCAAGGTCGAATTCCCGCCTCCGACGGTGTCTCCCGCCCCGCAACCCCTTTCGGAACCCCTCTCCATCAAACTCACCGCATCCATCGTGGGCTCCAAGACGTTCTATTCGATCAACGGAGCCGCCTACACGGAGTTCATCGGCAATTTCACCCTGAAGGATTCGACCTTGCTACGGGCCTTCTCCACCTACATCGGGGACACCTCCTCGCCCGCCGCCTGGAACTTCCCCAGGCAATCCCTCCCGCAGGCGCCGGAACCCTCCATCGATCCCGGATCCCTCACCTTCCTGGACACCGTGAGGGTGATCGTTACGGCGCCCGGAGCGTCCATTTTCTACACCACCGACGGTACGGTCCCGGACAGCGCCAAAATCCCGTATACCGGATCCCTGCTCCTTTCCGCGACCACGAACTTCAATGCCATCGCCTATAGGCCAGGGTACCGTCCGAGCCCCGTGGCCTCCCGGCTCTACATCCACAAGGAAGGGGAAACCATTCCGCCTCCGACCGCCAATCCCCCGGGGGCATTCTTCACCGATTCCATCGTGGTCCGGGTCTCCCCCCCCGCGGGCTATCCCGACGCCGCGGTGTATTACATGACCGGTGGGCAGGGCACGTTCAGGTTCACCGACTCCCTGGTGCTGCATGCCTCGACCACGCTCAAGGCCATCGCCATCTCCGGCTCCAGGTACAGCGATACCGCGGTATGGGAATTCAAGCGCCGCCTGGAAGCGCCGACCGCCCTGCCCAAGAGCCGCAGCTTCACCGATACCCTGCGCGTGAGCCTCGCCACCAAGATCCAGGGCGCGGCCATCCATTACACCTTGGACGGCAGCGATCCCACGGCCGCTTCCGCGACCTATCCCGGCCGCGCCATCCTGATCGACTCGACCGCGGTCCTCAAGGCCGTGGCGGTATTGGGGGGCGATATCAGCGCCGTCCTCTCGGAAACCTACACCCTCATCCCCGACACGCCCTCCGCATCCCATCGCGGCGGGGATTACAGCTCGGGAATCACCCTCTCCCTGAGCTCATCGGCGGCGGGGGCGACCCTCTACTACACTTTGGACGGGACCACCCCGGGCCCCGAACGCGGCCTGCCCCCCTACAGCGGCCCCTTCAAGCTGGATACCAGCGCCACCCTCAAGGCGGTCGCCGTGACCGGAACGGGCTCCAAGCTGCAACGCAGCCCCCTGCGGATCGAGAATTACACCTTCATCTCCCCGGGTCCCCGCGTTCTGGGTCCCGGCCAGCGGATCGACCTGTCCCCCAATTACAGCCTGGTGAGCCCCTTGGCCGGCGCCTCTCCCGTGAACGTGGAGGTGCTGGCCGTGGACAGCCTTAAATCGCTCAAAGGCTTCCGCGACATCCTGTTCGGGATCAAGGTGACCCTGCCGGAAGGCGCCTCGGCCTTCCCCAAGGTGGTCATCAACTCCCCCAAGGACGAGCCCCGGTCCCTGTATTCCATGCCCTCCAAGGGCGTGGCACGATACCTCTCCGGCAACGATACCGCCGAGATCCTGGCCCCCGGCACCTACTTCCTGGCCGTGGACACCTTGCCTCCCGTCATCACCTATTCGGGCGAGACCTTCACCGTCGAGGATTCCACGCGGCTGGTGGTCTCCATCCAGGACAATGTCTCCAACCTCCTGCTGGACCTGGAGCGTTCCGACAAGGCCGACGGCGGCTTCACGGGCCGGGAAATCACAAGTACCCTGCTCCTGAACGTTTCCCTCAAGAACCCTCCCGGCTCCCTCCTGCCCTTGACCATCCGGCTCAGGGTGGACGACCACTCCGGCAAGTCCGTATTCCCCGCCGATGGATCCCTTTATGCGCTGGCCCAGCGGTTCACGTCCCCCATCCGCACCCCGGCGGCCTTCCACATCGGCAGCACCATCGCGGATCCCTGGGATCTGATCGCGGTCCCCCTGGCCATGGAACCGCCCCTGACCCTGGCGCAGCTGCGCAAGAACAACGCCGTCCCGGGAATGGAAGGCGCGATGGTCAATCCCGCCACCGGGAAATACCGTTATCTCGAACCGGGGGAGCCCCTGCTACCCGGCGCCGCCATCTGGATCGGCGCGCCCACGAGCGTCCCTTCCCTGATCTTCCCCGCCCTGCAGACCGCCTCCCGCCACGGCAAGGACGGCTACGCCCTCACCTTGCACCATGGGTGGAACCAGGTGGCCAATCCCACCCTGGGCCGCCTCTGGTGGCCCGTAACCCGGGAGTTTCCCGAGCTCTACGACGTCTCCCAGGTCAAGGGCCTGCACGCCTGGGACGCGGCGGCGGGCGCATACGTCCACGCCGAGACCCTGGAACCCTGGCGCGGTTACTTCGCCTGGTATGACGGTTCCCGCGATACAACGGTGGACCTGCGCTTCGGACCCGTGGAACCTCCCGCCCAGTCCAAGCCCAAATACGCGGCGGTCCGCGGCGCCGGCGCCGAGGGGATCGCCATCCGCCTCGACCTGGCCGGCGGCCCCGTGATCCGGCTGGGCGCGGCCCCCCGGGCCGAGGACGGCAAAGGGGTGGAGGATGAACCCCAGCCCGTGGGCCGCATCGAACGGGGAGCCCGCCTCTTCTCCGCCCGCGCGGGTCTGCGATTGGAAACGGACCTGCTGCGCTGGATCCCCGGAAACCTGTACGCCTGGAAGGTCATCGCCGGGCTGCCGGTCCGTAATGCGCGGCTTCCGGGCCTTGATGCGGGCGCGGTCGGCGCGGATTCCGCGGCAAGCGCCGCCGGAACGGAAGGGTCGGCCCGTGTCCATGGCCTGGCCCTGCCCCCTGGATACGCCGCGTGGGCCGTCTCCCGCAAACGCGGATTGCGGTTCCCCCTGGCCGAAGGTTCGGCCATCCCCATGGTCCCCGGCTTCACCGACAGCCTGGAGGTCCTGGCCGGACCGGCCGCGGAATTGGAAGCCCGCCTGGCCGGAATCCCCGGGTCCATCGCCGCGTTCGATGCCCGCATCGCCGCGGCCCCCGGAAGCTTCGCCCTGCACCTAAGCCTCCCCGACGCCTCCCATGTGCGCATGCGGGTCTGGACCCTCGCGGGCGGCGCGGTGGAGGACGACGCGCTCTATCTCCCCCAAGGCGCGTACGACCTGGTCCGGAACCATGGAGGCCGGGGGTATCCCGCCGGACTCTACGTGCTGGCCCTGGAATGGAACGGCGGCGGGCATTCGGGACATTTGACCCGTAAAATCGCGATTCCCTAAAGCACCGTGCATCCCCGGAGGGATTGAAACACGGTTGTAACGCGTTTCCCTTCGCCGCGCCCCCCGCGCGCTTGTAGATTTTCCCTGAGATGAATCAAACGAGCGTACTGGTCACCGAAGACGATTCGGACATCCTGGAACTGATAACCTACAGCCTCGAATCCGAAGGCTTCCGCGTGCATGCCGCCAAGACCGGGCAGGATGCCCTCTCCATCCTGAGCGACGAGTCCGTGGACCTGGCCATCCTTGACGTGATGCTCCCGGACATGTCGGGCATCGAGCTCTGCCGCAAGATCAAACGCGAAGAGCGCCTGGAGAACATCCCGGTCCTCTTCGTCACCGCCAAGGACGAAGAGACCGACAAGCTCATCGGGTTCAAGGTGGGCGCGGACGATTACCTTACCAAACCCTTTTCCCCGAAGGAACTGGTGGCCCGGGCCAAGGCCCTGGTCAAGCGCTCCAAGGGGGCCAAGGATCGCTTCGCGTTCCGCGGCCTCGAGATACACTTCGACCGGCACGTGGTGGAAGTGGAGGGGACCCGGGTCAACCTGACTCCCCGCGAATTCATGGTCCTGAAGGTCCTCATCGAGGGCCAGAAGAAGACCATCGCCCGCGCCACCTTGCTGGAACGCGCCTGGGGCATGGAGTCCAAGGCCGGCCTGCGCAGCGTGGACGTGACCGTGACCCGCCTTCGCGAAAAGATGAAGCCTTACGGCAAATGCATCCGCACCGTCACGGGCTTCGGGTACCAATGGGATCCGGAGGGGTTCGCGGCCCAACAGGAAGCCGCCGACCCGGCGCCTCCCTAAACGGCCGGGTAAAGAAGGCCAGCGGTCCGACCGCTCACGAAATACCCACAAACAAAAACACATATCCCGGATAAATGCTGTTTTAGAGCTTTTTAAAGCCTATTTTGCTCACGGATTTTTCCCCCACATTGCAGTAGATTAGGCACCGGAGAATCCGGAATGGACGCCAAAGCCACCTTGAACATCTTCGAGTACCTGGACTACCGGAAGCTCCTGGCGGACTATTACTCGTTCAAGAAATCCCTCAACCGGCATTTCTCCCACCGCATGTTCGCGCTCAAGGCGGGCATCCGCTCCAGCGGGTATTTCAGCGAGGTGTTGAACGGACGCCGCAACCTGGCCAAGGCGCAAATCCAGAAGTTCGCGAAAGCGATGGACCTGGGCGCGAAGGAGCGCGTGTACTTCGAACTGATGGTGGGCTTCTGCCACGCCAAGTCGGATGCGGCCCGCAAATCGATCTACGGCCTGATGCTGGAAGCCATGCCCGTGAACGTGCAGCAGGTGAAGCAGTCCCAAATGGAGTACTTCGCCAAGTGGTATCATGTCGCCGTGCGGGAGACCCTGTCCATCGTTGCCGTGAAGGGGGAAGGCGAAGAACTCGCGGGCGTGCTCGACCCGCCCATCTCGCCGGCCCAGGCCAAGGCCGCCATCCGCCTGCTGGAGCGCCTCCGCCTCGTGGCGAGGGACGCGGAAGGCTGCTGGCGCGCCACCCATGTCTCCCTGCTGTCGCCCGGGGATCCCGGCGCCGCCATGCTCCTGAGGGAGTTCCAGCGGGAGATGATGCTGCGCGCGGCGGATGCCCTGGAGCGGGTGCCTTCGGCGCAACGCGACGTCTCCTGCGTCACCATGAGCGTTTCCGCGGACGGGTTGGCGCGCATCAAGGGGCTCGCCGCAGAGTTCCACAAACGCGTATTGGAAGTGGTGCGATCGGATCGCGGCGAGGATCGCGTCATCCAGCTTAACGTGCAAGTATTCCCCCTGACTCGCGGGGAGGGCCCCGCCCTGCCCCGCAGCGAGGACGGCCATGCGCTTCACCAGAACTGATTCCCGCGCCCAAGGGCCTTCCGGGCATCCGCGCCCGCCTCGTTGGCCGCGCCTCTCACGCTTCCCGGGCCTGTTCGCGATCCTGTGCTTCCTCCTGGCGAATTGCATCATGGACGGCCGCCAGGCCGGCACCTCGACCAGCGTGACCAATCCCGCGGCCCTGGTCACGGGGTTCGCCATCCTCAAGGACGGGTCCCCCGCGGCGGGCGCGCGCGTCTCCCTGCGCAAGCCCATCATCGACGTCTCCAGCGCGGGCGTGCCCACGTCGCGGCAGGTAGGATACGCGGTCGCCGATGCCGCCGGCAAGTTCACCGTCCCCCTTGTCTACCTGGACGACGTGTACATGGAAATCCGCGAATCCCCGGACCAAAGGCGCGGCGTCCCGGCGGACTCCCAGGAACTGCATTTACGCCGCTGGCCCAACGGGCTCCCCCATGACGGCAAGATGGGGACATTCCGCCTGCAACCCCCGGGAGATCTCATAGCCCATATCGATACGATCCAATTCGTCGCCGGTCCTTCGGCCCGCCGCTGGGTAGGCGTTCGCGGCACCGACAACTTCATCGCCGCCCCGGACAAGAATCCTTTCACCCTGAAGGGCGTCTCCGCCGGGCACCGCGAGCTGGTCCTGGTCATGGTCCCGGACACGGCCGATTGGGCTGCCCACCCCGAGCGCAAGCCGGCGGTCCTGGATTCCATCGTACAGGGCGAGGTCAAATCGGGGAGTGGCACCGATTTCGGCCCGATTTTCTACTATAACTTCTGAGTCCCCGCGCCTGCGGGACGCATGCCCATGGGACAACAAAACCGCGAATACCCTTCCCTCCGTTCCCGGCTCATCGGGATGTTGGCCATATTCGCGGCCCTTTTCCTCGGCCTGACCGGCTACCTCTACTTCACTTCCCGCGCCCTTTTCGCCGAGGCCCTACAGAAGGAACTCTCCGGCGATCTGGAATGGATGGCCTCCACCCTCCAGGAACGGCCCGACCTCCTGCGGGATCCCGTCCTGTCGGATTCGCTCTGCAAGGCCATATCCCGTTTCAAGGGCTTCCGGGTCACTCTCATCGGCGCCTCCGGCAGCGTCCTCGCGGATTCGCACGTGCCCTTGGCCGAGGTGGGCGGCCTCGAGAACCACGCCTCCCGGCCCGAAGTGAAGATGGCCATGCGGGCGGGATGGGGCCATGCCTGGCGCTACTCCCATACCCTCGACCGAGGCATGCTTTACGTAGCCCGCAAGGTACCGGATCAGGAATATTACCTCCGGATGGCCGCCGGACCCATCACCTTGAACAGCTTCCAGATGGCCTCCCTGAAGCTCTTCGCCCTGTTCCTGGCCCTGTTCGCGGGAGCCTCCTCCGCCGTCACCTGGTGGATCAGCCGCAAGATCAGCGCTCCCCTGCTGCACCTGACCGGGGCGGGAGGCGCTTCGGATCCCCGGAAGCCGCCACGGTGGGAAGCGGAATTCCGCGAGGCGGAAGTGCTCAACCAGGCTTTCGAAGGCTACGTGGGGCAGGTCCGCACCCTGGGGCGCGAGATAGAGAAGCAGCGGGACAAGCTCGCCGCGGTCCTGAACCAGCTGGAGGAAGGCATCCTCATCCTGTCCCCGGACGGAACCGTCGTCGCGGCGAATCCGTCCTCCCTCCGCCTGCTGGGCGCGGGCCAGGACAATCGGGATGCCGCGGCCTGGGTGGGCCGCCCCCTTAGCCTCCTCCTTCCCGGCAGCCCGTTGCCGGCCTGGGTGGAGGCGGCCGGATCCCCGGACCGCACGCCCGTCATGCACGTGGACAAGGGTCCGGACGCGCCCTATGATCTGCTTTGCCACCTGGCGCCTTTGGGGAAATCCGGCGCGGACCCGGAAGGCGCGCCCTCCGGGTCCGCCGCGCCCGAAGCCCGGGAATACCTGCTCACCCTGCTGGACGTCACGGAGTTCCGCCATCTCGATCGGGTGAAGTCCGAGTTCGTGGCCAACGCCTCCCATGAACTCAAGACGCCGCTCTCCTCGATCAAGGGATACGCCGAAGCCCTGTTGGAAGGCGCCTTGAACGACCCCAAGGTGCGGGAACCCTTCGTGGGGAAGATCCACGCCAATGCCCTGCGCCTGGAGCGTCTCGTCCAGGATCTCCTAAGCCTTTCCCACCTGGAGGCGAATCCGGAACCCAGGGAAACCGAACCTCTCCCTTTGCGGGGTTACGTCAATGCCGCGGCCAACCTGCATCGGCATGCCATGGAGGGCGCGGGCGTGCGCCTGGAGAACCATGTCGGCGAGGACGTGCGGGTCATCATGGAGCCCAGGGACCTGGAACTCATCCTGAACAACCTGGTCGGGAACGCGGTCAAGTACAACCGTCCGGGCGGCAAGGTGAAGCTCTGGACCGAGACGGGAGCGTCCTTGCGGTTGTTCGTCAAGGATACGGGCATCGGCATCCCCGAGGAGATGCTTCCGCGCATCTTCGAGCGCTTCTACCGGGCCGGCGCCTCGCGCGCCTCCAAGGAGGGGACGGGCCTGGGGCTGGCCATCGTGAAGCATGCGGCGCAGAAATACGGAATGACGGTTTCGGCGGAAAGCGGGATCGGAGAGGGGAGCCGGTTCATCATCGGGTTCCCGCCCGCCCTCGTGGATAAGCCCCCGGCCTGAAGCCGGGAACCGGAATGGAAAGCAAGGGGTGGACCCTTGCCCGGGAGTCTATCCGCCCGCGAGGCGGATGCCCCAGCAGATCACGAAGGACAGCAAGGCCGTGCAGGGAATGGTGAGGACCCAGGCAACGCCCATCTGACCCGCGATCTCCCAACGGACCGCCGATGCGCGCTTGGCGGAGCCCACGCCCATGATGGCGCTGGAGATGACGTGGGTGGTCGATACCGGCATGCCGAAATGGGTGGCCGTGAGGATGGTGATGGATGCCGCCGTTTCCGCGGCGAAGCCGTGCACCGGGGCGAGCTTGATCATCTTCACGCCCATGGTCTTGATGATGCGCCAGCCGCCCGCGGAAGTGCCCAGGGCCATGGCCGTGGCGCACAGGAAGACCACCCAGGTGGGCACGTGGAAATCCTTGCCGCCGTGCATATAGCCCATGCTGACCAGGGCCAGGGTGATGATGCCCATGGCCTTCTGCGCATCGTTCGAGCCATGGCTGAAGGCCATGAAGGATGCGGACACCAGCTGCAGGTGCTTGAACCAGCGGTTCACCTTGCCGGCCGGGCTCTTGTGGAACATCCACATGATGGCGATCATGATGACCGCGCCGCCCGCGAACCCGATCAGGGGCGAGAGCAGCAGGGATTTCACGATGTTCCAGACGCCCGTGCCGTTCAGCTTGGAAAAGCCGTGGGTCGAGACCACCGATCCGATGAGGCCGCCGATGAGGGCGTGGGAGGAGCTGGAAGGGATTCCGTAGAACCAGGTCAACAGGTTCCAGGCGATGGCCGCGAGCAGGCTCGCCGCCACGATGCTGTGGGTGACAAGCATGGGATCCACTATGCCCTTGCCGATGGTCTTGGCCACCGCCGTGCTCAGGAAGGCGCCGCCGAAGTTCAGGACGGCGGCCAGGATCAGGGCGGTCCTGGGCCTCAGCACGCGCGTGGAGACCACGGTGGCGATGGCGTTCGCCGAATCGTGCATGCCGTTGATGTAATCGAATACCAGGGCCAGGGCGATTAGCCCGAGCAGGATGGGAAGTGATTCACCCATGTTTCAGGACGATCCCCTCGATGATCCCGGCCACGTGTTCGCACATGTCCGTGGCCGTTTCCAGGTTGTCGTAGATGTCGCGCCACTTCATGACGTCCAGGGGATTGGGATTGCCCTTGAACAGGTCGGCCACGGCCTCCCGGGCGATCTTGTCGGCCAGGTTCTCCAGGCGGTTGATCTCGATGCAATGGGGGATGATCTTCTCGTACTTGAGATCCGAAATCAGGGGGATGACCTTGTTGAGCTCCTCCACCTGCTTGACGATGACGTCGACCAGGGCCTTCATGGGCGGGGTGATCTGGGTCAGGCCGTAGAGCATCATGCGCTCGGTGACGGCTTCCATGTAATCCATGCAATCGTCCAGGCCCAGGGTCAGCTGATGGATGTCTTCGCGGTCGATGGGCGTGATGAAGCTTTTGTCCAGTTTGATGAGGATATCGTGGGTCAGGACGTCCGCATCGTGCTCCAGCCGTTCCAGGCGGGTGGCCGAGGCCTGGACGTCCGCGGAAGGGCCGGATACCATGTCGCTCATCACCTGGGCGCCCGCCTGCAGGATTTTGGCGGCATTGCTGAACATATCGAAGAATTTGTCGTCGGTGGGTATCAGCTTCTTGAACATATCGCTCCCCGGGGCGTTCCCCTCATGAACGGGCGGGGAAGGTAGAAAAAACCACCCTTTCTATCCTATAATGGTCCGGATCCGTGGCCCGGCTGGAGGACTGTAACAGCTTTGAAACATGCGGTTTCGGGGTAAAAACGGGAGAATGGATGCGCAGAGGCCGTGATTAGATGAAAATCCCCATGAACCTTCTCGTGTTCGTCGCCGTCGCCGGGGTCTTTTACCTCTACATCCTGCCGAAAAAGAACCAATACGTTTCCGGCCTGATGAAGAGCATGGGCGCGGGGGGTCCCGTCTCGCGCGAGGATTCGGTCAAGGCGATGGTGGAGGCGCGCATCATCGTGGATCTCTGCCCGCGCGCCGATCTGAGCGAATACCGGCCCCGCTCCTGGTCGGACTACGGCGCCGTGGACGACGCCACCTCATCCATAGTCCATGAATTCTCCTGCGACGGCGCGAACCGGAAGTTCCTGTTCCGCCTGCGTTACGGTTCCATCACGGAGATCGTGGACTTGAACTAGCCTTCGCTATTGCGCCTGGGCCGCGGCCTGCTCCTTCGCCCGTTCCGCCAGCACCTTGGGATCGATCTGGATATGCAACTCGCGCAGCTGCTTGTCCGTCACGTCGCCCGGGGCGTTCATCATCAGATCCTGCGCCTTCTGGTTCATGGGGAAGGCGATCACCTCGCGGATATTGCTCTCGTCGGCGAGCAGCATCACCATGCGATCCACTCCCGGGGCGATGCCTCCGTGGGGCGGGGCGCCGAGCTTGAATGCGTTGATCATGCCGCCGAACTTGCGGTCCACCACCTCGGGACCGTAGCCGGCCACTTCGAAGGCCTTGTACATGATCTCGGGGACATGGTTCCGGATGGCGCCGGAGGAAAGCTCCACGCCGTTGCAGACGATATCGTACTGGAAGGCGTTGATCTCGAGGGGGTTCTTGGTCAGCAAGGCTTCCATCCCGCCCTGGGGCATGGAGAAAGGATTGTGCGAGAAGGCGATGCACTTGTTCTCTTCGTCCCATTCGAACATGGGGAAGTCCACGATCCAGGCGAAGCGGAATACGTTCTGGTCGATGAGATCCAGATCCTTGGCGACCTTCTTGCGGAGCTCGCCCGCGATCTTGGCCGCGACGTCCTTCTTATCGCAGATGAAGAAGATGGCGTCCCCGACGTTCACGCCGCACTGGGTGCGCAGGCTTTCGAGCTGTTCGGGGGTGAGGAACTTGGCCAGGGGGCCCTTGACGGGCGTGGCCGCGTCCCCGGTCCAGACCAGGTAGGCCAGGCCCTTGGATCCGATGGACTGGGCGAACTCGACCAGCTTGTCGAAGAAGCTGCGGGGCTTGTCGGCGATGGACTTGACGGGAACGGCGCGGACCACCATGCCGGCGGCCACTCCGGCCTTGAAGGCCTGGAAGCCGGACTCGGCGAACAGGGCGCTCACGTCGCGGATTTCGATGGGGATGCGCAGGTCCGGTTTGTCCGATCCGTACTTGAGCATGGAATCGGCATAGGTGATGCGCTGGAACGGGATGCCGTCCACCTTCTTTTTCGAGAACTCGACGAAGGTGCCGTGCACGACCTTCTCCACGGCCTCGAACACATCGTCCTGGGTCACGAAGGACATCTCGATATCGAGCTGGTAGAACTCGCCGGGCGAACGATCCGCGCGCGCGTCCTCGTCGCGGAAACAGGGGGCTATCTGGAAGTACCTATCGAAGCCCGCCACCATCAGCAATTGCTTGAACTGTTGGGGCGCCTGGGGCAGGGCGTAGAACTTGCCGGGATGGATGCGGCTGGCCACCAGGTAATCGCGCGCGCCTTCCGGCGAGCTGCTGGTGAGGATGGGCGTCTGGAATTCCATGAACCCGCCGTCCGTCATGCGGCGGCGCAGGCTCGAGATCACCTGCTGGCGCAGGATGATGTTCTTGTGGAGCTTGTCGCGGCGCAGATCGAGGAAGCGGTACTTGAGGCGCAGGTCCTCCGGGCTCTCCTCCTTGCCGTCCACGAGGATGGGCAATTGCTCGGCCATGGACTGGACCGTCATCTCGTCGACGACGATTTCGATCTCGCCCGTGGCCATGGAGGGGTTGACCGTGCCTTCCCCGCGCGCGATGACCTTGCCCGTGATGGTGATGACGCTTTCGTAGCGGAGACGGGTGGCCTGATCGAAGAAGGGGCGCTCCGGATGGAACACGATCTGGGAAATCCCGTAATGATCCCGGAGATCGATGAAAAGGAAATGGCCGTGATCCCGGCGGCGGAAGACCCAACCGGACAGGCGGACGGTCTCGCCGACATGGGATTTGCGCAATTCACCGCAGGTATGGGAACGATAGAGATGCATAGCCTTTATTAATCCTTTTCCCGGGATTCCGCGCCAACCCAAGCGTTTGGGGCGATTATGACGATTACCGACGGTAACCGTAACCTTGAAATCCGACTGAAATTACAGGATGGTAATTATAGTAGAATAACCGGCATGCCCCAATGCCATGTCCGGCAACGGATTGGGAGGAGTGGCGCATTTTAATTAAATTGGACGGATTCTCATGATCAGCCAATCCATAACCAGCCCCGACTCTCCGCGCGCCTCGACCGCGGCCTTTTCCGCGGCGGGTGGAACGGCTTCGCCCTCGGCCTGCTCGCATGCCGCGGCGCCGACCTCGCCCTCGGCCTGGTCCTGCATTTCCGGACTGCGCCCCTGAGGTGCGCCGTCCTCCCATGACATTATGAGCGAAGTCGGTTTCGATCTTTTCCTTATCGTGATTCTCGTGCTCGGCAACGGTCTGTTCGCCATGACCGAGATCGCCGTCGTCTCCGCGCGCAAGGCGCGACTCCAGCAATGGGCCAACGAGGGCAACCATCGGGCCCAGAACGCCCTCGACCTGGCCAACTCCCCTAACCGCTTCCTCGCCACGGTCCAGGTCCTCATCACCCTGCTCACCCTGCTCACGGGCGCGGCGGCCGGCAGCACCATCGCCAAGCGCTTCGCGGAATCCATGTCCGGCCTCCCGTTCATCGGGGAATACCGCGAGAACATCGCCATCACCATGGTCGTGGTCGGCGTCGGCTTCCTGCAGGTCATCTTCGGCGAACTGGTCCCCAAGACCGTCGCGCTCAACCATGCCGAGAAGATCGCCGCCCTGGTCGCATGGCCCATGCAGGTCATCTCCCGCCTCGCCTATCCCGTCGTCTCCCTGCTGGGCTTCATCACGGATACCGTCCTGCGGATTATGGGGAGCAAGCCCTCCAGCGAGCCCCCGGTCACGGGCGACGAAATCAACGTCATGATCGCGCAGGGCACCGAGGCCGGCGTCTTCCAGGAGTCCCAGCAGGACATGGTGGAAAGCGTGATCGAGATGAACGAGCGCCGCATCAACAGCATCATGACGCCGCGCCCGGAAATCGTCTGGCTGGACGTGGAGGCGCCGTTCGAGGAGAACCGCGAGAAGATCATCGGCAGCTCCTATTCCCGCTTCCCCGTATGCCGCGGCAGCCTGGACGAGGTGCTCGGCATCATCCACACCAAGGACATGCTGGCGGATTGCATCTCCGGCAAGCCCATCGACCTGCAAGGCCACACGCGCCGGGCCCTGACTGTCCCCGAGACCATCCCCGTGCTCAAGTCCCTGGAGTCCTTCAAGGAGTCCGGCATCCATATCGCCCTCGTCATCGATGAATACGGCAGCCTGCAGGGCCTGGTCACCCTCAATGACATCATGGAATCGATCGTCGGCGACATCGATTCGCACGATCAGGAAGAGCGTCCCGGGGCGGTCAAGCGCGAGGACGGCTCCTGGCTCGTGGACGGCATGCAGCCCATCGAGGACTTCAAGGAACTGATGGAGATCGATCACCTGCCCGAAGAGGACACGGACACCTACCAGACCCTGGGCGGTTTCGTGATGATGAAGCTCGGCCGCATCCCCAAGGCCGGCGAATTCTTCAAGCAGGACGACGTGCGTTACGAGGTGATGGACATGGACGGGAACCGGGTGGACAAGGTCCTGGTCAAGCGGGAGGAAGAGCCGCAGCCTGATTCGGAGGCGCAGGGTTCTTCTTCGCGTCCGGCGTCTTGGCATCAGGATCGGTCTTAACGGCCGAGGCCCCCGCCTTTTCGGAGGACGCGACGGGCGCGGCCGGCGCCTCGGGCAGCAGCGATCGGCTGGACAGCCCCGAGGGCGCCCAGATCCATTCCAGTTTCGCGTCGGCCTCCTCGAGCTCCCGGTGGTGCCCGTACACCTCCAGGATCCCTCCCCAGACGATCTTTTCCGTAACCGCGAACTTGCCCACATGCTTGGGCGCGGCCATCATGATCGAATGCAGCCGCTCCTTCTCCGCGTCCAGGCTCTTCTCCGCGTTCTTAAGCGCCACGTAGGCGTCCGCGACGCCCTTCACCTCGGCCTTGGATCGTTCCGACATGGTGGCCCCGTACTTGGCCATCATCACCTTCATGCCCTTGAGACGGGTCTCGATGGGCGCCAGCTTGGGGGCTATCTCCCCCTTGAGGTGCTCGATCTCCTTGATGCGCGCCTTCGCGGCCTCGGCGGCCTTGTCCACGATCCGGATATTGGTATGGCATCCCTCGCCGCCCAGGACGGCGATGGTCACGTCGCCATAGGCGCGTATGTCGCCTCCCACGACCGAGCAGTTCGGCTTGTCGGCCTTGAATTCCCTGGCGATCACCTGGCAATTGCGGATGCCCTTTTCCACTTCGACCAGGCCCTCCTCGCACTCCAGCTTCACGTCCTGGGCTCCCAGCACGCGCACCGAAGTCTTGCCGGCGATGCGGCCGTGGCCGTGGCCGAACACGCCCGACTTGATGGTGACGCTTCCGCCCCTGGAGATGACCTCGGAGCCTTCCACCGTGCCTTCCACGGTGATATCGCCTTCCGCCTCCACTGAGAATCCTTCGGTCACGTTGCCCAGGACCTGGATGTCCCCCTGGTAGTGGAGGTTTCCGGTATGGAAATCCACGTCGCCCTTGAGCACGTAGGTCACGCCCACGCAAATCGCGCCGGACTGGTGGTAGACGTAACCGCCGACCAGCGCCACCAGGTTGAGCCCGTCGTCGCTCACCTTGGTGTTGGCTCCCATCTTGAACTGGATATCCTTGGCGGGTTGCGCCGGGAGCGGCTTGCCGAAGATGTCCTTGCCTTCCGTGCCCTGCACGGCCGGCGTCTTCACCGCGAGCACGTCGCCCTTTTTCACCTGATGGATATTGTCGACGTTCTTGTAGTCGGCCTTTCCGTCCTTGCCCACGACGGGCACCAGATCCGTATCGATCTTGATCTTTTCCTGGATGCTTGCGTCGCGGCTCGCCTTGGCCGGCAGACCTTGGGCTATGATCTGGCCGCGATCGTATTGCTTGCCGATCAGCATCCGATCGACGGCGGCCCAATCGACGCCTTCCACTACCAGGAGGCCCTGGAGCTTTTTGGCGACGTCATCGCGGGTCAAGGTGATTCCGGATTGGGCGACCGCGCCCTTGATGGTCAGGGTGGCGCGCTGGGGTTCGGCTTTGATATCGAGATAATCGGCGGCGGTTCCTACGGGTGTAGGAGCGGATGTGGCCCCCGGAACGGCAATTTCCCCCGAGGGCGTTCCATTTTTGGAATCCTCGGCCATGACTTATTATAGACCTTGTCCGCAAAAACACGCAATATCTTAATGGCACCCAATGGTAATTGACTGTTAAATTCAGCGGTAACGGGTAAAACTGCTCGTTTTTGCTCCAAAAACCTGATTTCAGCCTATGGCGGCCTTCGCCGTAACGGGTATCCGTCGCAGCAAATCCAGGCAGGCGCGGCTCGCCTCTTCCGGTCCGTCCCCGGTCCCCATGCGCCGGGCCAGCCTTTCCAGGCGGTCCTCCCATCCGTTCAACGCGTCACGTTTCCGGATCAATTCCCCGAAGGTAGCCGCGTCCGGTCCGGGAAAAGCGCCGGCCCATTCCGGGAACAGTTCCTCCTCCAGGAGGAGGTTGGGAAGCGCCAGGCGCCGCGCGGCCAGGACCCTGCGCCCCAAGGCCAAGGTGAGCGGGTCCAGGATGGCCAGGACCAGGGTTGGGATGCGGCGCAGGGCCAGCTCGAGGGTGACGGTGCCCGGAAAGGCGAGGGCGCGGACCGCCGCGGCCAGGGTTGCGGCCTTGTCGGTGCGGACCTCCGCCCTGGTCGACCACTTTACGGAAGCGGCCCCGGCCTTGAGGTCCAAGCCGGCGAGGATGCGCCGCGCGGCATCGGCCAGATGGGGCGGCACCAGGACGGCGATCCCCTCCCTATCGTCCAGGCCCTCCCTCTCGAGCAACCCCAGCCAGACCGGGAGGTTGCGCCGCAGCACGGGCAGCCGGCTCCCGGGGCAAAGGCAGAGGAGCGGCTCCCGCGGCGGCCCGTCCTGGGGGGCCGCCGCGGGCGCGGCCAGGAAATGGCCCACCGAAAGGCGCGAGGCGATGGGCGCGTAGGCGGCGGCTTCGAACGGGAACAGGACGTGCAGGGCGCAGCCTTCCAGGGCGGATCCGGCCCGCCGGAGCTTGCGGGCGGGATCCCGGTAGGCCCATGCCTGGGGCGGCGCCACGAAGCATACCGGAACGCCCAGGTTACGGGCCAGGCGCGCCAGGCGCAGGTTGAGGCCGGGATAATCCACCAGGACGGCAAGGTCGGGACGGAACCGGCGCATTTCCCGGGCGGCCTTGGCGTACATGCCCAAGGCGAAACCGGCGTTGCGGATCACGTCCCAGGCCCCGCTGAAGGCGGTGCGTTCCATCGGGAACAAGGGTTCCAGGCCCCAGGCCGCCGCGGAAGCGCCTCCCAGGCCCCGCAATTCCAGGTCCGGAAGCGAGGCCCGCAACCTCGCGAGGATGGACCCGAGGATGCCGTCCCCGGAAACCTCTCCGGCGGATACGAAAACCCGTGGCGGCCGCGCGGGGCCCGCCGGCAGGCCCAAGCCTGCCGGTTCCGCCGGCAGGCCCAAGCCTGCCGGTTCCGCCTCCAGGCTCAAGCCAGGCTCTCGGGATCGATGTCGGTCAAGGAAGATGCCACGCGGTCGAACTCGTCGCCCACCACCTTGGGCGCGGTATGCGGTGCGATCCAGATGGTGCTCCAGCCCCGCTCCCGCGCGGATTCCAGGTTGTCCTGGCGGTCGTCGGCGAAGTGGACGCGGATGTCAGGGCCATGGCGTTCGCGCAGGTGGGCGTCCACCTTGGCATAGGCCTGCCGGTTGGGTTTGCCTTCCCAGTCCATGAAGGCGATATCGAAGATGCCCTCCAGGCGCGGCCCCAGGAAATCCGTGGCGGCCCTGGCGGCCGTCTCCATTCCCTGCGGCAGGATGGTCCCCAGGCCCATGGCCTTGAGGCCCCGCACGGCCCAGTCCATGCGCGCATTGGTGAAGATGTAGAAGGGATGGGGCATCCGGGCGAGCCACTCGTGAAGGCGGGGATCCGGGGGCGGCAGGTGATGCTCCTCGATGGCGTGGATGAAGTCGCAGTAATGCTCCCGGTCCACCCCGTGCAGTTCCTCCAACCCCTTCAGGGTGGTGCCGTACTTGTCCCAAAGGCGCGTGCGCGCCTCGTCCGCCTCCGCTTCGCTGAACCCGAGGAAGGTGCGGATATACAGGTTGATGCGGTCGTCCACGGCCTTCAGGGTCGTGAGGGTGGAAGGATAGAGGGTGTGATCGTAATCCAGGAGCAGGATCTTCTTCACGGCAATACGGACTCCCAAAGGGTTTCCAGCACCCCGTAGGTGAAGCCCCAGATGGCCCCGTCCCCGGTGCCCACGCGGATGCAGGGGAATTCCCGGTCCGGATGGGAAAGGCTCATGGCGGCCTGGTGGCGGTTGGCGGGATCGCGGAGGTAGCTTTGGGGCAACCAATGGAATTCGGCGATTTCCAGGGCCGCCAGGGCCAAGGGCGGCTTGGAAGGGATTTCGAACAGGAAGGGCGCCACCTGCATGGGCTTCCCCATATGGCCCCCCGCCACGGCCATGGGCAGGGCCTGGACCAACTGTTCCGATAGGAGCCGGAGGCCCGTTTCCTCGAAGGTTTCCCGGACGCATGTTTCCAGGAGATCTTTGTCACCCTTTTCCCAACGACCGCCGGGCAAGGCGAAATGACCGGACCAGGGGTCCTCGGGATTCGTCGCGCGCCTCAAAAGCAGGAATTCCGGGTCCTCGCCCGTGGTGCGGATTAAGGCCACGGCCGCCCGGGGAGAGGCGCCCGGCGGGGTCAGGGGATGGGAATCGGGCGGCGTCATGATGTTTTTATAAACTATAAATATGGGTTGGAGGGCCGGGCCGGCAAGCCCCACGGCCCCAAAAGGCCTTCCGACCCCGTTTTTCCTTCGGTCGCAAGGGGTTAGGTCACCGTCGATTCCGTGCTTCATGGCAATTTTTGCTAAATTGAATCCCGCATGACCAAGTCTCACATCCTGGGCGCGAGCCTGCAGGAACTGGAAGCCCTGGTTGCCTCATTCGGGCAACCGGCTTTCCGCGCCAAGCAAATCCATAATTGGATGTTCCAGAACCTGGAATCCGATTTCGCCAAGATGACCAATCTTCCCAAGGCCCTGGTCGAATCCCTCCAGGCGTCCGCCACCTGCTCGGCCCTGAAGGTCAAGGCGAACCAGGTCTCCACCGACGGCACCACCAAATGGGTCTTCGAAACCCATGACGGCCATTTCTTCGAGACCGTGCTCATCCCCACGGACGACCGGCGCTCCATCTGCGTGTCTTCGCAAATCGGATGCGCCATGGGTTGCACCTTCTGCCGCACGGCCACCATGGGCTTCATCCGCAATCTCACCTTGGGCGAGATCCTGGAACAAGTGCATTACGTTAGCCGCCATGTGCGGGCCCTGGACGGCGGCCGCGTCAGCAACGCCATCTTCATGGGCATGGGCGAACCGCTCCTCAACCTGGACAACGTGGCCACGGCCTGCGAGATCATGAATTCCCAGGAAGGCTTCGGCATCGCCAAGGACAAGATCACCGTGTCCACCTCCGGCGTGGTCCCCAAGATCCTGGAATGGGGCGCGCGGGCGCCGGACTTCAAGCTGGCAATCAGCCTCAACGGCAGCAATGACGAGATGCGCTCCTCGCTGATGCCGATCAACCGCCGTTACAACATCGACACCTTGCTCAAGACCGCGGACGAATACATCCGTCTTTCCGGCCAGAAGCTCACGTTCGAATACATCCTCATCAAGGACAAGACCTGCACGCCCGAATCGGCCCGCGAGCTCAAACGCATCGCGTCCCATCGGCACTGCAAGATCAACCTCATCCCGCTCAACCGCGGAAATCCGGACATGGAGGCCCCTTCCGACGATGAAATAGCCGAGTTCGAACGTATCCTCGCGCAGGGGGATTTCCAAGTCCTGCGCAGACGGCCGAGAGGCCCTGATATTTACGCCGCTTGCGGACAACTGGCCACAGAACAGAAAAAGGTAGCCTGATGCTTACTCAAAACCTGCCGGAATACTGGGAAGACTTGTACAAGAACAAGAAGGACACGTGGTGGGACAACGGAAAAGCCAGTCCAATCCTCGAGGAATTCTTCAAGCATCCTTCCTGCCCCAAGACCGGGCGCGTGCTCGTTCCCGGAGCGGGTCGGGGCTACGACGCCGCCGCCTGGGCCGCCCGGGGCCATGAGACCCTGGCCGTCGATTTCTCCGGCACCGCGTATACGGCGCTGACCGCCCTATCCGAGAAGCAGCGTAAGCTGTCCGTCCTCAATATCGATCTGTTCGAGCTCTCCCCCAAGAGCACCGAACCTTTCGACATCATCTTCGAGTACGGTTGCTTCAACTCCATCCATCCCGGCCGCCGCGACGAGTATTTCGAAGTCTGGGACAAGATGCTCACGCCCACCGGCGTGGTCATCGCCGCCTTCTACCCCCTGATCCGCACCACCTCGCAGGAAGGCCCTCCCCATCCCACCTCCGAAGGCGAGCTGATGGCCCGCCTTGACGGGGTCTTCGACATCGAGGAGAAGTTCGTCCCCAAGAAGAGCCTCAAGGAGCGCTTGGGCAAGGAAGAGATCTGGATCCTGAGGAAGCCTAAGCACTAGGCCAAGGGCCCCAAACGTTACCGCAGCGATACGGTAACACCCGGGTTAATCAAGCCCCTCCTCCCCGCGCATCGCGCCAAGGGAGGAGGGGCTTTTCCGTTTCCGCCCGGACCCTCGATCAAGGGACCGTAAAATCTCGTTCCGGACCCCCGAAAAGCCCATGTCCTTTGGGTTTTTCCCCAGCATCAGCAGCAACCCAACTTCCTAAAACAGGGGCCTAAAGCCTTGGTTTTGCTCCATTTGCTTCCGGCCAGTTAGACCCCCTCGCGACGTGGCGGAGGCCCACCAGATGTGGTACCCTTTTTCAAAAGGAGGCACAAGATACGATGTCCTACTTCAGTTCCAAATCCACTTGGCTCAGCCTGGTAGACGCCGCCCACCCCGTGGGCGAAGATTCGCCCAAGTCCGAAACCGCTCCCGTCCTGGACGGCCTCGCCCTTTCCTTCGAGGACTACCGCCCTTGCTTTCCCGCCGAGGGCGGCAGCGGCTTCGGCGGCTCGGACGCCTCCGATCCCGAAGGGAAGGTCAAGGACACCGCCGAAGACCTGGATTACCTCCGCATCACCATGGAACTGCGGCATCGCATGTTCTTCCATTTCAAGGAATGGGAGTTCGGTCCGGCCCTGCTCGAGGATCACCTCCGCCTGGCCCAGGCCCAGACCGACGCCGAAGAGGCCCTGGTCCATTATTGCCAGGCCCGCCACGTCGCCGTCACCTTGGTGGAAAAGTTCGACCAGCCCACCTACCGGCTGGCCTGGATCGAAGCCGATCGCGTCATCGCCGAAATCCACGCCCTGATCGGGAACACGGAGAGCTGCGCGCTTTACGCGAAGGAAGGCCTGAACGCGATCAAGCAGGGCAGGTTCACCGCCGATTACGATATGCGGATTACGAAGCTGGCGGTTCGGTTTTTGAATCTGCTTGAGGGGAAATGAATGACCCGGCCCCGGGCGCGCGGGGGCGGGGGTGGCGCGTGAAGGCTCCGCCCTTCGGCTGGGTGATGCTGCGGGTCTCCTGCCGGGCCGTCGGCTCCCTGAGGGTCTGCCGGTGGGAGCGCGCAAGCCGGGGCGCGTGACTTGGGCTTCCGCAGGCGCGCTCCGCTTCCGGCCGGGCGGGCCCGGCGGCGCCGGCGGGCTGCGCCTAATACGCGCCACCCCCGCCCCCGCGCGCCCGGGGCCCGGCCTGATACTCCGAAGCTGTTTCGGAGCCCTGTGGGCAGACTGCGAATCGAACCCTTCCGCATCCCTACAGCCCCAGCCCAACCTCACTTGCCCCCGCGAAGTCCCACGCCCCACCCCCCAACGCAAAGCCCTTCCAAGCCCCCCGAAGTCCCGCGGTCTAACCCAAACGCGCACCGTCCGGCGGACGGTGCCGCCGCGCCTCCCAGACCAGCAGGGAACCCCCTAGACCCGGAGGTCCCATAGACTACATCCAATTACGACCCACCTAACATGGACCGCACCGCCGCCCGCCAAAAAGAGTCCGGCTTCACCCCGCCATTCGCGAAGGCGAGCGTCTCCGCGCGGGGGCGGGGGCCCGGGTGTCCGGGCTTATCAGGCTCCGGCGGCGTGACGAATCAGCTCCGCGACCGCAGGTTTGCAGGCCGCCCGGCCGAAGCGCGAACGAACATCTGCGGGACCGCATCGCGAGAGGCTTCCATATGTGAGTGAGCGCGGAAGACCGGAAATAAAAAACCCGGCCGGGTGGCCGGGTGAATCAATGTATCTGAAGCAAACCCGCTGGAGCCGTAAAGTCCGGACACCCGGGCCCCCGCCTCCGCGCAGCGACCTACTTCTTGGCAGCCACCGCCGGATGAACCCGGCGATGATCCCACCAGACCACGAACGGGCACGCCACGGCAATGGTCGAGTACGTCCCGACGAACACGCCGATGATCATCGCCACGCTGAAATCGCGCACCGACGAGGCTCCCATCACCGCCAGGATCACCACGGTGAACAACACCGTCAAATGCGTGATGATGGAACGGCTCAGGCACTGGTTGTTCGCGCTGTTCACCCGCGCCGCGAAGCTCTCCTTGGAGCTGGCCACGCCGGTCAGCTCGCGGATGCGGTCGAAGATGATGATGGAATCGTTCAGCGAATAACCGATGATGGTCAGGAGCGCCGCCACGAAGTCCAGGGAGATTTCCATCCCGAACAGGGAGAACAATCCGAGGGTGATCAGGCAATCGTGGACCAGGCCCAGAACGCCCCCCACGCCGAAGCCCAAGCCATTGCGGCCGAAGCGGAACCAGATATAGAGCACGATGAGGACCAGGGCGGCCAGGATGGAGTAGACGGCGGACCTCCGCAGATCCTTTCCGACCGAGGGGCCGACCGTATCTTCGCCTTCGATGGTGGCGCCCACGACGGCCTTCCGGATGGCGCCCAGGGACGCGCTGTCCTCGGATACCTTGGGGAGGAAGATCAGGAGGCGGTTCTCATTGGCGGCGCCCAGGGTCTGCACGCGCGGATTCTCGAGGCCGGCGCTCTGGATCTCGCGGCGGACCTTTTCGATATCCGGCTTATCCTGGAAGGCGACGCGGTAGACATGGCCGCCGGTGAAATCGATGCCGAAGTGGAGGCCGCGCACGGCGATGGCTCCGAGGGCGAGCACCAGGATGACGATGGACAGGCCCACGTAGTACTTGGCGTGGGGGATGACCTTGATGTCCACCTCGTGGAACCAGTTGATGCCCTTGCCGATGGAGAGGTTCTTGATGTCGCGGTTGGCGAGGATGTAGTCGAATACGAGCCGGGTCACGATGATGGCCGTGTACATCGAAGCGCCTATGCCGACCATCAGGGTCAGACCGAAGCCCTTGATGGGACCGACTCCGATATAGTAGAGGATGGCCGCGGTGCCGAGGGTGGTGACGTTGGAATCGAAAATGGCGCTGAAGGCCTTCTTGTAACCTGCGTCGACGGCGGCGCGGACGCTGCGCCCGGCCCGCAATTCTTCCCGGATGCGCTCGAATATCAGCACGTTCGAGTCCACGGCCATACCGATGGTGAGCACGATGCCGGCGATGCCGGGCAAGGTCAGGGTGGCATGGAAAGCGCCCAGGACGGCGAAGAGGATGATCATGTTGAGGAGCAGGGCCAGGTTGGCGATGAGACCGGCGCCCTTATAATAGAGGGCCATGAAGCCGGCGACCAGGGCCAGGGCCACTATGGCGGCGTACATGCCTTTCTTGATATTATCCTCGCCCAAGGTGGGGCCGACCGAACGGAGCTCGGCGATTTTCATGGGGGCGGGGAGGGAGCCGGCTCGCAAGGTGACCGCGAGCTGCTTGGCTTCATTCATGTCCCCGATTCCGGTGATGGAGGCGCGACCATTGGGGATGCGGCCCTGGATGACGGGGGCGGAATAGACCACGGAGTCCAGGACGATGGCCAACTGCTTGCCGATATTGGCGCCGGTCACGCGGCCGAATTCCTTGGGTCCGAGGCCCTTGAAGGTCAGGCTGACTTCCACTTCGCCGGCGTTCATGCCGCCGCCCAGGCGCTGGGGACGGGCGTCCGCGATGGTGGCGCCGGTCATCTCGGGACGGCGCTTGAGGAGGTACAGGCGGCGGATCTTGGTGTTGCCGCCTTCGAGGGTTTCGATGTCACGGCCCCAGAGGAACTGGTAACGGCTGGGGATCAGGGCCTGGACATCCGGGTCTTCCAGGATGGTACGGGCCTTGGAGACGTTCTCGGCCTTGACGGCCAGGTCACGGCCCATGGCCATGAGGAGGGCGCCGAAGGGACGGTTCTTGTAGAATTCCGAGGCGGTTTCCGAGGAGGTATCCTTGGCCGAGTCGGCCTTGCGGGTGCTGTCCTTGGCGGAAGCCAGGGCGCCGGTGGAGTCCTTCCTGACGGTGGCGGAATCGCCCTTCGCGCTGTCCTTCTGGACTACGCGGCCGAAGATATCCTGCACGGCCTGGGCGGTATCATTGCCCGGGACCGCTCCCTTTTCGGGCTTGCCGCCGGAACGGCGGTTGAGGAAGGCGTCGATCTTATCCAGGACCGGCTTGAACTCGGTGCCTTCGGGGATCAGTTTGAACTCGAGGAGGGCGGTGGCCCCGATGAGGCGGCGGGCATCTTCCGCGCCCATGCCGGCTAGGTCGGCCACGATGCGGTTTTCGCCGGAACGGGTGATGAGCGGTTCGCTCAGGCCGTATTGATCGACGCGGTTCCGGATGATCTCCAGGGACCGATCCATCACGTCCTTCTGGGCTTCCTTGTCCAGCTTCTCCTTATTCACCTCGACGATGATATGGGTTCCGCCGGCCAAATCGAGGCCCAGGTTGATGGCCTTGGCGGCCATTTCCGGATGTTCTTTCTTGTAGAGCTCCCGTTCCCGCTTTTCCAGGGGGAGATTGGCGTCGTTCTTCTTGGAGAAGACCACGACGCTCGGAAAAAGACTGATGCCGCACAACACCAGGATGATGAGGAGCAGAACTGTGCGTAAGCCGGTATCCCTTTTCATGGATTTTGCGAACCCTTCATCTCAAAAAATCGTTGTCGCCCCGGGGGGAATCCCCTGGGCTAAGTGGTTGAAAAAGCTGACCGAATATAGAAAAGTTAGGCTGAGGGGCTAGGGAGGGGGGAATAAGAGTCCGGCTCAAAAACCGTAGTTTCCGGGAAGGGGGTAAAGGGTACAGGCGATTCCCGTCCGGAGCCTGGAGTCAGGAAAAATCCGAGAGGGGCGGCCGGGTCTCGCGGCGGGGCAATCCATCGCCGCTTCAAGGAGTCGAACGGGAGTCGCTAGGGAGTCATAAAAAGCATGGTATCGGTCTTTTCACCCCAGACTCCGGACTAATGGTATCTAGCGGAGACTTTGATTCCAGCGCGCACCCTGGTTCCGGGGAGGTCTTGGTCCTAACAGCTCTTTGGCCGATAGGATTGAAGCAGCAACTTGAATTCGGGATTCTGGCGCAGGGATTCCAGGTCCGGGTCCTTCAGTACCCATTCGAAATCGTTGAAGCCCTTGCACAAGGCCATTTCCATGGCGGCCAGGGACTGCTCCCGTTTGGCCAGGAGGGAGTAATAGCAGGCGAGGTCGTAGTAGGCAGCGGTGCAATCGGGATCCAGGAGAACCGCCTTCTTGCAAGCGGCCACGCTCTCCTCCAGCCGGCCGGGTCCCTTCAGGAGGGATCCGAGCAGGATATAGGCGGGGGCGAAGCGGGGATTGAGCTCGAGGGCCCGCCGGCATTGGGCTTCGGCTTCCTTGATGCGATCCAGGCTCTTATACACCCCGGACAGGCAGTAATGGGCGTCGAAGGTATCGTGCCCGCAGTCCATGGCCCGCTGGAAGCATTCCACCGCATCCTCGTAGAGGTAGGCGTCGGCGAAATCCAGGCCGCGATCGAAAAACCATTTTCCTTCCGGGGAGGCGCCGTCGGAGGGGAGGTCCAGGGATTTTTCCAGGATGTTCATGCCTGCGGAGATTTTTCCCGCCCGCATCAGGAGATCGGAGAGTTCCCTGTACAAGGCCTTGCCGTCCTGGGAGGATTTGATCCTTTCCCGGAGCATCCCGACCTTGTCCCTCAATATTTCTTCCATAGGCTCCAGGGGTTTCTTGCTGTCTCCAAAATATAATGTTGGGTTACGGCCGCAGGGTGGCAAATCGCAGGCGGCAGGACGGGAAAAACCGCAAAGCCCCCCGACATTCGCGGTTTTCGGCCCATTCCGGCGTTCCCGGCAGGAATGGGCCGGGACTTGCCTCTTATTGAGGAACCAGGTATCCGAACAATCCATGGGTTTCTTCCGCCGGTCCCGCGGTGAAATACAACCTTGATGCGGTCCTGCCGGCGCCGGTCCCGGAAAAGTACAGGGCCCAAAGGCCTTCCAAGGCGAGGGGGTTGCCGTTCGCATCCGTGACCTGCCCCTCGAACGCCCCGTTGGCATCGTAGACATTGATGAGTCCGTCCCCGAAATTGCCCACGAAGATCCCGTCCCGGAATGGACCGAAGGCCCCGGGAACCGCAACCATGGCCCAAGGCGAATTGAGGCGGCCCTGGGAAGCGAAGCGGCGCTGCAGGACGCCGCCGGTCGAGAATACGTTGATGAAGCCGGATCCCAACCCGGCCGAATCGTCCTCGTTGTCCGGGGGCTTCTGGCGTGCATAGGCGACGAAGAGCTCGTTTCCGATCAGGGCGATATTGAAGGGGGCGAAATCCGCCGGGATCGAGGTATCGGCGAAAGCGCGCGAAGTGTCGCGTTGGAAGGCGCCGTTATAGACATCGATGCGGCGGCCCCGGAAATCGGCGAGATAGAGGAAGCTTTTCCCGCTGTCGGCGGCGATCGCCAGGCCCTTGTAGACGGAGCCCGAATCGGACCGGTCCGCCACGACGACGGCGCTCGGACCCGAGCTCCACGCGGAAATGGTTCCATCTTCGCCCGCGAAGAGGAAAAGGGCCTTACCGCCCCCGTTCGGCATGGCGAATTCCGTTCCGCCGTTGTAGACCACGCCGGTCGGGGCGCCCATCTGGCCCTTGGCGCCCGGAACGGTGATGGCGGCGCCCTGGGTGCCTCCGTCCACGTTGTACAGGGTCGCCATGCCCGTATGGTTGTCGGCCACCCAGTAGACGCCCGTGGGCCCCACGGCTATGCCCCAAGGGTTGGCGAGGTTGGTGTCGATGGATTTCGCATTGTAGGCGGCGGTATCGGTCTGGAGATTGATCTGCTGGAAGTTCCGGTCGCCGGAGGATCCGTTCCCGGAATCGAAGCATCCGGAAATGGCCGCGACGGATATTACAATGGCGCATGACGTTATGGATCTGGAGCCCGTATTCATTGGGTTCATGGGACGCCTCCTGTGGCCGGGTGATCCGGCGGTTGGGGAAGAACCGGATCAAAAAAGCCTATGCGCGGCGCGGGCGCAACGGAATCACCATGCCAATGTGGCTAGCGGACCGCGCCGAACTTTTCGACGCGGCGTTCGGATCGATCCGCGCCCCGGGCGCGGATTTCCACCAGGTACAGGCCCTGCGAGAGCGGGCCCCGGCCGCGTCCCAGGACGGGCCATCCCAGGACATGGCGCCCGGATCCGAGGCCCAGATCGCCGACACCGCCCGCTTGCGCCCCCGAGGGAGACCAGATGCGGACATCCACCCGGGCGGGTTGCGGAAGCATCAGGGTAAGTTCCAGCCCCCCGGGCGAAGCGCGCAGGGATGAGGCGAATCCGCCCGTCTCCCCTTCTTCCCGGCCGAGGATCAGTCCGGCGACCTTGGCGAGGGCTTCCGGGGTCCCCGCGTAGACGGAAAGGGTATCGTCCCCGGTAACCGGGATGCCGCTCCCGGGCAGCAACCGGTACTTCAAACGGCGCGCCGGAGACACCGCCCAGGCCTGGAAGCCTTCCGGCAGCGCGGCGGTTTCCAGTTCCATCCGGTAACCTGCCGGTTTCCCCCTGGAGACGACGGTCCAGCCCATGGCATGGGCCGGATCCCATGGGATGTAGTCGGTGGCAAGGGCCGCGCCGTCCCGGGTGATCCAGGTTCCGGACCTTTGATCCGCATTTCGGGCGGGCGGGAGGTATTCGTCTTCGATCCCCAATCCCCGGCGGGCGAAGTCCGCGGCCCCCATTTCCAGGGGCAGGCCGGCGCCCGGCTTCAGCCCGAGCATCAGGCTGCGGGATGCCTGGGCCTTGGGCGCGGGGCCGGGCGGCGGGAAGGCGGCGGAAGCGGCGCGCGCGGCCCCGGGACCCACATGGACCACGGTGTCCCCTCCCCCGTACCATACGTAATACCCCTCCCAGGGGCGCAATGTGTCCAGGCGCGTGAATCCGGATCCGTCGAAGCCCCGCAGATCCTTCAAGGGGGAGCGCAGGTAACCGTCCCCGTCCTTCCGGGAAATGGGCCAGGCCAGCGGGCGCAAGGAAGGGCAGGTGACCAGGTTCCAACCGTTCGCCAGGGCGATCGGGAAGAGCCCGTCCGAATCGGAGGCCAGGGATCGGGAGGCCGGGAAGGTGAGGATTCGGGCGCCCGCTCCGCTGGCGAGCCAGAAAGCCCCGCCCGGCGGTAGGCTTTCCCCTTCCGGGTAGAATTCATAAGCGCCCTCGCCGCCGGGCTTGGCCACCCAGCGCGCGGCCTGGAGCGGGCCCGCGCCGGCGGCGGCGGAAAGCGCGGAGATGGTCAGGGGAGCCCGGGGGGCCAGGGGCATTCCGCAGATCTTCCAGTCATACCCGGGCTTGAGCTCCATCGGCACCGGGATCGGGGAGAGCCCGCGGGCCACGGTGATCACGCGTCCGGTACCCGGCGGATATCGCGAAGCCCGGGACTCGTCCGTGGCCTCAAGGCCCAATTCGAAGGGCGCGTAGCCGGAAGCGGGGACCCGCATATCGAAGGCCATCTCCTCGCCCGAGGAGGCGGACCACCAACCGAGGCTGTCCCGGGTCCCGTTATCGATATGCAGCTTGCACCGGAGATTGGCGACATTGTCCTCCATGACGAAGGTCGCGCGCAGGGTATCCGCGCCGCGCGCGTCGGTGCCGGTATAACGGATGCGCGGAGGCAAGGTGTCCCGGCCCCAGAAATAGGCGCCCTCCGCCGGGATCCAGAGCGTCCCGTCCTTGGGCGGCATCCACAGGTTGGCGCCGTTGCCCGCCCTGCGGTACAGCTGGACGCCGGGCGTGGAATCCCCTGCCACCTGAAGTCCCGGAAAGGCGGCCGCTACGTCCGTGGCCGTCACCTTGAAAAGGGGGCCCACCTTGTCGAAACCCGCCGGCGCGGGATTCCATGCCGGTTCCATGGCCACCAGGACCGAGGACCTGGTTTCCTGGACCGGGTAGAGGATGGTATGGGTGGGATCCACGTTGATGGAACCGCCCGGGGCGAGGGTGTCGCCGCGAACGCTGGGCGCGGTGCGTACCGTGTAGGCCGCGGTCAGGGTCGCGCCTGCCAGGCCGTTGCGCACGGCCTTGGCCTTGATTACGGCGTTCGCGGCCAGGGGGATGCGGGCGGAGAAGAGATGGGTGGACCCGCCCGACGCGACGCCGGGCTCGGACCCGTCCAAGGTGTAGAAGATGGAACTGTTGTCCGCCGCGCAGGAAAGTTGGATCAGGACGGAACCTTCGTAGGGTCCACCGGGGGGATCGGCGGTGGGCGCGGGGGGCGGGATTTCCGCGGGAACTCCGAAGGTCAGGACCTTGGAATCCGCGCGCTGGGTCTGGTACGCGAGGTTGATCCAATCCGGGCTGCGGGCGGTCCCGGAAATCTGCACGGCATCGATATCGCCCATGAATCCGGCTTCATAGGTTCCGCCTTCCAGATGGACGGCGCCGATGGCGAATGCGTAGCCCGTGATCGGAATGGTATCCGCCGGCAGGGTGAAGATCTCCGTTCCGCTTTCGTAGAGCCTCACCGACGCACCGTTGTAGGTGACGGTTATATGATGCCATTGGCCGTCCGTGAGGAGGACTCCGGATTCCGACCCATTGTCATTCCCCGCCATCAAGCCGTTCCAGGTGCTCAGTTTGCCCTGGCTGGACACGATCCCGAAATCGCCGCTGGCGGTTCCGGGGGTGGTCGAACCGAAGAGGGTGGGATACAAGGCCATTTTCGATCCCGTTCCAGGCGTGATTTCCCTGGCCCACATGCCGACGGTAAAGGCGGTCCGTCCCATCAGGATTTCCGACGGCAGGGAGATGTAGCTGCTTGCGCCGCCGAAGCGGTAGGCGGCGCCGATCACGCCCGCCACGTTCCGGACGACGTTGTCATTGCTCCCGTTCAAGGAGGAGGATACCGCATCCATGGCGTTCCCCGAGGTTTCGTTAAGGGCATAGGCGGCGCGGAAGCCGTTGGACGCGGAGAATACCGCGGGTCCGCTGGAAGCGGGCCCGGCGGTGGCCTTGCCCCAATACAAGGTGATGAAATCCTTATCGCTGTTGCCGTCCACCTTGGGCACCCGCACCCACACGTCCGCCTTGCCGTTCTGGACGGCCCAGGACTCGATCTGGAAGGGCAGGGCCGCACCGTCGGCATCCGCGAAGCGGATATCCTTTCCGCCCGCCCCGGCCTGGGTGAAATCCAGGCGGTCCGGGGTGAGGCGCACGAGCATGGGGAAATCAGCCACGTCTCCCGGGACGTCCGCGCCGCCCGGGGTGGTATTGAAGAAGATCTTCTTCGAATGCGCCCATGTCGAGTATGCTTCCGGTACCGTCAAGGTTACCGTAACGGTGCTAAGGGAATCGTGGCCGTCCGAAAGCCGGCACTGGTAGGCTCCCGCATCGGCGAGGGTGACGGAAGCCAGGCTTAAGGCGGAGGCCTTGGCCGAGGCGAGGGGCACGCCGTCCTTGTACCATTGGTAGGAGACAGGATAGGAGGAGGAGGCGCCCACCTGGAAGTTCACCGGCGCCCCTTCGGCCGCGGTCGCCGCTTTCGGCTGGGAGGTGATGGAGAGCCGGACGGCGGGCGGGAACTCCCAGGTCAGCATTTTGACGTCCGCGCGCTGGCTTTCATAGGTGAGGCGCATCCAATCGGCGGAATGGGCGGCCATGCAGATTTGCGGTTCGTCGATCAGGCCCTTGAAGTTGGAGTTTTCCGCCCAATTCGATTTACCCAGGTAATTCCGGGTCCGGATGATATTCCGCAAAACGATCCCGATCCTGCCGGACTGCACCATGACCCCGTTCCTGTAAATAGCCGCGACATCTCCGTTATGGACCACGCCCAACTGGACCCAGGTGTTCACCGCGAGTCCTTGGGGCGCATCCAAGCCGCTGCTGGCATTGCCGCCGTTATAGGCCTGGTAATAGATCCCTCCGGCGAGCTCATACTGGCCGAACACCAGATTGTCGGAGGACACGCCGTTCCCGAAATCCAGGATCCTCCCGAACCGGGTGAAGGCGGAGGTCTTGGCCCAGATGGTGAAGGTCACTCCCGAACTGGTCAGATCCGCGAAGCCCGCCCCGAAATCCAGATAGGCTCCCCGATAAGGGTCCCCGTCAAGGCTGTCCGCCATGCCGATCAGGCCTTCGCGCCGCTCGGTCCCTTTGTAGTTCACCGGCGTTCCATGGTTGAAGGGTCCCACGGAATTGGCGCGCGCCTGGGTACCGCCCTCGCCCAAATGCCAGACTCCCGCGAATTGCATGAAGGCGGTAAAAACCTTGGAACCGTCTGAAAGGTAGGCCGCGCCGGCCTTGCCCCAGTGGATATTGATGTAGTCCTTGTCGCTGAGCGCATCGATCTGCGGGATCCTGACCCAGAATTCCGCCTTGCCCGAGGCCGCGTCCCACCGTTCGATCTGGAAGTCCAGATGGGTCCCGTCCGGATCGGAGAATCGCACGTCCGCGCCCGTGGCCAGGCTTTGCGCGATGATTTCGTTGGCCTTTCCGCCTGCAGGCGCCAGGCGCACCAGCATCGGGAATCCCGTGATGTTCAAGGTGATGTTTGCGACGGCCGCCGTGGTATTGAAATGGATCTTGGCCGTATGGGCCCAGGTGGAATAGTCCTCCTGGGCCGAAGCGGTCCCCGCCGCGGCCAGGAAAAGCCAGGTACAAGCCGTGAAAAGAATGCGGATGGCCTTCATCAACCCGATCAATCCGATCCATCCCTAGGGGGATTCCCGAGGGCCTTTTTCAGGCTGATTATAGGGGATGGAGGCGGAAAACCGGGATGCCATGCTCAAGGGAATGCCGGGGGAATGGGGACTTGCGGGATGCCGCGCGTTGTCCCCAGACAACGGCACGGGGCTCGGGAGATCCTCCAAATGGGCGAATCAAGGCGCGGCGGGGATATATTCCTGACTGAAAGCCGTGATTCCGCATCCCCGGAACCGGCAAGGAGCCCAGCATGACCCGGTCCAGGATCCGTAAAATCTCCCAAGGCGTCTTATCCCTCGCAGCCCTGCTCTGCCCGCCCGCCCACGTCCTCGCGTGCCCCGCCTGCGGCCCGCTCCCGGAGCCGTCCGGCCTGGAGGTCCACGAATGGGGCACCTTCACCACCCTCAACTCGAGCGCAGGCAATCCCCTGGCGGGATTGTACGTGGACGCCTCGCGCCTGCCGGATTTCGTCTTCGGTCTGCCCTATTTCAACTACGACGCGGAAAAGGGCTGGGCCTCCCTGGACCGCCTGCGCAACGTGACCGTCAAGATGGAAACGCCGGTGCTCTATTTCTACAGCCGAAAGGAAATGGCCGTGGACGTGAAGGTGGAATTCAAGGGAGGCACCATCAGCCAATGGTACCCGGCGTGTTACGACTGCGAATCCAATCCCGCCGGGCCCCAGGTCGATTTCGCCCAAGGAACCTACCCGGGGCATGTCGGCTGGAAGGCCACGGTGCTGGCCCCCGGCCCGGACCTTCCCTATACGACCCCGGGCGCCACCCTGGAATGGCTGGCGCCGCGCGCGACCACGGCCAACCAATTGCGCGGACAGCACGGGGAGATCGAGAAGTTCCTCTTCTACCGCGGGCTCGGGAACTTCCCGTCCACGGTCGACATCCATTTCATGCCGGACGGCTTGCTCCGCGTCCGGAACGGCGGCGCCGAGGACATCGGCTACCTGATGGTCTATGAGCGCGGGTACGGTACCCTGGAACAGCCCTTGAACGAATCCTCCATCGGCACGGTCTGGTACCAGGGCCCCATGAAGGCGGGCCAGGAGATGACGTTCAAGCGGGACAAGCCCTTCACCGATTACATGCAGGCCAATGCCGCCATGGACGAATTCCGGCTGCAGATGCAAAAGGCGGGGCTGACCGCCGAAGAGGCCCGCGCCCTCCTGAACACGTGGTACACGGGCTATTTCATCGAAGGCGGGCTCAAGGCCTTCTGGATCCTGCCGCGCGCCCAGGTCGATCGGATCCTGCCGCTGGAAATCACGCCCAAACCCGACAAGCTGGAGCGGGTGATCGTGGGCCGAAGCGAAATCCTCACGCCGGAATTCGAACAGGTCCTCTACCAGGCCAAGGCCTCCGGCGGCTTCGAGGCCCGGTTCGGCAAGGATAAATACCGGATGGCCTTCCTGGACTTCCTGGCCAAGGATCCGGATTGGCATATGGGGACCGGAACGCGTCCCGCGTCCTCCGCGACGCGCGGCGCGGGATCCGCTTGGCACGTTCCCGGCCAATCGGGATGGGCCTCCCCGTGGTTCCCGGGGATGGGACGCGAAGGCGCCTTCGACGCCCAGGGACGCGCCATCCCTGGCGCCGCTCCCTCCGTCAGGTAATGCCCGCCACCCCGATCCCGATCCGGGGAAGGAATCGCCCGATCCTTCCCGGGATTTTTGGGGTCCCATCGCCAAATCCGCAATCTCCCCGCCCGGAATCCCGGAAAAGAATTAAAGAAGTTTCGGTTCCTGCCGATATCCTGAAAAGGAGAGGAACCGGAAATGTTGGATCTTACCCCCATCGCCAATGCCATCCGAACGGTTCAGCCGCAGCCGCAGGCCCTGCCTTCCGTCACCGAGGATATGAAGCCGGTGCCCGGAACGGAAATCCAGGCCCCCGTGCCTCCGCCCGCCAAGGGCTCCGAACCGGGCTTGGGCGAGCATTTCGATGTATACGATACCCAGGTCCCGCCGAATCCTCCGGCGACAAAGGAAACCAAGGCGAAGGAGGCGATTCCCGACAACGCCCCCACCCCGGAAGTGCAACAGGAAATCTCACGCGCCCGTGAATCCGAGGCCAAAAAGGAAAAGGCCAAGGCGAAACCGGAATTGCTGGGGAGAGGCACCGGCCTGCCGCAACCCACCACGGAACCGCTCCATCTGGAAATGCCCTTCCTGAAGCCCTTGGGGAAACAGCCCCTGGGCCGATCGATCGACTCCACCATCTAGCCTCCGCATTTCCGGTCGCGGCAATCGACCTTCCCCTCCCCGATTTGGTATCATCACCTCCATGCCGCTGCGCAGCCTGAAACGGGTCCTGTTCCGCCTGTCCGGTCCCGGACTCTACCGCCTTTTGCATGCGGCCTGGTTCTACCTGCGCCTGATGCGCGCCCTCCGTTCCGGACGCTATGCCCGGGAATTCTTCGGCGGGGACGTGCTCGCCTTCGCCGAGGCCTTGCGTCCGGGCTTCCTGGTGCTGGATATCGGCGCGTTCCTGGGGGGATCGACGGCACTCTTCGCCCGCGCGGTGGGACGCTCCGGCCGCGTGATCGCCTTCGAGCCCGTGCACCATGGCATGTTGGGAAGGATGCTCCGGGCCTTGCGCCTCAAGCAGACGCGCGTCGAGCCTCTGGCTTTGGCCGGGGAGAACGGCGATACGGAACTCGTCATCCCCATCCGTGGAGGAGTGCCTTTGTATTCCCAGGCGGGTTTCGCCGAGTCCTACCCCGCGGCGCAGGAGCCCGGATCGGGATACACCTTCCAGCGCCTGCCCACGCGCCTCATGCGCCTGGATGATTACCTGGCGGGGGCGTCCCTCTCCCCGGAGTCCGTATCCGCGGTCAAGATCGACGTGGAGGGATCGGAGATGGCATTGTTCGCCGGCGGGGAGGATTTCTTCACGCGCTTCCGCGGTCCCGTGCTCTGCGAATTCTGGTTCACCGTGATGCCGCCTCCGGGATGGGCATGGATGCGGGAGCGGGGGTATTCCTGCCGTTACCTGGACCGGAAGGGAAGGTGGGTGGCGGCCGATACGCCGGAGGAGCTGGCGGCGGTATGCCGCGGCGAGACCTACGGCAACTTCTTCCTGGAACGGAAAGCGGCCTAGGCGCTCCTCATCCGCCCATCCCGGGGCGGGGCCTCAATCGGGCTGCAGCTCCCCTTTGATCCTGTAGAGCCACAAGGTCATCTTCCCGAAGCGGGCAAGCATCTTGGCCTCCGGCATGGTGATGCCGTCCGTACAGGAAAAGCAATTGTCGCAATGCAGGGTGAGGGAGTCCGACCAGATGGTGAACGCGTAGCCGTCCTTGCTGGTGCAGACGTACTTCTTGCGTCCCTTCCAGAGATTGGTCATGGAAATGAGGATGCCTGCGGTATCCTTCTCGCCTTGGGAAAGAGCCCGCTTCCGGATCGCCCCATCGAACCCGTTCTCGTCGTCCGGTTCGAGGGCGCCTGCGTTGGGATCGAGTTTGAGGATGCCGACGGAATCCCGGGTGAGGGCCATCTGGCAATCGGCCTTGGCATCCTTGAAGTTGAAGGAGATCTTGATCGGACCCGCTTCCGGGACTTCGGCGGTGGCCGGCACGACCGCGGGAGCCGGATTCGGGTTCGGGTTCGCATTCGGAGAGGGCCGGCCCGCGGATAATCCCATGACCAGGAGGATGGGGACCATGGCCGTCGAAATGCCGGACCGAAAGCAGGAAGGAGGGGTGGCGGATGACGGCGAAATGACGCGGATGGCGGGACTCCCTCGGTGGCAGACCCTCAAGGGCCGGGACTGCAAAGGTACCCTATTCTCCCATTTTTCGGCAGGCTGGGGGGCCCCATGTGATAGCCATCACATGGATCCGATGGGTTAGCACGGTTATTTACGAAAATATAATCACCGTTCCCGGGCGTATTCTTGCGCCGACGATATCTTTGCCCTATGAAAGCCTATCCCTGGAAGGGGCTCGCCTTGGCCGCGCTGGCCTCGGCATCCGCGTCCCTTTCCGCCATTCCTACCGTCACCCATCTGTGCCGGCCCGTTCCCGACTCCTTCACCATCGACGGCCGGTTGGCCGAACCCCAGTGGAAGGGCCTGGACACCCTGCGATTGCTCCGGAACAACGATCCTGCGGGCGGGAAGCCGTCGGTGGAGACCAAGGTGCTGGCGGCCTGGAGCCGGACGCGCCTGTACCTTGCGTTCATCGCCTCAAGCAAGGACGTGCAAGGCACCTTCACCAAGCATGACGATCCCCTTTATGATCAGGACGTGGTGGAAGTGTTTTTCGATCCGGACGGGGACTCCAAGAACTACCTGGAGCTGGAGTGGAATTGCCTGAACGCGGTGCTGGACTACTTTTTCACCGGGCCCCAGACGGGCCTGGACAAGAATTGGGCGCCCCAGGGCATGCAGAACGCGGTCCTGGTGCAGGGCACCGCCAACAAGGCTTCCGACACGGACACGGGCATGGTGGTGGAAATCTCCATCCCCTGGACCGCCATCCAGCCCTGGTCCAAGGCTTCCTTGCCGCCCAAGGACGGGGACACCCTTGCCCTCAACTTCTACCGCATCGAATACGGGGCCAACGGGTCCGCGGAACTGCTCTCCTGGGCCTCGACCGGCGTGGCCGATTTCCACCGGCCGGACAAGTTCGGCGCCCTGGTCTTTTCCTCCCAACCCGTAACATCCTTGATACCCTTCGCGCGCGGCGCGGCGGAGAGGGCGGATCGGATGGGCAGGGAAGGCGGTAAGGAAGTGGATTCAAGGCTTCCGCGGGCGCGGCGCGCGGACGGTCGATTGGCCCCGGATGCGGGCCGGGAACTCAGGGTGTTCGGGATTCCCGTGCGGCCAGGGAAGGACTGACGCGAAGCGCTCGCCATTCCTTTTCCAGCAGGGCGTAGAGGTACTCGTCGGCCCACTCGCCCTTGACCAGGCAATTGTGGACCATATGGCCCTCGCGACGCATGCCCAGCTTCTCCATCATCCTCCAGGAACTCTCGTTCCGCGTATCCGCCACCGCCCAGATGCGGTAGGCGCCAAGCTTCCACAGGTAGTCGATGAGGCCTATCACGGCCTCCTTGCCGTATCCCTTGCCGTGGAAACGCCGGTTGAAGTGGAAGCCGATCTCGGCCTGGCGTTGGATCTCGTCGTTCATCTTGAAGGAGATGTTCCCGATGACCTTGCCCCCGACTTGGTCGGACCCCGCCTGGCCGTTCCCGTCCTTGAGCTCGACCGCGAATTCGTTCCAGACCCCGCAGGTGCCGGGAATCACGGCGCCCTGGATTTCCAGATCCTGCCTGGTGTCCTCGAGATCATAGGGATCCCAGAACTCGTATTTCGCGACTTCCGGGTCCGACAGGATTTCGTGGGCGTCGATCAGATCCTTGCCCAGGAAGCGGCGGATGATCATCCGTTCAGTCTCGTACATCGTTTCCGCTCGCATCGCCATCCTGGATTGAACCGTCCTCCCCGGGATCACGGGGACCGGTTTCGCGAAAAGGTACTAAAAGAAACCGGCGTTTAATAAACCGAACGCCGTCCTTCCAGTCTCCCGCCTCCGGACGCGCACCCCGCGGTTAATTTCCGTTGCTGCATCCGCTCCGCGCGCGCCGCGGACCGTCCTTCCACCCGCGAGGCCCATCATGATCCGGATCCGTACCGCTCCTTCCCTATGCTTGACGCTCTTCCTGGCCCTCGCCGCCTCCGGCCGCGTCCATGCCCAACTGCCCGCCGCTCCCATACCGGCGTATCCCGGCGACATGGCCAGGAACATTCCCGTTTCCACTTCGCTGAAGTGGAAGAAAGTGTCCGCCGCCGTCGGCTACCATGTGCAACTGTCGGCGGATCCCGGATTCGCCGCCCAGTTCTTCGAGGACTCGACCTTGGTGGATACCTTGGCTTCGGTGAAACGCCTGGCGGATACCACGACCTATTACTGGCGCGCGCGGGCCAGGAGCGCCGCCGGATTCGGGCCCTATTCCAAGGTCCGCAGCTTCACCACCAACCCTCCCTTGGGCGCCGGCCCCACCCTGGTGGAGCCCGCGGAATCCAGCCTGGGACAGTCCCTCTCGCCCACCCTGCGCTGGAACGCCTTCCCCGGCGCCAAGGCCTACGGCGTGCAGGTCTCCCTCATGAACAACTTCAGCGTCCTCTTCTTCCAGGACACGTCGGTCGCGGATACGGTCCTCAAGATCACCGGATTGGAGAAAGGCACGCTCTACTATTGGCACGTGCGCGCCAATACCGTTCCCGTCAAGACCGGATGGACCAAGGGGAACTTCACGACCCTGACGGATCCGCCCACGGCCACGGCATCCCTTCTGGCGCCCGCGGAAGGCGCGGCGGAACTTCCCCTGGCCGTGGAGTTCTCCTGGGAAAGCGTGGAACGGTCCACGGGCTACCTCCTCCAGGTTTCGACCCGGGCCGATTTTTCCGCCCCCGGGAAATCCGATTCTTCCGCCTTCACCATCGTCACGGTGGACGGATTGTCGGCCAACACAACCTACTACTGGCGCGTGCGGGGTTTCAGCGCCTCCGGCCAAGCGCCCTTCTCCGCGGCGCGCAGCTTCAGGACCGGAACGGGCACGGCGGGTTTCCGGGGCGCCGAGGCGCGCGGTTCCACCTTCATGCGGATCCTGGCGGGGCCGGGCGCGGGAGGGGCGGGCAGCGGGGTCAAGGTGGAGTTCGGCCTGGCGCGCAGGTTGCCGGTGACGATCATGGCCTACGGGGCGTCCGGGGAGTCGGTGGAAGTCCTGGCGGAGCGCATCCTGGAGGCGGGGACCCATGCCTTCCCGATCCCGGATCCGGCCTCCGGACGGACCTCGGGGATCCGGTGGATCGAGTTGCGGGCGGGCGGAACCAGCCTGGTGCGCAGGATCATCCTTCCCTGATCCGGCTCTCCCGTCCCGGGCATCCGTAGCGTTGCGGTTACCTGACTCCGGCCTTTCCCGGCGCGGCGGACCGCTCTCCCGGAGCGGCGGACCGCTCTCTTAGAGCGGCGGACCCGGGGAAGGCCGCGCGCGCGGCGCCTATGGTCCGGAGCGATTCCGGCTTTTGGGCATAGGCGATGATCAGGGCGTTTTCCGCCCGCATGCCTTGGGGCAGGGCAAGGCGGGAACGACCGCGGCCTTCCGCGTCCAGGCGCTCGGTCCGGAACCCGCGCACGACATTGTCATGCTTCAAGGTGCGGCCGCGGTTCTCCCCGCGTTTGACCGGCACCGCCAAGCCCTTCTCGACCACCGCCAGGTTCAGCAGATCCCCGGCCTGATGTCCGGTCACCCGGTAGGTCAGGTCCAGGATTGCGGCCCCGCTATCGCCGGCATTCCCCGCGACCAGGACCGATGAGAGGGAGATGACCGCGCCCGCCGGCCGCTCCAGCGCGGCCTCGATGCGTTTCCGCGCCAAGCCGCCTTGCGATCCTACGAACCCGTCCGTCCCGTTCACGATCATCTGCGGGGTATAGATCCGGCCTTCCCCATCCCGCGCGTACAGCCGTTGCCGATCGGTGAATCCGGATCGGCTGAATGGATCGGCCCATCCCAGGCCGTTCCAATAGTCCACGTGGAAGGAGAGCGTGAAGACGGACTTGCCGGTCCTTTCGGCTTCCGCCCCGAGGCGGGAAAGCAGTTCGTCCGCGGGCGGGCAGCTGGAACAGCCTTCGGAAGTGAACAGTTCGACCACGGCGAAAGGGACGGGAGGGGCGGCAGGGCCGGCGCCGTGCAGGGCGCCGGACGGAACCGGCGCGGCCGCGAGGATTTGCCCGAAAGCGCTGGCGATCGCGGCGAAGGACAGGATCCGGATGGACGGTTGAGGCATATCGGCTCCCTGGCTCATGTAACCCGTTCAAGGGTAAGTCCGGATTCGGCGACTTCCGTTACCTTCCGGTCCCGGAAGACAGGGTCCGATGCGGATGGCCTACCCTTCCCCGGGCCGGAGGGAAGCCGATCAGCGGAGGGTGAAGAACCCGAAGACCGGCGCCAGCCTGCGGCTGCGGCCCAGCGCATCCACCGGAACCTTCGGGAAGGGTCCCTGCAAAGAGACCATCGCCTTGCCGCGGCCTTGGACCGGCTGGGGAATGGCGCCTCCGGTGCGGGTCACGTAAAGCCTCTCCGAAATCGCGCGCGCGGTCGCCACCATTTCCGGATAGGGCCGATCGCAGAGATCCAGGAATCCGATCTGGTAGTTCTCCCCATCGCCTCGGCCCGTATACACCTGATCGCTGTACTGGAACCAATGCGCGCCCACCACCTTGGCATGCAGCAGGCATTGATCCACCATCCCGCCATAGAGGCGCGCCCTCTGCTTCTGGTTGAACGCGGTCCGCAATCCCGGATGTGGCAGGCCGCGGTCCAGGGCCCCGTAATGGAACTCCGTCAGCATGACCGGCTTGTCGATTTCCGCCGGCAGGCCCAGGTCGCTGATGGAATACTCGTAATGGTTGAAGCTGACCACGTCGCAATACTTGCCCGCGGATCGCCATACCGCCTCGGGCGCCACGTGGATGCGGCTGCCCAGGTAGAGCACGCCGGGCAGGATGGCCTTCATCTCCTGGGAGCAGATGCGGTAATAGTCCTCCGAGATGGCGGCCGCCGTGGCCGCGGGCCAGTTCAATTCATTGTCGCTGAAGACGCCCAGGCACCAGGGATCGTCCGCGAGCTCTTTTTTGAGCGCGGTCAGCTTGGCCTGGACCGCGCTCCGGAAAGCGGCGGTATCGATGGTGGCGGGCAAGGTCTGGTTCAGGCCGGTCGCGAAATTCACGGTGTACACGGTCTTCTTCAACCCGTAGATGCCCTTGTCCGACCAGTTGCCCATGGTATTGGCGCCCCAGCTGCGGAAGCGCTGGTGGGCCATGGCGGCGGCCCTGGCGTACCAGGTGGACCCGAGCTTGCGTTTGAGGTTCGCTCCGCGGAAGTCCCCGTTCGCCGGCGGGGAGGTGAAATAATTCTCGCGGCCGGATACCGGCGTCGTTTCTCCGGAATTGACGCACGTGATCCCCATGGACCAGAAGAGGCGCCCGTCCGGATCCACCAGCCACCATTTCCCGTCCACCTTCTGGGTCCGGAACCGGCCCGTCGCGTCCTGCTTGGGGCCGGCGGCCCAGCCTCCATAGGCATCCCACCCCGTAGGCCCGGGATGCAGCATCAAATCGTCCGACTCCGCCTCGGCCTGCATGGCCATGTCCGGATAGCCGGCGATCTTCCCCGGCCAGGAGGCGTGCCGGTATTGGCCCAGGGTGTCGAGCAAAGGGAAGAATCCCGCCTTCAGTTCCGTCTCCGCGGGCGGCGCGTACGTTCCCCAGGCGCGCACGTCATCGATGACGAAACCGCGGCCGGGACCGGGGTTGAACACGTCCACCTGCACCTGGGTCACCCGCGTCAAATCCACGATCTCCCAATGCTCGGTATACCCGCCCGGCAGGCCCTTCATGCCCTTGAGGTAGGTCGCCATGTAGGCCGGCGCCTTGTTGCGGTTGAAATGCACGTAGAGGGTATCGGTCTCGCCCGGGTCCAGCATCAGGTAACCCTGGTTGGACGGGTAGGAATTGTCCTCGTTGACATGGGCGTAAAGGCCGACGCTCTTGGCTCCGTTATTGCGTACCGTCATGACGATTCCCAGGTGCGCGGAAAGATCCTTCGCGGGAAAGGTCAGGGTGGCGCCTTCCCAGGCCGCCGCGTCCTTGGGCGCGATGGCCAGCCCGGTATTCCCGTTGCGGGTATCCAGGGAGGTGGCGGCGCCGAAAGCCTTGGCCGAAGCGAGGCTGAAGCCGTTCTCGAAATCGAACAGGACGGGTCCCGGCTGGGCCATGGCCGCGATGGGGAAGGACAATAGGAAAGCCGCTGCCGGATTGGCCATGGAACACCTCGTGGACAATCTAACGGATGGCCGGGACTTTCGGGTACGGAAACTGGTGTCCATGCAGGGACTCATGGGGTCGGAAACGTCGCCTCAGCCATGCATTCCTGGCAGATAACCCCCGATCGGTTATATTTCCCGGACCCGTATAACCCCAAGGAACCCCCATGGCGACTCCCCTACCCAATTCCAAAGCCGGCATCCGGACCGTGATCACCGAATACGCCGATGGAAAGAACTGCTTCTCCAGCGGAGCCAAACGCGTGAAGATGGATGCCCTGTTCGAGAGCCTGGGCAAGGATATGTCCGTCTGCCCGGACGTTCCCAAGCATGTCATCGCCCTGACCGCCAAGTACCGCCAGGAAGTGGACAAAATCGCCGGAACATGAGGACAGCCCGCTCGCGCATCGATCCGTTCGCCTTTTCCCCCGCGGAAATCGCCGGGATCCGCGACGCGTTCCGGAGAGCCGGATTCGACGAAGCGGGGATCTCCGGGGCCTTCGGAGTCAAGAACATCCCCTCCATCCGGGACGTGCCCGCTGAAACCGCCTTGCGGAGCACCGCCGCGGAATCCCCCCTCAACACCCTGGCCAGGATGTTCATCATCGGCATCCCCGTCGCCCCCGAGGCCGCGGAAAAGGCGCTCGGCCCAATGCCGCTGGAGCGATTGATCGCCGGCGGCCTGCTGCGGGACATAGGCGGCCGCATCTACGCCGAGGTCAAGCTGACTCCCATCGATGGAATGCTCATCGCCTTCGACCGTTCCTGGGAGGATGAGAAGGTGGAATCCCCGGACCATGTCATGGGCCCCAGCGACAGCGCCCGCCTCCTGGCCGGCCTGGTGGTGCGGGGGGATTTCGAAAGCATGCTGGACGTGGGGGCGGGCTGCGGCTACCTCACCTTTCTGGCCGCGAGGGACAGCAAGCGGGTGGTGGCCACGGACGTGAATCCCCGGGCCGCGACGTTCCTGGCCTTCAATGCCGAGCTGAACGGGATGGGCAAGGTGGACGCGCGTACGGGGGATCTCTTCGCGCCCGTGGCGGGAGAGCGCTTCGACCTCGTCATCTCCAATCCTCCCTTCATGATTTCCCCCGAAGACCGCCTGGTCTACCTGAACGGAGGGATGAAGGCGGACGCCTTCTGCCAGAAGATCGCGGCGGAAGCCCCCGCCTACCTCAAGGAGGGCGGTTGCTTCCAGATGCTCTGCAATTGGGTCGAGAACGCGGGCAAGGACTGGCAGGAGCGCCTGCGGGGATGGTTCGAGGGTACCGGCTGCGATACCTGGGTGCTCCGGTCCTCCACCACGGATCCCGTTTCCTACGCCATGAACTGGATGAAGCTGGGCCACAGCGACGCGTCCTCGGGGGACGCGGCGCGGCTGGAGGCGTGGCTGGAATATTACCGCGCCGAAAAGGTGGCCGCCATAGGCGCGGGCGCCGTCGTCATGCGCAAGCGTCCGGGCGGGGACAATTGGTTCCGCTCCTTCGACGGTCCCGGCAAGATCAGCGGCCCCTGCGGCGGGCAGGTCCTCGAACGCATCCAGGCCCTGGACTACATGGCGCGCCGGGTCAAGGATGACGCCGCGCTCATGGAAACCGTGTTCCGCGTGTCCCCTCATGCGCGCCTGACCCAGGAATGCGGGCCTTCGGAGCAGGGATGGGCCCAGACCCGCGCCTACGTGCAGATCACCCAGGGTTTCGCCTATGCGGAAGAGGTGGATACCTACTTCGCCGAACTCCTGGTTTCCTGCAATGGATCGCGGCCCCTCCGGGAGGCCATCGCCAGGACCGCCGCCGCCGTGGGCCTGGAGACCGCGGACATCCCTTCGGAAACCGCCGAGGTGGTTCGGCAGCTGGTCGATGAAGGGTTCCTGCTTCCGGTCGCTTAATCCGCCTAAAGTCGCTTAAGGCCGCACCGGCATGGGCGAGGCGAAGGGATCCAACGGGGCCGCCAAGGCCGCGACCTTAACCCTGCCCGCATGGAGGTTCTTTTCCCTGGCCACCCGGGCCGCTTCCCGCATCCCTCCGAAATAGTACCGATTGAAGAACAAGGTCGTGATCAGGGCGAAATCCATCCCGGCCACCCATCGGGAACTCCGATCGGGGCCTTCGAGGGCGCGCCATGCGCTGAAGCCGGCCAAGGCCGCGAATCCGACGCTCAGGAAGAAGTGGCTGGCCGCGACCCGGGGCTCCCCCGCGTACAGGAGGCCCATGCCGGGGAGGGCGGAAAGACGATAGGCCTTGTCCGGATCCAGGCTTCCCTTGGGTAACCGGTAGGATACGGGGCCCCTGGGGGCGTAACGGGTGAGGGAAAGCCCCGCGTACACGGCGGGGGCGAAATCGGCCAAGGCGGCGGAATCCCCGGGACCGGCGGAGGAATGGCGCTCGAAAACGGCATAGGCTTCGCCGAAATCCTCCCGGGCCAAGGCGGAAGCCACCAGGCCGCGCTCCGCCGCGGTCTTGTCGTCGCAGAACCGGAAGGCCAATTCGAAGGCGTACCTCCCGGCATCGGCGCGGCCGCTTTCCCAATCCAGGCAGGCGCGTTCCAGGGCGTAACGGCAATGTTGCATGTCCCCGTCGAAAAGGGATCGTTCCAGCGCCACCCGCCCCGCGATGTATTCCGGTTCGCTGCGCGCCGCGGATCCCCGGCCGCCGCAAGACGCGAGGATCGGTCGGGCCGTATCCGCGGGGTCCGCCCCGCCGGGATCGGCGGGGTCCGCCCCGCCGGGATCGGCGGAGGCGCATGCGATCCATGCGGAAAAAAGGATCCATGGGAGCGCGCGCATCTTCCGGACCGGTTATCGGAAAATCACGTCATGGAGGGAGGCCAGGAAGGCCGCCTTCCGCCGCTTGTTGGTTTCCCGGGCCGCCCGCTGCGCTCCGTACAGGTTCGACAGGTGGAACACGGCCCCGAACCCGCCGAAGGTCCAGGCGCGCACCGGCGCGTCCTCAAGGGCATAGAAGGCCGCCACCCCGTAAAACAGCGACACCACCGTGAAGGCGAAAATCCCGTCCCCGGTCTGGCCGGCATAGGCGTACCCCAATCCGGGCAGGACCGACAACCCCAGGGCCAGGCCCGGGGACTTGAACCCGGCGGAGAGGTAACAGCGGGGATCCGCCGGTCCCGCGCAAGCCGGGTCCCCAGGGGCGGCGGGCCATGCCTCGCGGGCGGCCTCCGGTCGATCGCCCAGGAACAAGGCCGCGGCCAGGAACCGCCTCCGCTCGTCGTCCGCCGGAGAACCGGAGCCGGAATCGGCCTGGAGGGCCTTCACGCAGGCGGTCAAGGCCTCCGGATGGGCGAAGTCCAGCAGGTGGGATTCCAGGTAATAACGACGGTAGCGGGCATCCGCCCTGGCGATATGCGGGGCCAGGATTTCCCGCGCCCGGGGGAAATCCCCTGAGTGGTACAGGGCCTTGCCCAACTCCAGATCGATTTCCGGAGGGATGGCGCAATCATCATGGGCGCGGCGGTAGATCTCGGCCTGGAAGGCGGCCAAGGCGAATTGCCGGTCCGCGTTCAATCCCTGCAGGAAACGCACGTCCCGATCGTCCGGACAGGCCATGGCCCGCGGCAGGCAGGCGAATATGGCGACCCAGAAGGCGATCCGCACGGCGACCCGCCCGGAAGGCCTAGGGAACCGGGTCATGGAAATGCCTTTCCGGCCCGACCAGCGGGTAGGCGGATTTGTCGAACCCGTTGCAGCGCATCACCCGGTCCCCGGTCATGAGGATGCCTTGGGCCAACCCATGGCCGCGGATGGCGTCACGGGCGAACCCCGAGCAGGTGGGCGAGAATCCGCAGGTGGGCCCGTCCGCCGGGGAAATGCCTGATTGGTAGAAGCCGAGAAGCAGGGTGAAAAACGCCTTGAGGACTCCCGGCCCTTTGCCCGGATGGCCTGCCTGGCCCTCCAGGAAGGCCTGGGAAATGGGTTCCGTTCCCTCGCCGCCGGCCCGGCCGGGGAACCAGGCCGCCAGGGACAGGCATGCCAAGGCGACTAGGGCGGCACGGCGGTAACCGGGAATCACGGGGCCGGAGGAAGGGTGGCCTGGCCCAATTGGAGGCGCTCCGGATCCAACCGGTTCAGGAAGGCGGTGATCAGATCCTTCAGCTGGGTGGACATGTCCGAGCCGCTTCCGCTGATGGCCGAGGATTGCGGGCTGAGGCAAAAGCCGCCGGAGTTCGAGATGGTGCCCGACGCATAGGCTAGCTCGCCGGTCTCGGCGGACCAGACGCCGTACCGGACGTCCGCGGTGTAGACCGTTGAGCTGGACGAGCCGTTGGTGGTATAGGTCGTGATGATCTTGCCGATCATCTTGGGGTCGACCAGGGCGATGATATAGTCCACGGAATCGTTCTGCTTCAGCTTCTCCGCCCAGGCCTTCATCTGGCCCCCGCCGCGGCTCGGCTGGTAGTCGATGGGCTTGATGTTCCCGCCATTGTCGTTATACTGGCTCAACCCCATCTTGCCGATATCCGAAGCGGCCAGGGAGTAGAAGGACGGCGCGCTGATGCCCAGTTCCTCCAGGCGCTCCGAGGGGATGGAGACGAACTTCTGCTTCTTGAAGGCCCCGGTCAGGGATTTGATGATCCGGCCTTCCCATTCCTTGCGGTATTTCGGGCCGTCCTCGGGGTGGCCATTGCTCATGCAGCTGGAAGGAGGGCTGTATTCCATTTCCGGCATGGAGAGTATCCCGAAAGTTACCCCGTCGAGCTTCTTGTCCTTGTAGTCTTCGCTCATGTGGCGGGTGTAACGCTCGGAGCATCCCGTGGAAACGAGGGCCAAGGCCAGGGCGGGCATGCGTAGGGTCTTGAGGAATTCCATTCAATCCTTCCACGGCCCGGATAAAGCGGGACCGGTACGAAAACGAAGCGGCGGATTCGAGAAATGCGCGGGAGCGCGATCACAAAAGATCGGGGAATATATACATTTCGCCGGCCCGCCGTCACAGTCGATAAAAAACTTTCCCCGGAGTCTTTCAATGGGCCTTTTCCGGTCCGCCCTTGCCGTCGCATGCCTTTTCCTTTTCGGGATATCCGCTTCCCCGGCCCCCGCCAGCGTCATCTTCACCGAAAAACAGGTCCTGACCCGGGACAAGACCCTGGACGTTACGGTATGGAGGCCGGACAGCGCCTTCGACGCCGCGGACACCGCATGGTCCTGCGGCAAGGCCTACGGCACCCTGAACGTCTCCTCGTGCCTCGTCAGACCGTACGTGCGCACTTCGAACGTACGCGACCAGTATCTCTATTGGGCGTTCCTGAACCTTTCCGGCGGCACCGAACGCGCGGACCTGACTCCCCAGGTGGAGGAGCAGGAGGCTTTTTTCGAGGGCCTGCAAAAGCCCCTCCTGGCCCTGAAGCAGAAGGGCGGCACCTGCCAATACCTGATCGCCTACCATGACGGCTATGCGCCCCTGGCCGCCGGGACGGTCCTATGCCCGGATCTCGCCACCGCCCTCCGCGGCGTGGAGGAAGACATGGCCGGACACGCCTCCATGGTCCCGAGCCGGGACAAGGCGCCCGGGAGCAAGCACGTGATGCATCGCGGGGAATTCTCCACCGATGTCCCCAATGCCATCGATTGGGGGTTGGAGGCGGCCCCGGCCCTGGCCATCGGCTGGAGTTCCGATCATACCGACAGCGCCGGCCCTTTCACATCGGAAGTGCGGACCTTCGACTTCAACGACCTAGCGACCCGGGACCTGTTCCCCCTGGCCGTCCGCGCCTTCATGGTCTATAAGGGTTCCGTGGGGCTCCGCCTGGGGTATGCCTATTCCAGTTTCGATCTGGCGTCCGAATTCAAGGACCGGATCCGGGCGGACCTGGCCGCCCAAGGCCAGACCCTGGACGACTGGAAGATCGCGAGGCACGATTACTCCCTGGAACTTACGGCCGGAAAGCCCTATACCAACGGGAATGCCGAACTGGGCTGGTACGCCTCCATCGGCTTCGCCAAGGTGGACTTCCGGGAAACCGCCACCGTCAGCGGGAAGGACTACAAGGACGCGGGCCTGCTCGCCGATCAGACCGCCTTCCTGATCGGCGCCGGGGGCGAGGTCAAGCTGGCCCGTTGCATTGTCATGGGACTGGAGCTGGGATTGATGGTCAAGGATTTCGAACTCAGGAACTCGACCAGGCAACCCGACGGCAGCGGCAATGAAATCCAGTTGCGCCTGCGCCTGGGGGGGTTCAGCCGGATGCACCTCGCGTCCCCCGCCGCTCCCGACCATGCTCCTTAGATAAGCGTCCAAACGGACCAATAGGGGCGATCCGGGATTTTTCTTTACACTTCCCGCCAAGTTTCTTGTACATGCCTCCTCCAGAGCATAGCTTAGGCTCAAATCGATTCGAAAGGAATTGTAATGAATAAGCAGATTTCCCTCTACACCGCCATCATCGCCCTGACCACGGGCCTCGCCCTCAATACCGCCAAGGCCGATAACGGCGTAGCCAACGAGACCGCCCAGATCAAGAAGGACAGCGTCGACGTCAAGAACGACCGCAAGGACGTCCGGAACGCCGAGCATGAGCTGAAGGGCGACAAGCACAAGCTCAAGACCGACAAGAAGGATGCCGCCGCCAGCGAAGACAACCGCGAAGCGCAGGAAGCCGCCTTGTCGAAGTCCAAGAAGGACGGCTCCA
>JAQBPO010000010.1 GCA_028287465.1 Fibrobacterota bacterium
GATCCGGATCCTATCGTGGAACGTCAATGGGTTCCGGGCGGTGTACAAGAAGGGGTTCATGGATTGGCTCCATAAGGAAAGCCCGGATATCCTCTGCCTGCAGGAGACCAAGGCGGAAGAGGGGCAAATCCAAAAGGAGCTGAAGGACGTGGAAGGCTACCATTGGGTCTTCTGTTCTTCCCAGAAGAAGAAAGGCTATAGCGGGGTCGCGATCTTCTCCCGGGAAAAACCCATCGAGGTGGCCAAGGGATTCGGCCACGATCCCTTCGACAGCGAAGGCCGCACCTTGGTCGCGACCTTTCCCGGATTCACCTTGTGCAATGTGTATTTCCCCAACGGCGGCTCCGGCCCGGAGCGGCTCCAGTACAAGATGGATTTCTACAAGCACTTCCAGGAGTACACCTCCAAGCTGCGCAAGAGCGGCAAAAGCGTTCTGGTATGCGGCGACGTCAATACGGCTCATAAGGAAATCGATCTGGCGCGGCCAAAGGAGAATTCCAAGGTTTCGGGCTTCCTGCCGGAGGAGCGCGCTTGGGTGGAAGGGTTCATCGGAAGCGGATTCATCGATACCTTCCGGATGTTCAACCAGGAGCCCGGCCAGTATTCCTGGTGGGACATGAAATCCGGCGCCCGTGCCAGGAACGTGGGATGGCGCATCGATTATTTCCTGGCGAGCGAGGATATGCGTCCCAGAATCACTAATGCCTTCATCATGCCGGAAGTGCTCGGCTCGGATCATTGCCCCATCGGCATCGAACTCAATGTGGAATGACAAGTGCCGGGATTGTAAAGAATACGCGGTTCCGTCGGCGGTTTTTACGGGATAACCGACCCCAGAGCCTGAATCAGGGAATTTCCACCGGGTTCGCTTGGGATTTTTGAGGCATGGGCTTTGCAATGGGAGGCGCTCGATCCGAGTAGAGTCAGACAAAGGTCAAACCTTGCGTCACGCGGCAGGAACGGGAGTTTCGGATGTGATGAGATGAGGATGCCGATCTATATTTTTCCGCTCTACCCGAATCGCTTCAGCCAAGAGGAGAGGGTCGATGGATAGTGCGCCGGAATCCGATTGTTGGGACCGCATCCGCAAACTCGAGCGAGCCGTCAGTGAAAACCCCTTCGATGAGGACCCGGCCATCGAGCTCGGCCGATCCTATCTGGAGAACAGCTGCTATCCGGAAGCCGTGGCCGTTCTGGAAAGCCTGAAGTCCAGGAAGCCCGAAGCCCTCGAGCTTTATCCCTTGCTCGGCCTTTCCTACCTCAACAGCGATCGCGCCAAGGAAGCCATCGACCATTTCATGGTGGCCATGTCCCATAGCCCGGAAGAGGGTTACCTGTACTGGTGCATGGGCGATTCCCTTTTCAAGGCGAAGCGCTATCCCCAGGCCATCGAGTATTACAAGCGTTCGGCGGAGCTGGAGCCTGGGAACACCCTGCCCTTGCGCAAGATGGCCCAGGCCTTCTTCGACATGGGGAAGGTCGACGAGGCGATCGATATCCTCCAGGAAGCCTTGAAGTACGACGGAGGGGTCCCGGAACTCTGGAGCAGCCTGGGATGGGCTTACATCCATCTCGGCCGATACGCCGAGGCCATCGAACCCCTCAAGCAGTCCCTGGCCATCAAGCCCGACGATATCCAATGCATCAAAAGCCTGGGCCTCGCCGCCTTCGCCTTGGGACGCAAGGAATCCAGCTTCCAGTCCTATCAAATAGCCTTGAGCCTCAACCCCAAGGATGAAGAAGCGCTCTTCGGCCTGGGTATCCTCTTCGTTTCCTCCGGGGATCTGAAGTCCGCCTTCCGGCAATACGAGCAGCTCCAGTCCGTGAAGTCCTCCTTGAGCGAAGACCTGTACGCCAAGATCCTGGAGCGCAAGGAACTCCTCATGGCCTGAACGGCCCGGAAAAATCCGTCCCGTTTTCCGACATCGTTCCATTCCCTTACGGCCCATCCCCGGAAACGTACCGGTTACCCCGCCTTCGCGCCGCGCTTGCGCGCGGCCCCTTCGCGCTTTATCTTAAAAGAGCACCCACACCGAAACCGAAGGAGTGGCAAATGGGTAACACTGCGAAGATCATTACCGGACTCGGCGTACTTGCCGGAATTTCCTATTACGGCAAGAAAAAGATGACCACGGAAGAACTGGCCGCACGTGGCGGCGGGTTCCTTGGTTACCTGAAGGGAATGGGCCAGGGCTTCTATACCGGCGTCAAATCCGCATTCCGCTTCCGCCAGGCCTGACGGGAAATTACTTTCCCCCCGAAGGACGAAGAGCCGCTTGGAGACCCCAGGCGGTTTTTCCGGATTATACTGGTTGTGTCGGTATATGTCCTCTTGACAATATCTGTTACAACGAGTAATTTGATCCCAAATCAATCCCCTCAGGAGGAATAATGCGAAATTCGGTACAATTCGGATCCTTATTGCTGGCTTCGGCCCTCGCCATCGCCGCCCATGCGGAAACCTACAACGTGGACACGGCCCATACGGACATCACCTTCAAGGTGCGCCACATGGGTATCAGCAATGTTACGGGTAAGTTCGAGAAATTCGGCGGGACCTTCGATCTGGATCCCAAGAACGTGAAGGCGACCAAGGGCAATCTCACCATCGACGTGAACAGCATCAACACGTCCAACGCAAAGCGCGACGGGCATCTGAAGAGCGATGACTTCTTCGACGCGGCCCATCATCCTGAAATCAAGTTCGTATCCAAGGAAGTGAAGGACATCAACGAGAAGGATTCCACCGCGACCCTGGTAGGCGATCTGACCATGCGGGGCGTGACCAAGCCCGTCTCCCTGAAGATAAAGGGCGGCGGCATCATCAAGGACGGTTGGGGCAACGAGCGCGCCGCCTTCACCGCCACCGGCAAGATCAACCGTTTCGATTACGGCCTGAAATGGAACAAGGCCCTGGAAACCGGCGGCATGGTGGTGGCCCCGGATGTCGACCTGATCCTCGCGTTCGAAGGCGTCCGCCCGCTTGCGCCCGCCGCACCGGCCAAGGCCGAGAAGGCCGAGACCAAGAAGACCGGCGAGGCCCATCCCGCGAAGCCCGCGGAAGCCAAGCCCGCCAAGTAATCCGGAAACGGACCGCTACGGAAAAGGCCCGCTCCGGAAACGGGGCGGGCCTTTTCATTACCGGAGCGTCCGGCGTCCGCCCTCGCGGGCGAAGCGCCGGGCCCTGGCCGGATTACTGGGTCAGGTGGAAGAGGATGCCGACCATGGCGCGGATATCGCGGGACTTCCAGTCGTCGATGTCGCCCACGGAATTCTCCAAAGCATTGGTGAAGCCGTGGGAATACCGAACGTCCGCGGACAGGTAGGTGAATTCGGCGACCTGGAACGCACCGCCGACGCCGACGTCGCCGGAGAAGACGACCGAGGAGGCCTCGTCCTCGAAATTCCCGGTGAAGGAGCCTACCTTGCCCTCCGTATTGACATTGATGCCCAGGCTCGGTCCGGCGAAGACGAATGCATGCGCCTTCATGGCGCCGAATTTCGCCTTCAGGAGGACCGGGATTTCCAGGTAGTCGAAGTTGCCGCGAGTGGTCACGCCGAGTACGTCGAAACGCGCTCCCTTCTGAACGTACATGGGTTCGACCAGGAGGCTGTAGGGGCTGGTGACGCCGAATTCCGCCTGCGCGCCGAAGGCCAGGCCTTGGCGCTTCTCGGTTTCCTCGTGGTTTGAGATGCTGGCATCGCCGAAATTCATCCCTCCCTTGAGTCCCAGGCCGAAGGACATGGCCGAGACGGTAGCGGGAGCGAGGGCCAGGCCCAGGCATAGGGAGGAAAGGGTAACGAAGCTGGATCGGGACAAATGCATGAATTCTCCTTTAGTTATTTTACCGAATGCTGAAGGCGTTCGGGATGGAACTCTGCCGGGAAAATAATTAGTATGCGGTGTGAAGCCAGGAGGAAATCTGATACAGCAAAATAAGGCGGCGGCCCCGCAGGTGGCCAGCAGATTTCCCTTGCCCGCGCGCCAGGAACGCATTCTTTTATACGTCCTCGCGGCGATCCAGTTCACGCATATCCTGGATTTCATGATCGTGATGCCGCTCGGCCCGCGCTTGATGGAGATCTTCCGCATCACTCCGGCGCAATTCGGATTGATCGTTTCCACCTATACCTTCAGCGCGGGATTGTTCGGGCTGGTGGCGGCCTGGTTCCTGGATCGGTTCGATCGCAAGCAGGCCCTCCTTTGGCTCTATCTGGGTTTCGGAGCGGGAACGCTCGCTTGCGCCCTGGCTCCCAATTACCATTTCCTGATCGCGGCCCGGTTCCTGGCGGGCGGGTTCGGAGGCGTCGCCTCCGCGACCATCCTGGCGGTGATCGGCGATGCCATTCCGCCCCAGCGGCGCGGTCAGGCCATGGGCACCCTGTTCTCCTCCTTCTCCCTGGCTTCCATCGCGGGCGTGCCCGCCGGGCTGTTCCTTGCCAATCACCTGGGTTGGCACGCTCCCTTCTACCTGCTGGCGGGGTTGAGCGTAGCCATCATCATCATGGCCGCCAAGGTCCTGCCCTCCATGCGCGATCACCTGGCCAAGGAGAAGGGCCGGCCCTGGGACGATATGAAGGCCGTTCTCGGCCGCTCCAACCACTGGCTCGCTTTCGGTCTGACCATAGTCATGACCATGGCGGGCTTCATGATCATCCCCTACCTGAGCCCATCCCTGGTGGCCAACGTCGGGATAAGCAACGATAGCCTGCCGCTCATCTATCTCTTCGGGGGCGGCGCGAACTTCTTCTCCATGCGCTATATCGGACGCCTTTCCGATCGGTTGGGCCTGCTGCGCGTCTTCACCGCCGTCAGCATCATCGCCATGTTCCCGATCCTGATCATCAGCCACCTTCCCCGGGTTCCCTTATGGGCCGCCCTGATCACGAGCACGTGTTTCATGGTGTTCACCTCCGGCCGCTTCATCCCCGGCATGGCCATGGTGACCAACAGCGTGGAAGGGCGACACCGCGGGAGCTTCATGAGCCTCAACTCCGCGTTCCAGCAGTTCGCGTCCGGAATCGCGTCCCTGCTTGCCGGGGCCATCATCACCAGCGGAACCGGGGGGCGGCTGGAGCATTACGGTACGGTGGGAATCATCGGGGCGGGATGCATCCTGATCAGCCTGTTCCTGGCCAAAAAGCTAAAGCCGGCCTAGCCCTTCCTCCCGGCCCCGGCATTGGGCCGGGCGGAATTTTTTTTAGATCCTATTCCAATGCCCCAACTCTCCGTAGCTCCCATGATGGACTGGACCGACCGGCACTGCCGGTTCTTCCTTCGCCTGCTGTCCCGGCATGCGCGCCTCTATACGGAGATGGTCACGACCGGAGCCATCCTGCACGGCAGGGCGGAACGGCTGCTTGCCTACGATCCGGCCGAGCATCCCATCGCCCTGCAATTGGGCGGAAGCGATCCTGCGGATCTGGCGGCCTGCGCCAAGGTCGGCGAGCGTTTCGGCTACGATGAAATCAACCTGAACGTGGGATGCCCGAGCGACCGCGTGCAGGAAGGGAAATTCGGGGCCTGCCTGATGGCGGAACCGGATCTGGTGGCCGCCTGCGTGCGGGCGATGCGGGAGTCCGTATACGTACCGGTCACGGTGAAGACGCGCATCGGCATCGATGACAAGGATTCCTACGAAGAGCTGGTCCGCTTCATCGGGACCGTTTCGGGCGCCGGCTGCCGGACCTTCATCATCCATGCGCGCAAGGCCTGGCTGCAGGGACTCAGCCCCAAGGAGAACCGCACCAAACCCCCTTTGCGATACGACGTGGTGACAAGGCTCAAGGCGGATTTCCCTTCCCTGGAATTCGTCCTCAACGGCGGCATCACGACCTTGGAGCAGGTGGACGGCCATATGCGCGAGTTCGACGGGGTGATGCTGGGCCGGGCGGCCTACGAGAATCCCTATCTGCTTGCCGAGGTCGACAATCGTTACTTCGGGGAAACAGGGGAGATACCCACCCGCGCAGGCATCATAGAGGCGTTCAAGCCTTACCTCGAGGCGGAACTGGCCCGCGGCCAACGCCTGCATTCCATGACCCGCCATATCCTCGGATTGTTCCAAGGCGTCCGCGGCGGCCGTACCTGGCGGCGTTACCTGAGCGAGAATGCGGGACAGCCCGGCGCGGGCATCGAAGTGCTCGATAACGCTTTGCGCGCGGTCGAAGGCATCGCCGCGGCGGCCTGACCCGGCCGTAACTCCGCTTAAGCGCGCTCCCCTCCCAGATTCGCGTTTTCCTCCGGCCCGAATCCGGCCCAATCCGGCCAATAGGCCCATTCCCGGAAAAGTCCCGGCAAAAACATTGCCATCGGCCCTATAGGGCATAATTTCCAGGTATCCATCGATCCCGATCTTTTCGGGATCGGATGCCAAGGGTCTATCCCGATGAAAAGGAATCCGCAATGAGAAAACCGATTTTGCTCGCGCTCGCCCTGATGGGCTCCCTGCCGCTCCTCCGCTGCACGACCGAATCGGAGGAATGGAAACGGGCCAGCCTGACCGAACCGCCGGCGCTTCCTTCGGCGGCGACCATGTCCATTCCCGCCCTGGATGGGGCCGCGGCGGCGAAGGTTGCCGGGACCCAATCGACCGCGGCCTTCAATGTCGTGGCCGCCAGGCTCTCCGTCGATTTCTGGACCGCGGTGGTGGCGGTCAACCTGGCCGTTCCCGTCTCCCTATTCCTGCATGCGCATGAGGCGCATCCCGTTCCGCTTCCCGACAGCAGCGGCTGGCAATGGGTGGTGAACGACGGGGTCTTTTCGGCCCTGCTCACGAGCCAGGAATATCCGGGCGGCAACGTGGCATGGAAGATGACCATCACCGGGATAGGCGGACAGCCCAAGACCTGGTTCACCGGCATTTCCAGCGGGGACGGCCGGACGGGAGATTGGACCTTCCTGGATCCCGATGCGGGAACCGCGCGCTATGGGTTCAGCTACGATCTGACCGGGGCGGATCAATCGGTCAAGGCATCGGTCGCGGACAAGGGCCAGGCGGGTTTCGGATCCTACCTGCAATGGAAGAGCGACGGGACCAGGTTGTCTTTCGAACGGTTCGATGCGGCCCGGAAGGACGCGATCCGGATCACCTATGATCCGTCGACGGGAGCGGGCCGATTCCAGGACGTGGACGGCGGCGTTTCGCGCTGCTGGGATACGAAGGCCAATGGGTTCTTCGACGTGGACTGTTCCAAACTGGGCTGGTAAAAGCGGCCTTTCCTCCGGCAGGGTAACAAATAGGGTACCCTGCCGCATTCCCTTCCTGACGGAAAAGCCCGGAGGATACCGACCCTTTTCTCCGTCCCTTGCCGGGTCAAGAACCCCGCTCCCGACCGGAGCGGGTCTTTTTTTTGCATTTCAGCCATGCCTCGCCGATCCGTGGAAATCCCCTGATATCAAGGATTTACCCGATGAATTTCAGGGTCGATTCGGGACAGAACCTGACCCCGAGGGGGGCCTATCTTTGTTCCACCGCCGGACATTGGACCCAGCGCGACGGAGCCTTTGGTGCGGTTCCGTGGATCGAGGAAACGAAAGCAGGAGGACGACATGTGGGTATTTACGAACAAGGCTTTTCTCTCCATCGTGGAATTCCCGGGCGAAACGGAAATGCTGTGGGTGCGGGCCCGCTTCCCCGGGCATATCGAGGCCGCGTTCCCGGGGGCCGCGGTCCGCGAGACGCCGGAATGCGATTACCGGTACCGGGCGGCGGTGGATCGGGACGCGGTGGGCCGGTGGCTATCCCGGGAGGTCAGGGACGTGCGTTACGGGAATTTCAAGCAGAGCATCGGCGAGAACTTCTACCATGACGCCTGCCTGTCAGTATGGACGGAGATGTTCATCTGGTCCAAGAAACTCATGGGCATCCTGAGGCCCATGCGGGCGGCCTGAATTGGCGGGCCGGGGAGCGGTCAGCCGCGATCCGGCCTGAACTTCGGACTGCCGGGAATCCGGTGGCGGCCCGGATTGGAGGAGCGGACCGCGGGGAGATTCCACCAATCGCTATAGGCCGACATCTGATCGATGATGCCGGATCCGGAATGCCAGTCAAGGTCTTCCTTAGGGACCGGGGGCTTCCGGGAGTCCCGGGAATCGGCGTGGAGGGCCTTCCGGCGCTGCGTAACGCCGCGCTCCGGAATCGATTGGGATTGGGGGGCTTGGTTTTCCATGTAAACATTAAACAATTCCCGGATCCGGGGGGCAAGACGATTATGGGCGATTCCGGATATCGCTCCAATGATTCTATTTTAGGGACCATGCCAATTTTTTCCAATGACGAATGCGACATGATCGAGAAGTACTCGGAATCCTTCACCGAGTGGATGAAGAAGAACATCGTGGTGAAGCTGCAGGCCCAAATCGGCTACAAGCTCCCCTCGGAGGTGGACGGGATCCTCGCGAAATTGTCATCTCTTGGCAACCTGCTCAAGAAAAGGAATTCCGGCGGGGCGATGAAGGAGGAGCATAATATCCCCGATGACTACGCGCCCTTGATAAAGAGGCTGGTGATCCACCAGCGCCGCATCGTGGCCGCCAAGCTGGAAGAGCCCATGAGCAAGACCTTCCATCCCGAATTGATCGGGAACCTGGAAAAGGAACTCGAGCCCATCCGCAAGATCATGGAAGCCCCCTGGTTCCAGGCGTCGCCTGCCCTGCGGGTGCCGCATCTCACCGAGTTCCTGTCCATCAAGTTCGTTGAGGATATGCACAATTCGTCCCTGACCCTGGAGAAGCGGGACTACGACGAGAAATTCCACATCCTGCAGACGCCGTCCCTGTTCATCAAGGACCTGCGTTATTACCGGGAGAAGTGCGAGCTGCGCTCGAACGGGCTCATGGTGGCCTACCTGGACATCGACGATTTCAAGTCCTTCAATACGCGCCATACCGAAACCAAGATCGATCGGGACCTGCTGCCCCGCTTCATGGAGCTGATGGAGTCGCACCTCTACTCCCATGGCCAGGGGTATCGTTACGGCGGCGACGAGTATATCCAGCTATTGCCGAACTTCAGCCTGGCCATGGGCGTGGGCTTCATCAAGGAGTTCCAGGCCAAGCTGCGCATGATCACCTACCGGGGCATCGCGGAGAAGACGACGGTCTCGATTGGCGCGGTGTGGATCCCCTATGATTGCTTCCTCACGGAGAGGGAGATCGAGGATCGCGCGAACCGCGCCAAGAATTTCGCCAAGAAGAACGGCAAGAATTGCATCGCCACCTATAAAGGCGAATATTACTCGGAATCGGAATTGGTCATCGTAAAATGAAAGGCGCACCATGTTCACCGTAGAGGATTACATCGCAGAATGGCGCAAGGAAAGCCTGATCTGCATCAACCTTTTTTCGAAGATGCCAGCGGGCGGCCTGGATTACCGGCCCACGCCAGGCCAGCGCAATACCGTGGAACTCCTGCGTTACCTCAGCTTCGGCCCTTACAACGGGCTGGCCAAGATCATCGCGGGCGATTGGCAGAAGGGACGCCCCACCGCCGAAGTCACCGCCGGGATGCCGCCGTCGGATTTCCCCGCCCGCATGGCCTGGCAGATGGAGGCCATGGCCGTGGACATGCGTTCCATTCCGGTTACCTCCTTGTCCACCGAGATGATGACCATGCCCTGGGGCGAGACCCTTAAGAAGGGCCTGGCCTTGAACTATCCCTACCGCTGGCTGGTCGGGTACCGGATGCAGCTGTTCCTCTACCTGAAGTCCGCCGGGGCCCATCAGTTGAATACCACGGATTGCTGGCGTCTTCCGGCCGCGCCCGCGGCGCAACCCTAGGCGAAAGGGAAGAGATGTCCTCCGTCATTCCCGGGCAGCGTCGTTTCGTGTGCATGCTTTGCATGTATGTGTTCGACGAGGCTCTGGGGGACCCTGACTCCGGCATCGCGCCGGGAACCCTTTGGGAAGACGTCCCGGACGACTGGTACTGCCCGAAATGCGGGGCGGCGAAGGGATATTTCGAGCCGGAAGCCCGGTTCACCACGCCCGGTTGACGGTGTCCCAAATCGAGGGCCCTGGAAGAGAAAAGCCCCGCGGGTCTCGCGACCCCGGGGCGTTCCCGTGCCGGCTGATCGGACTCAGGTCGGCTGGAAGCGCTCCTGATTGGCCTGGGTCTTCATCTTATCGGCGGAATCCTTGGCTCCGTTCTTCACCTTGCCCATGATTTCCTGGGCGCGGTCCTTCATGCCGGAGCTTTCCCATTTGTTCTTGAGGTCCGCGCCGCAGCTGCTGCAGAAATTGGCGACCTCGGTGCGGTTGCGGTATAAGGCGACTCCCAAGGCGGTCAGGCCGGCCCCGATGGCCATGTAACCGATGGGTGACATTCCGCTACCGTTGGTCCAGGGCTTGCGGAATTTCAACTCCTGCAACTGGTCCTTGATTTCGGAAATCCCGTCCGTCACTTGATCCATGTCCACGTTCTTGAAGAAGTTTTTCATCGCCCGGCCTCCTTTGGCATGATGCCAAGACAACCCCGCGCACGGCGGGGGTTTTGAAATGAAAATAGGTTCCGCTCGGGGGGGGCGCCAGGAAATGCGTGGGAGACCGCGTCAGAAATCGAGACGGATATCGCCGGCAGGGACGCCGCGTCGAGTGCTTATTTTGGGCCACAGGGCGGACTTCATGGCCGCGGCGGTCGCGGCGGAGATGATTCCGGCCTTTTCCAGGGCACGGGTAAAGACCGGCCAGCGGGGAAGAGGGGAGCCATCGATGACCTTCATGGCGAAACCCAGGCCCAAGCCGGGGATGGCCGCGCAATGCAGGCCATTGGCGCCTCCTTTGGTCACGAATGCCGCCATGGGCGCGCCGCCCGCCGTTTTCGCGGAAGCGGATTCCGGGGATTGAGGGGATTGCCGGAAAGCCCGCAAATCCGGTTCTCCCGTATGGCCTCCCGGATTTTCCGCCATCGCGAGGAGGATGCGGGCGGCCGGCCCTTTCCGCGCGGCGGATTCCCGGGCCAGGCGCGCGAAACCGAGGGCCATATTATAGACGGGCAGGGAGAAGGTGGGCGCGGAACAACCGTCCACGGCCATGGCGATTTTCCCGGGATCCGCGGCGCAATACTCGCATAGGGTCGTAAGCAAACGTTGTTGCCAGGGATGGGCCGGATCCAGGTAGGAGTCGAGGGGCAGGCGCAGATGCTTGCAGGCCGTGAGCATTCCGGCATGCTTGCCCGAGCACATGTCCGCCAGACCGTCCCCGCAACCGAGCGCCTCGGGCGCGAGTCCGCTCTTGGCCAGGAGCGAACGCACCTGGTCGGCCTGCTCCGCGCCTCCCAGATGGGAGCCGCAAACGATCGCCAAATCACGATCATCCAGCCCCATGGCATCCGCCGCGCCCGACGTCAGCATGGCAAGGGCCTGCAGGGGTTTCGCCGAGGAACGGAAAAAGGCGACGGCATGCGGATCGCCCAGGGACCAGAGTCGGTTACCGTCCGCGTCCACCAGGCAGGCGAATCCCGAATGGGCCATATCGGCTTCCCCGTTGCGCGTGACCGTGACCAGGGGCACCGCCGCATCCTTGAGCGTGCCGCCTTCGCTTTCCGATCCGCAGGTCATTTCCATCTAGCGCTCCGTCCCGTCTTTCCCCGATGATACGATGCCGAGGGCTCCCGAAGCAAAATACACGAAGTTGCCCGCCGGGTTCCCAGCAGCTACTTTAAAAATGCCGCGAAACCGGGAGCCGCCATGTCGATTTCATATCGGACCTTGACCTTGGAAGCCATCGGCGGCCCCCTGAGGATCAAAACCGCGGAGCTTCCGAATCTCAAGGCCGGGGAGGCCGTAGTCCGTGTGCGCGCCGCAGCTCTCAACCATCGCGATCTCTGGATCCAGAAGGGCCAGTACGCGGGCCTGAAATTCCCGTGCATCCCGGGTTCGGACGGGGCCGGGGAGGTGGAGAAGGTCGGGCCCGGAGTCGATGCGTCCTGGATCGGAAAGCGGGTGGTGATCAATCCGAGCCTGGATTGGGGGCCTTCGAGCGAGGCCCAGGGAAAGGATTTCCGCATCCTGGGGTTGCCCGATCCCGGAACCTTCGCCGAGTACGTGAAGGTGCCCGCGGCGAATCTCGTTCCCATGCCGGCCCATCTTTCCTTCGAAGAGGCGGCCTGCCTGCCTTTGGCTGGAACGACCGCCTATCGGGCCCTTTTCACGCGCGGCCGGATCGCCGCCGGGGAGAAACTCCTGATCACCGGCATCGGCGGGGGAGCTGCCTTGTTCCTGTTGCGCTTCGGGCTGGCGGCCAAGGCCCGGGTTTTCGTCACTTCCGGTTCGGAGGAGAAGCTTTCCCGCGCAAGGGATCTGGGCGCCGAAGACGGCGTCAATTACAAGCAGGAGGATTGGGCGGAGGCTTTGCAGGCGAAGGCGGGATTATTCGACTGCGTGATCGATTCGGCGGGCGGTCCCGGTTTCCAAAAGCTTTGCGATTTGAGCCGACCGGGCGGCCGTCTGGTCTTTTTCGGCGCCACGACGGGGAATCCGCCGGAGCTTCCCATGCGAAAGGTCTTCTGGCGCCAATTGAACCTTCTTGGAACCACCATGGGATCCCCGCAGGATTTCGCGGACATGGTCCGATTCGTCGAGGAGCACGGGATCAGGCCCGTGGTCGACGGGGTTTACGCCTTCGATCAGGCGGACGAGGCCTTGCGCCGCATGGACGCGCAAGGTCAGTTCGGGAAATTGGTGATCCGGATTTCCTGAAGCCTCAGGATGGGGAAGGCCTGATTCAAGGCTTATAGGGGGACGGCGAGCTCGTCGGGGCTGATGTCGTAGCCTTCCTGGCGCAATACGAATCCGATCGCGGTCTCGCGATCCACCCGGCCGCGCGTCAGTTCCATCACGGCCTGGAGGCCGGTGGGGGACACCTGGTACACCGTCCGGCGAAAAGCCACGATGGCGGTCTTGGCGCGTTTCGGTTGCGGATCCATCCCATGCCCTTCCGCCCGATGCTTGGATCGGGCAGCCGAATATTATTTAAAAGCGGGACTCGTTCCAAGGATGGGCAGGGCGGATCGAGGCGGATCGCCCCAGAATGTGCTTACCGTTACGTTCGCGGGGGAGGCAGCCGACGCGGGGGGCTGCGCCGTCAGTCCAAGGGCTTCTTTTTCCCTGCCGGATCGACGTAGAACCACTGGTCTCCGATGCGTACCCGGGCCAATCCTTTGAAAAAGTTGTAGGCCTCGTCGAATTGCGGCGGGATGGCCATGACGCCCTTCCCATCGATGTAGCCCCATTGGGTTCCCACGCGGACGACCGCAAGGTTCTCGGCGAACCAGGAGACGTATTCGAATTGGGGCTTGATGACGTAATTGCCGTTCTTGTCGATGAATCCCCAACGGCCGCCCTGAACTTCGCCTGCACGGCCGTGGCGGCCACCCATATTGACGCGTGCCAGGCCTTCGGCGAACGGATAGGCGAAATCGAAGGCGGGCTTGATGACGGTTTCCCCGGAGCGGTTGATATAACCCCATCGTGTGGCCAATCCCAACCAGGCGTGGACCTTGACGGCGGCTAGGTCTTCGCTGAAGGAACCGGCCATCAGGTAGCGGGCCGGAATGGCCACTCCGCCCTGCGGATCGATATAACCCCATCGGGGTTTGGCGATGGCTTCGGAACGGGGCATGTCCAGATCGGCTGCATCGATCGCCTTGGCCGCATCCACCTTGATGGAGGCGAGACCCAGGTAGAAATGCCCGGCTTCTTCATATTTGGGCGGAATGCAGAATGCGTAAGAGCGATCGACGAATCCCCATTTACCGTCCACCAGGGTACGGGCGCGGCCTTCCGAAAAAAGGAGATGATCGCGATGGCTGACCGGAATGAGCATATGGCCCGCGGAATCCAGGTGGCGCCAATCGCCCCCCAGGAACTTGACGCGAGCGACTCCTTGCTGGAAGTCCTCGGCTTCATGGTAGCGCGGCTTCACGATCCAATTGCCCTGTTTGTCGATAAACCCGTATTTGCCGTGCGGATAGGCGCCGGTGACCACGCGGGCGCGGGATTCCTGGAAGGGGAAAGCCTTGTCGAAAGTGGGCGGCACCACGGTGACGCCTTCGGTATCGATGTAGCCCCAGCCTCCATGGGAGGCGGGTTTTACCGCAGCCAAGCCTTCCGAAAAGGACTCGGCTTCGGGGAACCCGGCCGGATGCTTCGGTCGTCCATGGCGGTCGACGTGGGTCCAGGACCCGTCGGCAAGGCGCACGCGCGCGAGTCCGCCCCGGAACGCATCGGCATGGGTGTACCGGGGTTCGATGAGGGTGCGTCCTTCCGTATCCAGGTACCCGGCCTTGCCGTCCTTCCAGACCACGGCCAGGCCTTCGGAGAATTCCCCGACCTTTTCGAAATCGGGAGCGATGACGAGGGATCCGGATCGGTCGATGTAACCCCAACGTGACGCAGGGGCGCCGGTTTCGGCGGCCTCCGTCCGTACGGCCGCCAGATCCTCGTGGAAATCCATGGCCTCCTGGAAGCGGGGGGCGATGACGATCTCGCCCGTCTCGCCGATATAACCCCAGGCCTTGCTGGCGGGTCCTAGGACCGCAACGGCGGCCAGGCCCTGGGAGAAGCGGGAGGCGAGGGCGTAACGGGGCGGGATGACGGCATGGTTATGCTCGTCGCAATAGCCCCATTTCCCCTCTTTTTTGAATGGTTTAAGCACGATTCATCATAGGACATTCGCTTCCGCCCCTGCAATGGATTTCCTCGGGTCCAAGGGGAACGGAAGGTCTTAGGGGGGTATGGGAGGGTCGTCCCGGATGCGGTGGCCCCGCGGCCTGCATTCAGTGGTTCTGGCGGGCTTCCGCGTGCTCCAGGGATTTCTTCACCGCTTCCAGTAGGCCGGTGGGCGTGAACGGTTTTTTGAGCAGATCCGCCGTCCCGTGACCGACCTCCCTCACCACGATTTCGCTGGCCGGAAAGGCGGACATGTAGAGGACCTGCATTTCCGGGCGCAGGACCCGGAGATGTTGGGCCAGCTTACAGCCGCTCATATGCGGATCCATGCGGACGTCGGTGAGGAGGAGGTGGATCCGATCCGGCAGGTTCTTCGCCGTCCGCATGGCCGCTTCGCTATGCGGTGAGGCGATGACGCGGTATCCCTGCATTTCCAGGATATGCGTCGCCAGTTTCAGCAAGGATTCCTCATCCTCGACCAACAGGATGTTGGTTTCCGATGGTTTCAGATTCGTCATTTGGAGTCTCCCCTCCCAGCGAATATAAACTCTTAGCAAGGCCGGCGGAATTGTTTCGCCCTGGCGCGCGATTTTCGCCATCGGGTCCAAAGCCCCCGAAAGACGGGTGCTGGAGGGATGGACTCGGCCGATCGGAGGATCGTAACATTTCTCCATGACAAAGACGGTATTGTTCGTCGAAGACGAGGCCCAGGTGATGCGGCTCGTGGTGAAGGTCCTGGAGATGCGCGGGTACTCGGTGCTCCAGGCCGAAAACAGCGTGGACGCGGTTATCGTTTCCGACTCGCACCAGGGGACCATCGATCTGCTGCTCGCCGACGTCGAGCTGGACGAAATCATGAACGGGCACGAGCTCGCCAAGGTCCTAAAGCGATCCCGCCCGAAAATGCGGGTACTCTATACTTCCGGCTATCCGCTGGATTGCTGCATCGATCACGGAGGCGACAGGATCCGCATGGAGATCCAGGAGCTGATGGCGGCTTTCATGCCCAAGCCCTTCACGCCTTCCGTGCTGACGGAGAACGTGCGGCGCGCGATCGAAGAGCTCCCGGTCTGACCGGGCGAAGGCGGCAGGGACCCTAAAAGTCCGAAGCGGCATCCCTCGGGGACACTACCTTGATCCGGCCCAACGCGGTCCGGACGATCCGGGGCTTGAGGATGTTCTTGGGGGTGCGGGGTTTGGCCGTGGCCACCGAACGCAGGCATTCGTATTGGAGATGGTAAAGGAAATCCGAGACGAGCTGGCCCTGCTCGAAGGCCAGGCCTTCGATCCTTTCCCCGGCCTTGACGGCCTCGGGCGGGTCGGACTCAAGGGTCTTGAAAACCTTTGAGAATCCTTCGTGCAGTTCCATCTGGCGGAACCACATGGCCTTGATGGCGGGGTTGAATTTCTCCAACAGGGTGTCGTACTCCTCGAGCTTGGAGAGCCAGAGCTGGTTCCGCTGATCGACGAACAGTTTCCGCATCCTGTTCAGTTCGAATTGATCCTGCGCGGAATCCTGGATATAGGCCGGGATCAAATCGGTCTTCCACAGGGCGAACTCGCCGGAGACGGTGGTGAGCCACTCCATGTAGGCGGAGAGGGGTCCCTTGATGTCCTTGCGCGCATTGTCCAGGACCTTGCTCTTGAACAGGCGCTGGGAAAAGATATAGGAGGTGATCGCGGCGGCGAGGCCTCCGATCAGGCTTCCGATGAGGCCTCCCATCAACGCGGCGGTCATGAACACGCCTTCCCCGGGTCCTGCCAGGAAACCGAGGATATGCGGAAAGCCCATGCAAAGACCACCTTCCCGTGGGGAACAGCCGAAGAGGTCCCATTTTACTTTAAGTTCGGCCGATTTAGCCAGGGGAAATGAAGCCCGTAATCCATGGAACCCGGGTCAAAACGGCCTTTTACCCCATAAACGGGCTTTTCAGCCGACCAGGAGGTTATAGCCCAGGGCCTCTTCCGCGATCTTGGGAAGCCGGACCGTGAAGCACGTGCCCCGCGATTCCTGGCTTTCCACCTCGATGGTGCCCCTATGCTCCTTGATCAGCCCATAGCTGATGGAAAGGCCCAGGCCGGTTCCCATGCTCTTGGTGCTGAAGAAGGGCTCGAAGATGCGGGAGATGTTCTCCTGAGCGATACCCACCCCGGAGTCCCGCACGGAAGCCATGACCATGCCGTCCCGGACCACGGTGGCGATTTCCAGGACGCGCGGTTCCTGTTCCATGGCATGGATGGCGTTCATCATCAGGTTGATGAAGACCTGCTTCAACTGGTTCCTGTTCCCCAGGACGCGGGTGTTTCCGGGCTCCAGGGCCAGCCGCACGTCCACCTGGTTGGAGATGAGCTGGTGCTGCAAAAGGGCCAGTACGTCCTTGACGGTATCGTTCATGGACATGGGCGACAGCGAGGTTTCGCGCTTTCCCTGGCGGGAGAAGTCCAGCAGGTTCCGGACTATGTCGCGGATGCGGAGCACTTCCTCGGTGACGAGGTTGAGCTCGTCCTTCAGTTTGGCCTTGCCCGCCGGTTTCTTGTCTTCGGCCATCATCTGGATCATCTGGATCCGGCCCAGCATGATCTGCAGGGGGTTGTTTATCTCGTGCGCGACGCCGCCCGCCAGCTGGCCCAGGGCGGCCATCTTGCCCGAATGGACCAGCTGCCATTGCAGGGCGGTCAGGTTGCGGTTGGCTGCCAAGAGGGAATCGTAGAGATCGATGTTCTCCGCGACCACCCGCGCCTGCGAGGCGACCGCCTGGAGCAGGTTCTGCAGAAGGGGGATGCGCTGCATGTCCTCGGTGGTAAGGGGCAGGAGCAGGTACGCTGCCCGCTTCTCGCCGCCGAATTCCTCCCCTGGCGAGAATGCCAACAGGGCCAGGCCCGCCGAGCCCAGGGCATCGGCCACGTGCGGGTACGCGGACTGGAAGAAATCCCCGGCTTCCAGGCGGACATGTTCCTTGTCCGCCGAGCGCAGCAGCCTGCGGATTTCAGCGTGCTCCAGGAAAGGGGCGGAGTCGATGGGCCCCAGGGGAGGGTGGATGGACAGGTCCGTGGGTTCCGGTCCGCCCGTAATCAGGTAGCCTTCGCCCAGCTTGAGCTCCTTGGCGACCAGTCGCTGGAATTCCCGAAAGAAGGCGTGCAGGCTTCCCGATGCCCCGATTCCGCCTTGCGAGTCGCGGTCCTCCTCGCGGGGAACCCTCCTGCGCAGGGTCTCGCCTTTCAACGCGTTGATCGAAGTCAGGAGCTTCAGTTCGTTGATCTGTTCCTCCATGCGCTGCCGATGAAGGCAGTTCATGATGGCGATGGAAGCGTGGCTGGAAAGGACCCAGATCAGGTTGGTGGTTTCCGGTGTCACGTCCTCCTGCGTTATGGTGCAGGCGATCCAGATGAATCCGTAGTTCGCGTCGTTGTCGTTGAGCGGGATGACCGCGAAGTCACCGTTCGCCCCGCCGTCGGAGGAGCGATCCTCGAAACTGGGGATCAGGCAAACGCGGCGTTCGTTGAGGATCCACCTGATGATGCCTTCCTCGTGATGCTGGGCCAGGATCTGCTGGAGCTGGGGCGTGAAGTTGCTGGCCAGCAGGGGGGAGGTGCCGATGGATTTTTCCGGGGAGCCGCCACGGTTCCCGCCCACGAATACCGCGCAGCCCCGGGACGGCAGGATCTCGCTGAGCAGGAAAAGGAGATGGTGGAGGATATCCTTGAGATCGAGCGAACTGGAGATGACCCTGCACAGGTCGAGGATCTTCTGCAGCTCGCTCAGGGAGGACTTGTACTGTTCCTTTTCCAGCTTGGCGCGGTTCAGCGAGGCGCTCGCGGTGCGGATCCTGCGCCTTGCCTGGGTGTCGAGGCGCGAGTAGCGCTTGGCCAGGTCGAGGGCGAGGCCGGAGAATTCCCCGGTCTCGAACTTCAATTCCGAAACGTCCCGCCCTTCGGCCAGGCCCGCCTTCAGGATTTCCATGTCGCGTTTCAGGCCTTCCATCAGGCGTTCCGCGTTCTCATGCGGCCTCCATCATGAAGCTGCTGGCCTTGTCGTACTCGGCGAATAGGCCGCCGCGGTAGCCTTCGAGGCTTTCCGGCGTGAGGGAGAGGCACTTACGGGCCAGATCCATGATGGGGGCGGGGACGGCCTCGATGCCTTTGGAGCCGCTCTTGCCCAGGTTGCATTTGACGGAGAGGTAGTCGCCCAGGTAGACCAGCAGGGGCAGTTCCGCGTTGCGCGGGCACAGTTCCGGATGCTGGTGGTAACGGATGGCTTCCACCAGGATCTCGGGCAGGTTCCAACGCTCGGCCAGCCACGCCCCCACCTCGGCGTGGGTGACGCCCAGGATCCGCTGCTCCGCCTCGTCGCAGGGGATCCCGCCCTCGAAGATCAAGGTCTGGATCTCGGCGAACTCCTTGGGCAGGTATTGGTTGAGCACCACCTTGCCGATATCGTGAAGCAGGCCGGCCACGAAGGCCTCGCCCGCCAGGCGATAGCAGGTTTCGCGGGCGAGCATGCGCGTGCAGGCGCCCACGGAGACGGAATGCTGCCAGAACATGCTGGTGTCGAAATGCTTGTTGTTCTCGCCCTTGAACGAGTTGAGCACGGAAAGGCTCAACGCCATCTCCTTTACGTTCTCGAACCCCAGAACAACCAGGGCCAGCTTCACCGTGGCGATCTGGCGCGGGAAGGCGTAGAACGACGAGTTGGCCATCTTCAGGATCTTGGCGGTGAGCACCTGGTCCCGCATGATCAGGTTGGAGAGGGAGCTGGCGGAGGTCTTGGGGTTGTCCACCAGCTCGAGCATCTTGGCGATGACGGTTGGCAGGGTGGGAAGCGAGATTAAGGAGTCGGTGATCCGCTTGACGCGTTTGGCTTGATCAAGGGACATGGTGGCCGCGGTTCAGGCGTTGATCTTCTGGAGGAGCTTGGCCTTGAGCTTGAGCATCGCCTTGGAATGGATCTGGGAGACACGGGACTCGGTGAGGTTGAGCACTTCCCCGATTTCCTTGAGGGTCAGTTCCTCATAGTGGTACAAGGCCACCACGAGCTTTTCCTTCTCGGGCAGCTGGGCTATCGTCTCCTTGAGGATCTTTTTGACTTCCTGGTAGCCCAGTTCCTTCAAGGGATTGGTGCCCTGGGGATCCTCGATGGTATCGATAAGGCTCAGGGACTTGTTCTCGTCCCCGCGATCGGGAAGGGCCTCCTCAAGGGAGAGGATGGTGGCCGGGGCCACGTCGGAGAGCATTTCCTCGAATTCGGTGGGGGAGAGATTCAGATGGGCGGCGACTTCGTCGTCATAAGGCATGCGCCCCAATTCGTTCTCAAGCTTGGTATAGGCCTTTTGCAGGAGCTTGTTCTTCTGACGCACCGAACGGGGGACCCAGTCCAGGGAGCGCAGTTCATCCAGGATGGCCCCGCGGACCTTGTGGGTGGCGAAGGTCTCGAATTTGAGGCCGCGTTCGGGCTCGAACATCTCCACGGCCTTGATCAGGCCCATGATTCCCGCGCCCACCAGGTCATCGAACTGGACGGAAGCCGGCAGATTCATGGAAACGCGCTGGGCGATGTATTTCACCAATCCGGCGTATTCCACCAACAGCTTGTCCTTGCAGGCCTTGCTTCCCGTGGCACGGTACTCGGTCCACAATTCGGTCAGTTCGGGCATTGGGCTACGCTATCTCGATTTTCATTTGGGATTCACGATTTCCGATTTCACCGGCGCCCCGTCTTCTGTCACCTCGCCGGGATCCGGTTTGAGGAAGTGGTAGAGCATGCCCCCGTCTTTGCGGCTGGCGCGCGCTTCCAGGGCGGAAGAAGCGATGGATTTCACCATAGTGTCCGATAGAATGAGGATGAAGATCCAGCCGAATACCAGGGTAAGGAATCCCTTGCCCAAAGCGAAGCCGATTTGGGTCGCGTCGATTTCCGGGGCGAGCAGAAGGGAGAATCCGATGACTGAAAGCACCAATGCCCCCAGGATGGCCCGGGTTATCGCTTTCGCTATGGACATTGCGTCCATTCAAGTTCCTCCAATTACGTGTACCGTGTAATTATGGACCCCGCCCGCCGGATTTGACAAGGGGGATAAGCGTCCGGCGGGTAGGCCCGCCGGATTTGACAAGGGGGATAAGCGTCCGGCGGGTTCGCCTGCCGGATTTGGCAATAGGGATAAGGGTCCGGCGGGTTTGGGTTTTTTCATGCGGGTCGGATCGATTACCGGGAGACCCTGGAGCCGGCCAGGGAGGCGCGGGCGGCATCGGCGATGGCGGACGCGACGGTATCCGTGCGGGCGAGCATGATATGGTCCGGGATGACCTGGCCATTGCACAGGTAGGATAGGGGGGCTTCGGCGCGGCGGGCGAGATTGTAGAGGCAGCCCAGGGACAGGCATTCGTCGAGCTTGGTGAAGATGATGCTGGCCGCGCCGAGATCGCGGTACAGGCCGTATTGGTGCCAGAGTTCGCGCATGCGCGTGGGACCCGACAGGACAAGGTGGACCTCGTCCGGGGCCAGGCAGTGGAGGAGGCCCTGCAGTTCCCGCCACATTTCCTTGTGGGTGTGGCTGCGCCCGGCGGTGTCGACCAGGATGAGATCGAAGTCGGCGAATTCGCGCTGGGCCTGGGCCACGTCGGCGGGGGAGAAGACGGGTTTGACGGGGATGCCGGCGGTGCGGCCGAAGAGTTCCAGCTGCTCGTTGGCGCCCATGCGGAAGCTGTCAGCGGAAATGATGCCGACCTTCTTGCCCTGCTGGATTTTGGCCAGGGCGGCGAGCTTGGCCAGGCTGGTGGTCTTGCCGACGCCGGTGGGGCCTACCAGGGCCACGGTGGTGGGGCGGCCGGGACGGAGGCGGATGCCGCCGGTCACGCGGATGCGCTCGGCCAGGTTGCGGGCGAGCAGCGCGGATTCCCTTTCGCCGGGTTCGTTGGCCGCGGCCTCGGCCGGGCTTTCCTGCTTGAAGGCCATGCGGAATTCGCTATAGGCCGCGCCGATGGCCTCGGCGGCCAGGGCAGGCTCCACTTCCATTTCGATGAGGCTCTCCTGCAGGGCCTGGAATTCCGTATTGGGGATCCAGGCGGTGGCCGGGGACATGGCGGAACGGGCGAAGGCCTTGGTCTCCATCTGGCGCGAGCCCGTCTGGGCGGCGGATGCGGCGGCCGCCGCGGCGGAGGTCCGGGCCGCGGCCGATTCCATCATGGCCTTGATCTCGTCCTTCAGATCCTTCATCTCGCGGGAGGGTTGTTCCGAACGCGCCTTCATCTCCTTCAATTCGCTGCGTAGCATCTCGACCAGGCTCAGGTCGGCGGCATCCTCGCGGGACTCGGCAACGGTCTGGGGGGCGCGGCGTTCCGGAGCCTGCGCGGATTGCGGCCCGGAACGGCGATCGGCGGCGGGATCGGCAGGCGGGCGGCGCGCATTCTGGATGGCGGCGGCGGCGGCTTCGGCGGAACCGCGGGCGGCCGGGGCGTTCTGGACGGAATTGCCTTCCTCATCGACGCGGCGCAGGGTCCCGCGCCAATCGTATTGCCCGGGCGCGGCGGGGACCGCGGGCGCGCCGGCCCGGCGGGGCGCGGGTTGGGACGGATCGGGGATGCGGCCGGCGGGTATGAATCCCCGGGACGGAGCGGCTTCCCGCGCGGGTTGGCGATCGGAGGTGATGGGCGCGGGGCGGGCGAACAGGCTTTCCTCGAGGGCCGCGGTGACTTCGAAGCAGGCCTGGGTCTTTCCGCCCACCTTGCGGGTGGCGCGGCGGGACTTCAGGATCACGGCGTCCGGTCCCATCTCATCCTTGACCAGGGCCAGGGCCTCCTGCATCGTATCCGCTTGGTAAGACTTCATCTTCACTGGGTACCACCTTCATTGTCGCTGAGAACCACGGTTCCCGTCGCTTTTACGTTCACGCCGTTGGCGATTTCGCTATAGGAGATGAGCGCGAGATTAGGGAAGGAACCTTCCATGATCTTGCGCAGTTGGAACCGGATGCCGGGCGAGCAGAGCAGGACCGGTTGCATGTTCTGGGCCACCATCCGCTCCACCAGGGCCGAAAGGCGGCCTACCATGCGGCCCACGAGTTCGGGCCGTATGACCAGGCGGGGGCCGCGGTCGGTGTTCTGGACCGAGGCTTCCAGCATCTGCTCGAGCTTCGGCTCCAGGCTGATGACGTGGATGCAATCGTTGGCGTCCTTGTAGGCCTTGCATATCTGCCGGGAGAGCGCCTGGCGGCATTGTTCCGTCAGGTAGGCCTCGGACTTGGAGACCTTGGCGGCGTTGGCCAGGGCTTCCAATACCGTACCCAGATCCCGGATGGAGACCTTTTCGTTGAGCAGGTTGATCAGCACGCGCTGGACCTCGCCCACGCCCAGCAGCCCGGGGATGAGTTCCTCCACCACGGTCGCGTTCGTCGCTTTCATGTTGTCGATCAGGGACTTCACGTCCTGGCGGGTCAGGATTTCGCCCGCATGGTTGCGGATGAGCTCGGTGAGGTGGGTGGCGATTACGGCTGGGAGCTCCACCACGGTATAACCCGCGATGTCCGCGGCTTCCTTCTGGGACTGGGTGATCCAGATGGCGGGCAGGCCGAAGGCCGGTTCCACCGTGGGGATGCCTTGGATCTTCTGGCTGGTCCCGCCCGGGTCCATGGCCAGGAAGCATCCCGTCATGAGCTCGCCATGCCCCACCTCGATGCCCTTGATCTTCACCACGTACTGGTTGGCCTTGAGCTGGATATTGTCGCGGATCCGGATGGGGGGCACTATGACGCCGATTTCGGTGGCGCATTGCCTGCGCAACATGGTGATCCGCTCGAGCAGGTCACCGCCCTGGTTCACGTCCACGAGGGAGATGAGCCCATAGCCGATCTCGAGCTCCATCTGGTCGACCTGCAGGTAGGATTCGATCTTGTCCGGATTGGCCGCGGTCTCTTCCTTCTCCTCCTTTTCGACCTTTTCGACCTCGGCCTTGGCGAGCTTGGCGGCCTTGCCCCTGCCGACCATGACGGCCAGCCCGACGATCGCGGCCGAGAGGAGCAGGAAGGGGATGGTGGGCATTCCGGGGATGAGGCCGGCGCAGCCCATGAAGATGCCGCCGGTGTAAAGGGCCTTGGTGCTCTGGGTCAGCTGGGCCATGACTTCCTCGCCCAGGTTCTGCTTGGAGGCCGCGCGGGCCACGATGATGCCGGAGGCGGTGGAAATCATCAGGGCGGGCATCTGCGTCACCAGACCGTCGCCGATGGTGAGGATGGTGAACCGCTTCAGGGAGTCCTGGAAGGAAAGGTCGAGCATGGTCATGCCCACCACGAAGCCGCCGATGATGTTCACCACGGTGATGATGATTCCGGCGATGGCGTCGCCGCGCACGAACTTGCTCGCGCCGTCCATGGCGCCGTAGAAGTCGGCCTCCCGGCCGATGTCGCGGCGGCGGGTCTTCGCCTCGGCCTCGGTGATGATGCCGGCGTTGAGATCCGCGTCCACGGCCATCTGCTTGCCGGGCATGGCGTCCAAGGTGAAACGGGCGGCCACTTCCGCGATGCGGCCGGCGCCCTTGGTGATGACGATGAATTGGATGATCACCAGGATGATGAAGATGACCGCGCCCACCACCATATTGCCCTTGGTGACGAAGGTGCCGAAGGTGTGGATGACGGCGCCCGCCTCGCCTTCGGTGAGCACCAGCCGGGTGGTGGCCACGTTCAGCCCCAGCCGGAAAAGAGTGATGATGAGCAGCATTCCGGGGAAGACCGAGAAATCCAGCACATTGTCGATATACATGGAGATCAGCATGATGATGATGGCAACGGCGATCATGACCGTGAGCAGGACGTCCAGCATGAAGGCGGGAACGGGCAGGATCATCATGGTGATGACCCCGATGAGGACCATGGCGATCAAGAGGTCCTTGTTCGCTACGAAGGCCCCGGCAATCTTCTTTGTTTCGCTCGCTGCGCTCATGTTCCGTTTTTCGCGATTAAAGTTCCGGGCCCAATCCGCCGATGAATGGAAGATCGGGCCGCGTCAGGGTTTCTTAAGCAAACGGCGGGCCTGAATCCGGGATGCCCCTGGAGCAGGGCTTTTTGGGGCTCGCCGCCGTACCTCGGGCCGCGCGCCGAAGCGGGAAGCTTCGCGCAATCCTTAAACCGGATTGTTTTGGGGGTTCGCTACCGGCACCGGTACGGGAAAGGTCAAAAGGGTCAGGCCGCCCGATTCCCCTTGAGGCTGTACACATAGGCCAAAATTTCCGCCACCGCGGCAAAGAATTCCTCGGGAATCGCCTCCCCCGGCTCCACCACGTCGTACAGGCCTCGTGCCAGGGGCTTGTCTTCCACGATGGGGATATCATGCTTGCGGGCCTCGTCGCGGATGCGCTCGGCGATCAGCCGCTTCCCCTTGGCGACCACCACGGGAGCCTCGTCCTCGCCCTGGGTATACCGCACGGCGATGGCGATGAAGGTGGGGTTGGTGATGATGACGGTGGCCTTGGGAAGCTCCTTCATCATGAAATTCTTGTGCATCTGCAAGCGGAGGCTGCGGATCTTGCCCTTCACGTGGGGATCGCCCTCGGATTGCTTGGCTTCGTCCTTCACTTCCGTCTTGGACATTTTCAGCTCGTTCTTCAGCTTGCGCTTCTGGTAGACCAGGTCGGCCACGCCCAGGAGGATGAGGACGATGGTGGATTTGAGGATGACCTCCAGGCTTACGTTCCACAGCATGGAGCAGAATTGGATCAGGGACATGTCCGCCAGCGAGAGGTATTCCGCGTAGTGGTTGGACACGGCCCGATAGGCGATCAGGGAGACGATGAACATCTTGGCCACGCTCTTGCCGATTTCCACGAAGGAGGCCGGGGAAAAGAGCTTACCCAGGCCGCCGAAGCTGAAGACCTTTCCGAAGTCGGGGCCCAAAGCCTCCCAGCTCCACAGGAATCCGCCTTGGGCGATGTTCATGGCGAGGGACACCACGGTGATGCCGCATACGACGGGCATGAGCATCAGGAGGATGCCGATATAGCCCTGGCGCCCCATGTCCTGGAGCATTCCGGGGATATCCTCGAAATTGCCGATGGCGCGGAAGCTTTCGATCATGGTATTGCGCATGCCGTCCATGAGGCGGTCGGAGAACATCCAGATGAGCACCGTTCCCGCGAGCAATACCACCGAGGAATTGAAATCATTGCTCTTGCCCACCATGCCTTTATTGCGGGCCTCGTTGAGCTTTTTCCCTGTAGGGTCCTCTGTTTTCCCGTCGTCTTCAGCGGACATGTCAGGCGCCTCCGCCCATCATCCGCATCAGCACGATCCAATAGCCGTGCAGATCGTCCTGCTCCTTCAGGAAGGCCTGCCACATCATGGGAAGCGCGAACATCATGGTGAGCATCCCGAGGGCCAGCTTCATGGGCATGCCCACCATCCAGACGTTCATCTGGGGCATGATGCGAGCGATGATGGCCAGGCCGACGCTGGAGACGAACAGGGTCGTTACCACGGGCGCGGCCACCTTCATGCCGAGCAGGAAGGCGTTCACCGTGAGCTTGAGGAAAACCGCGACCATGCCCGCCGAGGCGGCATTGGCCCCCGCCAGGGGGATCAAGCGGAAGGACTCCGCAATGGCCTGCAGGTAGAACATGTAGCCGCCCGTGGAAAGCAAAAGCAGGATGAAGAGGATGAAGAGCAAGTGCGCTATGGGCGTATCCTCTTCCTGGGCGATGGGATTCATCATCTGGGTCATGTTGAAACCGGTCTCGGCGTCGATCCAGGCTCCCGCGAACCGCAGCCCGGCGAATACGAACGTGCCGGCGAACCCCATCACGAGCCCGATGTAGATTTCCTTCACGGCCAGCATGATATAGGCGGGCACGCTCCCGGGGACCTCGATGGCCATATGCGGCAGGGTGGGGAACAGTATAAGGCTGAGGAAGAAGGACATTGCCGCTTTCAGGCGCATGGGGACTTCGTCGGTATTCAGGATGGGGAGGAGGAAGACCAGCACGCTGACGCGGATCAGGACCAGCAGCCAGAGCTCGATCTGGAGGACGGTGAAGTCCTGCAGGGCCGGGATGCCGTCGAGGGCGGTGGTGACGGGAACGGAGGTCATCGTGTGGTATCCGGTCCTAGCGGAGCATGCTCGGGATCATCTCCAGCAATTCCACGAAGAACCCCTTGTAAAGCTGCAGCATCCAGGGAAGGAACACCAGCAGTGCCAGGCCCATGGCCACGAGCTTCGGGATGAAGGTCAGGGTCATTTCGTTGATCTGGGTGGCGGCCTGGAAGACGCTGACGATAAGGCCCACGATCAGGGAGAGGACGAGCATGGGGCCGCTGAGGATGAGCACCATCATCAGCGTTTTGCGTCCCAGGTCGATGATCATCATTTCGCTCATGGCGCCATTCCTCGTATGTCTCTCGGCCGGCCTTCAGGGCTAGCGGAAGCTCAGTACCAACTGCTGGATGACCAGGTTCCACCCGTCCACCAGCACGAACAGGATGAGCTTGAAAGGCGTGGATATCATTACGGGCGGGAGCATCATCATGCCCATGGACATGAGCACGGACGATACCACCATGTCGATGACCAGGAACGGGATGTAGATGAGGAATCCGATGATGAAGGAGGACCTCAATTCGCTGATGCAAAAAGCGGGAATGAGGGTGAAGTTGCTCAGATCATCCACGTTCTTGGGGGTGGGCGATCGGCTGATTCGGACCATCAGGGCGAGGTCCTTCTCGTTGACCTGCTTGAGCATGAATTCCCGCATGGGCGCCATGCCCTTTTCGATCGCGACCTTGTAGTCGAGCTTCTCGGCCAGGTAGGGCTGCAGGGCCTCGTCGTTTACGCGCTTGAATGTGGGCCCCATGATGAAAAAGGTGAGGAACAGGGAGAGCCCCATCAGCATCTGGTTCGGCGGCGCGTTCTGGGTCCCCAGGGCCTGCTTCAGGAAGGTAAGGACGACCACCACGCGGGTGAAGCAGGTCATCATGATCAGGATGGACGGCGCAAGGCTCAGGATGGTGAGCATGGCCACCAGCTCGAGCGTGACCGCCACGTCCTTGGGGCCGTTCGCCTTGTCGAAGCCCAAGGAGACCTTCGGCAGGATTTGGGAGACCGCGGGGAGGGACGCGAAGAGGACGATCAGGATCGGCAGGGCGAATGGAAGCAGGGAGCGAGGGGGCGCTTCAACACGGCTCCCGGCTCCCGCCATTTCTCCGCCACGGACCCCGAAATTCCCGACTTCGGATCCGTTCCCGGAAATAGCCCTAAAGAATCCTTCAGCCGGCTCCGATATGGACGATAGCCCCGGTCTCATGCCTGGCCTTCGTCCAGCAGATCGGAAACCTTTTTCGGCTTCTTGAAGCGTTCCAGCAGCTTGTTCAGGTTGTCCGAGAAGGCGGCCGAATTGCTTTCGCCTGCGCGGGCGCGGCGCAATTCCTCGACCGGTTCCTTGAGCATGGTGAGAAGGGAAATGCCCTGCTGGGTCACTCCCAGGATGCCGACCTCGTCATTCAGGCGCATGGCCACCACGCGCTGATGGGGTCCCAGATGACAGGTTTCCAGGACCTCGAAGATGTCGCCGCCGCCCCTGCCGGGCTTGGACAGGAGACGTCCCTGGATGCGCTTCAACCCGCGGATGGACACCACCGCCAGCAGGAGCACGAAGGCCAGGCCGAAAAGGATTTGCAAACCCAGGGTGCCCACGCTGACGCCTCCGGAGGGGGAGTTCTCCGGGCTTTTGGCCGTTTCCGCCGTGGCGCCGGACTTTCCCCCGGGATCCTTGCGTTCCATCTCCTTCTGGAGCTTGCGGAACTTGTCCTCCATGGCGGGGGTGGGAGGGGAGGGCGGGAGATCGGCCAAAGGGGCCGCGTTCATGGATTCGCCTTGGGCTGCGGGTTTGGCGCTCGCCGCGTAGAGGGATTTCCCGGGGAAGGCTTGCGCCGCCGAGACGGCCAGGCTCAGCCCGGCCAGGATGTAAATCGCGCGTTTCATTTAAGCTGTTTGATCCTCTCCTCAGGGGAGACCAGGGAGATGATGCGGATGCCGAAATATTCGTCCACCACCACCACCTCGCCTTTTGCCACCACCTTGTCGTTTACCAGCAGATCCACGGGTTCACCGGCGAGCCGGTCCAGTTCGATGATGGAACCCGGGCCCAGTTCCAGGATTTTCCGGATGGAAAGCCGGGTGCGCCCGAGTTCTATGGTGACGTTGAGATTGATATCCAGGAGCATCTGGATATTCGGCGGGCTGTCTTCGAGATTCCGGGCGAGGGAGGTATCGTAGTCGCCCAGGTTCGAGAGCGGATTGTCGCCCGCTCCGCCTTGCGCATCCGAGCCCGCGGTACCGCCCAGTTTGGCGGCCAAGGCGGGGGAGAGCATCAGGAGGAACATGGAATCCGGTGAACCTTCGATGGAAAGCCCCGCTTCGACCAGGGCGGCGCCTCCCAATTCGAATGGCGGCTGGCGGGGATCGAATACCGCGGTATGCGCCTGCGCCGGCGATACGGATACCCCGTAGCGCGAACCCAGGCTGGTGCAGACTGCCCCCATGAACTGGTTGCCGAACTCGTTCAGGGCGTCCATGTCCTCATCCTTGAAGGGGGCGGTGCCGTCGCCGCCCATCATCAGGCCGCAAAGGAGGGCTGCCGTCTCCTGGCGGACCAGGAAGCACAACTCGCCGGGAAACCCGTGTTCAAGGGCGAGCCGGACGATTAGTCCCTTTTCCCCCATGCCTTCGGACAAGGAGGTCGCGTCGGCTTCCTTGATTTCCCGCATCGACATCGTCGCCTGGCGGTTCAACAGGGTCCCCAGGACGGACGATCCCTGATCCAGGATGGCGTCCACTTCCGGACGCAGGGCCATCACGTCCACGTTCTCGGAGGATGCGTCGCCGAGCAGACCCGCGGTAAGCGCGTCGATATCGGCCTGGCTCAGCGGACCTTCTTCAGCCATCTTCCCCTACTTCCCGATCGATGATCGATGTAATCTGGATGCATTTGTTGCGGCCCACCACGCCGACCTTGCCCAGGAACTTGGGCTTGTCCCCGATCTTGACGACCAGGTCGCTTTGGGCGAGCTTGTCCAGGACGACCACGTCCCCGTTCTGGAGCTGCAGGAGGTCGCGGATGCTGAGGCTGGTCTCGCCGATCACGGTGGTGGCGGACAATTCGGTGGTGGCCAGTTCCGTCTCCAGCAGGCGCCTGGTTTCCTGGGTGGTGGTGCGTTGGCCGGAGATCCAGGATTCGCCCGAAAGCTTGGTGATGACCGATTCGAGCAGCATGTACGGAAAGCAAAGGCTGATCAGCCCCGAACCGTGCTTCATGCGCACTTCCAGGGAGATGAGGATGACGGTCTCGTTCGGCGGGGCGATTTGGACGAATTGCGAATTGGTCTCGTAGCTCTCGATCTTCGGGGTGAAGATGCCGACGTGCTCCCACACCTCCTTGAGGTTGAGCAGGGCGCGCTCCACGATCTTGGTGAGGACGTTCTTTTCGATGTCGGTGAGTTCGCGGTTGTGCTCGGAGGGCTTCCCCTGGCCGCCGAAAAGCCGATCGACTATGAAGAAGACCAGGCTGGGATTCACCTCGAAGATGGCGGCGCCTTCCAGCGGTTCCATCTGGAATACGTAGATGCAGCTGGGGTTCGAGATGGACATCATGAATTCGGAATAGGTGAGCTGATCGACGGATACGATGTCGATCTCGACCAGGGTCCGCAGATACGAGCTGAGGGTCGTGGACAGCAGGCGCGCATACCCGTCGTGCAGGTTCTGCAGGGTCCGCATCTGATCCTTGGAAACGCGGTCGGGCCGGCGGAAATCGTAGAGGAGGACGGATTTCTCCTTGCCCGATTCCTCCAGGGCGGCGCCGCCGTCCATGGGCATCGATTTCTCGGCGTTCCCTTCCGGCACCAGGCTTCCGGTGGAGACCGCGTTCAGGAGGGCATCCACCTCCTCTTGTGACAGTATGTCGCTCATGGTTCCTTGATGGCCTCGGCTGGCGGATTATTGGACGATGAATTCCGTGAAAAAGGCGTTGCGCAGCTTTCCGGAAGGCGCCGGGCCGTCGTGCTCTTCCTTTTCCTCCCCCTCGGCCGGCGTCGGTTCGGGGAGGATGGCATTGATCTCGGTGACGATGGCCTCCTTCATCTTCTGCTTTCCCGATGGCTTCAGGAGGTCCTCGTAGGTCTGGCTACTCAGGATATTGATGATGATGTCGGTTATCTTGGGCATGCGCTTTTCGATCTCATGCCCCACTCCCGTGAGGGGTCCCGCGGCTCCGTGCTCCCCGCCGCCTCCGCCGGGAGCCTCATGCGCGTCCCATTCCAGTTGGATGGCGCATTTCAGGTAATGGCTGTTGGTGCCGCCGGCGATGTTCACCGTGAAGGGGAGGGGTTTGGGGAGCACCATGCCGATCTTGGTCAGCTGATGCTTCTTCTCCTTCTCCGCCTCTTCCTGTTCCTTTTGCGCCTCCGCGACCGGATCCACGGTCTTGCCCTTCAGCTTCCCCACGATGAAGAAGCCCAATCCCGCCATGATGCCCAGATCGGCCACCAACACCCCGGCGATGATGATGATCTTCTTGTTCATCGGCTTTTTGGCCGGCTTATTGTCGCCGGCCTCGCCTTTTTCCGCGGGCGCGGATTCGCCGCCCTTGGGTTTTTCTTCAGCCATTTTCCCTCATTCCGCCCTTCGGCCCCTGCCGGGCGCTGCCAATCCCACTAGACCGATCCGGCCGTTCCGGGCCCGAGACGCGGCCCGTTGCCCATCCGGATGTTGCGTTGATACTCAATGACCCTGCGCACGATCTCGGGAACCTTTTCCCGGACGACGATCCGCTTGCCATTGTTCAGCACCAACGCGGTATCGGGCTGCGCTTCCACCGATTCGATTTGATCGGCGTTGACGATGAGCTTTTCGCCGTTCAATTTCGTCACTTCGATCATGGCCGCTTCATCCCGCTTCCCATTCTACCTTACCGGTCCGCGTGAATTCAATAACCAGCCCCGCCATACGCCCCGGAGGGTCTTGCGCCTGCATTCCAGGGACCAGGCCCCCAGGCCCGGCAGGGAACGCAGCTCGGAGGCCGCGGCCGCTCGTACGGCTGAAGGGTTTTTCGCGAGGGGGGAGAATTCGCCGGCATAGGTTCCGGGAGAGCCGGGCACCCCGGTAATCGCGGGAATTCCCGGTTTTGCGGCGGATAGGGGCCGGACTGGGCCCTGAACGGGAGAGGTAAAGGGAAGGGAAAATCCCGAGGCTTGCGCCCCTGGGACCCTCCCCGCCCGGTTCGGATTCTTCACTGGCTATTACCGTTTCAGGTTGACGAGCTCCTCAAGCAGGCTGTCGCTCACGGTGATGACGCGCGCGTTGGCCTGGTACCCTCTCTGGGTCGTGATCATGTCCGTGAACTCCTGGGCCAGTTCCACGTTGGAAAGTTCCAGCGAACCGGGCTTGATGACGCTCGAGCTCTGCTTTCCGGCCGCGCCGAAAATCGGGTCGCCGCTGTTCGAGCTCGTGGTGTACACGGAATCCTTCACCCGCTGCAAGCCGCCCGGATTGGTGAAATCCGCGACCAGGATCTGGGCCAGGTTCTTGGTGGTGCCGTTGGTGAAGGAGCCGGAGATGATGCCGTCCTCGCCGATGGAGATTTCGCGCAGGCGGCCCATGGTATACCCGTCCTGTCCCACCGCGGTGGCGGTGGTGGCCGAGCGGAACTGGGTCAGGCCGGTGAAATCGCGCGGGCCGCCTACCGACAGGTGCAGATGCACGTCGGGAGCGCCATTGCGGGGATCGAATTCGAGTTCCGAGCTGCCGTCGGCGTAGGTGAAGGAGGATACGGAGCCGTCCTGGCCGAAGGAGATCTCGCCCTTCTGGCCCTTGATGAGGGTCTCTTGCCCGGCGAGCTTCATTTCCCAGAGCCACTGGCTGGGCTGATTGGTGGGGATGAAGCGCATGGTGGCCGTATGCTCCTTGCCGATATTGTCGTAGACGGTGATGGAGCTTTCCGCCACCTGGGTGTCGGTGGCGTCGCGCAGGGTTGTCGCGTTCATGTTGGTATTGAAGAAGTTGGGCGAAGGCTTGGAGTTGTTCGAATCCGTGGCGCGGATGGCCAGATCGCGGATGGCGAACGCCGTTTCCGGCTGGCCGCGGACCACGATCGATCCATCGGCGATATTGTCGTCGCTGCCGGCCGCGTTGAGGGACACCGAAAGGTTGTTGTTCACGGTGCCGTCGCGGTCCGGAAGCTTGAAATTGTCCTTTATCTTGGCCAGGATGTCCGACATCTTGGTGCCGCCCGCGCCGGCCACGTAGGTTATGGGGGTCACGTTCAAGGCGGGCACCCCGCCGACGCTGCCGCCGAAGGAGATTTGATCGCCGGGTTCGAGGCCCAGATCGCTTCCGTTGGCGTCGAAGAGTTCGCTGAGGGCGTCGCCATTGTTGGCCGGCGCGCGCAGGGTATCGGTGACGACGCTCATGAGGGTGGCGCCGGCCGGGATGGTGGTGGGCACGGCGAAGGCCTTGGTCACCTTGGGTCCGGAGATAGGCCGGTCGCTGGTAACCTGGAAATTGCTGACGGCGGCGGTGTTCCCGAAGATTTGGATGGCTCCGCGCAAGGTAGCGCTTTCTGCGGAGGTGACGGTTCTGACTGTGGTACCCAGTCCCGCGCCGACGCCGGCGCTGCGCAGGAAGGTCTGCATGGCGGTTGTCACATCGCTGACTTTCGTTGTGTCCGTAACCGTGAAGTTGGTGGATACCGTGGAGGCGCCGCTGGAGGCCGAGAAGGTCAGGACGTCCCCGGACTGGATGTCCAGGCCGTTTCCGGAATGGTCGGACATGCCCAGGAGGGAATCGGCGTCCTCCGCATGGTGCATGTACTTCTGGGTATACAGGATGGACCCCTTGGCCATGGAATCGGAATCCAGGTTGCGCGCGAAATTGACGTCCGTGGTCGCCTTGGCGGGCGCCTGGTCGTTGAAGGGCACGCGGATGTTCCCGATCAGGGAGCTGGACGCGAAGCTGCCGTTGGAATCGGCGAGCTTGCCCTGCAGCACCATGCCGTTGGTGGGGAGGACCATCTGGCCCTGGGAATCGAACTGGAAGGCGCCGTTGCGGGTATAGTAGGTGCCGTTGCCGTCGGATACGGCGAAGTAGGCCTTGCCTTCCAGGGACAGATCCGTGATGAGGCCGGTGGATTCCAGGTTGCCCTGGCTCATCCGCGTGTCGACCGAACCGATGTTCATGCCCAGCCCCACCTGCATGGGATTGGTGCCGCCGCCGCCGTCGACGCCGCGGGAGGCGCCGGCCAGCATCTGGGAAAGGGACTCCTCGAAAGTCACGCGGGAGGACTTGTATCCCACGGTGTTCACGTTCGCGATGTTGTTACCGATGATGTCCATGCGGGTCTGGTGGTTCCGCAAGCCCGATATCGACGCGTAAAGTGACCTTAACATTGCATTCCTCCGTTGACTGTATTGATTTGGAAATCTTTCCCCGGGACGCGCTCGTTCATATCGCGGCCGTTTCCGGTTCGCCGACATGGACCACCTGATCCAGGCCCACGGCCTGGCCGCGGACCTCGAGGCGCACGCCCGTCTTGGTATAGTTGAGGCCCTTCACCTTGTCCTCGAAGAAGGTGTAGCCGGTTTCCTTGGTCCCGTCCCTGGAGGTGACCTTCAGGGCGTACTTGCCGCCGGGAACCTTGGTGCCGTCCATCTTGAGGCCGTTCCAGGAGACCTTGAGCTCCCCGGATTTGGTCAAGGGCAGGGCATTGACGATGGTGCCTTCGCTGTCCACCAGGGTAAGCACCGAGGTCGCGTCGTCCACGTGGACGTTGATGTCGATGGGGGCGGTCTGGGCAGGGTCGTAGACGATGTCGCTCGCCATGACCCGCACGGACTTTCCGATCAAGCTGGTGGCCGATGAATTGCTGATGGAGGTGGCGCTGTTGGCCTGGCCCGAGACCATGGATTCCAGCTTCTTGGAAAGGTCCTCGACCGATTTCGTGATGTTCTGGGTGCCTTCCAGGCTGGAGAACTGGGCCAGCTGGGCGATGAACTGCTGGTTGTCCTGGGGAGCCAGGGGATCCTGGTAGCGCATCTGGGTCACCAGCAATTGCAGGAAGTCCTGCTTGCCGAGCTCCTTGGTCCCGTTCTGGAAGATCTTCTGATCCCCTTCCGACGTCACCGCGGAGGAGACCTCGGAGCCGGACAGATCGGCCGTGACCTTGCGGGGCGTGGCGGAAGCCGGGTGCAGGATGCTGTTGATATCGGTCGCGAGAGGTTTGGTCACGGTGGTCATGATGGGTCCCCGGGTTAACCGATGTATTCCATGGTGTTGTATCCGAGGCGCCGTCCGGTATCGCTCTCAGGGGCGCTTTCGAACGGGGCGGTTTCCTGGATGCCGTTCGCCCCCTGGGCGCCGCGGCCGTTCCGGTGGAAGAAGGATTCCGAATTGCTGCCGTCCGGATTGAAGAGGGAGGATTGGCGCTGGTCCACCGAGACCTCCAGGCCTTGTAGCTTGATGCCCTGGTTCTCGAGGGAGTCGCGCAGGCCCGCGAGGCCCGCTTCCACCTGCTGGCGAACGTTGTCGTTCTCCACCGAGATGCGGGCGGACATGGCGCCTTCCTTCATTTCCAGCGCCACCCGGACCTTGCCCAGATGCTCCGGGGAAAGCTGGATGCTGATTTCGTCGCCGTCCTTGCGGCCCAGGCCGGTCATCTTCTTCGCGATTTGGTCCATCACGCCCGCTTCGGCGGCGGGGCGGGGTTGCCAGGCGCGTTCTACGCCCGGGCGGTGCTCGACCGAACGCGCCTGATCGAGGGTGGCATGGAATTGAGGGCCGGTCGCGCCGTCCTTGGCGACCAGGGGGCCTTCCTTTCGCGCGGAGGTTTCCGCGTTCCGGGCGGTGTCCCCATTCCGGCCGAAAAGGTCGGCTTTCGCGTCGTCTTCTTCCGCCGTGGCGGAATCCCGGTCCCCGGCCGTAACCTGGGCGATACCTGATTCCGGCGCCGTTTCCGCGGTTCCGGAGTCGCCGGGCAGCTCGAAGGACGGCTTTTCCGATTCCCGGCCCGAGGCGGCGGCCTGCAGGGCGGATGCCTGCATCACGCGCAGGCGATCGAGATCGGCCATGGGGAGGGGGTCGGTCATGATGGATTCGGTCTGGGGACGCACCTTGACGCCCTGCCATCCCGCGGGGGTGGTCACGGGAGTGGTCTCGGGGCGGACCATGCTGGTCTGTTGCGCGGATGCGTCGCCGGCCAGCTTGGCCATGCGGTCCATGATGAGGGCCGCGACTTCTTTCTGGGAAACGGTGCGGTCCAATTGGGCGGATTGGGCCTGGGGCTGTTTCGGATCGAGGGAGGCGGGCGCTTCCGGGGCGGGTTCCGCATCGGTCGCATCGACCGTCATGGCGGAGGCACCGGAACCGGTATCGACTTCGCCTTCGCCTTCGCCTTCGACTTCGCCGGCAAGGGCGGCGGCTTCCACGCCGTCCGACCCGGGCATGATTTCCGCCTGGACCGGCTCCGTTTCCGCGGCCGGTTGGGCCATGAGGTTCTGGATCATCTGGAGGATATCGGCCAGCACGTTCGGATCGCGCAACTGCTCTTCGCTCGCGAAGATGCCCGCGTCTTCCAGACCCTGTTTCAAGGCCTGATCCGCGGCCGCCTGGTCCTCCTCGGACGCCTCATCCAGATCCCGGTTATCGTTCATGGGCTTGATGCGCGCATTATCGAGGGATGCGTTCCCGTCGGCCTGTACTCCGTCCTTATCGAGGACCGGCTTAGCCTCATCGGCGTTTTCTCCCGGCTCGCGCATGGCGCGGGACTGGGATTTGCCGTGATTCGCCTGATTGGCCCGGTTGTTCCGTTCGGCCTTGTCCGCCTTGTCCGCATGGTCGGCACGGTTGTCCTGCCGGGCTTCCGCGCGGGCGGCGTTCGGTTTGGATTCCGCCTTTACCGGCTTCGTCTCCGGGGTCTTGTCCTGGGGCATGCGGTTCTGGACCTTGGCGGCCAGGTTGGCGCGGCTTTCCTTGATCTTGGCCTGGAAGCTCGGGGCTTTCCCATTGCCCGCTTTCCCGGCCTTTCCGGCGACGCCGGCATTATCCAACGGAAGCAGGTCGCTTCCTCCGCGTTGGCCGGCGGACCGGTTCTTCGCATCCGCGCTAAGCTTGGACTGGGCCGCCTTTTCCTTGGCCAGCGCGTCCTTACGGTTGTTCGCGAACATATCGAGGAGGTTGGGGGCTTGCAGCATGGTTTCTCCGTTGCGTCCTGTATCGCGTCTTCCGGGGGCCTCAGGCCTTGCCGGGAGCGCCTTTCTTCGTACCCGTCTTGTCGTCGGCCTTGGGCGCCTTCGCGTCCTTGGCCTTGTCAACCGCCGGGGCGGCATCCTTCTTATCCGAGGCCGGTTCCACCTTGGGCGCGGCGCCCTCGGGAACGGACGCGGGATTCCTGGAGCGGACCTTGCCGCCCAACAGGGTCGTGATTTCCGCGGCGCGCTTGACGTTCAAGGCGGCCAGGGAGGCGAGCAGCTTGGACTCGGCGCGCGTTTCCGGGATCTTCTTCATGATGCGGACCACCATGGCATTGTCGAGGCTGAGCAGGATGGGCGCGGCCTCGTCCGGGCGCATGGCCCCGTAGACTTCCGCCAGGGACGCGATCTGCTTATCCTGGATTTCCGAGCTCTTGCCCACCAACTCCTCGATCTTGCGGCGGTGTTCGGCGATTTCGTCCTTCGCCTTGACCGTTTCCAGCTTCAGGTTCTCCAAGCGCTCGATCTCGACGTTGACCTCGGCTTCCTTATCCTTGAGTTCCTTCTCCTTGATTTCCAGGGCCTTGTAGGACTTGAGCTGCTTGGCTTCGGCCTCTTCCTGCTTCACCAGGTCCTCGCCGGAGAACGCGGTCTTCAGGCGTTCCTTGTCCTTGCCGTCCCCGAATTCCAGGTGCACCACGCCGGCGGCCAACATGATGCCGACGAGGATCACGGGGAAGAGGAAGATCGAGACGAGCGATATTCCAAGGAGATCTTTGAGTTTCATGTCAGGTTCCGTTTCATGGCGTCAAGTCCCTTATTGCAACAAGCGTGCCGGTCTGAAACATGGGAATAAAGGGCCTAAAGGGCGGGAAAGGGCGGCGGTAGAGGAAAGTAGGGGAATTAGGCGGGGCAACAATTGCTCCGCCCGGCAAGGGATGGCCGGAAGATAATTCCCGGTAAAGCGGAAGTTGAAGCTGACCTTCAGGCTTTGCTGAAGGGAAGACGAGGTGGATAAAACGAATCGATATGGTCGCTATGGTGCATTCCATTGTACGGGGCGAACATTGTCCGGAGGTCATCTCCTTGTTACGTTTCGGCAGGGATCTTTTATCCGTCCGGATTCTTTACCCAAGAACGCGAATTCCCTAACCGAAGGTTCCTTCATGAAGATGCATGCTTCATTGCTTCTACTGCCGTTTTTGCTGCTTGGTTGCGATCCCGGCGAAACGGCGCAACCGTCCCAAAAGGGGAATGAGCTTTCCTATGGGTTCCAAATCGATTATACCTGGTGGGTCCCTTTCTCTTGGGGCGACCGTGAAATCGGGACAAACCGGTTGCAAGGCGTGGCGGTCATCGATAACCCATACATCTATAAATGGATGGGGAGCTACGCTTCGGGCTATTGGAGGAACATCGGGAGCGGGGCTTCCAAAATCACAATGGAAACCAACGGCAACCCCGTCGTGACCATGCCTGACGGTAACGCATGGCGATACAACATGCTTACCAGCGCTTGGGAGATGATGAATTTCGGGTACTTGGTGAGGGACGTATCGATCTCTTCGGATGGGGCCGTCTGGATCCAGTCGACGCAGCTGCAGACCACGGGGAATTACTGGATCGGCTTCAAGAATCCCAACGGAACCATTTCCTGGGCGGGCGGGGCAAAGAAAGTAGCGGCGGATAGGAAGGAGTATCAGGCGGAGTATACCTATAACCACGCCTGGGCCATCAGCGCCGCCGGCGACTTATCCTTTTACCTTGCGTCGGGCGCTTGGCTCGCGAAACCCCCGACCGGTCCCGTGGTCGGTACCAAGCTTTCGGACATCTCCGTGGGAGGGAACAGCATCGTATACGCGGTCGCCAATGATTTCGATGCGGCCGGGAACGCCACCGTCTGGTGGGTACGCAACGATGGAGCCATCTGGGAGAACGTGGCGGGCGCAAGGGGCGTCAGAGTCGCCTTGGGGGATGACCAGGACATTTTCATTATCCAGGCGAACGGAACCACCCTGCACCATTACATACCGCACAGCATCTGAAGTTTCCGACCCGCCCCGCTTCCGGGGCCGGCTTCCAGCGGGCGGACGCCTTGCCGCGTCCGCCTTTTTCAGCGCTTGGTGTGTTTGTAGAGTACCAGGCCGGACAGGATCTTGGGCGCGAAGAAGGTCGACTTCTCCGGCATCACGATCTCGGGGTTCTTGAGGCCGGCATTGGCGACCGCCATCAGTTCATCGATGGATACCGGGCAAAGGGCCACGGCCAGATCGTATTCGCCGCTGTCGACGAGCGCTTTCATGGTCCCGAGATCGGATTCGGGGTAATAGTCGAAATGGCGCTTTTGGAGGATCATGGAATGCTCCACGCCCAAGGCGGGATAAAGCTCCTTCTCCAGGATGCTGCAGTCGAGCCGGCCCACGACGTCTTCGGGAACGTTCTTCGCCTTGAGGGTGAAGGCGCGGTCCTTGGTGTAGAGGCGGAAGGAATGCTTTTCCGGCGTCGTGAACGCGGAGGCGGGCTGGAGGTCCAGGCCGGACAGGATGTCCTTCATCTTGTTCTTACCGTTGATGACGCGGTTATAGGCGAGGATGCGCGCCTTCTCCACGATGTAGGCCATGGCATGGGTCTGGCCGTTCAGGAGGGCCGCATGATAGCGATGATGGCCGTCTGCGATGTAGAGCGGGTTCTCGGAGACCGCGCGCTTCAGGGATTGGCCCGCGGCGGAAGCCTCGGGAACGCGGAAGAACCGGCTGGCGATGCCGTGCAGATCATTCCATCCCTTGAAGTCGCTCTGGATGGAATATTCCGGCTGCTGTTCGGCGCGCACCTTTTCCAGGATGGGCTGGATGGGGGACTTGGTCAGAAGGAAGATCGGTTCCAGGGTATAGCCGGTTTCGTTGGTGACCTTGAGGCGTCCCTTGACCTTCTCGTCGAAGGTCTTTTCGTGGCGGACGATATTGCCTTCCGCATAAGCGCTCACGGCCACGGCGGCGAAGAAACCCAGCCGTTCCCCTCCGTTCCACTTCTGCTCATAAACGTAGAAGCAGGGTTCGGCGTCGGGGATCAGAACGCCCTTGGACGTCAGGTTCTTCAGGGCCTCGGCGGGGTTGGGGCCCAGGGTAACATGGAAAAAAGAGTCCGGGTTCGCGCTCAGGAGGCTCTCCAGGGGAGACCCCTCCTTGATGACGTCATAGGGCGGGGTGGCCAGCGCCTCCGCCTTGTCCTTGGAAGCCCTGAGTCCCTGCAATCCCGCTATCTCGGCCATGTTCCGTCCCGTCCCGTTTGCTCTCCCCGGTTGTTGCTCCGGGGGCCAAAAAATAAATCTTTATTATGGAATGGATGGCGTGGGCCGGGGGTATTATTAGGGTATGCTGCTTCTGAATTGGCTCGGAATCGCATTTTCAACCGCCGCCTACCTGGCCGGTCTCCGCAAATGGATATATCAGGGAAACCTGATCCTGGGGCTGGTCTCCATTTTCGTCTTTTTCCCGCTTTTGATCTGCCTGACCATGACCTTCCCGGCCACCATCCTCAGGGCCATGCCCCTGGTCGGCGTGGGCATGTTCGTGCACCATTACGGGAGCCGGCTGCTGATGCAGATCAAGCTCCTCTGGTTCACCACCCTGAGCGTGATCGTGGTCCAGTTCTACTATGCCTTGTACGGGCATTTCATGCTGCGCTGAACCGGGTAGGACACGCGCCCGCAGGGGAAGGGGCCCTCTCTACCTGACCGGTAACCCGCTCCCGGATCCCATTCCCTTCAACCCCGGCTCGCCAGCAACCATTCCTTCGCCTTCAGGTAGGCCGTGCATAGGGCGTTGAATCTCGCCATGCCGTCCTGCCCCGTCTGCATGCCCAGGAAGATCTGCCCATGCCCATGGAATTCGCTGCGCACCTCCCGCCAAGGAGAGTCCCCGGCGGTTCCGGCATAGTCCAGCACCTCTTCGGTTTCCCGGAAGCGCAGGCCGGCCGTTTCCAGCTCATCCCGCAGTTCGAAGTATTTGTTTTGCAGCAGGGTCTTGAAATTGGGGGCTTTTTCGGCTTCAGCCAGCCAATCCCGGAGGCTGTCTTTGACCCTTTGGATACCTTGCACCCTGGCTCCGATCCATGGAAGGGGATGGATTCCCGGGGAAAATAAGTTTTGCCTGAGGGCTCCGGGTAACTTGTTTTTATGCCGGAAAAGGCTACTTTTCCCCCACCACGCCACTTTAGCTCAGTTGGTAGAGCGGCTCATTCGTAATGAGTAGGTCATCGGTTCAATTCCGGTAAGTGGCTCTCTTTTTTCAGCGTATTTCACGGTATTTGCCCATCAGCCCTATCAAGGGGCCATGGGAAATATAGTCTTACTACCGAAAATCTACCTCGACAGCCACGAGTTTCACCCTTCTACATTCCATTGTTAAAGGGGACGTCCAATGAAACCCTTTACCCAATCCTCCATAGCCAAAAAAGCCACGGTCATGAGATACGGGGTTCGTACCTAAAAATGTCATTCACTACATCCTTAATTGTAGACGTGAAGCCGCCACGGCTCAGGATTAGGTTACAGTTCTCAGGGCTATGCCCTAGGTATTGGAAAATATTTTTAAACATTTTTTCCCAATAATTATTGGGCCATACCTCAAAAACTGAATCAAGATTCGGTCTTGTCAATGGGGTCCCCCAATACTTGGCATCAGGCCCTAAAGCAATTGTTTGATACAAGTCGCGGTGGGTGCCGAAATGGACATAATCGCTTGGGGCAAGGTTTTCCATTAGATGAATGGATAGGGGCAGTGCATCCAAAACAGAATCTCTTATCACATAATCAGGAAGAAATTTTGGGTCTTCCGATTGACAGCTACGAAGCAAATCAACAATTTTATGCCCCTTGCTTCTTACCAAATTCGCATCGTTCAATAAAGAAAAGAGAACTCCTTTCAAGTAGAGTTCCAGGGCATGGCCTACAAGAAAAAGCCGGGATTGATCTAGCCCATTGGGTAAGGCGTAAAAGGCAACAAGGAAATCATCGCCTGTTAACGCATAGTGCTGCCATTTAGTCATTGCGGAAAAGATAAGTTTTCTTGGTAAGGCTCGGACACACGAACCAACTCCCAGCTAAAAACAAAAGCTGTCTTACTCCTGGCCACCCCTCTTCCTGGCATAGTGGTTACTTCATTCAACAATGGTACCATGACCATTAATAATGGTGGTATTGCATCATCGTGGGGTAGGGGTATGCCAGTCTCCCTGTTCATTGGCACCTATGAACACTTCGGAATATCTATCGGTGGGGCAGGCAGGCATAAACTTGGGAGTGAAGGAACGTCCACTCCCACGGGCTCAAACTTCCAGCCTATAAAACGAAAATGGAGGCTATCAAGCCTCCCTCTCTCTTTCCCTGTGTATTGTGCCGGCTAGGCAACGACCTTCATATGCTTACCTGCATTCTTGCCATTGTAAAAATCCCGGATGGTGCCTGTTGTTCCAACCCTTGCCCTTACGGGTGGGGGTGCCGAATTCATTCAAGTAATTAAAGATTCCTTTGGTATGGGCGTAAAGGGGGGCGCTATTTAAACAATGGTTTTATCTGAATCTTGTGGTGTAAATTACTCCGACACTTAAATCAAAATGAGATATTGGTTACTATGGTTTTTAAATTGAGCCACTAATTCATTTTCAACCAAAGTTTCGAAAGCCATATGAAAAAACTATTTCTCGCTTTATTGGCCTTCAGTTTCTCACCTGCATTGGCAACTTATTTCACTTTCACAGGCATAGTCACAAGTGTTTACACTTCCGATGAATTTTCAAGTCTAAGGGGATATGTCGGAAGCCCTGTAGAATATGTTTACTTCGCTGACTTTGCTATTACTCCGTATTACATTAAAGGACCTCTAGGCGATACTAATTGGGTCACAAGCCAGCCAGGGTTTTATTCGGAACTTGTTTCTGGCCCGACCATTCTTCCAGAATTTGGCTACCAAAATGATCCAAGTGGAGTAATTGAAGGTCATGTTGGTCTATATAGGACAGGCGAACTCAAACTATGGGGGGAGACAGAATTCAATTCCAGAATAAATGGACACTACCGGCATATTTTTATGAACGCCTGGAGTCCAGGTGTCACCCTAAGTGGAATTGGTTCCATTGCAGATGGTTCGGAGATATCATATTACGAATATGACAAGGCCCTTATGGTAAACACTAGTTTAACCCTTACTGGTATCTCGGAATCAAACCCGATGGTCCCAGAACCAAAGACATTTGCACTTTTTGGATTGGGCTCACTCGCATTCTTTTTCGTAACTGCAAAAAGAAAATCCATGATCAAAATCAGTCAGGCTAAATAGTAGGCTACAACCTTAGTACGACATTTTCTAAAAATAAGTTTGGACACGTGCGCTAAATGCCTGCATAAGTCTTTTGGCCATTAGCCCCTGGCCTCCCACCGAGGTTTAGGTGAAAATCGAGGCTATCAAGTCTTTGTTGACCTGGGATATATTTCCAACTCCTAAGAGTCCCAAGGCCCGCTCCCCCTTAGTAATCAACATGCTTGGCGATTTCATGGAATAAGTCTCTCCAATAGTTAAGAGAGTAGGGCCAATCTTCACCGGCAAAATGAATCTCTGGCCGGATGAGCGTTCCCAGGTATTTCGCATCCCGTCCCAAGCCAATAGATTGGTATAAATCGCCATTTGATGGGCTGAAGACCCTGCGCCAACTATTCTGGTCATTTATAACGGAGTAATAGATGTTCAGTGATACGGTCTATAGAAGGTCCACAGGCCATTCTAGGGTCAACGTGATAGGGGACAAGAGATATGACAAAGGAAGCAGCCCCCTGACGGAGCCCTTAACAGGTTTCTTTTGGAAACCTTAAAACATCCCACTATTTGACCATTTTATGACCGGCTTGCTTATTGCTTTAATTCCCCTCATGAAAACTCTCAAAGCTGTCGTCCTCTCCATCATTGCCCTTTCAATGTCTACACTGGCGACACCCATTTTCTACCAATTTAAAGGAGTAGTTACCGAATCAAACGTCACGGATCGACAAGTGGGAAGCGAGGTCCAATACGTTTTTATGCTGGACTTTCAAGAGTTTGGCCTATTTTACGACTACACTGGAAGGAGTGATCCACGTTACCCCACTTTGATAAGGGCGGAAAACTATGGCCCGTACCAACAGCGGGGATATCTCGCTGAGTACGCAGGTGGAAATGTGATTCCATTCTCAGAAGGAAGTGCAAGTTCCGGATCGCATTATGGGTATGACAACTGGTTTTCCGGGAATGTGTCAAGTTACCTTCAGACGGATTATGGTAGTCCTACACAAAATGGAAAAATTGGATTGGGTAATACCGGAAGTCACGCACATGACTGGAAAATCGTACCGAGTCCATACAGCTTGGACACGGTCCACGCTCCAATTTGGCATGTTGGACAAAATGACTTCTACGGCATCAACAGTAATGGTGCAGGCGATGTTGTTAGATCCCAACTGACTTTGTGGTCTATTTCTATGGATAACCCTGCTCCAGCTGTTCCTGAACCGTCTACCTTTGCTTTGATGGGGTTCGGTCTAATTGGACTTTTCACGGTATTCAAGAAGTTGAAGAAGGTCTAAACCATTGGGTATCATTCAAACTGTGAATAAAGCCAAGTTGGTATTCATTTCCATCCTCGGCCTCGCCATGACCTCCATGGCGACTCCCATGTACTATGCCTCCATGGATGTTGTTCCCGATTACTACTTCTCCATGGCAAACCCCATTTACTACCAGTTCAAAGGTGTTGTGACCGAATCAAACGTCGCGGATCGATCTTTGGGAAGCGAGGTACAGTACGTTTTCGTGATGGACTTTCAGAGGTTTGGTCTTCAAGTCTTCGTGGAAAATGTGAATTATCCGGAACACTGGTATACGCACTACAATCCGCTCGGGGGGTCATTTTCCTCTATTGGAGATCCTCTGTTTCGTGAATGGGCGGCTGAGTTTGTCGGTGGAGATGTTGTTCCTATCTCTGAAGGTAGTGCAGAGCGTTCAATAGGAGATTTTTTTGGAAATGACATGTTGCAGAGTGGAAGGATTACTAGCGGAATAAGTACAGACTATGGCGACCCTGTACAAAAAGGGCGTGTTTCCGTGAGTAACACTGGGAGTCACGCACTTGACCGACATTTCATACCTGATCAAAATACCATGGACACGGCGCGCATTCCCCTATGGCATGTTGGACAGAGCGACTTCTATGGCGTTAATACGAATGGTAGAGGTGATATTGTTAGGACCCAGCTAACCCTTTGGTCAATCTCAATTGATAACCCAGTTCCCGCTGTTCCTGAACCTTCAACGGTTGCTCTAATGGGGCTGGGTCTAGTCGGACTCTTCACCGCATACCGGAAGTCGAAGAAAGCTTAGGGCAGATGGACAAAGGGTATGGCATGATTCGATTTATTCTGTTATTTGCAGCTTCAAGTGCATTTGGGGCTGGATATTGTGACCTAATCGGGACCGAAATTTATGCTCAAGACAAGGTTGGGACCTTTCTTGGAGTGGTGACGGACAACCCCTATTTATCGGAATCCATCACAAATCAGTATGGGACCTATGGATCGAAGTACAATGCTAAAAGTGTTTTAAACGAGTACGGTTCCTTTGGCGGGAAGTATTCTTCTCACAGCCCGTACAATCCATATACGACAACCCCTCCAGTCTTGATGGAATTTGATGCAATCTCCAAGAAGTACGCCCCTGTGGCCTACTTAACGAAAAACAAATACATCGGCGGGGTAATAGCCGACCCTGATTTGCTTTTTGCGACACTCCTCTCAGGTGATTGCGGCGGGATCTATAACCCCCCAACCATTACGAAAGCGGATTTGATCGTGGACTCTTTGGAAGCATTCCTTTCAGATGACAAAGATTCGATTTATGTTTCCTACATCGTTGCGAACATAGGGACTCTTAATTCTTCCGCATTTTCGGTTGGCGTGGCTGTAAGGAACTCTAGGTCGGATACGGTTAAGTTTCCACCAATTCTTCCCAACAAGTACCTCGGTGATTTTCGGGGCTTCAAGATAACTGAGGACACTACAAGGATCGGCATTTTTGCTGACTTTTTTGATTCAACCGTCGAATTCTTGGAGGACAATAACCTCGCCTTTGCGGACTATTTGACTCCAAAAACAACTTCGGCAAGAATTCAATTCCGGTCTAAAGTGTCTTCGATTCCCAAGGAATTCAACATCCTTGGGCGCAAATCCCTCGGTTCCAAGACAATTACACTCAACCGCAAGCTCCAGGCTGGTTTATTTCGATTCTCCGAATAGGTAGTGAGCAATAACCCGGTCTAAATGGGTCAACTTAGTTCAGGGGCCTGATCACTTTTGACGTTTCGCACCAAAGCGGCCCACTCAGGGAGGGGCACCCTTTTGGATTAAGGTAGGTTAAGTGTTCCATGGGCAAGGACGTGATCGATAGCCACTGTTACCAAGTCGGGCCATTCACTATGACCGGGGAAGTAGGGGCCAAAATGGTTATGCCCTCGAAGGCGGGTGTATTGTGCTACAACGTCAGAGAGTGGCACTTGGACAGGTTTTAGGAATGGTTCCATGGGGCCAGCGATTGAAGCCACTGAGGGATCTTTCTTTGCTTCCCCTAGGTCTCCGGTACGGTTCAAGAACGCTGCCCCATGCCCTCCTAGGGTGCCTGAAAAGGGCTTTTACTGCCCTTCCAACCCACTTTAAGGATAGCTGTCTTCGCGGTTTGTCGTTTAGCTTGTCCAGGAAAATGAAATCGTGAACCCCAAGGGCTACGCTATGTAACTGGGGGTCCTTGGTGCATATGCCGTAGACAAGCGGTTTCCCGATGTAGGGGAGGGCTTTATTTTCCCTAATGCAATTTTCGTTGAAGATGCGGGCCATGATACCTTGTCTGGACTACGGAATAACTACCGGTGTCCTGTTTCGTTTTCGGTTTCATAGGCTGTCTAAATCGTGGAATTATCGCTGAAAACAAGGTTGTGGCCTACTCTCCTATCATTCGTAATGAGTAGGTCATCGGTTCAATTCCGGTAAGTGGCTCTCTTTTCCTCCTCCCTTCGGTGCTCGGCCCTTAGCGGGCCTAGGCAAGCCTCCGGCTGGCATATTCTGCAACGTTCCCGGGCTTCCCCCGACTTACCTCTCGTGGCGCATAATCCCAACTATCCCGCCCCACGAAAGGACCTCTCCATGAAGACGACCTCCCAGACCCTCGCCCATCTCGCCATCGTCGGCATCGCCGCCGGCTTCCTGTCCAATGCCGCCTTCGCCGGCGACAAGGACGCCATGCCCGCGAAGGACAAGGATACCTCCATGAGCAGCCCCGCTCCCGGTGACTCCGCCATGGCCACCCCCCATGAACACGGATGCAAAGGCATGAACGAATGCAAAGGCATGGGCGGCTGCAAGATGTCCAAGAAGGATCTCAAGAAAGCCGCCAAGAAGATGGAGATGGGTATGGACAAGGCCGGGAAGGCCCATGATTGCAAAGGCAAGAACGAGTGCAAGGGCCTGGGAGGCTGCAAGGGCTGAAGGTCGTGGAACCATTCCCTTTCGGGGATGCCGGCTCCGCGATTGATGCGGGGCCATTCCAATTCCAGCCTTATCGGCTGGACCCCGAGACCGGACCTAACGACCGGGAATCGGGGACGAAGCCCGGCCGGCCGCATTCCAGGTGAGGCTGGCCTTCGCGTCCGCACCGGCTCCTGAATGGCGGAAGGTGATCCCGCCATTAAGACCTTCGCGCATCGGGATCAGGGATGCTTCCCCATGGCCGCGGCCCATCCAGCGGGCCAGCACGCCGGTGATGTTGTAGAGGAAGGTCGGCGCATCGGCGTTCACGGTGATGAAATTCCCGTCCGCCAGGGATTTGATGGGTTTGCCCAGGATGGTCAGGTTCTCGATGGTGACGCCGGTGACCCGGTGGCTCCCGTCGAAGCCGCTGATGCGGTTCCGCAGGGTGCGGCCGCCGGTCATGTTGATGTTCTTGAAGGTCACGTTGTTGACCTTACCGCGTTCCGCATCCTGGGTCCATACGCCCGTCCCGATCCAGATGTCGATCAGCAGGTTGTCCTCCTGGACATTGTTCAGCCGGGCGTCCTCCACCCGGATGTCCTCGTAATGGATGTCCGAGATGGTGGCGCGGTCGCCTACGTGTATGCTCATGACCGGCTTATGGAAGGCGTGGATCACGTCGATGTTCTTGAAGGTGATGTTGCTGATGACGTCGGAGCGGGTCTCGTAGCCGATCTCCATGGACTGGGCCAGATCGGTCCAGATGGTGCATCCCTGGAAGGCGATGCCGTTGCTGTTGCCGGTATTATCGGTCTTGACGCACAGGCAATCGTCCCAGGCGCGCACGAAGCATCGGTCCACGGTCGAATTCTGGCAACCCACGAAATCCATGCCGTCCGAGTTGGGGCGCGCCCCGATGATCTTCACGTCATTGATATGCATCCCGGTGGTCTGGCGCGTATTGATGTTCCAGGTGGGCGAATCGAACAGGATGATCCCGTTCAGGTTGATGTTGCTGCTGCCGCTGTGGACGTTGATCAGGTTCTGCCAGCCCTTGTCGCGCGGTATCTTGCCGCCGTTCAGGATGCCGCGCCCGCGAACGGTGGCGTTGTTGATGCTTCCGCCGCGGATGGCCCCGTATACCATGGCGCCGCCGGCGATGTAGATGGTCTGGCCTGTGCCCAGGTTCATTTCCCCCGCGTCATGGACGCCGGGCCCGAAATAGCGGACGTTCGCGTCCCCGTTATGCGCGGGATTGGCCTCGATGGAATCGGCGAACAAATGCAGGGCGCGGTTGGGGAGGTTGTTCAACTCCAGGGTGAGATGACCGGGTTTGGTCAGGGTGAAGGTCAGCTTGTCGCCGGAAATGGTCGGTTGCACTCCGTAGGACAAGGGACGGATGACGGCGGTGGTGATGGCGACGCCCGGGGCCGTAACGGTCACGGTGACGGAACCGGAGAAATCGAAGTAGGAAACCGGGGTTGTGGCCAGGGTAGGGGTGAGGCTGAACACGCGGTTGAAGTTGACGGGCGCTTCGTAGACGAAGACGGCCTGTCCGTCGGCCGTCACCTGGCGGTCCGAAGCTTGCGTGATCCCGGGAGGCCCGGGATAGAGGACGACCTTGGCCGCGGCCTGGCCGATGAGAGCGGTCGAGGCCAGCGCGATGAGTCCCGCGAGTCCCGAAACGGACCGTTCCTTCATGTATCCCCCTTGTCGAAAAGTGACCAATCTATGGGTGGAACTTATCCCGTCTCCGGGGATACCGCCTGACGGGGGAGGCGGGGTAAGGTAAATTGGGTTCTCTGCGGAGAGAACCTTTCCCGAAAAGCCCGCCTGCGGGGCCCGGAAGGGGCCTTAGTTTGCGGGTATGGGGAATATGGCCGAGGGTGGAGACACGGGTAAAGGACAGGTAAAAAACGGCCCCAAGCTCCCGTTTCTGGGCGCTGCTCTGCTTTCCATCTGCCTTTTCTTCCCCGCCCTGGAAGGCCTTCTCAAGGTTTGCGGTTACGGGTATCATGGCGGATACCTCTTGCCGTTGTCCCGGGACGGTAAGCGGTACGGAATGGTCAATCCCTCCCATCTTCGCGCCTTTTTTCCGGGACGGTTGGTTCCATATGCCGATCCAGTCTTGATTCCGGATCGGAAGGATTCCGGCGTCTACCGGATCTTCATCCTCGGCGAATCCGCCGCCGCGGGGACGCCGGACCCGTCCTTCGGGTTCTCCCGCATGCTGGAGCGCATGCTCGAAGCCCGCCATGCCGGTATCCGTTTCGAAGTGTTCAACCTGTCCGTAACGGCCATCAACTCCCACGTGCTGCTTTCCATGGCCAAGGAGGCGGCCCGCCATCGGCCGGATCTTTTCATCGTCTACATGGGCAACAACGAGGTCATCGGCCCTTTCGGTCCCGGCACCGTATTCGTTCCCTTCTTGGGCCGGAATGCCTTCATCCGGCCGGTGGCGGCCCTCAGGGCCACGCGCACGGGGCAACTTCTCGAGGGGTTCCTGGCCGGGATGCGCGGATCCGCGGGAGGAGCCCCGCAGAAATGGGCGGGCATGGAAATGTTCCTTTCCCGCACGGTCACCCGGGACGACCCCCGCCTGCCGACCGCCTACGCGAATTTCCGGGGCAACCTGGAAGGGATCGTGGCTGCCGCCCGCTCCTCGGGGGCCCAGGTGATCGTCGCCACCGTGGCCACGAACCTCCGGGACAACGCGCCCTTCGCCTCGAGCCATCGCGCCGGGATCTCTCCGACGGACAGTCTGGCGTGGAGCGCCCTGTTCGACTCCGCTGCCGTTTTGGCCCAAGCGGGCCAGGCTGAAAGCGCCCTATCCGCATTCCGGCGGGCCGCGGCCATCGACGATCGGCCGGCGGAAATCCACTTCCGTCTGGGACGCCTCTTGCTCGGAATGGACCGGCCCGGCGAAGCCGCCATCGAGTTCCAATTCGCCGAGGACGGGGACGCCTTGCGCTTCCGGGCGGATTCCCGCATCAACGGCGCCATCCGGGAAACGGCGCGCGCGCATGGCCCCGGGCGGACGGGGGGCGTATGGCTCGCGGACGCGGACAGCGTCTTCCGCGCCAACGCGCCGGATCATGCGCCGGGACGGGAGTTCTTCTACGAGCATGTCCATCTCCGGCACGAAGGCAACCACCTCCTCGCGGGCCTGATGGTGCCGTTCGTGGATTCGGCCCTGGCCGCGACCGGACGGTTACCGGAAACCAGGGGATCCGTTCCCGGCCCGGAAGCGGTCCGCCTTTCCCTGGCCCTGACGGGTTGGAACAAATTGGGAATGGCGGAAAAGATCCTGGCCCTGGCGGAGCGGCCGCCCTTCGCCGGAACCAGCGACCATGCCGAAAGGGTCGCCCTCCTTAAGCACGAAGTGGATTCCCTTCAGGTCTATGCGTCCAACGATTCCCTGCAGACGGCTTTGGCGGAATACCAGGAAGCCATCGGATCCCATCCGGACGACGCCTATCTGCATCGCAATCTCGGCGAACTGTTCTATGCCTGCGATTACCTCCCCGAGGCGGCGGACGCCTTCCGGAAGGCCTTGGATATCCTGCCCCAGGACTCGCGCACCAGCCAACGCCTGGCCCGGACCCTGATCGAACTCAAGGACGCGCCGGCCGCCATCCTGGAGTACCGGAAGGCCCTGGCGTTCTCTCCGCGTTCCGGAGAACTCCATAACGGCCTGGCCAATGCCCTGGCCGGAATGGGAGAACATGCCGAGGCCGTCCGGCATTACCGGGAGGCCTTGAAAGGGGAATCACCCCTTCCCGAGGTCCGCTTCAATCTGGCGCGGACCTATATTGCCCTGGGAAAGGCCTCCGAAGCGGTTGCGCAATTGGAGGCGGCTCTCATGCAGGAACCCGGTTTCGAGGCCGCGGCCCGCGAATTAAGGCGCCTGAAGGCGGCGGGAGCCAAGGGGAACGGCCCCTAGGACGATCCGATGGGGGTTCTCCAAAGGGTGAACCCTTTGGTCGCCCGGGGAGTGGAAAGGGGTGTCGGAATGGGTTTCCACCCGTACATTTTGATAGAATACGAGGATAAGGATAGCATGTCCTTATAAAGCCAATGCCCAATCTCTTCGCCTACCTGGATTACCGTCAGTACCTCAAGGACTACTATGAGGAGAAGAAGGCCGCTAGCTCGGTCTTCTCTTATAAGAGTTTCGCCAACAAGGCGGGGTTCAAGACCAAGAGCTTCCTGAAGATGGTGATCATGGGGAAGAAGAATCTCTCCGATTCCTCCCTCCAGAAAGTGGCCCAGGCCCTGAAGCTGGACGACAAGGCCACGTCCTACTTCGAGGACCTGGTGGCCTTCAACCAGGCGAAGTCCCTGAAGCTGCGGAACCAATTGCTCGAGAAGCTCCTGATCCACAAGGTCCAGGGCGTGGGGCGCGTGATCCAGCAGGCCCAGTACGAGTTCTATTCCCAATGGTTCCACAACACCATCCGCGAGATCCTGCCCAATTACGACTTCAACGGCGATTACGAGAAGCTGGGCAAGCTCCTCTTCCCGGCCATCTCCAAGGAGGAGGCCAAGCGCTCCGTGGACATGATGACGCGCCTGGGCCTGATCCAGAAGCGTGAAGACGGCAAATACATCCAATCGGATCCCATCATCACCACCGGCGACGAGGTGATTTCCATGGCGGTCCGCAATTTCCACCTGGAAAACTTCCTTTTGGCCGCGAAATCGCTGGAAAGTTGCCCGGCCCCGCTCCGGGATCTATCTTGCTTGGTCGTGCGCCTTTCCGACGGGGGCTTCCAGTTGTTGAAGCAGGAAATCCAGGGTTTCCGCAAACGGTTGCTGGAGCTCACCGAGAGCGACAAGAATTTCAAAAGGGTCTATCACATATCCTTCCAGATGTATCCGACCACCCAGGAGATCCCTTCATGACAGGCATGCGCCCGTCGGGGGGACGACGGACGCCAGCAGGACGGTTTAATCCACCGTGCTTGGCGTTTCCGGGCCTCTTGGCCGCCTCGGCTCTACTGGTCTCAGGGATGCTGCTCTCCTGCGCGCAGAAGGACGGCGATCTCGCGGGCTCCGAGATCGGGAATCCCACCGTGGCGGTTTCCGGTACGGCCTTGTATCCGGACGGCAGCGTGGCCGGCGGGGCCAGGGTCACCCTGCGCCGCACGGACTACCTTGCCGAAGACAAAGGGTTCAAGCTGCTTTCCTCCACGGCATCCGTGGGCCTCGCCAAGATCTCGGTTTCGCTCGCCAACGTCTTCACGGACAGCAAAGGCTATTTCCGCATCGACTCCGTGGACGCGGGCGCCTACCGGATCGAAATCAACGATGACCAGAACCAGGGGGTCCTGATCGATTGCGCGGTGAAGGGCAAGAAGGATACGGCCCTTCCGACGGAGTCCCTGCGCGCCACCGGTACCGTGCATGGCGTGGTCAAATGGGATTCCCCGCCCACCAGTCCTTACCTGGCCCTGGTCTACGGATTGGAACGGGTCGCCTTGGTCGACGGCTCCAACGGCCATTTCACCATGAACGACCTGCCTCCGGGGAACTATACCTTCAAGGTCGGCTGCCTGGGCCGCGGATGCCTGTCCAAGGATGTCGAGAATATCCATGTCACCGCCGGCTCGGATACCACCCTGGATACCGTTTCCATCGCCTCTTTCGTGGCGGAAGACTACTCCAAGTGGGGCAAGTCCGCGAAGGTGGAAATCAATACCTCCGCCTCCGGGGCGGATGTGGCCGAGGACCTGTACGACTTCCCTTTGCTCGTCCGCCTGGACGCGTCCAACTTCGACTTCTCCCAGGCCGAAGGCCGGGGCCGGGATATCCGGTTCGCCGGGTCCGCGGGCCAGCACCTCCATTACGATATCGAGCGCTGGGACAGCCTGGAGCGTAAGGCCGAAATCTGGGTGCGGGTGGATACCGTCCACGCCTCAAACGCGACCCAGTCCCTGACCCTGTATTGGGGCAATCCCCTCGCGGCCTTCTATACCGGCGGCACCCAGGTCTTCGCGGCCTCCGAAGGCTTCCGCGGCGTATGGCACCTGGGCGAGGAAGGGTCTTCTACTCCCAACGGGTTCCGGGACGCCAGCGGGCATGGGAACCACGGAACCGGCCAGGGCATTTCCCCTGTGTCCTCTCATACCTCCGTGGCGGGCCAGGGCCTCAATTTCGACGGCACCACCGCGGTCACGGTCAACCCGGATTCGTCTCTGCATTCCAAGGATTCCCTGACCTTGGAATTCTGGGTGAACTTCGCGGCCTTGGGGCCGTTCAAGCGCATCGTCAGCAAGGCGTATTTCACCCCGGCCACCCCCTGGAGCGAATACGATATCGAAACGAACAGCACGGGCACCATGCTGGCCTTCTCCGTGGCCCTGGGCGGAAGCCTCTCGAGCGTCCGGAGCACCACCAAGCCGGTTCTGGGAACCTGGTATCACGTGGCGGGCACCTATGACGGCGAGATCCTGCGCATGTACGTCAACGGCGTCGAGGAGGCCGTGACGGTCAAATCCGGCGTGATCACGGACTACGGCCGGGGCCTCACCTTCGGCAAGTACGAGTATGACGATGTGAGCAATTTCCGCGGGAAGCTGGACGAGGTCCGGGTATCCGGAAAGACCCGTTCCGCGGCCTGGCTCAAGCTGAGCTACGAGAACCAGCGCACCGGCTCCGCAATCCCCTCCATCAAGCCCTAGCCGGGCTTATTCCCGGGCCGCCCCTTCCGGGCCGCTCTCCGCGTACCTGAAGTCCCTTCCAGGTTACCTGCGGCCCGCCCGGGACCTATCGCCTCTTGCGCCCTCCTTTCGGATGCGCCGATACGGCCCCTTCGGACCCCGATCCCGGCGCGACCTCGGCCGACCCGTTGCCAAGGTATCACCCGCGATTCCCCATCCCTCGGAAACCCCGTAAAATAAGGCCGATACGGTGGTTACGTACGTTCTCTCCCCAGAGAACCCTTTAGGGTCCGGAAGGGGGGTAGCCAAGGCGCGGAGCGGAGAGGGGGGATAGATTTGTCTCACCGAACGGCAGCCGTGTCCCCTGAGAGGACATGTACGGCCGGCGGCAGGGAGAGCGCGGTTCACGGGTTCTGGGTCGGTTGGCCCACGGAAGCCCGGGAATGGCGAACTCCCCTCCGGTAGTCCGGAAACCGCCTTACGCATGAAAAGGGCGGTCATGGATTCCCGAGAGCAGGGGGACATCGAGGGAGGAATGATGAAGGTTTCTGGGGGCAGCAAAATAGGGTTTTTCGTCCTTTTCGCCCTGCTTGGGATGCAGTCGGCATTCTCGCAGGCGCTGGTAACCTACAGGGTCCACTTCTACTCGGTATGGAAGGATAACCCCAAGCGCAATGCGCCTCCGGCCCGGATCCACATGGAAGGCTCCGGCGGACCCATCGCCAACCGCGGACCCGAAATGGTAGCCGAAGGCGGCGACTGGTTCGTGCAGTCGGTGACCTTCAATCCCGGCCCTCCCGGCACCGGCGACGGCTATCGCAACTTCACCTTCCACAACTTCGTTCCCAATGCGAGCGACAACTGGGCCAACGACACCACCTACAGGTACGGCGACAAGGATTTCACCCTCGACGACATCTTCTTCAAAACGGGGTTCAAGAACGACGTCTGGATCATCCCCCAGGGACCGGGAAAGCTTCCCATCATCACGGACATCCCGCCCAATACCAAGGTCGTGTACCTCTTCAATCCCTGGAACCTGGGCGCGCCCGATATCAAGACCGGCAAGGTCGATTGGACCCACATGCGCTTCGCCCCGGACAAGTCCCGCTGCGGCTGGTTCGTCTATTACATCACGGACGGCAACTACTCCGTAACCTTCAAGAACCAGATCGGCGGGGAGCTCTACGGCGCCGGAGGCGCCAAGGACGCCGGCATGATCGACCTGTCCGGGTATTTCACGGCGGCCGATCAGGATACCGCCTATCTCGTCCCCACGCCCTATCCCGTAGGCGCGCCCAAGATCACCAATACCTACCCGATCGGGGTCCTCGGCATCTGCAAATTCGACCTTGCCGTCACCGTGCGGGATTTCGTCGCCGCCCATCCGGATTTCGAAGTGGACAACCGCGCCGAGGATGGCATAAAGGGAACCAAGGGCATGGTGCTGCCCACCTTGGGCGCCGACAAGAAGCCCAAGCGCAATCCGGCCTCGACGTACAAGTACTCCACCCAGCTCGACAACTGGTTCGTGACGGATTCCCTGAACGCGAATCCCGCCCTCCGCAATTGGCAGACCTGCTATGACCTTCCCATCTCAAAATCCATCGACGGGTATTGGCAGTACAGCTCCCTGGACGAGTTCACCACCGGCTTCTTCCCCCTGGGCGACCCGGCGACCGGCCATTCGGCGGCGGATCCCAAACACGCCAACTGCTATACCACCGACATCGACGTGAAAAGCTGCATGGGAGCCCCCGCGGACAAGCCCACGGCGGTCTCCAACCAGAACTTCAATTTCTGCATGGAGATGCACGCCAATTTCAAATACGAGAAGGGCCAGCGCTTCTCCTTCATCGGCGATGACGACGTCTGGGTGTTCATCAACAACAAGCTCGTCATCGACCTGGGCGGCGCGCATTGGCCGATCAAGGATTCCGTATCGCTCGATACCGTCACCGGGCTCACGGCCGGGCAGAAGTACGACTTCGACCTGTTCTATTGCGAGCGCCAGTTCAGCGGTTCCAACCTGCTGATCAAGACCTCCATCTTCTTCGAACAGAAGCAGTCCATCGAAGCCCATCTCACCCAGGCCGGCACGGTCAATACCTGGGACATCACCGAGAACACCTGCGGCGACAAGAGCTGCGGCGCGGTCCTCAACGCCAGCGATACCTGCAAGGTCATCCCCGGCGTGTCCTCCTATAAGCTCACGGGCGGCGCCATCACCACCCCCGAAAACCTGCCTCCGGGAAGCACCACCCATGGCGGCATCGTGGTCGGTTCCAGCAAGACCCAGGTTTCCGTGGATACCTCCAAGATCACCGACCTGGCCCCCGGAATATACCGCATCGTATACACCAGCGAAAAATCCAACCGCGCCGGCTACGTGGAATTCGAAATCACCGGCAGCTGGGTGGTGGATTTCGCGGCCAAGTCCGGCCCCGGCGCCCTCGTGAACACGCCCGTCGGCGCCACGGTGCGCTCGACCTTGAACGGCAAGGCGGACCTGACCGGCCAGTCCTTCACCCTCACCCCGGCCGCCGGCCTGCTGGTCTTCGAGGATTCGGCCATGACCAAGCCCGTTCCCGCGGGCACCCAGCTCAAGACCGATGCCACCGGCACCAAGCGCGTCTGGGTGACATCGGCCGCCAAGGGCCCGTATACCGTTACCGTGGCCGGGACCAAGGCCAAGGGCACGGACACGTTCACCGCGACCTTCTTCGAGATCATCAAGGCCGCCGTTCCCGTGGCCGCGCCGCCGGGCAAGACCTTCAGCGCGCCCATCACCGTCGCGATCGCCTCGGCGACTCCCGGCGCCGCCATCCTCTACACCACGGACGGTTCCGTCCCGGATTCGGCCGGAGGCGGGACCACCAAGACCTATACGGCGGGCCTGCTCCTCGACAAATCGCAGACCATCAAGGCCATCGCCATCAAGACCGGCTATTACAAAAGCGACGTCATGTCCGAGACCTACGTCTACGCCAAGCCCGCGAACGTCAAGCATGCCTACTACCAGGACCTGAACGGCGACGGCCGCATCGAGACCGTGATCGTCGATTACGACGCGGACCTGTCCGCCGCGCCCGAAAAGCTTGCCTTCAAGGTGGGAGCTGCAGCGGACCAGCAGCTCATCGCCCGCAACGATACGAAGGAAATCGCCTTCGCGGCGGGATCCAAGTCCCGTATCGTTGTGACCTTATCCAAGCCCTTCCCGTTCGGGGTCACTTCAGTGGCGGACCCCGCCAATTCCGGAACGCAGTTCGCGCAGGAGAATATCCCCTTGCTGGACGGCGCCTTCCAGGTGGACGATTCGGTACCCCCCGTGATCGTGTCTGCCGTGGTCAAGGCGCCGGACAGCACCCAACCCTGGGTCAAGGTCCTCGTCACCTTCTCGGAACCGGTGACCCTGCCCTTGGGCAGCCAGACCGCCATCCAGTTCAAGCGGGACGGGGCCGAGATGGCGGCCGGCGACCTGAAGCTTTCCGGAACCACGGTTTCGGGGGACCGCTCCTTCGTACTGGCCGTCGACTCCACCTCTCCCAAGTTCCCCATCGTGGGCGACTCCGCCGCCGTGAATACGAACGGCGAAGTGGCGGACGCGGCCAAGAACTCGCCGTCCAGGAAGGCGTTCATCGCGCTTACCGGCGACGTCCCCAAGGCCAAGCCGGCCACGGTGTACATCACCTTCGCCAACGGTTCCAAGGACGGTAAGGGCGGATCCAGCGGCGCCGAACCCACCACCCCGCCCACGGTCGTCTTCGTTCCCTTCGACAAATCGGGAATGAGCCTGCCCGGCAACACCCAGGACGGCAAATTCCCGGGCGTCCAGGTCGGGACGGAAGGGCATTTCATCGGAACGGTCATCTATGTGGAAATCCCCGGGCCGATAGAATTCAACTTCAGGATTTTCTCCAATGCGGGCGAGTTCGTGGCGGACGGCAAGGGCAGGATCACCGAATCGGACCTTCCTTCCCTCACGCCCATCCACAATGGGACGGCCTACCTGGCCCGTATCGTTTGGACCGGCCGTACCTCCAAGGGCGGAAAGGCCGGGACGGGCGCCTACGTGCTCATTTCGACGGTCAAGACGGAAAAGAATTTCAAGACGGGGGCGCCTCCGGCATCGGAGACCAACAAGATCCGCTTCGGCGTGCTCCGCAACTACCGGGGAACCTAGGTGGGTACCGGTCGGGAGGATTTTTCAATCATGGGGAAGACAATGCATATCTCGAAGTCTTTGTTGTTGGGGACCGCGGCGGTGGCCGCGGGTATCTCGCTCTCGAACGCCCAGACCGGAACCATCCTGGTCCATAGCGACCTGGTCCTGAATCCGGCGTACACCCTTACGGAGGCCCATCCCGCCGGCTGGATCCCGCAAGTGGGGGACATGACCCTGATGCCGGACGGCAAGGTCGCGCTGCTTACCCACGAACTCGCGCTCTCCAGTTCCGAGAACACCACCAACGTTCCCCGCCTGAACGGCAAGGTGTACCTCATAGGGAACATCAAGTCGGCCGATCCGGAAAAGATCGATACCGTGCTGGTCGCCAAGGACCTGCGGGAACCCACAGGCATCTGCGTGGTGGACGGCAAGATCTACGTCGCCGAGAAGGTCGCCCTGACCGAGCTCACCCTGGGCGCGCCCGGGACCCTCGCGACCTCCCGCAAGGTTGCCGATATCGCGGTCGATCCCCTCGGCATCGCGAACTTCCAGGAATACGCCTTCGGCCTGCTGTACAAGGACGGGTATTTCTACACCGCTACCGGTGGCGGAGTGAAGATAGGCGGCCTCTCCTATGCCGATGATCTCAGCAAGATCACCGAGCCCAACCGGGACGGCATCCTGAAGATCAAGGCTTCGGACGGCACCACGGAACTCCTCAATGGCGGCCTGCGCGCCCCCAACGGCCTTGCCTTCGGGCCCAACGGCACCATGTGGGTAACCGACAACCAGGGCGCCTTCCTCCCCGCCTGCAAACTCATCAATGTGGTGCCCGGCCGCAACTACGGGTATCCCAACGGTCCCAGCAAGTTCCGCGGCATGGCCGAAACCCCTCCCACGGTCTGGTTCCCTTACGCGGAAATCGGGAAATCCCTCTCCCATCCCGTCTACGTCAAGACGGGTCCTTTCGCCGGGCAGTTCCTCATGGGCGATATCTGCTTCGGCGGCACCATGCGCGCCGCGGTGGAAATGGTCAACGGCGAGTACCAGGGTTCCGCGCATTCGCATAGCGGCGGATTCGCCGCCGGAATCGAAGCGACCCTGGAGCTCGACGACGGGAGCTTCCTGCTGGGCGGACTCGGCAAGGGCGACGTGGCCAATTGGGGTTGGCGCGCCAAGGTGCGTTCGCTCCAGAGAATCACCCCCAAGCCCGGAGTCGCAAACTTCGAAATGCTGGCCCTCCATTCCAAGAGCGACGGCATCGAGATCGAGTTCACCAAGCCGGTGGGCGCCGGGGCCGAACTGGCCTCCTCCTATACCATGTTCCACGGGACCATGGCTCCCGGCCCCAAGTACGGGGAAGGCAATATGCAGACCAAGACCCTCATGGCCATCAAGAGCGTGAAGGTCTCCCTGGACAAGAAGCGGGTCCTGCTCGAGACCGATGCCATGGTCCCCAAGACCGTTGTGGCGGTCAAGGTGGCCGGAGTCAAGTCAGATGCCGGGGATTCCCTGTACCGTCCGGCGGCCTGGTATACCCTGAATTCCGTTTCCACCGTCAAATGGTCCGAGGCCACCGGCCTCAAGGAGCGTACCCGCATCCAGGGCCTTTCCTCGGAAAGCATCCTGGCCGAACGCGCCGGCCGCAGCCTGGCCGTCACCGTCCCCTTCACCGGGAACCATCAGCTCACCCTCCGCACCTTGCGCGGGCAGGCTCTCGAGTCCCATTCCGGGAACGGCGCGGGCAAGTACCTGCTCGGAAGGGCCGGCCTGGCCCAAGGCGTCTACCTCATCGACGTAAAGGTGGGCGATCAGGTCATGCGGAAGAGCGTGGTGTTCTAGGCCTTCGATTCCCTATCCTTTCCTCCCGGAAAACCGCCGTCCCCCCGGCGGTTTTTCCATTTCCAGGTTTTCTTCCCGCGATCCCCCCGTGCGGTACGTTCTCCCCTCGGAGAACCCTATCGGCCCGCGATCCCATAGATGACGTGGCCCCAGGGCGCGCGGACATTAAGTTTGGTGCAAGCATCGGGCGCGCGACATCCTCGTGGGGAGGAGTGGTTGACGCCGGGAATCACCTCAAAGGAGCCAAGCAATGTTTCAGTCCAACCAAAGAGCGAACGGGAAGAAGGCCTTGTCGGCCGGTCTCTCCATGGTCGCCTGCGTCACCGCGGCGGCCCTGTCCATCGGCCATGCCGCGGACCCCGTATACACCGTAGGCGCGCGCACGACCGTTCTGGGCAATGGCGCCGGCGGACTGACCCAGTTCCCGGAAACCCCCATCGTCATCCTCCAGACCACGCCCGATTACCGCGTGCTCATCAGCAACGGCCTGAAGACCTCGTTCTGCACCGGGCCGAGCATGGACAAGCTCACGGCTTCCCCCCGCGTGGCCTTGGCCCCTTCCGGGCAGAAGGGATACGATGAAGTCTCCGCCCATATCACCAGCATCTGGAAGGATCCCGGATCCACGGACATCTATGGCGTATTCAACGCCAATGATTCCGATCAGGTTCCCCGCATCCCCGGCCCCGGCATCGGATTCCGCGGCCGCCTGTTCTCCGCCGGTCTCGCCAAGTCCACCGATGGCGGCGTGACCTTCACCAAGATCGGGCCCATCCTCAGCGTTCCCAAGAACGCGACCGCCGATCCCCTCCAGGGCGACGCCTACGCCACCGTGGTCATGGATCCCACCAGCACCTACCTCTACCTGTACTACGGCGACATGTACAACGCCCAGCTGCGCCATGGCGTGCAGACCTGCGTGGCCCGCGCCACCGTGGCTTCCAAGGGCCTGCCCGGTTCCTGGAAGAAATACTACAACGGCGACTTCGTGACCCCCGGCAACTCCATCCTCGACACCCTCACCTACACGGGCGCCGAGACCGATCCGGTCGTCACCTTCCCCGGTCTGGATTCAGGCTACAACGGCGACGCCATGTACCCCCATGTCGTCTACTCCGCCAAGGCCAAGTGCTACATCATGGTCTACGCGGTCAACTTCTTCGACGAAATCCCCCCCGCGGATTCCCTCGGCAAGTTCCCCCCGGCGGATCGCAGCGGCATCTGGGTTTCCTACTCGGTCGACGCGGTGCACTGGTTCGGCCAGCATCAGCTCATCAAGGCCATCAGCATCGATTACCCCGGCCGCGAAGTGGCCATGCATCCCACCATCGTCGTGGACGAAGCGGCTTCGACCGCCACCTCCATCAAGGCCAAGGTCTACTACGGCTATAACCCCAACATGTGGCTGGGAACGCCCGTCACCCAGTATCTTGTCTCGCAGACCGTTGACGTCAGCGGCCTCGGCGACCTGTTCTCCGCCGGCATCGTGGCCCCGGATACCAGGCATGCGACCCCGGGCTACTCCATCCTTCCCGGCGCTTCCGGCCAATGGCTGATGCGCTTCGCCAACGGCGACGTGGACGGGATCCGCATCGTCGGCATCGACGGCGCCGCGGCCGGCAAGGCCCTGCGGGTGGGTGAAGGCCGTTACCAGCTGCAGGTCTCCCGCTCCGCCGGACCCGTGTTCCTCCAGGGCAAGCAGGCCGGGCGGACCTTCTCCAGCGTATTGCGCCTGCCTTAATCCGGGATACGACCCAAGATCAAAAGGGGAAGCCGGCGACGCCGCCGCTTCCCGTCCTCCGGGCTTTCCCTCAGGGAAGGCAAGCCATGGCGGACAGACGCATTCACGAGCCCAAGACGGAACCGGGGACCCATCTCACCCCTCTGCAATGTTTCCGGACCTTCGCCTTGGGATTCTCTCCGTGATCCGCGTCTGTTCCGCCCCTCTTACCCGCCGCCCACGCTACTTCCCCTTCTTCGAATCCCCTTCGGCATCCTTCTTCCCCGCCTTTTTTTCCCCCTCGATTTTCTTGACGTCGGACTCCTTGATGCCCGACTGCTTCCCGCCGGTCACGTCCTCGAAGCCGACCGAATGGGTGAGGTTGGGCCGCAAGGCGCTGATGAAGGCGTTCCGCAAGAGGTAGCCGACCGAACGCCAGATGCCCGCCTGCGGGTTGGAGAACTTCCCGGCGAGGGGGACTTGCGTCGCCACCTGCTGCTTCGGCTTGTTCTCCATGATATTGGTCACGCCGGCAACCATGGCCTCCCAGATCGTTTCCAGAACCCCCCCTTCGTCCTTTTTGCCGGGTGAGAAGATCTTCACGTCCTTGGCCAGGGGTTTCACGTACCCCTTGAAGCTGCCTTTGTTGGCGGCCATTTCCGTATACAGGGAAAACGTTCCTCCTTCGGCGTCCACCTTGGCGTAGGCCTTGAGGAAATCGTTCAGGGCCGTCAGCTTCAATCCGGTCAGCTCCGCGTCCAAATCGAAGGTGGGATCCTTGGCCATGGGATTCAGCTTGAGGTCGACCCGCAGGTTCGCGTGGTTCATGGCCCGACCCGTGGCATGGAAGGTGGCCGGCAGGGCTTCCCCGGCCCGGGGACGGGTGGTCAGGCCCTTGGCGAGGGCTTCGAGGTGATCCAGGTGGATGTCCACCTTGGGGGTCCGGGTCAAATCGCGGAAATGGACCTCGCCCTGGTGTACCTCGAAACGGTTGATATCCAACGGGAACATCTCCTTGGACCGGTCCTCCCAGGAGGAGTCGATGCTGGTCTGGGATTCCTTCTTCGACTTCGCCACCACGAAGTTGAGTTTGGGATTCCAGAGCTCGACCTCGCCCACCAGGGATCCATGCATCAAGGCTCCCCATTCCACGGAAAGGTCGACCATTTCGGCCGAGAAGAAGGGCGCCCGGGACGCGCCATTGATCTTTTCAAGGGAGACGCCCTCGATCTGGTAGGCGCCCCGTAAAATCGCGAGATCCACGTCATCGATATGTCCCCGGTATTCCGGGATCTGGTCCAGCTTCCGGTTCACGATGTGGAGGATCACAGGGGGCATGGCCGCCCGGATGCCGATCAGGATGAGGAGGATGGCCGCGATCCAGAGCGCGGTTTTGCGCAAACGGCGCTTTCCGGCCGGAAGCCTTTCGGACCGGTTCTTTCGGGGGGAATCGGGTATGATCATGCATAGAAAAAACGGGATTACGGGCAGGGGCGCAAGGGGGGCGGCCGTTGGAGCGATCCGGTTCCCAAATCCGGGTTTTACCGTTCCCCGATTTTCGTTTTTTGGCGTGTCCGGGGCCATTCGGGCCCGCCGGGTCGGAATGACCCCGTGACCAAGGGGTAAGGGGCATACCGTGGCCAGGGGTAAGGCTTAGATTCGGAAGATGCGAATCCTCCCCCTTGCCTTGATCTGCCTCGCCATGTACGGCCAGGGCTTCGGCCAGGCAAGAACGGGCCAGGCCTGGCCCCACGATGGGAAGTATGGCTTCGGCACGCGCCACCTGCATATCCGGAACCACCTTCCCTCCGACATCTACGTCCAGGTCCTGAGCGGGGGGAGTTCCGCCCTCAAGAGCGACCATTTCAAGCTCGCGCCGGGCGCCGACACCGTGTATGAAACGCCCAATGAATGGCGCGCAAGCCGGCTTTGGGCCAGGACGGAAGCGGTGCAATCCGGTCCCAGCACCTTGATCGAATGGACCATGGGCAGCCGGGATTGGTACGACATCAGCCTGGTGGACGGATACAATCTCCCGGTCACGGTCTCGCCGGTGCCGGGCACCTACGTCAAGAACGATCCCAACGATCCGTTCCAATGCGGGAGCATCAGTTGCGTGGAGGACCTGCTGCCGGGGTGTCCCGAGGCGCTGCAAAAGCGGGATGGATTGGGCCTGGTCCGGCAATGCCTGAGCGCCTGTTCCCGTTACAACAAGGACGAGTTCTGCTGCCGCGGTTATTACGATTCGGATTCGACGTGCACTCCCGCCGCGTGGGACGTGGACTATCCCAGGCTTTTCAAGAACGCCTGTCCCACGGCCGTGACCTATGCCTTCGACGATTCCTCCAATACCTTCATCTGCCCTTCCACCGGGGGAGCGGGCCCGGATTACGAAATCGGATTCGGCGCTTTGCGCACGAGCCCGCAACCCGTCCCCATCGCGTCCCGCCCGCCGGTCGCCGCGGCCCATCGATTCCGGGCCCGCCTGGCTCCCGGACTCCTGCGTTACGCCCTGACCGGCCTGGTGGACGCGCCGGACCTGAAGATCGGATTGTTCTCCGCGGACGGACGCTCCATCATCGAACGCCCCCTGTCCGCATCCGCAGGGAGCCTGCCTCTGCCCATCCTGCCGGCCGGGGTTTACCATGCCGTCCTTTCGTCCGCGGGTCGGATCCTCGAAACCCTGGAATTCCGTTAAGGGAACTCGCCTGTAAATCCGCCCGACATTTCCCGGGCGCCCTCGCCACTCCTCCGGCGTTTATCTTAGAAAGAGGCGCCGGGAGGACGCGGATGGCATCGGAAACCCTCATAGATGATCTCTGGACCGCGCGCCGGGCGACCGAATCCTTGTGCGCCCCGTTGCGGATCGAAGACCATGTGGTCCAGCCCGAAGCCTGCGTCAGCCCGCCCAAGTGGCATTTGGCGCATACCGCCTGGTTTTTCGAGACCTTCCTTCTCGGGAAGCATCAGCCTGGATACGTACCGCGCGATGCCGCCTATGCCTTCCTGTTCAACTCCTACTATGAGTCCGTAGGCCGGCGCGCGGAAAAGGCGCGGCGCGGGGACTATTCCCGGCCCTCGGTGGAAGAGATCTACGCGTACCGGCACGCCGTGGACGAGGACTTGGGGAACATGCTTGCCTCCCCCGCGGGCCGGCATCCCCAGGTCGAGGGTCTGGTGGAATTGGGGCTGCACCACGAGATGCAGCATCAGGAACTCCTGGCGACCGATATCAAGCGCATCCTCCATTTCAATCCCTCGCGCCCCGCGTACAGGATGGAAGCATGGGGCCCGGATCCCGTGCCTGAGGGCGGGCCCGGCTGGATCGGTTTTCCCGCCGGCTTGCGGGAAATCGGATGGAGCGCGGAAGCCCCGGAGGCGGGAGGCGGTTTCTCCTTCGATAACGAAATTCCCCGCCATCAGGTCCATCTGCGCGGATTCCGGATCCAGGATCGCCTGGCGAGCAATGCGCGTTACCTGGAGTTCATGCGCGACGGAGGCTATTCGCGCCCGGAGCTTTGGCTTTCCGAAGGATGGCGCCTGGTCAAGGAAGAGGGATGGCGCGCGCCCATGTATTGGGAAGAGGACGGGACCGGATGGTCCGAGTAC
>JAQBPO010000047.1 GCA_028287465.1 Fibrobacterota bacterium
AAGGCCGAGGGTTCCGCGATCAATTCGGCTTCCACGTGCGGGGACTTGACCGTTTCCGCGGCGACCCGGGGAGCGGCGAAGGTTGCCAGGAAGAGAGCGGACAAATGGAAGGCGGCCAGGAAGGAGACGGCCGGGAACCATCGGATAGGATTCGTCCGGGACGGGTTGGTTTGCAGCAAGGAGCCCTCGTTTTTTTCACCATAATATACCCATAGGGGATGGAAAGAAGTAACCTGGGGGTATCCTTTCGGAAACGTGGATCCCGGTCTATTTAACGGTTTTCCGGCCGGAAACCCGCAAAATCCTTGAGTCCCCGGATCGGTTTTTCCGTTACTGGTTATATTTGGCGACGGAAGAGGTCGCGCATGCAGTGGATTTGGATCGGAATAGGGGGAGCGCTGGGATCGATGCTGCGGTATTTCCTGCAGATCCGGATCCAGAGCGCCTATGCCGGGGTTTTCCCGATCGGGACCTTGGCGGTGAACCTGATCGGGTCGGCCGTGATCGGTTTTCTGGGAGGCTGGTTCCTGGCCGCGCCGGTCGCGCATAACCTGCGGGTGTTCATCATGGTGGGCATCCTGGGCGGATTCACCACCTTCTCTTCCTTCAGCCTCGACAACCTGAACCTGATCCGGGATGGCCATGCCAAGGCGGCCGTAGCCTACGTCCTTACGAGCAACGTGATGGGGATAGGCCTGGCTTTCGGGGGCTTCTTCCTCGCGCGCGCCCTCAGCCGTTCTTGCGCAGTGCCTTGAGGTAGGCCACCACGTCGTCCAGGTCCCCCTTGGGCAGTTCGTCCTCGGCGAAGGCCGGCATGGCGCCCAGGCCATGGCGCGCCTGGAATCCAACCATGAATCCGGGCAGCGGCTTGTTGTTCAGGGACGGTCCCAGGCCCGCGTCGCCGCCTGGATGGCACTTGTCGCATTTATCCATGAAGACCATCTGGCCATGGCCGACCTTGGGATCGGAAACGTCCAACGCGCCGCGCAAGGGTTCGCTGCGGCGGCCGGAACAGCCGAAGAAAAAATATGGGGCGATGACGCTGGCCGCAAGGATCAGGCGCACTCGTGTTTTCAACCGCTTTACCTCCGTGTTCCGTCCGCTTGCCTTCATTTTCCTTCCTTCCAGATTCGCCAGATGACGCCGGTCTGTTTGCGGGGCTTATCGCCCTTGCCCGAAACGGTCATCACCCCGAAGTCCACCACGTAGAGGGAGTTCCCGTCCGGGCCGAAGCGCAGGGAAACGGGGCGTTCCAGTCCGCCGGTTTCCAACCTGGATGCGGGACCGGGGCCCTTGCGATTGACGGCGAAATCCTCCGACACGCCGCGCGCCATGTCCACGCGCACGACCTTGAACCCTACCGGCTCCAGCACCTTGCCGACCGACGGGGCCATATCGCCGAATTCCGCGACGAAGGCGTGGCCGCGATAGCCGAATCCTTCCGAGCGCGAGAAATCCAATCCATCCGCGGAGGAATGGACGGGAAGGACGGCTATGGGCTTGGGCGGCCCGTCTTGCGCCGTGACTGCCGGGGGCGTATTCCCGACCGCGGCCTGGGTGGCGAGCCACGGCCCGGGGTCCTTGTCCAAAAGGCGCTGGGGCCGTTCCCCATGGGGCTTGGTGAATTCGGCATGATCCAGGGATTTGTTTCCGGAGTAATCCGGCCAACCGTACCATCTTCCCGGCTGCACCTCCCAGAGCAGATCCCCCGCGCCCCATACCGGCCGGGAACCCCGATCGTCGTACCCGTTGTCCAGGGCGAAGAGGCGCCCGTCCGCGGCGATGGCCATGGCGAAAGGATTGCGGAAGCCCCAGGCCACCAGTTCCGGCCTGCCGCCTTGCCGGGCGATGCGCATGATCGCCCCGTTGCACGGGATCTCGCCCTTCACGATCTGGCCGGGCGCGGTCGTGGTCCCGAAGGGGCTGTAGGCTCCCGTCTCGATGGTATCCTTGCTTTTCTTCCCGCCGAACGGATCTTTCGAGGAATAATTGACGCCCGAAAGGGCGATATCCTGGCATGGGGTATCATGGAAGGTACGGTGGCGGGCGAGCCAGCCGAATTCATGGTTGTCCCTGCCCACCACGCCCGAATTGGTGGCCGTGCCCTGGCCGAAGTACAGCATGCCGTCCGGCCCGAGCACCGGACCGTTGGTATGGTGGTCGCCCAGGCTTGGAAGATTCTCCACCAAGGCTTCCGACTTGCCGTCCATGCCGATGCGCAGGATGCGCCCCCCGCGCAACTGCCCGCCCTCGGCCACGTAGAAGGACCCCTTGCCGGGCCCGGCTTCCGGAGCGGCCGCATAGGTTATCCCCGTCCAGGGCCCGTTGCTGTCGCCTACGGCGATGGGCGTGAACATGTTCTTCCGCATCACCTTCAGCAGACGCGGCTGTCCCCATTCCTCTCCGTAGGCATATCCCCCCTCCACCGCATAGAGGGCGCCATTGTCGTCGAATACGACGGCGGTGGGGAAGGTCAGTCCGGTGGCGACCGCCTCGATACGGTAACCCGCGGGCAAGGCGATGTCCCCGGGATCGATTCCGCGCGCCGGGCCCGCCGAGGCGTTGCCGCCCCCTTTGGAAGGCCGGACCATATAGCAACCGGACAGGAAGCAGCCGCACAGGAAGAGCGAGACCAGGAGGGCGATCAGGGACAGTACCGCGAGGAATTCCCTGGCGCCGGGACGTGCAGGGACGGGGAGAGAGAGCATGGATGGACTCCTGACCGATCCGCGCCGCGGTTCCGTTCCGGGAAAAACCGCCGGAACGTCGCGGGAATCCCGTATAAAGAAATAGCGGAGGGCCGGGGAGTCAAGAACGAAGTGGGGAACGGAAGGGGCGGCGCCGCTTGTATCGACACCTCCATTCCCCCAAACGGCATTTGGTGGCTAAGCCCGCTGGAATGCATCCAAGCGGATGGAATCCTGCGCGATTTCCCCACCGCCCTGGATCTATTTCGGCCCCAGGATGGATTCCCTGAGGGTCGCTGCAGAGAGCGTTTGCCGGGATGGGTTAATTACCGCCCGGCTGGTGGATCGAAAACCTGGCGGAACCCCTGCGCGTCGCATGCAGGGTGAGTTCCTCGGCTTGCGACGGGAAAACCTGCATGGGTCGACGCATCGGGGCATGCGTCTTGCGATTGGGGAGGTGGAAGTGCTTTTCGAATCCCACCTGCATCTCTTCCAACAGTTCCTGCTTGCGGGCCCTTTTGCGACGCGCCCGAGCGCGATGGCTGGAAGAAGCCGAGGTGGAAGGCTTGTCGGAGATCGCCGCCCTCATCCTGAAGGCATTGCCCCATGGCTCGCCCCCATTCGTAATCCAAAACGTGTCATACGCGGAAAGGAAATCGGCGGGACAGGCGTTTATGCCGGAACTGCTATGCTCCCGGGAAGCGACCCCAATGACCGTCCCGATCCCCAAAGCGCGGCCCATGGCCTGGGCGGCGATCAGTAGCATGGTGGCAGGGCAGATTTCCCCGATGGCCTTGGCCGCATGCCGTAGAGAGTCGGAGTGGCCGCGGCTTCCCTGGGAGCCGCCGATGAAAATCGCCTGATGGGCATCAAGACCCAGGGAATCGCCGGAGACGATGGCGAAGGTCATGGTGAAAAGGGTTCTGGCATTCATCCGGAAGACCAGGCACAACTCCCCTTCCATCATCATGGCGCCCGGAAGGGTCATATGGATGGAAAAGGAATCGTCGCCAACGCACCTGGACCAGACTTGCAGGCCCTGATCAGGGAACAAGCGGTTGGAGGAATCCGCGAACCGCTTCTGGAAGAAGTCATAATGATTCGCGAGGATGCGAAGCCGGTTTTCGGTCGAAAAGGATTTGGCGAGGTAGTTTCCGATGAACTTGAAACGGATGGCGGGATGCTTCTTGACGATTTCGCGGAAACAGGATTTTGAAATCTGCTTTTGGAATTTCCTATGGCTGCGGAAATGGTAGGCAATCCTGGCCCCTTGTAAAAGCCTTTTGGGTGAAAAGTCGAGAGCCTTCCTGAAAATGGCCCGCCAACCGGAATGCGCCCCCGACATCGTTACTTGCATGTGCAAAGGGCCTCCTTGGGTAAGCGGGAAACGGACTGACGATATATTGACGAGTCCGAAATCAATATAGTGACTCCTGATCCCCGCCAATCAAATAAAAGGTTTACGCCGAACAAACCGCTCTTCAGAGTTCTTGAGGATTTTTCAGTTTTTCAGGGCTGAACAGCCCTAATCCTTTAAAAAAAAGGGAAGCGTCGATTCACTCCGGAATCGTCCTTCCGGAGCCCTAACCCTATTCACGTCGTTCCCATTCGTAAGCCAGCTTCCCTGAATCCAGGCACGTTCAACCGCTTGGTTTGGACTGCAACAGCCGGCAGGAAGCCGCCTACGGGGGAATTATCGGGAGAACCCGGAAACCTGTGGCCTTGAAAAGGGCGGGGATCCGGACCGGAATGGCGAAGTGAGCGACCGCCATTCCGCTGTGTCCGGAAGAAAGGATGAGATCGACGAGCGTGGCTCCCACCTTGGCGGCGAACGGTTCCTTTCGGTCCGGAGGGGGGTGAGGGAGGGGACGGGGCGGCGAGGGAATACTCATCATTCCCCATGATGGCTCCATAAGTCCGATCCATTGTTACGGAAATCACATCCATGATTTGAAGGCGCCGTTGTTTATCGGCAAATCACGCGAACAGAACCGGACCGTCTCTTGGCGAAGGCGGAATCGGCTGGGGGTTTTGGTTACCGGTTTCCGGGACGGCGCAACCGCGCTCTCCGGCACTTTCCGGAAGGGAACATAAGGCTTCCTGATATCAAGGGGGAAAAAGGCCGGCAACTTTCCCGGAATTAGGGCTTTTACCGATGCGAATCCCCTAAGTACGGAAGGAAATCTAATGTAAATTGGTGGATGCCATGACACTGCCGAAGCATGCCGCCACCGGACCCTTCCCAAAGGAATGCCGGAACTCCCAACCCCCAACCCACCCCCTGGGAGTTTTCTTCGCATCGACCTCCTACCCATGCCTGATGGGCAGGACGGAACCATCGATGGAAGCATGGCGGTTGCTTCGGTCCTAAGCGCGTAACCCCGCGGGATTCCCGGTCAGACATTGATAGCGCTCCCGGAGCGGTTCGGCGGCCGGATCGTTCCGGATCCGCGCGATAGCCTTTTTCCGGATTTGCCTGACCCGTTCGGATGAGAGGCCCAACACGCTTCCAACCTCCCGCAAGGTGATTGGATTCTCATTTCCCAGTCCGTAGAACCCGCGCAGGATCGCCCCCTCCCTTTCCGGAAGCGCGGAGAGGTAGGCCTCGGTCAGGCCCGTGCCGAGATTCCTTTCCGCTTCCCGATCCGGTTCGGCCGCCAGCGGATCCCGAAGCTGTTCCGACCAGGTCATGCCCGTTCCCGGTTGCACCGCGTCGAGGGACGCGCACCCTTGGCTGAGCTGCCTGAGCATCCGCAGGTCCGGTTCCTCCGGTCCCTCCATTCCCTCGGCCTTCTGGGCTTTGCGCAGGCGGAAGTATTGGTTCGCCGGCAGGCGTATCAGGTAGCCTTTCTCGTTCAGCGCCTTGGTTATGCTGGAGCGGATCCACCATACCGCGTAGGAGATGAACTTCACGCCCCGGGAGGGCTCGAAGGTCTCCACCGAATGGATGAGGCCGATGGCCCCTTCGCTGATCAGATCCGCCATGGGCACAGGGCAAGACCGATATTCCAAGGCGACCTTGACCACGAAGCGCATATTGGCCGCGATGAGCCGTTCCCGCGCGCGGGCATTGCCTTGCCGGGCCAGCAGGAACATGGCATGCTCTTCGTGCCGGGGAACCTGGCCGGACCGGCGGATGTCCTCGAGATAGCATTTGAGGATGGAATCCGGGATCGGACCCTTGGTCGCCTCTTTCACCATGGAACGCACCTCCGCTTGCCTTTGGCAAGGCAAAGAGAATGCCAGCCGCATTCGCGGACGGCTGCCGGAAAAGGCGCCAATAACACGGGAAATCCGGAGGCATCGGACCCGGGCAATACCAAATCGTCGATCGGAAGGCACCAAAACGTCGGAAAGTCCGGCGCTCCAGGACCCATTCGCCGGGTTATGCTAATTTTGGGAGCGGATTCATCTCAGGAGGCGTCGTGAAAAAGATCCGGATCCT
>JAQBPO010000050.1 GCA_028287465.1 Fibrobacterota bacterium
GCCAAGCTCGCCAAGGCCCAGGCCCGCGCCTCGGCGAACGCCCTGGGCGATTCGACGGCCCTCGATACCCCGCCTTCCCAAGAGCTGACTGCGGAGGAGCTCGCGGCCTTGGGTTATGTCCGCATCACCCCGAAACTGCTGCCCGGCGCCAAGGGCGGCTCCTCCGCCAGCACCCTGAATTACCGTTACCTCGATCGCACCGCCGCCTTCGGGGCCGCGTACGAATACCTGTTGGAAGCCGTGGACTTCAACGGCAGGCGCGTGCAGTACGGTCCCCGCATGGCCCGGCCTTCCAACCCGCTCACCACGGAACTGATGACCAACTATCCCAATCCGTTCAATCCCATCACCACCCTGCGTTTTTCGCTCAAGGACAAGCTCAAGGTCAGCCTGATCATTTACGATTCCAAAGGACGCCTGGTGCGGACCCTGGTCCGCCCGGACAAGCCCATGCTGGCCGGCAAATACCGCCTGATCTGGGATGCGCGCAACGACGGCGGCTTCGAAGTGCCCTCGGGACAATACTTCTACCGCTTCACCGCGGGTAGGTACGTGAAGACCCGGAAGATGATCCTCGTCAAATAGAGGGGACCGCGCTTCAATCTTAGGCGCTGCCCCTCAGGACCTGAGCGCGGGCCAATACGGTCGAAGCATACTCGTCCGCCTTGATGACGCGGCCGTAGGAGTCGCAGGTACCGGGCTTCCAGTTATCGCCGCCATTGTATTTCTGGAGCATGTTGGCCCCGGTGCCGCCTTTATCGGCGAGGATCACGGCCGCCAGGGCGACCTGATCGTCCTTGCTGGCATGGTCGTAGGCATGTCCCATGGCCGCCTGGAACCTGGACGCGTACGCCGCGCGCGTACTCGGCTCCACTTGCATCAGGCCGTCCCCGGCGCTCGGGCTGCCGACCAGGGCTTTACCGTATCGGCTTTCCTTTTCCATTTGCGCCGCAAGGATATAAGGATCGACGCCGGTTTTCTTACCCGAAGCCACGCAGCTTTCCCACAGGTCGGCAGGCATGGCCGCCGGGGGCTTGCCGACCGCCGGGACATGTCCGGTGGAGGGCGGGTGCTGATTCGGGGGAAGCGGATTCACGCAGAGGATGGGAGGAGCCCCTGCGGCGGGGCCCTCGGTCTCCGATTCGCCTGGATGTTGGCTGACCTTTTCGCCGAAGGCCAGGCTTACTTGATCGTCCAGGACCTTGTTGATGCCCTCAAGGTACTCGGGGGGCAGATCCAGGGCGTCCAATTCCGCGAGGTAGCCGTTGATCCCATCCAGGAAGCCGCGCAATTGGTCCTCCGGCAGGGTGGCTTCGGGAATATTCCGGTTCAAGAGGTAATCATAGGGTCCGGGAATCTTGGGTACGGTTCCGGATGGGGGGATTCCTTCAACTGACATGGTAAGAGCGCTCCTTCCGAGGGTCGAGGGTTGCAGGGGCAACCTCCATGCCTGAAAGGATAAGCCCGAGGTGCCCCTGGGAGGGGTCCCCAAGGGCTCGGGAATAGGCGCTGATTACGAGGAGGCCCGGAAAAGCGGCATCCGGGGGGTAACCCCGCCTTACCGAAGTCCGCACCCTCGGAAACCGGTTACGAGAGTTCGGAAAGGCGGAACCTCATGCGCGCGCCGACCGATTATCCGGCGTCTTCCATTTCGGAATGCTCGGCTTTATAGGCTTCGATTTCCTCGCCTATGGAATCCGCTTCTTCTTCATCGAGGATGTCCTCCGCCTTCTCGAAGAGTTCGCCTTCCTCCTCCTCAACGTGGTGCTCCACGTTCTCCTGGAGGACCTTCAGCTTGGCCGCCCATTCCTTGGTGCCCTTCTGGTTCGCCTCCAATTCCTTGAGGAGCTTTTTCACGACCTTGTGCTCTTCGATGGCTTCCAGGGTATCGTCCTCGGATTCCTCGACGTTCTTCAGGGCCGGGTAGAAGAACTTCTCTTCGGCCGCCGCATGCACGGTCAGCTCCTGGTTGAGGGTCTGGAAAAGCCGTTCGCGCTCTTCCACTTGATCCTCGGTGGTCTCCTCGAGCTTGCCGAAAAGCGCTTTGACGGTTTCGTGATCCTTCTGAAGGATTTCATATACGTTCATTCTGGTACCCCTTTTCCGGATTGATTAGAGGATGCGAAGCATCCCCACTATCGAATAAACAATCGGGGTGCCTGGCTGCAAGCCCGGTACCGTACGCCCGGTGGCCGGTTTCCGATGGAAAAGGCGGATGGGACGGGACCGGTACGCAACCAGCGTAGCGCCGGCCCCGGGGGATCAGCTCGGAACCGCGCCGGTCTCCTGCACCTCCGGAGCCGGGGTCGAAAGGAACTCCCCGATGCTATTCGCCAGCACCGACGGCGCGAAGGGCTTCGCGATGAAGATGCTCCCGTTCCTCAAGTCATCCCCCAGGATATGATCCTTGGTATACCCGGACATGAACGCCACCTTGATCCCGGGTCGCAGGGCTTGCACACGCTCAGCCAAGTCCCGCCCGTTCATCCCCGGCATCACCACATCGGTCAGGAGCAGGGCGATATCCGGTTCGCCTTCAAGCTTGGCCAGGGCTTCCTCTCCGGAGGCGGCTTCCACGATCCGGTAGCCCCTGGCGCTCAGGGTGTGGGAGACGAGTTTGCGGACGGCGCGCTCGTCTTCGACGACCAGGAGGGTCCCCTTTTCCTTTTTCAGGATGGGGACGGGGCCCGTGCCGGGCCGGGAATCCGGTTCGCCTATGTCCTTCTGGTAGGGCATGTAGATGCGGAAGGCGGCCCCTTTACCGGGTTCGCTTTCCACCTGGATGAAGCCACCGCTTTGGCGGATGATGCCGTCCACCATGGATAGGCCCAGGCCCGTGCCCTTGCCTTCTTCCTTGGTGGTGAAGAATGGCTCGAAGATGCGGCTTTGCGTCTGGAGGTCCATGCCGATGCCGTTGTCCGAGACTTCCAGCATGACGTAATGGCCTTCGGGCGCGGCCTTGCCGCCGGGGAACCGGATGCGTTCGGTACGGAGGGTGAGCTTGCCGCCGCCTGGCATGGCGTCCCGGGCGTTGATGGCGAGGTTGAGGATGACCTGCTCCAATTGGCCGGGGTCGGCCTTGATGCGGCAGGGGCTCCGTTCGGGGACGAATTCCAGTTCGATGTTCTCGCCGATGACCTGGCCCAGCATCCGCTGGATGCCTTCCACCACCACGTTCATGTCGATGGTCTTGGGCGCGAGCATCTGCTTCCGCCCGAAGGCGAGGAGCTGGCGGGTGAGGACGGTGGCCCGTTCCCCGGCCTTGCGGACTTCGGAGATGTAGAGGGCGCGGTCTTCGGCGTCCTCGGGCAGGGCGGCGAGCAGTTCGGTATAGCCGTTGATGGCGGTCAGGAGGTTGTTGAACTCGTGCGCGATGCCGCCGGCCAGCTTGCCCACCGCGTCCATCTTCTGGGAATGCTGGAGTTGGGCTTCCGTGAGGCGCAGGGTCTCCTCCGCCAGGTTGCGCTCGATGACGAACCCGGCATTGCGGCGGAGGATATCCATGTAACGCAGTTCTTCCGCATCGGGACCGCGGACTTCCCTTTGGTAGATGGCGAAGGTGCCCAGGACCTTGCCCGCGGAGGAGAGGATGGGCCAGGACCAGCAGGCCTTGAGGCCGTGCTCGAGGGCGACCTCCCGGTAATCGGCCCAATGCGGATCGGCGGTAAGGTCCGGGGTGATGACTTCCTTGCCCGCGAAGGCGGCGGCGCCGCAGGAAGCCCCGTTCGGCGACACCGGGACTCCGTCGATGGCCCGCAGAAAGGAGGCGGGAAGGCTGGGGGCCGCGCTGAGGCGGAGGACCGCGGCATGGGCGTCCATGAGCATGATGGAGGCGAGGCCGCCATTCATGTGTTCCTCGCAGACCTTGGCCAGGGAGGCCAGGGTGGCGTCCAGGGGCCCGCCCTTGGCCATGATTTCCAGGACCTGCTTCTGATCGGCCATGCGCTTGGCGGCGTCTTCGGAACGGCGGCGGGCCAGGACCTGGGCGCTCACGTCATAGGCGAAGACCATGATCCCTTCGATCGCGCCATCCGGGCCGCGGGAAGGCTGATAGGTGAAGGTGAAGCAGATCTCCTCTTCGCCCCGGCCGCGATCGATGCGCATGGAGTATTCCGCGACCGTGAAGGGGTTGCCGCGGTACACATCGTCCAGGACTTCAAAGATCCCCTGGCCTTCCAACTCGGGAAAGACCTGGCGCACGGATTTGCCGACGATATCCTTTCGTCCGACCATCCGCAGGTAATTGGGATTCGTGAATTCGAAGACGTGATCGGGCCCGCGGGTGATGCAGATGGAGGCGGGCGCTTCCATGAACAAGGCGTGCAGGTGGGCGCGCTCGGCGACGATCCCCTTGTAGACCGCGCGGACGCTGGCTTCCGCCTGCTTGCGGGCCTGGGCGGTCTTGATCTGGGCGGAGACGCGGGTAAGGAGCTCGCGCGCGGAGAAGGGTTTGATGAGGTAATCGTCGGCGCCGGCCTCCAGGCCTTCGGTGGTGGATTCCTCGCCGGCCCGGGCCGAAAGGAGGATGACGGGCGTGAACCGGGTTTCCGGATCCTTGCGCAGCTCGCGCAGCAAGGCGAATCCGTCCATGCCCGGCATCATCACGTCGCTCAGGATGAGGTCCGGCCGATCCACCTGGACCTTGGCGAGCGCGGTGGGACCGTCCTGGGCCGCGTCCACGTCCCAATGCTTTTCCAGGAGCCTATGCACGTAGTCCCGCATGTCCGCATTGTCCTCGACTACGAGGATGCGGGCGCGGTCGGCGGCGGCCAGGGGCATGGGGACGGGCCCGAGGCCGGTATCCAGGGACCAGCGGCCGGCCTCTTCCACGTAAGCCGTTGCGTCTCCGAGGCGGGGTTCCCGCGACTGAGGGGAGGCGATGCGATCCGCGGGGAGATGGGCGGATCCTTTGGGGATGCGGATGAAGAAGGCGCTGCCCTTGCCCATGGCGCTTTCCAGGCGGATGGTTCCGCCATGCAGCTTGACCAGCTCCTGGACCAGGGACAATCCGATGCCGGATCCTTCGTAGGTGCGGCCGCGCGCGGCGCGAACCCGGTGGAAGCGGGCGAAGACCTGCTCCCGTTCCGCTTCGGGGATGCCGGTACCCGTATCCCGTACGCAGAGTTCGAACGCGCCGGTAGACTCCGTGAGGGAGACGCCGATGCCGCCGGAGAAGGTGAATTTGTAGGCGTTGGAAACCAGGTTGAGGACGATCTTCTCCCACAGATCGGGAGCGATGAAGGCGGGTTCGCTTAAGGACGGGATTTCCACGCGCAGGTACAGGCCCGCCTTTTCCGCGAGGGATCGGAATACGCTCGCGATATCGCGGGTGAGCCGGCCCAGATCGACGGGCTCGAACATCGCGTCCAGGCGTCCGGCCTCGATGCGGGAGAAATCCAGCAGGGTATTGACCAGCTTAAGGAGCCGTAGGGAATTCCGTTGCACGATGACGGCGCGTTCCCGGTTTTCCGCCGACAGGGAATCCGCGGGGTTGGAGAGCATGTCCTCGATGGGGCCGAGCATCAAGGTGAGCGGGGTGCGGAATTCGTGGCTGACATTGCTGAAGAAGGCGGTCTTGGCCTTGTCCAGTTCGGCCAGGGCGGCGGCGCGTTCCCGGGTTTCCTGGATGGCGCGGGCATTGGATACGGCGGTCGCGGTCTGGCCGGCGACCAGGTCCAGAAAGCTGCGGTAATCCCCGTCGAGGGGGAGCCTGGGGCTGAGTCCGACCACCAGGATCCCGGCGGGCCGCTCCTGGCCGGGTTTGGAGATGGGAAGCAACAAAGCGTTCTTGGGGCCGTGGGTGCGTCCGGACGGGGATTCGGCGCCGTCCGCCGGGGATGGATTCGCGCGGGCCGGGTCCGACGGGGCCAGGGGGCATTCCATCGCGCCGGATACGGCCACCCGTTCGAGGGGCCAAGGGGTTCCCAGGCTTTCGCCGGCCGGAAAGGCTTCCGCGCATAGGAGAGGGTGGCCTTCGGAAATCCCCATCAGGCAGGCTTCCGGTTTCTTTTCATCGATCAGGTACAAGGCGGCGAAGGGGAGGTCGGCGCGATTGCCGGCCAGGGCCTCCATGGCGGCGCGGCAGGCCTCCTGCGGGGTGGCGGCATTCGCGGTGGCGGCAGCGAGGGTCCGCAGGGTCTTGAGCCTCCGTTCCCCCAGGACGCGCTTGGTGGTTTCCGTAACGGTGACGAGGACGCCGCCCACCCCTCCGCCTTCTTCGCGGATGGGACTGTAGGAGAAGGTGAAATAGCACTCCTCCACGAATCCATGGCGATCCAGGGGCAGCAGGAAATCCTCGTACCCGGTGGCGGTGCCCTGCATGACCCCGTCGAACATGGGGCCTATGATATCCCATATTTCCGCGAAGGTTTCCCGGGTGCTGATGCCCAAGGCCTTGGGATGTTTGCTCGATCCCAGAATGGGGCGATAGCCGTCATTGTAGAATTGGGTAAAGTCCTTGCCCCAGGCGATATACATGGGGAACTTGGAATCCAGGACGATGCTGATGGCCGTGCGCAGGCTTTGGGGCCATTTGGATTCCGGGCCGAGCGGGGAATGGGACCAGTCCAGGGCGCGCATCATGGCGCCCATATTGCCGCCCCCGCGGAAGAGGGTTTCGGAATCCGGATTCTGGTCCAAGATCAGCCTCGCATTCGTGCCAGCCAAATGGCGGTTGGAAACCGGATTCCGCCTTGAAAAGGCCGGAAAAGCGCGGCCCTAAGCCGGAAGGGTCTTGAGCGAAAATAGGTTAATCAGGCACCGGGAAAAGAAAATTGTAAGGGAAGCCTACGCTCCGCGGCCCCGTCGGGGGGCGGAGTCCCTATCCGAGGGGCGCGATATCCCGGCCATCGGCATTGACCATTTCCAAAGCCCCCTCCGACCCGGAACCGGATAGGAAGACTCCTTGGCCCATCGGGGTCTTTCGGCCATGGGTGCGCTTATCCACGGATTTCCATGGGGATCCGATCCCCGTCGCATCCGGGCTGCCGGTCTACTTCGGCCTCAGGGAATAACGAAATTGATGAAAGGGGTGACGCCCGCCGCACTCGGGCTGGTGACCACCGTTCCCGCATTCGATCCCGTAACCTTGATGCTGGCGCCCATGGACATGCCGGTGAGAATGAGGGACTCCCATTCCTTTTCGCGGCCGGCCGGGGGCGTAATGCTGATTTGGCTGAGGGAGACCGTACCCGTTGTGCCGCCATTGTAATCGACCGTAACCGTCGTGGTCGAACCCGTCGGGGACTGCAGGACAATGGTCGAATTGTTTCCGGCCAAGGTCATCGAACGGAAATAGGACAGGGGAATCGTATACCAGTTTTCCGTGCTGGCGAAAGCGGCGGGGGTCAAAATCAAAGCGGATACTAGAAGCCATTTTTTCATTTCATATTCCTTTTTTAAAAAACCTACGCTACCGAAATGCTCCGCCAATAACCAGCCCTAAAGGGGGAGTGATCCCCATTTATCATTCTCGCGGATGCGGATTTTTAGCTCGGAAGGTATAAACGAACCTGGAGCCGGCCAAGGTCCATTTTTAATGGTGCTTTTCGTTCAATCACCATAAAAAATGGACCTTGTTCCGCCTGCGGCGGATTGCTAATTGGACTGGTATGTTCAACCGGATGTTTTTCCAATCCAAAAGATGCGGAGTGGAATCAGTACGTAACGTGATCGTAACTGCCGGTTGGGCCCTCGCAATTATGGCGCCTATCGCCTGTACGACCGCGACCCCGATTCGTATTCCTGATCCGGTTCGTTGGGAGCATGTCTCAGGCCGTATCCATATCGTGACAGACGAAGGTGAAATAGCGACGGATTCCCTCCTGGTCCGCGACGATACCGCTTATTTCGAAGGCAAGGCCGTTCCGCTCAGCGCCATCCGTAAGATCGAAAAGCGCACCGTTAGCGTGCCCCGCACCTTTGGGGTAGCGGCTTTAGGCCTGGCCGGCCTTAGCCTGGCATTAGGAACCATGCTGTATTTAATCACCGTCTTCGGTCGCGGTTCACGGTAGCATCACCATACGCCTAGGATGCGATTCACCATTTAGAATGGCGCTTAGCCAATGCTTCGGAAACCCGCCTTTTATTCTCATCACAGGGAGACATGTTCATGCGCATCAGCCTTCTCATATACCCATTCATTGCGGCCATATTCACATCCCAGGCCGGGGCCCAAGCGCTTTCAGATGCCCGTTTCGGCACTGATGGCATCAACAGTAATCATTGGCAATGGTATCGCAACTATAATCAGGATTACAACGACATCCAATTCCCGAGGGATCTAAAGCGTCTTTGGACGGTCGGAAAACTGGATGATGGATTGCGTGACTTGGGGTTCCATGACTGGTGCACGGATGGAGTTCCCTTCACCCCGAGGATACATCCCTTGAATTGCGATCGCGAGTCGGAACCACCCTTCGCCCAGCAGTCGCGGTATGAAGATATCCTCGCTTGGGACAAGGCCGGCATCCGCAAACTGATCAAGGCCTACAACATCCAAGTTTCGGGATTGAACACCGAAATGGGCTATAACGGCGCGGAGAAGATCCACATCTCCATCGGCAATGAGCCGAACTGGTACCCGTATGTTAAGCCGAACGCCTATGCCCGGGTCTTCAAGGAGTACTACGACTTCATTAAAGGCCCTTCACCGAGCGGATTGGCTTGTAAGGCTTGCGTGATCCATAACGGTGGCATCATTCTCGCCGACTTCAAACCTCAGGGCTTGGTCCTGGACATCGTTTCGGGCCTGGTTTCGATTGCCGGAGAACCTTTGACCCTCATGAAGCGTTTCTATAAAACCGGAACGGCTCAGGATCTGGAAGGCCTGGGATACTTGGGTTGGACCCGCATGTTCTTGACTGAGCTGGCCCATTTGGGCGGAAGCGTCGATATTTTCGATGCGCACGCCTATGATATCGATATCGGGCCCAGCGATTTCCTGGGCCATGTCGTCGAGAATCCCACGAGCAACCTCTCCAAATTCATCTCCGTTATCAAGGGCGGGAAGATCGCTGAAAAATATTATACCGATTACGATCTCGCTTCCGGCTCCTATACCTGCCGGGATGGTTGCGGTAGAAGCGGCAATAAATGGGGCTTCGCCAGTTCCGCTCTGGGTGCCTGTCTTCAGGATCGCCAAAAGCGAGAGGTTGTCCTGCCGGATGACGCGCCCTGTGCCTTAGGGTCGCGGACCATGGTCATCGATGGCACTCCGGTGGCCACCAATATGCCTTACAATTATCCCAGTCCCGTGGTATGGATCGACGAGTTCGGAGTGCTCAAGAACGGTACGCCGGAATCCGAGGTCAACGCCTCGATGAATAACATGGTGGGGGTTTTCAAGTCGACCCCCCAAGTGGCGAAATGGTTCTGGTTCAAGAATTCGGGAACGAATCTGGATTTGGAACTGGCCCGTAAAATCACCTTCGGGCTGTTCTCCTCTCCGGCGGTGCAATTGTACTCGGACGCCTCGTTGACCACGCTGACGTCCGTGGGCACGAATTACTTGAATCTGCAGAATTCCGCATTCATCAACTCCTCAGTTCCTCGGGTGTCCACCAGCCCTATTACGCCCGGATATGTAAACATCCCGCAGTATCCCCAGGCCGCGGCGAACATCGTCCTGTCCTTTGATTTCAACAACAAAACCAGCTCCCCTTTTAAGGGATGGAGCTTCGGATCGACGCCCACCGTTTTCCCCGACGGGGTCGCTTGGCTCGCCCGCTGCGGCTCAAGCGTGTCCCGGACCTTTACGACCGCGGAGCAGGCGGCCATCGCGGACGCGCGGTACCTTGTTATCGAGCGGAACAACGCAAACAACGTTCCCGGGGATTTCTTCCAAATCGATATACGGAATCCCGACGGTTCGGTGAAAACGGTGATCGTGAGCAGTTATTTCGGCACCGCCGCCAACCTGCTGGAAGAACAGGGTGAAGTCGCAGTGCTGGACCTGGGCCCGTTCCTTGGGGGCGGCAAGACCTTGAATGCCGTGCAATATTCCATGGGCGTCAACCTGGGACTCTGTTCGCAAACCGATCCCCAGGTCAACTACGTTATGTCGCGCGCCTATTTCACCCGCTTGGATCCGGTGCCCGCATCCGGATACAACGCTTACCCGTTGGCCGCCTGTAACTTCGCCGGAGTGACGACCATCCGGCCCGACATTTACGCAAGCAAGCTCTCGGTGATTCCGGTCGTTATCTCCAGATGCAATGAAGGCACCTTGTCCCTGGATGCGGCATCGGTTGCCAAGGGCATGACCTTCGACGGAAATGCCATTGTTTGGCGGCCGACGGCTGCGATGGAGGGAACGCATCAGGGAGTTCTGACCCTGAGTGGATCGAATAAAACCATCGTCAAACCGTTCACCTTCGTAGTTAAGCGTAATCCCCTTCCCCTCGTGCCGATTCTGGCCTTGCTTTTGAATTAGAAGGGGTAACTGCGTGAAGAGCACCGATCGCTAGCGGGCACGTATCCGGTTCCGCATTCACCATCCAAAATGGTGTTTCCAAACCGGATCGGGCTGTCTAAGTTGAAGAAAATGCCGAAATAGACCGCTTTAATGGTCTGAATTGGATGATTTCCGATAAATGATAAGCATGTGCATTCCGCAGGAAGTCGTAACCCGCAATCAATACCCGAACTTCCCTCCAATCCGATCTGGAAACCGTATGGGCCTGAAAATCATTTGCCGTATGTCCATGGTTTCATCCTTCCTTTTCCTGGCGGATTGCTCCCGGGTCATTAACGAAAGAAACGCGCAAAAACCGCTTTCATCGACCCGTTATTACGCGAATGGCATGAAATCCGAGTATGTCGAATTCAAGATATCCGATGGCCCCGGAAAAACGGCTCCTGATACGGTTTATTCGGGCTCCATCATAAAATGGGATACGCTGGGGAACATGATCTTTCGGAGGCGATACCTGAATGGAAGGCTGGAAGGCGATTCCGAGGAATGGTTTCCCAATGGCGTCCGTCGGGTGCTCCAAACCTTTCATCAAGATAAATCGGATAGCTCGGTGTATTGGTACGCGAATGGCGTTCTTTCAAAAAGAATCCGCCCGGGTAAAGACCGAGATACCATGTACGTATACGATGAATCCGGTCGATTGCAGGGCGTCGAAGTTTTGGAGAACGTGGAATGATCCCCGGCGGAAAAAGGAAAAAGGATATGAACAGAGTATTCAAATGGGCGATTTCGGTACAATTGCTGATGATCGCGTCCCTATCGGCGAATACGGACGGGGTTATTTATAAAAACCTTGCTTGGAAAGCTTCCGACACGAAGACGGGGGTAAAGGTAAATGGCGAAATCGTTTTAAACGTATGCTGGGACGCCAGTTCCTTCAGCGGGCTGACCATCCCGGGAGGCCTTTCCGTAACGGCATGGCAGAAAACCGTCAAGGACCATATCTCCCAATGGTGGAACGGGTATGCCGGAATCCGATTCGTCTTCACGGACATCAATTGCGATGTGATTGTCGGTCATGATGACAGGGAATTCAAGGTAGGCACGACCGAATTTTGGGCGCCGAACTCCGCGCAAGGATCAAGCGCAATCTCAAAGGTTTCTAAAAGCCCCCCCGAACCATCGACCATCCTTTGCTGGACGTACAATAAATACAATCCCACCCTCATACAGACCGGGACCTTTTCAACCAGTACGAACACCACTACCTACGCATATAATGCGGGCTACCATAAGGTAGCCCTCCTTGCGCAGGCCATTCATGAATTCGGCCACCTCCTCGGGTTGGCTCACGAGCAGAATCACGTCGGGAAGCCGGCGTCATGCGAATTCAAAGTCGACAATTTGACGAGTGAATCGCTTGGGGAATATGACGAATCGTCCATAATGAATTACTGCAACACCAATTACGCGAGAAGGCAATCCACTCCATCCTGCGGTGATATCGCGAGCATCAGAACCATGTACGGGAAAAACCCGAATGAGAACAAGGAGCCCGATTGCATCAATGAATGCGCCTCCGGGTTGGAACCGATTGGATTGACCAAGACGGGTGAAATCCTTGCCGGCTGTAAGCTTCCCGTGAACAGGATCATGGGGACCATGACGGATTATCCGATCCGTGCGATGTTATTCGATAACCCCGAAAGTCAAACGACGGTCATTCCGTCGGGGACGCCAGGAACGGAATATCCCGTGGTGGTCGGTTCCGCGGTCACGGGCGCTACGGACGCCTGGAATATAAAGTTCGAAATCGCGAATCCGAATACCGTGATGTTCCCGAACTCCGTCAAGGTTATGGGGGCGTCGTACTTCAATCCCGCTACGAACGCGATGACTGATATATTCCGGAATCCGAATTACAATTACGCGCCCTTGTTCCCGAAATCAATTACCCTGCCGAAAGGAACGGGAGCCGCATCCAAACCTTCCGGTCTGCACTTTACGGTGACGCAATCGCTTCCGAAGAAAGTCATTCTTTCCTCATACGAATACGTCATAGTGGATTTCGAGTCAATGTGGCCCAAGTATGGAACGCCCTACTATATATATTTTCCGGATTTTGCCCGGGTAAACCTCACTCCTCGACCCGAATCAATAGACTATTTCAATACGATGAATTCATCGACCAAGGTTTTCGCCAAGCCGAAATCCCTCGTCCCTGCCAAATATGCCGATGGCCTTACGACGATCAAGCCGTTCTTCATGGACAGTTATGAGGTGACCCAAAAGGATTACATGGCCATAATGAAGGAATTCCCTTTCTACTGGCCGGGCGAAGCCAGTAGTCCCGCGGAAGGAATGACTTTTTACGATGCCATCCTTTATTGCAATAAAAGGAGCGCTTTGGAAGGTCTCGCGCCAGTCTATACCTTTACCTCCACCACATTCAGCACGGATGGCAATTGTACGGGTATGCTCGGCATAACCGTTGATGAAAAGAAAAACGGCTATCGCTTGCCCAATCAAGCGGAGTGGATCCACGCCTTCCGCTCGGGCACCACCACGGATTTCTATTGGGGAAACCTGAACACCACGAATCCGCTTCCATATGGCTGGTCCCTCGAGAATTCAGGCAAGTCTCCTCATCCGGTCGGGAAAAAACTACCCAATCAGTGGGGTCTGCATGACATGTATGGGAATGTCAAGGAATGGACCATGGAGAAAAATTGGGGCCCGAACACGGACCCTTACGATTTCCAGTGCGCGTTAGGGTCCGATTACAGTTGGGAATCCAAGTACGCAGCGGGAGATCCCATGGGTTCCTATAATTACAGTACTTGCGGAAGTGCGGGATCAAGATGGGCCTTTATCGGTTTCAGGCCCGTACGTAACGCCGTTTTCATAACTCCCGTATTAAATCTCCTTCTGAATTAATCCATCAGGATACGGAGCCGCAATCCACGGGTGTCCCGCAATCAACACATACGGAATTCAAAAATTCGAATTCAAAGAACTCGATTAAATCCAAATCAAAAGGAATAGTAATGTCAAAAAATATCTTTCGGGCAATTACCCTTGCAATGCTTCTAACGGTTTCGAGAAGCTTTTCTGCTGGCTTTGAAGCAGCTTCGGTTGCCGGATATTCCGCGTTTACTTCTGCGGTGGTGTCGATGGTTATTTCAGATGAAAACGGTTATATGGGGGTTTTATTAATCAAAAAAAACGACCCAAATGATAAAGTCTGGCTTTGGAACAAAACAGATGCTCGATCTACGGCTGACGGATACAAAGGCATGCTAAGTATTGCACTTTCTGCGATGGCTCAAGGTTCATTGGTTAATGCAATTGTGATTACGGCTCCTCAATCTTATTCGTTTATCGACTCACAGGCAAAGGGCAACCGCATTGCAACGAATAGAATTTCGCAACTTTGGGTGGAATCCCCCTAGTTGGTGCTTAAAAAGAGGGGGCTGTATCCGTAATGGATCCGCACTGCTTTCAAAAGGAACGAAGATGGCAAACCTGAATCTCAAAGTCAAAGAAATGATGACCTTCGTTCCCTCCGGAAGCGACTTCCCCTTGGCGTTGGAATTCTACCGGGACCTGGGATTCGAGGTCGATTGGGAATCCGACGAGCTGGCCCTCGTCCGGATCGAGACCTTCCGGTTCTTCCTGCAGAAGCTCGAGAACAAGGAGATGCAGGGCAACTTCATGATGAATCTGGAAGTCGAGAACGTGGAAGACTGGTGGACGAAAATCGAGAGCCTGAGGTTGCAGGACAAGTATAAAGGCATCCGGCTCAAGGCCCCGCAGGTCTATCCCTGGGGCAAAAAGGAAATCCATCTGATCGATCCCGCCGGGGTCCTTTGGCATATCGCTATCCGGGTATAAGGCGCACCCCCCGAGGCGGGGACCATTTTAGCGTTTCCGGCAGTCCTCCCAGGCCTTGGGCGGGCAAAGGGTATCGCACATCCCCTTCTGCGCGGCATCGTCCGGATGGGTGCAGAAGGATCCGCATCGGCTGATCAGGGTCACCTTCGCGGAGTCATAATAGAGGCCATGGCCGCCGCCCTTTTCATTGCAATCGAAATAGGCGATACCGGCGCAGAACTTAGGGGCATCGCAACCTGCGTATTTGTCGGCCGCCAGGTCCTGGATGCTTGAATGCATGCGTTCCTTGTTGATATCCGAGGTGTCCGTTCCGCCCGTGATCCGGGACGCGGAGTCGGGTTCGGCGGAGGGCGCCTTTCCTGCGGCATCCGGGTTGCCTTTCTTGCCGCAGCCGCCCGCAAGAAGTCCCAAGGTCAAAACCAAAAATGCGAAGGTGAGGTTGCGCTGCATGGGGACTCCTGTTATCGGGCCTAAAGGATAGAAAAGCGGCCGCTTATGGCCCTCCTTCAAACCTTTGATCACGATAGGTTGGAAATGGAAAAAGGCTTCGATATACCTATTTTCCCTCGCAGGATCGCAATTCCGTGAAGACCATCGCCACCCGCATCGCTGGAATAAAATCCATCCTGGCCGCAATCCTCATGGTCGGGACGGCAGGGTGCGACCGGAAATCGGAAAAAGCCGCGCAAGTCCCGGATTCCGGTTTCGACTCCGTATTCTGCTCTTATTACGATGGACGGGCGATTCAGCCGGAGGATTCCCTCCATCCCGTTTTCCGCCTTATCCCGGGGAACAAGCGTACCTTCCGGTTCGGGCATCTGTTCCCGCACGTTTCCGAGCCGGGCGCCGAGGTCTATCGTTTCCAGATCGATTCCACCATGAACCGTTTCGCATTCGATACCGCTTGGTTTCCGGGTATCGCGTTCGAGCGGGAGGCCCGCCACCTCTACCCTCCGTCGCCCGGTTGGCATCCGGAAGCGCGGCTGGAAGGCGAACGGACCTCGGATTCGACCTGGCTAATCAGAGAATGGATTTCGGACGATTACCGGGAATGGCGCCGTAGGGAATCCTACCGGAAAGTCCGCCGCGATCCCGGTCCCCCGGCCGGTTTCCAGAGGGAATGCGTCCGCCGCGATCCGTTCTGATCCTGCTCGACTTATATGTTCGAAATAAACCCGCAACTTCCCCAAAAAACCCCACGATGAAGGTCCCGATACCGCCGCATTAGGGTAACGCCCTGGGTACGCAAGGGGTAAATCCCGCTTCCGCCCGAAAGTTCCTTTAGCGGGACTTCGCCGCCGACCCTAGAATTGGGAAGGGCCCGGACTTCCGTGGGGATCTCCGGGTTCGAATCGAGGGGGTTCGAATGTTGAAGTCGCTCATCCGCGGGCTCGCCCCGGTCGTCGTTTTTTCATCCGTCCTGTTTTCCACCTATGTCCCCGCCCGGGCCTCCACCGCCGAGCAGGCCGACCAGGCGGTCGCGGCCTTCATCAAGACCTACTGGAACCCCACTTCGAAAACCTTCTACAAGTACGACGATAAAACCGGGACCCTGGATTTCTGGCATACGGCGCATTCCTGGGAAACCATCATGGACGCCTATGCCCGCACGGGCAAGGAAGAGTACCGGCTTATGATCCGGGACGTCTACGACGGCTTCGTGAAGATGCACGGCACGGATTGGACCCAGAACGATTACAACGACGATATCGCCTGGTGGGTGATCGCCTGCACCCATGCCTATGACCTGACGGGAGATCAGCGTTACCTGACCCAGGCCAAGATCGAATTCGATTGGGTCTATAGCACCCAGCGCGATCCCGTGAAGGGAGGCGTCTGGTGGAAGAACACGGAGCATCTGGTGAAGAACAGCTGCATCGTGCAGCCGATGATCATTTCCGCGGCCAAGCTGGCCCGGTTGCTGAAGGATGACACCTATCGCGTGAAGGCGGAGTCCTTGTACGCCTGGCAGAAGCGGACCCTGGTGGCCCCGGGGGGCGGGCAGGTCTGGGATAACATCAATACCTCGGGCGTCATTTCGAAATACACCTCCACCTACAATCAGGGCACCTATATCGGTTCGGCGGTGCTGTTGGGCCATGTGGCCGATGCCAAGGTCTGCGCGGACTGGACCAAGGCCAATATGTGCAATACCGCAGGCATCCTGACCGAGCAGGGGCAGGGCGACGTGGGAAGCTTCAAATTGATCCTGGCCCGTTATATGGTGGGGCTTTCCTGCCAGCCCGGCTGCGCGACCTATACCCAATGGATGGAGGCCAACGCCGCCAAGGTCTGGTCCTATCGCAGGACGGATGGTTTGATGGGCCACAATTGGAACGCTCCGGCCCCGACCACGGGCCTGGAGGCCCAATGCGCGGCGGGGGGCGTATGCCTGTTGAACCTGCTGACCAACCCCACGGTGTCCATCCTTCCCGTTGCGGATGGGATGCGGGCCCGTTCCGGATCGGGAAAGGTTTTGCAGGTCAATGGCGATAGAACCGCTTCGATATGGTTGTTCAGCGGCGCGACCTCGGGCTTGCGCCGCCCTGATGGCAGGATCCCGCTTCTCCGTTAATCCCCGCCTCCGCTAGCCATTCCCCCTCCCTGATGCATTCGCTCCCGATTGGGGAGTGATTACCTTTGGGCTTCATTGGAACCGTTCACGGATTTGCCGGATCAAACGTCCAATATCCAATGTGTTCCATTCCCGGGCCCCGGAGCGATCTTCGATGAATCATGCAAGGACGCTTTTCGCATTTTCCCTGGCAGCCCTGCTTTCGGGCCGCACGGGTTGGGCGCTTGAAACCTGGAATGGCGCGGGGTTTCCCGATACCGCCCGGGCGGAGGACCTCCGGAGCCTTCGCGTGGATGGCGATCCGATTTATCGGATGGGACGGAATTGCGTCTGGACGGGCGTCGCCTTGCTCCCGATCAGCCTATTGGCTCTTGTGCCCGTGATGGATGACGGGGCATTCGGCATTACGGCCGCCGATCCCGGCATCGGGGTAGCCATCGGATTGGCCGGGATGGGGCTCATCCATATCGGCATTCCCATCATGGGCGCCGGGGTGGACAACATGGAACAGAACGCGCTCCGTTTGAAGCCCGGGTCCGAGCCTGTCGATACCGGACTGTGGTCGACCTATCGGCAAAGCTGGAAATGGATCGGGTGGGGAGCCGCCGTTACGGCAGCCTCTTTTCCTTTCCTGGTTGCCGCCGCCTTGGATTGGGACAACGGCATGCCCGCCTTGCATTACGCAGCGGGAGGGATGGCGATTACGGGTTTGGGAATGGGCGCGATAGGCGTGCTTGAGCAGGAATACAGCGGTTACCTTTTTTCCCGGCGTCACCAGCAGGCGAAACCCGCGTTGGGAAGGGTGAGGTCCCTTTCCTTGCAGCCCGTGCTCCGGGTAGGCAGGCAAGGCGCGGACGGTGCGGGCCTGAAGGTCGTTGCCGGGTTCTGAGGGAAACCGGGGACTGCCGGCTACGGTGTGATTACCTTTTGGACGCGTCCATCATCCGATCCGAGCATGTTCCGCATGCATGCGCCTGTCGTCCAAGGAGTCTTCATGTCGTTACGCATCCTTTCCGCCTTCCTGACCCTGGCTTTTTCCGCCACCCTGAGCCGGGCCGATTGGGTGGAAACCAAGGGTCCGGAAGGCGGCTATGCGCAGGCCCTCCTCGCGGACGGCAACCGTATCTACGCAGGCGTCTCGAATGGCGGGGTGTACCGGTCTTCGGACGAGGGCGCCACCTGGACCGGGTCCGATACCGTATTGTCGACCCTTTCGGTCCAGGCTTTGGCGATAAACGGGCCGGACCTGTACGCCGGTACCGATCGGGATGGCATATTCCGCTCGGGGGATAACGGGGCCACTTGGGAAAGGGCCGATGATGGATCGACCGCGCTCGGCAATGTCCTGTCCCTGGCCTTCAGCGGGGGATACCTGTTCGCCGGAACCGCAACCAAAGGCATTTTCCGATCGTCCGATGGCGGCGCGACCTGGACGTCGGCCAGTTCCGGGTTGGACCGCCTCGGGATCTACAGGCTGGTCGCAAGCGGGAAAAACCTGTTCGCCGGGACCGAATCGGGAGTGTTCCGTTCGCGGGACAACGGGCTGAACTGGATCGATGCCAACGATACCGCGACCGACACGCCAGTGTATTCCATGGCCGTCAGCGGGAACAAGGTCTACGCCGGGACTTATAAGGGACTGTTCCGTTCCGCCGACAGCGGCGCGACCTGGATCAAAATCACCGAGGAACCGATGAACCCCATGACCACGGCCTTGGCCGCGCGGGGAAACGATCTCTATGCCGGAACCTACAATGGCCTGTTCCGGTCTTCGGACGAGGGGGAATCCTGGTCCGTGGCGGTTTCCGGATCCGTCGAGTCCTCGGTCCAGGCCTTGGCCATCGGCGTCAACGGCGTTTTCGCATCCGCGTATAACGGCATTCTCCGGGTCCCCCTCGCGGGCGGTTCCTGGAGCATGGTCAATACCGGGCTGTTGAGAGCCGTTGTGCGCACCATGGCGGGATCGGGCGGTACCCTCTTCGCCGCGACCTCCGGCAAGATATTCCGTACGACCGACAGGGGAGACGCTTGGGCGGAATCCGGAAAGGGGTTGCCGGGTTCCTACATCTTCTCCTTGCTCGAAAAGAATGGCGCCCTCTTCGCGGGTACCGGCGGGGATGGCGTCTTCCGATCCCTCGACCAGGGCGCGACCTGGTCCCGGATGAACAAAGGCCTGCGCGACGATGCCTTCATCTGGTCCCTCGCGGCGGGCGGAAGCGATATCTACGCGGGCACTTCGGGGGAAGGGTTGTTCCGCACTTCCGATCAAGGCGCGTCCTGGTTCCCCGTCGCCGACGGCCTGAAATGGTATGCGGTCTCGGGCGTATACGCCCACGACGATTTCGTCTACGCCGGGACCACGTCGGGGCCGTACCGGTCTTCCGATAAAGGCGCCACTTGGGCCAGGTTGGAAAGCCGCGGGTGGGACCCTCCATCGGTCGAAACCTTCCTTGCCCATGGAAAATTCCTATTCGGGGCTTCGGGGAACGGGATCTTCCGCTCCACCGATAATGGGACATCCTGGGTCCGCGTGAAAACCCTGAACTCTTACGGCCAGCCTTCATCCCTGGTCGCGGATGGCTCCATGGTTTATGCCCCCTCTTGGGATGGGGTGTATTCCAGTTCCGATGACGGCGGCTCCTGGACCCGGATCAATGAGGGATTGAACCGGTTATCGATCCGATGCATGGCCGTGGTCGGGGACGACTTGTTCGCCGCGCCGGAAAACAGCGGGGTCTGGAGAAGGCCGGTGGGTGAGACCTTGCGGGCCTTCCCGCGTTCCTCGCCCTTCCCATCCGCTCACGGAGGGACCGGGTTCGTGGCGGGCGGAGGCGGAGTGTTGCGCCCGGGGCAAGCCATCGGGTTTACGATCTCCACGCTGTCCTGGGTGGATCTGAGCGTGTACGACGCCAAAGGCGGGAAGAGGGCGACCTTGGCGAAGGGTGTGAAGTCCCCGGGAGCCTATACCGCCATCCTGGAAAAAGGATTGCCGGGCGGGATGTATTTCCTGCGCCTCCAGACGGATGGAATGATCCGGACCCGCAAGGCGGTATTTGAAGCGGTACCGTAACGCCTGGGTTCTGCTTCCGGATTTGAAGCAAACGGAATTTGGGAACATTTGGCCCGGAGCCGCAGCATGTGGAGAATCTGGGAAATGATCGCGCCCTAATCCGGATTACGGCCGGCACTTTCTTGTTACCTTCCCCATCCATCGGGGATTCCACGGACAAGGGACTCCTCCAAATTCAAACATCAGGAGATCACGTGAATCCCATGAATCGGGCCAGGCGCTTCGCCATGGCCTCCCTTCTCTGCATTGCCCCCGCCTTTTCGGCCGAAACCCCGGACGGAAGCACGGTGACCCATATGTCGTTCGACGGTAATGATCAGACCGTCTACACCATGCGGAAATTCAACGGCAAGTACACGGCCTTGCAGGTCACCCAGTCCACCTTGGACTCGGTGGGCATCGCGCCGCTCCGCAAGGCGATCGATGAGAACGATATGATCTATGCCGCCTTCAAGACCTACCTCGGCGCCGAGCCCTCGGGCACCGGCCTCGCGCCCATCTCCATGTACGAGTACGGATGCGATAGGGCCTGCGCCCAGAACATCGGGACAAAACCCCTCGAGATCCGCACTTCCTTCTTCAATACCTACGTGTATCCGGAGGCCATGGTCCATGAAATGGCCCATGCCTTCGATATGCACGACGCCGAGATTTTCGTGGCCAACCACGCTTTCCAGCCGGGTTCGACCAACCCCTACCCGCCGGGACATGACTGGACGTCCTTCTGGCAGCATTACATGATGTACAACCTGGGGATGACCAAGTACGGGATGAACCCGGCCGACTTCCTAGAATACCAGGTCCAATGGCTCATGGAGCCGTACGAGAGCCTCGCAGGCGCCTCCTGGCAGACCTGCATCGTGGACCAGACCTGCAAGGTCAACAATCCCGACTATACCGTGAGCGAAGTCGCCCAGGGCGGGGCCATCCTGCGCATCGCGCAGATTTTCGGCAAGCCCGCCATCCTCAACTGGATCCCCAGTCTCAATGCCATCATCGCGGCGCGCGGCGGCGTGGTTCCCTCGACCGATATCGATCGTTCCGAACTGCTGATCGAGTCCCTGAGCCGGGCCACCAATACGGATCTGTCCTGCTTCTTCGACGCCTGGCATTGGCCCGTCAGCAGCGCCTTGCGCGGACGCCTTTCGGTCTATGCCGCCAACGGCTTTTGCGTGGACAAGGACGGCGACGGTTATTCCGTATTCAAGCACGATTGCAATGACGCGAACGTGAACGTCCATCCCGGCGCGGCCGAGCCCGTGAACGGCATCGATGACGATTGCAACGGCTTCACCGACGAGGCCAAGGTGGTGGAAAACTCCCCGTTCCCGAGCGACGAGGCCAGCGCCCTGCCCATCTCCCTCCCCGTCAGCGTCACCGGCAACCCGCCTTCCTTTTCCGGCGATGTCCAGGATTGGTTCCGCTTCAACCTGGCCACGGACCAGTCCATCCGCTTCACCTTCAAGTCCAAGGGGACCTTCCAGGGATGGATGGGCATCCGCAAGGTGGGCAGTTCCGTCAACGCGGCCGATATGTTCTCCTGGGGCGGATCCCTGGTGTCCGAGAGATACGATCTCACGGCCGGCGATTACGTTGTCTGGGTGGTCGAGGATCAGGGCGTGAGCCCCGCTCCCCATGGCGGCCAGTACACCATGTCCATGCAGAAGACCTACGCCTATCCCATGTCCACCGGTCTGGTTCCCTTGACCTTCACGCCCGCCGTGGCGACCCCGGACCTCGGCAACAAGTACAACCTCCCGATCCCGGCCGTGCCGTCTTCCGTGGCCGGTCTGGCCAACCTGCTTGCCCATTTCTGGATCTCCGGCTTCGGCGAGGTCGGCTCCATTCCGGCCACCTCCGCCACTCCCTTCGTCTGGACCGCGCCCGCCGGCACCAATGCCCTGGGCCTCACCTACCGGGTCAAGTACAGCAGCAATGGCGGCCAGGTGCATCCCTGGAGCCAGTACCAGAACGTCCTCGGCCTCGCGGGATGGCAAACCCTGGATATCGGCGCTTCCGCCCCCGGCGCGGGCGCCCGCTACGGCGAGCAGAACCTCTCCATCAAATCCACCGGCGCGGATATCTGGAACGCCGCGGACGGCTTCACCTTCTCCTACCTGCCCCTGAACGGCAACGGCGAAGTGGTGGCCCGCATCCTGACCGTCGGCCTGGGCAGCAATGCCTCGGTCAAGACCGGCGTGATGATCCGCGAGAACCTGACCGCCGGTTCCAAGAACGCCTTCATCGGCGCGCAAGGCACGACCCAGACCACCTTCCAGGTCCGCACCAACGCGGGCGGAGCAACCACGAACAGCAAGCGCGCGGCCTCCTTGCCCATCTGGGTCAAGCTGGTCCGCAGCGGCGACGTGTTCACCGCCTATACCTCCCCGGACGCCGTCACCTGGACGGTCCAGGGCGCGCCCACCACCATCCCCATGACGGCCTCCCTGTTCGCCGGCGTGGCCCTGACCAGCCACAATACGGCCGCCTACTCCATGGCCGGGTTCAGCGATGTCGCGGTCACCGCCACCAACCTGTCCCTCTCCGGCAAGGTCACCAACTCCTCGGGTATCGCGGTCGCGGGAACCACCTTGTCCCTCTCGGGAAGCAAGACGGCCACCGCCACCTCGGACGCCTCCGGGAACTACGTGTTCACGGGCCTGCGCCAGGGCGACTCCTATACGGTCACGCCTTCCCAGGCCGGCCAGACCTTCACGCCCTCCAAGCGGGACTTCGCCGTTCTCAAGACCAATGCCACCGGCGCCTTCACGGCCAACCCCCTCCCGGCTCCCTGGGCTTCCCAGGACATCGGATCCGTGGGCGTGGTCGGCAGCGCGGCCAATGTTTCCGGCACCTATACGGTAAAAGGCTCGGGAGCCGATATCTGGGGCACGTCCGATGCCTTCCGCTACGTGTACTTCCCCGTAACGGGCGATGCCAAGCTGACGGTCCAGGTGACCGGGGTCCAGAACACCAATGCCTGGGCCAAGACCGGCATCATGATGCGCGAGAACCTCACGGCCGGTTCCAAGAACGCCTTCATGGCGGTCTCGGCCGCCAGCGGCCTGACCTTCCAGCGCCGGACCACGGCGGGCGGGACCTCGGTCTCGACCCTGACGGCGGGCGCGGTGCCGAAGTGGCTGCGGTTGACGCGCGTGGGGACCTTGTTCTCCGCCTTCTCGAGCAATGACGGGGTGACCTGGAGCCCGATCGGTTCCCAGACCATCACCATGACGGCGGGGATCTACGTCGGGATCGCGGTGACTTCGCATAACAATGCGGCGACCTGCACCTCGACCATCACGAATGTGACGACGAACTAGGACAGCGGACACGGCTTCCGCCCGAAGCCGGTGCTTTTCGCGATTCACAGCCGCTCCCTGAAGGGGGCGGCTTTTTTACGGGTAGGCCTCGCCAATCCCGAAGGTCCCGGGGACGGACGGAAAAATCATTTCCGGAAAAATCGGTACGGTTACGCCCTCTCGTTTGGGACTTTTGGATCCGATGACAAGGTTTGACGAAAATGAAACCGGATTCCGCCCTCGCGGAACGGACAATCCCGGCCGAAATACTTAATATGAAGGGACTTCACCGGACCAAAAGGCATTCGGACATGAAAAAGCTCCTCATCGTCGATGACGAACCCCAGGTTTTGAGTCTTGTCTCGAGCGTGGCCAAGGCCATGGAGTACGAGGTCATCCAGGCCCAGGACGGGTTGGAGGCGCTGCTGGCCCATGGGCAGAATCCGGATATCAATGCCTTGGTGACCGATATCCGCATGCCCGGCGTGAACGGTTTCCAGCTGGCCCAGGCCCTGCGGGAGAAAATCCCGGACCTGCCCATCCTCTTCATCAGCGGCTATTACGATAGGACGGATGAAGAGTTCCAGACCCTCGCGGCGACGGGGACCTATTTCCTCGCGAAGCCCTTCACCTTGCAGCAATTGGGCAGCGGCCTGCTGCTCCTTTTCGCCAACGAACTAGCGGCCTAGTCCGCCTCCCGTTTTCGATCCGGTCATAGCCGTCCGGAATGGAACCGTTTCCGTCCCGAGCATGGATTCGACCGTTTGGATCAAGGCCGATGGGGTGGATTGTCCGGCGAGGAAATGCCAGGTCCCGGATTAAGTACCTTTCCCGGGCATGAACAAGGACATCCCCGCATGGCTCGCCGTCTGGGACGCCATAGGCGCCCGCTCGAAGGCCTTCCTCAACGGCATCGAGATCGATCTGACCAAGGAGGATTTCTCCGAGATCCTGCTTCTGCTCAAGCATAGCATCGACTCCTGCATCGCCTCCCAGTCCCTGTTGATCGCCGAGTCGCGGTTCGAAGGCCTGGTCCCGCTCTCCCGGAAAATCTTCGAGACCTGGGTGCAGCTGAAGTATCTGGTTCGGTACCCTATCGGATTGCGGCACTATGCCCTGTTCGAAAGGCTGAAGACGGCGGAGAACCACCGATACCTTTTGCAGGCCAATATGGAACTGGTCGAGTCCGGCGAGGAGCCCATCCTTTCGGAATCCGAGGAAGCCCGGGTGCTCAGCCAGATCAAGAAGGAAGAGCGCATGGTCGCGTATTTCGCGTCCCTGGGCGTCGCGAGGCGGAAGGTCAAGAACAAGAACGGGAAGGAGACCCAGGCCAAGGCCTGGTTCGAGAATTACAAAGGCGTTCCCCATCTTGGCGCATTGGCCGAAATCGTGCGGGAAAAGCGGATGTACGTGACCTTCTATCCGGGCTGGTCCGGTTCGCAGCACGGCCAGACGGTTTCCATCGACTATGCCCTGCGCGCGGAGGACGGCCGGTTCGAGACCAAGACCAGCGATGAGCTTCGCAACGAATGCTGGAGCCTGTTCACCTTGTCCGTCATGATCGGCGCCGCGGCGCACTTGACCCTGGTGATGCGATCCGACCCCGCGGCCTACGACCGGGAATCGGACGCGCTGTTGGAGATTTCCCGGCCCCTGGGGATGGGAAAGGAGTTCCAGGCCCATTTCGAAAAGGTGAAAGCGTACTTTACGCCGTGACCGGGGGACCGCCTTCGCGGGCCCGCCGGAACGGGCTCCGCGAAGGCGATTGGTTCAGGCGCGGAAAACGGCCAGGCGCTTGGCGCGCGAGGCGTGCTTCAACCGGGTCAACCCCTTTTCCTTGATCTGACGGACCCGTTCCCGCGTGAGGTTGAGCCGGGTGCCGATCTCCTCCAGGGTATGCGAGGTCTCCCCGCCGATCCCGAAATACAGCCTGAGGATGGACGCTTCCCGGGGCCCAAGGGTCTCCAGGACGCCCTTGATCTCCCCGCGCATGGTGCCGCGGAGGACGCCTTCATCCGGCTTTTCCGCGTTCTCATCCTGCAGCTTGTCCCCGATATTGCCGACCTCGTTCCCTTTCGGGGTGGCGTTCAGCGAGATGGGGTAGGAGTTCAGGTACACGCATTCCTGGACGTCCTCGTCCGTAAGGGACATGTGCTGGGACAATTCCGAAAGGGTGACCGCCCGCCCCAGGGTCTGTTCCAGCCTGGTGCCGGACTTGCCCATGCGCTGGATGGCGCTCACGCGATGAAGCGGGACCTTGATGACGCGGGAGTGCTCCGCAAGGGATTGCAGGATGGCCTGGCGGACCCACCAGACCGCATAGGAGATGAACTTGAAATTCTTGGTCTCGTCGAATCGCTTGGCCGCGCGGATCAATCCCAGGTTGCCCTCATTGATCAGATCCCCCAGGGACAGGCCCTGGTTCTGGTAGTTGCGGCTGACGGAAACCACGAACTTGAGGTTCGCCGTAACCAGCTTGTTCATCGCCTGCCGATCCCCGTTACGGATCTGCCGGGTCAACTCGGCCTCTTCGGCCATGGACAGGTTCCGGGTCTTGCTGATCTCGCGGAAGTATTGGGTCAATCCCGATTCGTTCCCGAGGAACCTGGGCGCGCGCGCCGCATCGGGTTTCAAAGTCAGTTGCGCCTCTGGCAAGGTGGACTCCTTTTGGAAAGTCGTGGGGCCGGTAACGATTTGCCGGAAATTTTTGGGCTTGATCAAAATGGAATAGTTGTCACGGCATAGCAAGCGAAAGCGTCCGCGGCAAACGGGGAAATTAGTCGAGAAAAACCTTTACTTACGATTGGGCGCGACAAGATCCGCGATCGCGGGTCCGCATCGCAGGTCGCATCGTCGGTTGCCGCGAAGACTTGGAATCCTGCATCCGCCCGTTCCTGAAGGGCCAAGGGTGTGGACACGGTTGTCCACACTAATGCTCCCGATAATCGGAAAGGACAAAGTATTTCCTGGAATGGACAAGTCCCCTTCCCCTTCCCGCGATAGGTTTGGGTAACGATCCGGTCACCGGATCGGTTTCGGTTGCGGGGGGGGACATGCGCTTTGGGATGCTTCTGATGATCGGATGGATCGCATGCGCGGGTTCCTTGCGCGCCCAGGGATCCGGTGCCTCGCTCTCCGGGACCGTCAGGGGACCCGACGGCGCCTTGCTCAAGGATGCCAAGGTCATCCTTCTGGGCCGCGATATCACGGTGCGGACGGATGCCCAAGGCCGCTACGTTTTCGCCGGCCTGTCCACGTCTCTGGCGTCCCCGGCGGGCGGGTCCGCGAGAGGCGCCGAGGCCGTAGGGGCGCGATACCTCCCTCCCGGGGTTTTCGACGGCGGCATGCGTTTCACCTTTCGGGATCGGGTTAATGGCGTGCGTGTCTTCCTGGTCACCCTCGCGGGACGCATGACCCTTGAGGTGACGGATCGGGATGCGGCTCCGTCGGGCGTTTCGCCGGGCCCCGCATCCGCGGCCTTGCGCAAGACGGCATTGGCCGGGGATACGCTTTCGGTGGTGGCCGTAGGGTTCGAGCGGGCGGAACGCGTGGTGGAGACCCTTTCCGGCACCCAGGACTTCCGGCTCAACGTGCTCGAATACGTCAACATCCAGTACAAGACGGGCCCCCTGACCGATGCGGAGAAATCATCCTGCATCCTGGACGTCCATATGCCCAAGGCCGGAACCGCGCCGGCCAAGGGTTGGCCGGTGGTGATCCACTTCCATGGGGGCGGCCTCACGGGCGGGGACCGCAATGAGGCATTCACCGCCAACAACCGGTTCGGCCAGAAGTTCCTGGACGCCGGAGTCATGGAAATCGCGCCCGGCTACCGGCTCATCCGGCATGGGGGAACCTGGCCCGATTATATCCGGGACGCGGCCCGGGCTTCCATCTGGGTGCGCAAGAACATCGAGTCCTACGGCGGCGATCCCAACAGCGTGTTCATCACTGGCTTTTCCGCCGGCGCCTACCTCACCCACATGCTCGCCGTCGATTCCACCTGGTTCGCCGAGGCGAAGTTCGACCCTCGCCGTTTCGCGGGCTTCGTGTCCCTGAGCGGGCAGACCCGCGTGCATGACAGCCTGCAGATGGATCTCAAGGTCGCAAACATCATGGATGAGAAACCCTATGCCGTGCCCATGGGTAACATCCGCAAGACGTCCATACCCTGGCATATCTTCGTCGGGAGCCTGGAGGGCCATACGGTTACGGACAACCAGGCCTTGTACGATGCCTGCATCAAGGCGGGCAGCACCGATCTGGGCATCGACATCATCCCCGGGCTGGGCCATGAGGTGGGGGATATGGGGAACGCCACCAGCGTCAAACGGGACAAGTTCCTGGCCTTCATCAACAAGTACAAAGGGACCGGCAGATGAAAGGATGCATCCTCATCGGCTTCGCTATATGGGGCGCGGGCCCGGCCATGGCCCAGGGTGCGTTGATAAAAGGGAGCGATCTCCTCCTCATCGGCGATTCCTATATCGCCTTGACCCGGGACATCACCAGGGACCTGGAGCAATTGGCGCGGCAGGACGGGGTATTGGCCCAGGGGGATCGCTTCCGCGACAGCTCCGTGAGCGGGACCTGGATGGCGGGAGGCCCCTATCCCAGCATCCCCAGTCAATTCGGGAACGCGATCGCCAAGGCGCCGGTGAAGTACGTGGTCATGAACGGCGGCGGCAACGATGTGATGGGCGCGGACTGCGGGGCCGTTCCCACGGCGGATTGCCCCGCGATCCGGAAGGCGGCCGATTCCCTCAAGACCCTTTTGGCCAGGATGGGGGCCAAAGGCGTGCGGAAGGTCCTGTTCTTCATCTATGCCAGCGCGGTCAACAACCCGGGACTCAACGCCAAGGTGGACGCCGAACGGCCGGTTCTCCGCGGCCTTGTCCTCGCCAACCCGTCCCCGCCCTGTTATTGGGTCGACCTGCGGGCCGCCTTCTCGGGGCACTATCCGCAATACATGCTTGCCGACGGAATCCATCCCAGCGCGGCGGGCAGCCAGGCCGCCGCCCAAACAATCTGGGACGAGATGCGCAGGGTCGATTTCTTCGGGACTTCGGGATCAGGGATCGGGGCTCCTTCGCAGTATGGCCTTTCCGCGCAGAACGATCCCGATGCGCCATGGCTTAGGTCCGTAGACCTTTCCGGACGTGAGTACGGGGAACCCGGGATCGGTGCGGCACGGTTCCGCATACGCGTACGCGCCTCGGAAACCGTTGTTCGGTAGATTGGTTGTGGATCGGAAACCATCGGGAATCGGAAACGTTATCGCGGTCGGGATCATCAATAGGGGGATGCAATGGAAGCGGAATCAAGGTCGAAACCGGGAACGAATCCGAGGTCGAAATCGAGATCGAAATCGAAATGTATGCTCATCGGCCTGGCCGGATTGGGGATGGCCCTCTCCGCCCATGCCGAGTTCAAGGTCGTGGGGTATCTGCCGGCCTGGACCAATATCGCCCAGACCCTCCAGTATGCCAAACTGACCCACGTCCTCTGGTCCTTCGCCGCTCCCGGGAACGACGGGTCCCTGGGCGGTTTCGAAGGGGCGAAGTTGACCCAGCTGGTGGCCGCGGCCCATGCGAAGAAGGTAAAGGTGTTCCTGGCCATCGGCGGGGGAGGCAATCACGACAATGGCTGGGCGGTATGCACGGCCAGCGATGCGGGGCGGCAGGCCTTCGTGAAATCCTGCATGAACGCGGTGCATGCCTACTCATTGGACGGGATCGATTTCGATTGGGAATACCCGGACGGGGCCCAGGTGGCGGGCTTCAACGCGACGGTGAAGCTGTTGGCCGCGGCCTTGCATGCGGAAGGCAAGCAGATCTCCGCCGCGGTCACCATGAACGATTGGCCCAAGAGCTTTCCCACGCGGGAACTCTACGACGGCCAGGCCCCTGGCTTCGATTTCCTGAACATCATGGTCTACGACAATCCGCCGCCGCACAGCACGGTGCAACATGCGCAGACCGGGCTCGATACCTGGATCAAGACCAAAGGCCTCCCCAAGGAGAAATGCATCCTGGGCTGCCCGTTCTACGGCCCCGGCGGCCGCTACAACCAGATCGTCGCGGCGAACCCGGCCGCGGCCTGGGTGGATAAGGACGGGGCGGAGGGGTACAACAGCATCCCCACCATGAGGAAGAAGGCGGACATGGCTGTGAAGCAGGCGGGAGGCATCATGTTCTGGGAATTGTCCCAGGACGCGACCGGGGATCTGTCCTTGCTTTCGGCCGTGCACGAGGTAATCCTCAAGAGCGCGCCCACGGGGATCCTGACCGTGCGTTCCGCCTCCCGGGGACCCGTTCCCGACCCGCTATGGAAAGGCCGGGGGACTTTCGGCTACCGCATCCAGGGATCGGAGGCCGATGTGGGGTATTCCATCGATCCCTCTGGAAGGCGCTTCACGGACTCCTTCCTCGGGAGCCTTTTCCCGTGAGCGGAAACCAGGGTTAACCTTTAGGGTAATCCCTTAGGGTTGTCGCCGACTCCATTCCCCATCCGGGCGTAGAACCGACCGGTTGGGGAATTTTGGACGGTTCGGAGGGGTCGGGCAAGGCCCGAATTTGAAAATCCTGGATTTTCAGGATAAATTCATACTTGAATCGAGCCTGATTCCCGGCTCATGAGAACCCTTTTCCGGCTCAAGGGAACGGCAGATCGCGATCATGAAACAATCCGCTTCGAGCACCCACGAATCCCTCCGTCAGGATGTGAACCATCTGCAATTGCTGGTGGACGCGGTCACGGAGTACGCGATCTATACCCTGGACCGGGACGGCAAGGTCGCCACCTGGAACACGGGAGCCAGGCGCATCAAGGGGTACGAAGCCGAGGAAATCCTGGGCAAGCCTTTCCATCTTTTCTTCCCTCCGGAAGCGCAGGCCGCCGGGGTCCCGGATGCCCTTTTGGAAAAGGCCGCCAGGCTGGGGGTGGCCAAGGACGAGGGTTGGCGCGTCCGGAAGGACGGAACCCGATTCGTCGCCGAAGCGGTGATATCCCCCATCTACGACAAGGACCGCACGCTCCAGGGTTACGCCAAGGTTACCCGGGACGTTACCGACAGGCATGCGACCAAGGAATTGCAGGCCCTGAACCAACGCTTATCGGAGAGCGAAGCTAGCCTGCGGGCCTTGACCGGGGAGCTGGAAGCATCCCGCAACCGCCTGGACGTCATCCTGAAGGGCGTGGACATCTCCATAACGGCCCAGGATCCCTCCGGCAAGCTGGTATTCGCGAACCCGGCCGGGGCACGCATCCTGGGTTTCCCTTCGCAGGAGGCCCTTCTCAGCACGCCCATGAGCGAAGTCACGGGCAGATTCCGCATCCTGGACGGGGACGGCCGTCCCTTTCCCGTCGAGCAGATGCCGGGGCGCGTCGCTCTTTCCGGCCGCGACGCCAAACCCGTGATCATCAGGTACCAGGAAACCGCCACCGGTTCGGAAATATGGACCTTGGTCAAGGCCACGCCGGTCAAGGACCAGAACGGCCACATCACCATGGCCATCAATTTCGCCCAGGACATCACCGAGATCAAGCGGAAGGAACTGGAGGAGCGGACGGCCAAGGAGCAATTCCAGATCATCCTGGAAGGCATTTCCGACGCCATCTCGGTGCAGGATCCGAAGGGGAAGCTGCTTTTCCTCAACCAGGCCTGCGCCGCCCTGTTGGGATTCTCCTCCCCCCAGGAGGTGATCGACCTCGCGGCGGATCCGGAGAAGGCCGCTTCGGTGGCGAAACGCATCACCCTGCTCGATGAAGGCGGGAATCCGTTCCCTCCCACGGAAACGCCCGGCCGGCTGGCCTTGCAGGGCCAATATCCGCCGTCCATGTCCCTGCGTTTCCGGATGTCGGACGAGGGGAGGGAGCGCTGGGTCATCAGCAGCGCCAAGCCCGTCTTCGACGAAAAAGGGAACCTGAAGCTCGTGGTGAGCATCCTGCACGACGTGACCGAGCTGAAGGAAGCGGAGATCATGTTGAGGCAGTCCCAGAAGATGGAAGCCGTGGGCAAGCTGGCGGGCGGCATCGCGCATGATTTCAACAACCTGCTCACGGCCATCAACGGTTACAGCGACATGATCCTCAGCCGGCTCTCCGCCTTCGACGGGGATACCTTCGAACAGGTGACGGAAATCCGCAACGCCGGCGAGAGGGCCGCCTCCCTGACCCAACAGCTGTTGGCCTTCAGCCGCAAGCAGATCCTGGCCCCCAAGGTCATCAACCTCAACGACGTCCTGAGCGGCATGGACAGCCTGCTGCAACGGTTGATCGGGGAGAACATCGAGCTTCTCACCATCCTCCAGCCCGGGATAGAGAAGATCAAAGCGGATCCCGGGCAGATCGAACAGGTGATCCTGAACCTGGCGCTCAATTCCCGGGACGCCATGCCGGAGGGCGGCAAGCTCACCATGGAAACGGCGAACGTGGATCTGGACGACGCGTACGTGAGCACCCACCTGGAGTCCAAGCGCGGACCGCATGTCGTGCTGGCCATCACCGATACCGGCGTGGGAATGGATGCCCATGTAAAGGCGCGTCTGTTCGAGCCGTTCTTCACCACCAAGGGACCGGGAAAGGGCACGGGCCTGGGGCTCGCGACCGTGTTCGGCATCGTAAAGCAGAGCGGAGGCAGCCTCAACGTCTACAGCGAGCCCGGCCGCGGCACCACCTTCAAGGTGTACTTCCCCGCGGTGTCCGGCCCCGCACCGGAGCGGATCGACGGCGTGGCGCGCGCGGTGCCCGGAGCCGAACCCCATGGCGAGACCATCCTGATCGTGGAGGATGAGGACAGCGTGCGCAAATTGGTGCAACAGACCCTGACCGAGTGCGGGTATGCCTGCCTTACCGCGGCGGACGCCGAAACGGCCCTGGAGATGGTCCGCGCCCGGAAGGGGGAAATCGATCTCCTGCTGACCGACGTGATCCTGCCGGGAATCAACGGTAAATTGCTGGCGGAAAGGCTGGTCAAGGACCATCCCGGGATCAAGGTCCTGTACATGTCCGGATATACCGACAATGCCATCGTGCATCATGGGGTCCTGGACGCCGGAACCGAGTTCATCAACAAGCCGTTCTCCGCCCAGACCCTGAAGCACCGGGTCCGGGAGTCCCTCGCCCAGGGATCTTGAACCGGATACCGGGAACCGCCGCCCATTCCGCAACCCTTGGCCGCCCCGATTCGGTACTTTGACTGGGGAGGTTCCAATGTCCATCCGATCCGCATTCTTCCCGATACCGTTGCTGCTCATGCACGCCCTGCACGCCGCGCCCTGGGCCCGGGCTACGGCGCCTGCCGGTTCCGCCGCGGTGCGCTACCAGAATGACCTTTTCTCCAAGGTCTCCGTTTCCCCGGACATCCAGTACGGCTCGGCGGTCAACAGCGCCGGCGCCGCGGAAAAGCTCCTCCTCGACGTCTACCAGCCGGCGGGGGATACCGCCAAGGCGCGCCCCTTGCTGATTTTCATCCATGACGGGGGATTTTCCGCGGGAACCAAAACGGACGGCGACATCGTTTTCCTATGCCAGACCTTCGCGAAGAAAGGCTACGTGACCGCCTCCATCGCCTACCGCCTGCAGACCCCGCTCAATACCATGCAGGCCATGGGAACGGAGGTCCTGCGGGCCGTGCAGGATGCCAAGGCGGCGGTGAGGTTCCTGCGTTCCCATAGGACGGCCTACGGCATCGACGATTCGCGCATCCTTATGGGGGGCACCTCGGCGGGAGGGGCCCTGTCCCTGACCTACGCCTATATGGAAGGGGACGAGATCCCGGCCTATGTGGACACCGATGCGGTGGGCGGGATCGAAGGCCGCAGCGGGACTCCCGGGGTCTCTTCGGCCATCAACGGGATCGTGAACTGCTGGGGCGGGGTGGGGGATTCCACCTGGATGCAGGACGGCAAGCTGCCGGTCATCAGCTTCCACGGCACCGCCGATCCGACCGTGCCGTACGATGCCGGCTATGCCCTGGGCAATCCCGCTCTCGTCACCTACGGAAGCGCCTGCGTGCACCGGGTGCTGACCCGGGCCGGGGTCCACTCCATCCTTAAGCCTTATCCCGGGATGGGGCACGGCTTCCCTTCCCTGACCGATCCCAGGGTGGACACCATGCTGACCATGACGACGGCGTTCGCTTACGAGGCGCTTTTCGGCGGGGCGTCGGGAACCTTGACAAGGGGGAAGGTGGGAAACGCGCCGGTTACTCCCGGGCCCGGGTCCCGCAATCGGTCCTTGGATGGCAGGTCCTTCCGTTCCCCCAAGGCGGCCCGGGGACGGCGATTGGAGCGGTCGGGGCTGTGATTTCCCCTCCGATGGCCGCATTATGTAATTTGGTTCTTTCGAGCTTGCCATGACCGACGCCGTTACAACCCGCATTCCTCCGGCCCTCCAGGGCGGAGGGGAAATGGGCTCCTTGCTCCGGAGCATGGATTGGGGCAAGACCCCGATCGGCCCTATTTCCGGATGGCCCTCTTCCCTGGTATCGGCCGCGAGCATCATGCTCAACAGCGGCCTGCCCATGCATATCATGGTGGGCCCGGAGCGGATCCTGCTGGTCAACGATGCGTCCTTGCCCACCTGGGGCGATAAGCATCCCACGGCCATGGGCCGCAAGGCGGCCGAAGTCTGGCATGAAGTCTGGCACATCCGCTTGCCCCAGTTGGAAACGGTCAGGCGGACCGGGAAACCCACCTGGTATGAAAACCTCCCGTTCAGCGTCCTCCGCCATGGATTCCTGGAGGAAACCTATTTCAGCCTGTCCGACAGCCCCATCCTGGACGAAGCCGGCGGATTCACGGGTACCCTCACCTGCGTCACGGAGACGACGCCCCTCGTCATCGGGCAAAGGAGGCTGAATTTCTTCCGCAGTTTCACGGAGCGTTCCCCGGTGGGCAAGACCCTGGAAGAGACCGCCCGGGAGATTTCAGGTCGGTTGGAAGGCGAGCTCCTGGACATTCCCTTTTCCCTGCTCTATCTCCTGGACGAGAGAGGGAACAAGGCCCGGTTGGCGGCCGCCTCCGGGTTGGATCGGGAAGGATCCGATCCGATGGCGACGGTCGATTGTCCCGCGTCGGAAGCTTCGGCGGAGGGCTCACCCTTGGCCCGGGCCCTGGGTACGGGCCAACCCGTGCTGGTGGGGAATCCCGGCGTTCTCTTCCGCTTCCGGCAAGGCTCCAACGCGGCTTGGCCGGAAGCTCCCCGGGAGGCCCTGGTATTCCCCCTCAAGGGATCCCCGGGCAACCCGTGCTTCGGCCTTCTCGTCCTGGGCGTCAGCCCCCGGCTTCCCTTGGACAGGGCTTTCCGGGAGCATCTGGCGCAGGTGGCCGATCGGATCTCGAAGGCGCTCGCCGAAACGGTGATCTTCGCCGAAACGGATCAGCAGCGGGCCTGGCTGCATGCGTTGTTCATGCAGGCTCCCGCCCTTATCTGCATCCTCCGCGGCCCGGAGCATGTCTTCGCCTTCGCCAATCCTCCCTACTATGATCTGGTCAACCGGACGGATTTGATCGGCAAGCCCATCAAGGAAGCCCTTCCTGAACTCGATGGGCAACCGATCCTGGAAATCCTCGACGGCGTCTACGGGGGTGTGCCCTTCACCACCCAGGAGGAAAAGGTGATGGTGGACCGCGGCGGCGGCCTGGAACCCCATTATTTCCGCCTCAACTACCAGCCCATGCGGAACGCCCAAGGCGAGATCGAAGGGATCCTGGTCTTCGGCCTCGACGTGACCATCCAGGTGTTGGCCCGGCAGAAGGCGGAAGAATCCAGCGCCGACCTCGCGGCGCAAAAGCGGATCCTGGAGGCCATCGCCCGGCGGGAACCCCTGCCCAACGTGCTGGAGACGGTGACGCGCAACGCCGAAACCATATTCCCGGAGGCGAAGGCGGCGGTGTTCCTGGTGGCCTCCGATGGGCGCAGGCTTCTCACCGGCGCGGCCCCGCGGCTCCATCCGGATCACCGGCGGGACATCGAAGCCGAAACGATCGGGAAGGATGCGGGCATTTGCGGCACCTCCGCCTTTTCCGGGGCCAGGGTGATAGCGCCGGATATCGCGGCGGATCCGAAATGGGACGCGCAGGGCGATCGGACTCTGGCGCATGGGTTCAAAGCCTGCTGGTGCCTCCCCGTCATCTCGCACTCGGGGAGGATCGCGGCCGTCTTCGCGCTCTTTTTCCGGGAGCCGCGCGAAGCCGACCCCGGGGAGTTGACCCGGCTGGAGATCCTCAAGCGCACGGCCTCCCTGGCCATCGAGCGGCGGGTTTCGGAGGAATCCCTGCGCGAGGCGCAGGACCAGCTCCTGCAGGCCCAGAAGATGGAGTCCATCGGCAAGTTGGCGGGCGGCATCGCCCATGATTTCAACAACCTGCTGACCGCGATAAACGGGTACAGCGAATTATCCCTGGGCATGATCGAGAGGGATTCCCCCCTGCAGGAGTACCTGTCCGAAATCAAGAATGCCGGCGCCCGGGCCGCGGACCTGACCCGGCAATTGCTCGCCTATTCGCGCAAGCAGGTGCTTTCCTCCAAGGTGGTGGATCTGAACGCCTTGATCAAGGATTTGGGGAAGATGCTGAAACGCATCATCGGCGAGCAGATCGAACTCGATCTGGACCTCGATCCGGACCTGCGCACCATCAAGGTGGATCCGGGGAAGATCGAGCAGGTGGTCCTCAACCTGGCCGTGAACGCCCGCGATGCGATTCCGGCGGGCGGCCGGATAACCATCCGCACGCGCTCCCTGGCCCTGCCGAGGGACGCGCCCAAGGACTCCAAATCCCTTTCCCCCGGCGCCTATGCCATGCTGGCCGTCCAGGACACGGGTACCGGCATGAGCGCCGAGGTCAAGGCGCATGCGTTCGAGCCTTTCTTCACCACCAAGGCTTTCGGCAAGGGCTCGGGGCTGGGGTTGTCCACGGTGTACGGGATCATCGCGCAAAGCGGCGGACGTATCTTCCTGGAAAGCGAAGAAGGGGCGGGCTCCACCTTCTCGATGTATTTCCCCGTGGCCGAAGGAGCGGACCCCGAAGCTCCCGTATCGGCGGTCCGTCGCGGCCCCTACATGGCCGGAGCGACCATCCTGTTGGTGGAGGACGAAACGGCGGTGAGGCGCCTGGTCAGGCAGGTGCTGGCGGATCAGGGCTATACCGTCCTCGAAGGGGAGGACGGGGCCGCGGGGTTGGAAATGGGCCGCGATCATCCCGGACCCATCGATCTGGTCATCACCGACGTGGTGATGCCGCGCATGGACGGCGTCCAGATGATCCGGCATTTGCGCGCCTTGCGCCCGGACATCCGCGTACTGTTCATTTCCGGTTATGCCGAGACTCCGGTGGTGCAGGACGGGATAGCCGCCGGGGACAGCCATTTCATCCAGAAGCCCTTCCTGCCCCATGCCATCCTGGACGAGGTGCGGGCGCTTTTGCAAACCGGCCTTCCGACCGCCTGAGGACCCCGGAAAGCCGGGTGTCCGGAATCCTACGGGCGGATACGCCCCCCGGACCGGAAACTTAATGAACTATCCGGTTCAGAATGGTACATTGATCCCATGGGCAGACCCAGGAATTTCAGCCGCGAAGAAGTCCTCGAAAAGGCCATGCCGCTCTTCTGGAAGCGCGGCTTCGCCGATACCGGGCTCCAGGATCTGGAGAAGGCCACGGGAGTCAACAAATCCGGGCTTTATACGGAATTCAAGAACAAGGAAGACCTGTTCCTGGCCGCCCTGCGGCATTACAACGAGACCCGCAAGGGCCGGGACCTCCTGTCCGTTGAGCCCTTGGGATGGGGCAATATTGAGCGTTTCCTGAAATTCAAGCTGGCCCGCAAGGACGGGATGAAGGGATGCTTCGCCGTCAATTCCATGCGCGAAACCGAATTGCTGCCGGCGGAGGCCCAGGACATCATGACGGAAAGCCGGGCCAACCTGAAGCGGCTTTTCCTCAAGAACATCGCCGCCGAAAAGACGAAGACGCCTCCCGAGGCCCTTACCGAAATCCTGTCGACCTTCTTCTCCGGGATCTGCATCGAGCAGAACCTGAACGCCGAAAAAAACCAGGCCCGCAAGGTCGAGGACTTCGTCCGCTTCCTGCGCGCCCAATAGGACCCGCCCCGAAGGGGGCTTCCGATGGACCACGCCCCGAATGGGGCTTCCGATCGATTTCAGGCGGCCCGGGTGAGAGCGGGGGCGCGGGTGGCGGGCAGGGATGCGGCGATTTCCCTATCGGAATTCCTCCTGCGGGCGGAAACCGAGTAGGCGAGCGCCCCGAGCCCAAGGGCGAAAAGCCCGATGGACAGGATCAGGTCCGCCACGTAGCCCTGGGCCGCGTAGGCGATCCCGCCCAGGGCCGAACCGAAAGCCATGCCGGAGAAGAGGAAGGACGAAGACAGGGCCAAGGCGATGCCGCGGAAGGCCGGTTCCAGCTCCACCATCCGGCGTTGTTGCGAAGGCCATACGATGTCCGACACGAAGGGCCAGGCGACCAGGGCGGCCAGCAAAAAGGCCATGGAGATGGGCAGGACGAGGAGCGCGCTGAAGATGGCGATGAGGACGAGCATCGATCCTTTGAGCAGGGTTTCCGAGGATCGTCTGGCGGAAGCGCTCCGCACGAAGAGGTTGCCCACCAGGCCCGAGACGCCGTAGAGCAGGAGCGCCAGGGAAACGGTGCGGGTGCCGGCGCCATAGGTATCGCGCAGGATGGGCGTGATCATGGTATAGGTCGCGAATATGCCGGCGGTGATGAAGAAGATGACGGACAGGCCGCTCAGGGTGGACGGCCGGCCCAGCAGCCGCAAGGCCTGGCGGGGGCCGACGCGCTCGCCCCGGGACCGGTCTGGGACCAGGCGGGCGATGAGGACCGCGGTCGCGACCAGCACGGCGGCCAGGCCGGCATAGAGCAGGCGGGGCCCCAGGTGTTCCCCCAGCCACGCGGACGCGGGCACCCCGACCACGGTGGCGATGCTGATCCCCATGGAGACGATGGCCAAGGCGCCGCCCTGCCGTTGGGGTTCGACCAGGCTGGACCCGAGCGCCAGGAGCACCGGGCTCAGGAGGGCCGCGCCCAGGCCCATCACCAGGCGGGCGGAAAACAGGAGCCCATAGCCCGGGGCCAGGGCGAAAACGACGGCGCCGAGCGCCATGACCAGGAGCCCGGTCAGGATCTGGGTGCGGCGGATCCAATGGCCCACCAGCATCTGCAGGAGCGGGGCGCTCAGGGCGAAGGTCGCGCCGAAGGCCGTGACCAGCAGGGCGGCGGCGGTGGGGGTGATACGCCATTCCGCCGCTACCGGGCCCAGGATGCCCACGATGGACAGGGCCGAGGTGGTCTGCACGAACATGGCGAAGCCGAAGAGGATGAGCGACCGGGAGGTCTTCCCGTCGAATCTGCCCTTGCCGGCGGGGATTGCGTTCCGTTCCATGATTGCCTTCTTTTGTATTGAACCGATGAGTTCAAAATACACCGCCCCCGGAAGGGTTGTCAAGGCTTTTGTGAACCAAACGGTTCAAATTGGGAACTCCCGGGCTTATATGCTATTTTTGGGGCCGCCATGACCGACGGAGATGTTCCAACGCCCCCTGGGCCGCTTCAGCAGCCCTCGCAGCCCCGACCGCCGCAGGCCCCGCAATCGCCGCAGCCGGCCCAGCCGACGCATAAGCGGCGCGTCCGCTACCGCGGCACCCATCCCCGGGGTTTCGGCGAGAAATACAAGGAGCTGGACGCCTCCCGCTACGAAGCCGACTTCCAAAAGGTGATCGAACGCGGGCAGACCCCGGCGGGCACCCATCGCCCCATCTGCGTCGACGAGATCCTCGGGATCCTGTCGCCCAAGCCCGGCGAGATCGGCCTGGACGCGACCCTGGGTTTCGGCGGGCATGCGCGCGAGTTCCTCCCCAGGATCGCGCCGGGCGGCCGGCTCTTCGGCATCGATGTCGATCCCCTGGAGCTGCCGCGCACGGAACAGCGCTTACGGGCCATGGGCTTCACCGATGCGGAATTGGTCGTGCACCGCATGAACTTCGCGGGCATGGGCAAGCTGATCGCCGAAGCGGGCCGGGGCTTCGATTTCGTGCTCGCCGATCTGGGCGTATCCTCCATGCAGATCGACAACCCTTCTCGCGGCTTCACCTTCAAGGCGGACGGCCCCCTGGATCTGCGCCTGAATCCCACCCATGGACAGCCGGCCGCCGCCCTTCTCAAGACCTGCAGCCAGGGCGACCTGGCCATGCTGCTTTACGCGAACTCCGATGAGCCCCATGCCGAGGACATCGCCAATGCGGTGGTGGCCCGCCGGGGCAAAATCCATTCGACCCTGGATCTGGCCGAAGCGGTGCGTGCGGCCCTGAAGTCCCTTCCCAAGGATATCCGCGAACGCGAGACCAAGACCTCGCTGCAACGGACCTTCCAGGCCTTGCGCATCGCCGTCAACGACGAGTTCGGCGCCCTCGACCGGTTGCTCGCATCCTTGCCCGATTGCCTGGCCCCGGGTGGGCGCGCGGCCATCCTCACCTTCCATTCCGGCGAGGACCGCCGGGTGAAGAAATCCTTCCAGGCGCTCGCGCGGGAAGGCGTCTACTCGAGCGTCGCGCCCGAACCCATCCGGCCTTCCGCCGAGGAGCGCCGCTCGAATCCGCGCAGCTCGTGCGCCAAGTTGCGTTGGGCCGTGCGCGCCCCGGCCTGAGGGAAGACCCGCCGCGCGAAGCCATCCGCCCCGCCAAAGCAAATCCAAAGGAAGGTCACCATGGATCCCGCATCCGAAATCGAATCCATCGTCGCGGCCATCAAGGCGTTCCGGGACGCGCGCGACTGGGAGAAGTTCCACGACCCCAAGAACCTGGCCATCTGCCTGAACGTGGAAGCGGGAGAGCTGTTGGAGGTATTCCTCTGGAAGGACAACCAGGATATCGACAAGGATCGGCTCCAGGCGGAGCTGGCGGATGTTTTCTACGCCGCCTTCCTGATGGCGGACCTCTTCAAGTTGGACGTCGGCCATATCGTACGGGAGAAGCTGCGCCATAACGCGGAAAAATACCCGGTGGACAAGGCCAAGGGCTCGAACCGGAAATACGATGAGTTGTAGCGGCCCCACGGTACCGCCTTCCGGAGTGTAATCCTTTCCGCCGCCCCGTTTTTCCGGGTCCAGGGCCATTGTCCGGATACGGGGAAATGGGTTTATTCCGGGCCTTTTCCTTTCCCGTCTTAGAAACTTCTTTAAGAAAATGGTCCGCGTCTATTACCATGCCTCCCATGAACAGTTCCCCCCGGGCCGATTGCTCGAATACGCCCGCTTGGCCGAGCGGGCGGGGTTCAAGGGCGTTTTCTCCTCGGATCATTTCCAGCCCTGGAGCCTGAAACAGGGCGAGAGCGGTTTTTCCTGGAGCTGGCTTGGAGCGGCCATGCAGGCCACTTCCCTCCCGTTCGGGATGATCTGCGCCCCGGGACAGCGCTACCATCCCGCCATCGTGGCCCAGGCCGCGGCGACCTTGTCGGAAATGTTCCCGGACCGCTTCTGGATGGCAATCGGATCGGGCCAGGCCCTCAATGAAGCCATTACGGGCGAACGTTGGCCTTCCAAGGAAGAACGGAACGAGCGGTTGCGGGAATGCGCGGATATCCTGAGGCGTTTGTGGGCCGGGGAAATCGTGAACCATCGCGGGCGCGTGATGGTGCAGGAGGCGCGTCTGCATACCCTGCCTTCGGGGCCCTTCCCCTTGGTGGGCGCGGCCGTGACCGCCAGGACCGCGCGGTGGCTGGGTTCCTGGGCCGACGGACTGTTGACCGTGTCCAGGCCGCCGGAGGAATTGCGGAAGGTGGTGGACGCCTTCAGGGAAGGGGGCGGCGCGGGGAAGCCCGTCTACCTCAAGGTCCAGCTCTCATATGATCAGGGCGACCGGGCCCTGGAAGGGGCATGGGAGCAGTGGAAGCCGAATATCCTGGAGAATTCCGTCCTGACGGAACTGCGGCATCCCGAACAATTGGATGACGCGGCCCGGTACGTGCGGCGCGAGGACCTGCACGGCAGCGTGCGGATATCCGGCGAAGTCGAACGCCACCTGGATTGGCTGCGCGCGGATATCGCCCTGGGGATCGAACATCTCATCCTGCACAACGTGAACCTGAACCAGCGGCCTTTCATCGAAGCCTTCGGTGAACGCGTGCTGCCGGGCCTGGCCGGGAACTGAGCGGCTCCGCGGTCCCGGCCGATGGCCGCTCCGCATCCGCATTCCCCTGCCGGGCCCGGAATCTAGGAGGAAGAATGGCATTGGGCGCGAACTATATCGGCGACGGAAAATGCCGGTTCGAAGTATGGGCTCCGGATTTGGACCGGGTGATCTTGAGGCTGAGGACCGGATTGGAAGTGCCGTTGCGGAAGGACGGGGACGGGATCCATTCCGTCCTGATGCAAGGGATATCGCCGGGCACCGATTACGACTTCCTCCTCCCGGACGGGACCTCGGCGCCGGATCCCGCCTCCCGATGGCAGCCTGAAGGGGTAACCGGCCCGTCACGGGTGGTGGACCATGAGGCCTTCTTCTGGCGGGATCGGGATTGGCAGGCGCCGCCCCTCGGGGATTTCCTCTTCTACGAGATCCATACCGGAACGTTCAGCCCGGAAGGGACTTTCGAAGGGATCATCCGGAGGATCCCTTACCTCAAGGATCTGGGGATCACGGCCTTGGAGATCATGCCGGTGGCGCAATTCCCGGGCGACCGCAATTGGGGCTATGACGGGGTATTCCCCTTCGCGGTGCAGAACAGCTATGGCGGCCCGGATGGTCTGATGCGGCTGGTGGACGCCTGCCATCGCGCCGGGCTCGCCGTGGCGCTGGACGTGGTCTACAACCATTTCGGCCCGGAAGGGAACGTCCATTCCAGGTTCGGCCCGGTGCTGACGGATCGGTACCAAACGGCATGGGGACAGGCCATCAATTTCGACGGTCCGGGAAGCGACGGCGTGCGCGAACTCTTCCTGGAGAACGCGCTCTATTGGTTCCGGCATTTCCACGTGGACGCCCTGCGCCTGGACGCCGTGCACGCCTACATGGATCAGGGTTGCCGGCATATCCTGCAGGAGATGTCCCAACGGGCGGAGGACCTGTCGAAGGAGGTGGGACGGGCCGTCTACCTGATCGGGGAGAGCGACCTTAACGACGTGAAGCTGATCCAGCCCCGGGATCGCGGAGGCTGGGGATTGGACGCCGTGTGGGGCGACGACTTCCACCATTCCCTGCACGCCCTCCTGACGGGGGAACGCAGCGGTTACTACGGGGATTTCGGGACCACGGCTTCCCTGGCCAAGGCCTTCCGGGAACCGCACGTATACGATGGGACCTATTCCCCCGTGCGGGGCAGGCATTTCGGGAATTCCGCGCGCGGCTTCGACGGGAGCCGGTTCGTGGTCTGCGCCCAGAACCACGATCAAGTGGGCAACCGCAAGCTGGGCGAAAGGCTCGCGACCCTGGCGCCCAAGCCGGCCCTGAAGCTCGCGGCGCTCTCGGTGATCCTCTCGCCCTATCTCCCGCTCCTGTTCATGGGCGAGGAGTTCGGCGAGACCCACCCCTTCCTGTACTTCGCCAACCATTCGGATCCGCCGCTCCTGGAAGCCGTCCGCGAGGGGCGCAAGGCGGAGTTCAGCCACTTCGGCTGGACCGAGGCGCCGCCGGATCCCTTCGATATCGAGACCTTCCGGCAATGCCGCCTGGATTGGGGGAAACCCAAAAAGGACGGCCACCGGGAGGTCCTGGCCTTCTACAAATTCCTGATCCGCCTCCGCAAGGAGCATCCGGCCCTGCAGAACCGGGATCCCCAGGCCGTCGAGGTGCATTTCGACGAAGCGCGGCGCTTCCTTTCCTGGGAGCGGTCCGGCGGCGGGAGGCGGCTGAAATGCCTGATGAATCTTTCCCCCGAGGTCATCCCTCTCGACGACGAGGACCTGTCGGGGGAATGGATGGTGCTGTCGCATTCCCGCTCCGGTTCCCCTGAAAGGGCCGATTCCGGAATGGAGCGCGCCGGCTTCGCGGATCGCGGCCGCGAGGACGGCCGGGCCAGGGAAGGGTGGAACGGCGATGCGAGCCCTGCCGGCGAATGGCTGTCCGCCTCCCCGGAGATGGACGTGGAGATTGCCGAAATCGACGCCGAGAGCCTGGAACCCTGGGGGTTCCTGTTGCTGGAGGAGCCCGAAGCGGGCGCCGGATCCTGATGCGCGACCGGCCGGAGCGGGCCGGAGCGGCGGTCCAGGGCGCCCGCGGAACGGCTACGGAGAACGGCGGTCCAAGGCCGAGGCAATCTCCAGGACGCGCGGGTCCCGTTCGATGGCCTCGAGGGTGAGGGGCAGGGGGATCCTCCAGTTTGGCCGCTCCACGACGGTTCCCGGAAGGTTGGGCCGGCGCTCCACCCCCAGGGCATCTTCCAGGGTCGCGGCGACCAGGGCGCAGGGGGATTCCGCCAGCATCCGGTGGACCCGGTAGACGATCTCCCGGTCCCGGGAATCCTCGCGGAGGCCGGCCCAGGCCAGGATGCGTTCCACGGCATTCCAGCTGCCCTCCGGATCCACCGGCAGCCCCAAGCCCGCCTGTTCTTCGTCATCCCGGCCGTGCAAACGCCCGGCCAGGGTGGGGAGATCGTGGGTGGCCAACGAAGCCAGGGCCGCATGGGGAAAGGCGCGAGGCGGATCGGTCTCGAACCAAAGGACCTTGCTGCCCAGGATGCCCCGCTCCGGCATGGTTTCCCGCACCACGGGTTCGATGGTGCCCAGATCCTCCGCCACCGCGAAGGCGCCGGCGCGTCCGCATTCCTCCGCCAGCACGTCCAGCATCTCCTGGTGACGGTAACGGACATAGGACCCTTCCGAGGCTTTCGCGCCCGCGGGGATCCGATAGAGGCGGAAAAGACCCATGAAATGATCGATGCGGATCCCGCCCGCATGGCGGAGCACGGACCGCAGGGTATCGCGCAGGGGACCGTACCCGGAAGCGCGCAGGCGTCGGGGGATGAATGGCGGGAGGCCCCAATCCTGGCCTTGGGCATTGAAGAGGTCCGGCGGCGCACCCACGGAAGCCCCGAAGTCCAGGCAGTCCTGCCAGGCCCAGGCATCGGCCCCGCCGGGGTCGAAACCTATGGGCAGGTCCTTGATCAGGGCGATGGCCAGCGAGGCTTTTTCCAGTTGGACGTCCAGGAGCCACTGGATCCACCTGTGGAAGTCCATGCGATCCCCGTAACGATCCGCCACGAGGGCCATGGCCCGGGCGTCCGGGCGTTTCCATTCCTCCGGCCACTTCTTCCAATCCGGCCCGAATTCCTCCGCGAGCGCCGCATGGGCGGCGAATCGATCCAATCCCGGACCGGATTCCCGCGCGAACCGTTCGAAGGCGGCCCGGTCTTCGCGATTCCCCCGGCCGACCCTGAACCAGGGCCAGAGGAGTTCGAGGGCCTTCGACTTGAGGCGGAATACCGCGTCCCGATCGATGAGGGGTTCGCGGTTGAGGGCGCGTCCCTGGGCCGCGAGGGGCCCCAAATCCATGGCCGCGCGCTCCGCCCCGGGCACGTCCTCGATGCGGAGGTGGAGCAGGGACAGGAACCGGCGGCTGGAAGGATAGTAGGGGCTGGGCTGCAGGGGCGGAACCGGTTGCGGGGCCGACAGGGGGCTTACCTGCAGGAAGCCCGCCCCTAGCCCGGCGGACCATTCCCCGAGCCTGCGCAGATCGGCCAGGTCCCCGATCCCCCAGCTGCCTTCCGACCGGAGGGCATAGAGTTGCACCGACCAGCCCCAGGCCTTTTCGAAAGGCGGAGGAGGGCATTTCCGAGGGGGCGTTTCCGTAAGCGTCGGATTTCCGGTCGGATTTTCCTTTGGATTTCGCATGGCCTGCATCCCTCCATCCCGGGCAATATCCTGAAAATACGTTCGGGCCGGGCGGAAGTCCCGTACCCCCCGCGTTCCCGGAAACCGATCGCGGTCTTTGATTCCCTTCCGGCGCGCAAACAGTATCTTGCTAGGGAACATATAAGGGACGGAATGGCAAATCCGGACATATCCCACATATCCCATAAGGCCCCCATCCTCATCATCGACGACGATGACCGCCGGACCCGGGACCTGATCGCCGCCCTGGATGGGGCCGCCCCGGGCGGAAGCGGACTGGAAATCGTCACCGCCGCTTCCGGCGAGGACGGGTTGCGGCATCTTGTGCGCCGCCCATTCGCCGCGGTCCTCCTGGACGCGCGGATTCCCGGCCAAGGCGGAATCGAAACCGCGCGCCAGATCCGGCGGAGGAGGGATTCGCAAGCCACCCCCATCCTTTTCATCGGCACCTCCGCTCCCTCGGAAGCGGACCTGGCCGAAGGCTGCGCCCTGGGCGTGGTGGATTACCTGATGGCCCCTATCCTCCCGCAGATCCTGAGGGCCAAGGTCGGCCTGTTCGCGGAGCTGTTCGGGAAGACGCGTTTGATCGAGCGCCAGGCCGAGGAATCGGAACGGACCGTTTCCGACCGGACCCGGGCCATGCGGGATACGGAAGAGAAGTTCCGCCTCATCATCGACAATGTCCAGGAATACGCCATCCTGGTGCTGGACGCGGAAGGCCGCTTCTCGAGTTGGAACGCCGGGGCCCAGAGACTGCTCGGGTATTCCGAAGAAGAGGTGATCGGGACCAGCGGTTTCCGCATCTTCACTCCGGAAGACATCCAGGCCGGGGACGCGGCGCGGGAGATCGAGACGGCGAAGGAGACGGGCCAGGCGGTGGACGAGCGTTGGCACGTGCGCCGGGACGGCACCCGCTTCTGGGGCTCGGGCATGATGACGGCCATGCGGGACGAGCGGGGTAACCTGCGCGGGTTCGTCAAGATCATGCGCGATTTCACCGAGCGGCGGGAGGCCCGCGACCGGGAGGAAGCGGAGCGGAAGAAGGCCGAGGAGGCCAACCGGCGCCAGCTATGGCACCTGGGGGCCATGAATGAGATCTCCCGGGTCCTGGAGGCGAATCTCGATCTGGAATCCATCCTGCAGGCGGCCATGGAAAAGCTCCTGGCCGTCTTCGCCTGCGACCGCGCCTACCTGGCCCAGCCGGGCCACCCCGGTGAAGGCCAGGTATCCCTGCCGTTCATCGCCACCCGTCCGGAGCATCCCGGCCCTCCCAACGGAACGGCCCTGCCCATGGACGCATTCAACACCCACGTGTTCCGGGAAATCCTGGGAACCGCGGAGCCGATGGCCTATGGCGAAAAGCGGCCCGTTCCCGGATACGATTTCTACCGCGATCATTTCTCCATCCGATCCCTGCTGGTGATCGCCTTGAAGGCCCCCCTCGGCGCGACATGGGTCCTGGGCATCCAGGACTGTACGGAAGCCAGGGATTGGTCCGATGAGGAGCGATCCTTGTTCAAGGAGGTCGCGTTCAGGATTTCAGGCACCCTTTACAACCTCCTCTTCCACCGCAGGCTGCGCGATTCGGAGGAGCGCTTCCGGCAGCTCGCGGACAGGCTGCCGCAAATCGTCTGGACGGCCACGCCGGACGGGACCCTGGATTACCTCAACGATCGCTGGTTCGAATATTCAGGGGAGTCCGCGGATGGGAAGGCGGTCCATACCCTGCGCGACCATGTCCATCCCGACGATTTCGGGAAGGCCAGGGAAACCTGGCGCCATCGCATAGGATCCGGAGAGGCCTACGAAGAGGAATTCCGCCTGCGGAACGCCCAAGGGGAGTATCGGTGGCACCTGTCCCTGGCCCTGCCCATCCGGGACGCTTCCGACCGGATTTGGAAATGGGTCGGAAGCCTTACGGACGTGGAGGCCCAGAAACGGACCGAGGCCGAGCTTCGCAAGTCCCGGGCCCAAAGGGACACCATCCTGGAAGTCATCACCGATAGCATCATCGTCCAGGATCCATCGGGCCGGATCGAATACATGAACCAGGCCGCCGCGGAATTCCTGGGCTTCCGATCGCCCGAAGCGGTCCTTGAAATCCACGGCACCCCCGAGGGAGAGCGGTTCCGCCAAGGCATGGCCATTTACGATGAGGAAGGCAAGCCTTATCCGCCCGACATGACTCCCGGGGCCATGGCCCTGCGGGGCCTGGAGTCGCCGCCCAAGCTGCTCCGCTACCGGATGAAGCCGGAATCGCCGGAAAAATGGGTCCATACGCGCTCGCGCCTCCTCAGGGACGAGAAAGGCGCGGTGCAATTCATCATGACCATCCTGCAGGACGTCACGGAATTCCGCAAGGCCGAGACGGAGCTGCGGCAATCGCAGAAGATGGACGCCATCGGCCGGCTCGCCGGGGGCATCGCCCATGATTTCAACAACCTCCTCACCGCCATCAACGGGTACAGCGAGCTGGGCCTGGGCATGGCCGCGGGCGGGGATCCCCTGAAACCCGTTTTCAAGGAGATATTGGACGCGGGGCGCCGCGCCGCCGGGCTCACCAACCAATTGCTGGCCCATTCCCGCAAGCAGATCATGGCCCCCAAGGTGATCGATCTCAACGACACCATCGGCGCCATGCATTCCATGCTCACGCGCATCATCGGGGAGGATATCGAGCTCGTGACCACCCTGCACAAGGACGTCCGCCTGGTCAGGGCCGATCCCGGCCAGATCGAACAGGTGATCCTGAACCTGGCCGTGAACGCCCGGGACGCGATGCCCAAGGGCGGCAAGGTCACCATCGAGACCCGGGTCGTCTCCGTCGGTAGAGGGCATTACGGCGTGGTCGAGGAGATCCCGGAAGGGGATTATTTCCTGATCGCCTTCAGCGACAACGGCGAGGGCATGACCACATCGATCAAGGATCATATTTTCGAGCCTTTCTTCACGACCAAATCCTCGGGCAAGGGGACCGGTCTGGGCCTTTCAACCGTATACGGGATCGTGAAGCAGAGCGGAGGCTATATCACCGTGTACAGCGAACCCCGCTTCGGTTCGACCTTCAAGCTCTTTTTCCCCTTGGTGGCGGGGAGCCGGGCGGATCCGGACGGGCAGCCTGCGGACGAAGGGAGCGCGGGCGGCCCCGCGAACGGCGAAACCATCCTCCTTGCGGAGGATGAGGACGTGGTGCGGAGGCTGGGCAAGGCCGTCCTGGACGGCCTCAATTACCGGGTGCTGGAGGCGGGCAACGGGGAAGACGCCCTAAGGGTCGCCGAAGCGTTCCCTGAACGGATCGATCTGCTCCTGACCGACGTGGTCATGCACGGCATCGGGGGCCGGGATCTGGCCACCCGGATACGGGAAATCCGTCCGGACATCAAGGTGATCTATATGTCGGGATATACCGACGATGCCATCGTCCGCCACGGGATACTGGAAGCCACCGCCGATTTCCTGCAAAAACCGTTTTCCCCCAAGGCGCTCGCGCGGAAGATCCGCGAGGTGCTTTCCCCCCAGCCGGTCTCCCCATCGGAACCGTTCAAAACGGGCGGATGAGCGGTTCGGCAATCCTGGATTTTATCCGGGAAAACAATATTTTAATCCTTAATCGATATTCCATTAATCGGTTCCGCATATGGAAAACCCCAAAGCAGCCCCCGCCGCGCCCATCCTGATCCTGCACCGCGAAGACGGCCGCATCAAGGATTGGAAGGACTCCCTCAATGGAGCCGGCGTCGAAGTCGCCACCGCGTCCTCCCTGGAGGCGGCCTTGAACCAACTGGATCTCCGCCCTCACGCGGCCATCCTCATGGAGGTGCGGGAGCCGCGCACGGATGGATTCGCGAACGCGCGCCTGATACGGCGCATAGCGGGTTCGGAACGCACCCCCCTCCTCTTCCTATGCGCCCCGGATCTGGGCCCCAAGGACTTCGATATCCCGGAAGCCTGCGGGCTGGGTCCCGTCGATTACCTGTTCTGCCCCTTCACAACGGAAATCCTGGCGTCCAAGGTGGGCATCTACGCGGATCTGTACCATAAGGCCCGGGAACTCGCCAGCTTGTCCTCGGAGGCGGAACGGCGGGCGTTCGATCGCGAAAAGGCCCTCCAGGATTCCGAGGACCGTTTCCGCCTGATCACGGACAATGTCGAGGACTACGCCATCGTCATGATGGACCCCGAGGGCAATTACACGACCTGGAACTACGGGGCCCAGAGGCTGCTCGGCTACTCTGAGGAGGAGATGATCGGGACCCACAGCTTCCGCATCTTCACCCCGGAGGATCTGGTCAGCGGAGCGGCGGCCAGGGAAATGGCGCATGCGCGGGACTTCGGCCAGGCCATCGATGAGCGCTGGCACGTGCGGCGGGACGGGACCCGGTTCTGGGGTTCCGGCATGATGACCTCCATGCGGGACAAGGACGGCCGCCTGCGCGGTTACGTGAAGATCATGCGCGACTTCACCGAGCGCCGCGCGGCCCAGGAGGCCCAGACCAAGAGCGAAGAGCTTTTCCGCAAGCTGGTCGAGGACGTGCGCGACTACGCCATCTACATGATCGATCCGGACGGCAAGGTCAGCAGCTGGAACCGCGGCGCGGAGCGGATCAAGGGATACCAGGCCGAGGAGATCCTGGGCAAGAACTATTCGGCCTTCTATACCCCGGAGGATCTGGAGAACGGGAAGCCCGAATACGAAAGGAATGAAGCGGCCGAGAAGGGCCGTTTCGAGGATAAGGGCTGGCGGGTGCGCAAGGACGGCCAATGGTTCTGGGCCGACGAGGTGATTTCGGCCATCCGCGACAAAGAGGGGAACCTGCTCGGGTTCACCAAGGTGACCCGGGACATCACGGAGCGCAAGAAGGCCGACGAGGCGAAACAGCGCCAGTTCCGGTTCCTGGAGGCCATGAACGAGATTTCCAAGGTGCTGGAGGTGAACCTGGATCTGGAAGCCATCCTCCAGTCCGCCATGGAGAAGATCCGCGCCCTCTTCAAATGCGATTGCGCCTACATGGCCCAACCGGGATTCCCGGATACGGGCCATGTCTCCCTGCCCTTCATCTCGAGCGATCCCGTTTACCCGGGACCCGAGAACGGGTCCATCCTGCCCATGAACGAATTCAACCGCATGGCCTATTCCGAAATCCTGGCCACCATGGAACCGGTTTCGTTCGGAGAGCACCGTCCCGCGCCGGGTTTCGAAGAGTACCGGGAACGGTTCTGCGTCCGGTCCATGATGCTGATCGCCTTGCGCCCGAGGGTCGGGAGCATCTGGGTCCTGGGCGTCAACCAATGCTCCGGTCCCCGGGACTGGTCGGAAGAGGACCGCGCCTTGTTCAAGGAGGTGGCGTACCGGATTTCCATGACCCTCAACAATCTGCTCTTCCACCGCAACCTGCGGGAATCCGAAGAGCGGTTGCGGCGGTCCCGGCAGCAATTGGAGACCATCCTGGAAGGGATCACGGACGCCATCATCGTGCACGATCCCTCGGGCCGGGTCGAATACCTGAACCGGGCCGCGGCGTCGCTCATCGGTTACCCTTCCCCGCAAGCCCTGATGGAAGCCTCCTCCGGCGAGGATGCCGAGGCGTGGCGGCACGATATCCGCATTTACGATGAGGACGGGAATGCCATCCCCGCCGGGAAGACCCCCCGGGAACTGGCCGGAAGGGGCCTGGTCGTTCCTCCCATGCTGCTCCGTTACCGCAACGGAGCGGAATCCGCGGAGAGGCAGGTCATCAACCGGGCCATGCCCATCAAGGACGCGGAAGGCAAGGTCCAATACATCATCGGCATCTCCCAGGACGTGACGGAAATCCGGAAGGCCGAGGCCGAGCTCCGCCAGTCCCAGAAGATGGAGGCCATCGGCAGGCTCGCGGGCGGGATCGCCCACGATTTCAACAACCTCCTCACGGCCATCAACGGCTACAGCGAGGTGGGCCTGGGCATGGCGGCGGCCGGCGATCCGTTGAAACCGATCCTGGAAGAGATCCTCGAAGCGGGCAGGCGCGCCGCTTCCCTGACCAACCAGTTGCTGGCCCATTCCCGCAAGCAGATGCTCAAGCCGAAGATCCTCAACCTGAACGAGACCATCGGGACCATGCATGCCATGATGAAGCGCATCATCGGCGAGGATATCGAACTGGTGATCGATCTGGACGGGAACGGGAGCGTGGTCAAGGCGGATCCGGGCCAGGTGGAGCAGGTGATCCTGAACCTGGCGGTGAACGCGCGCGATGCGATGCCCAAGGGAGGCAAGGTCACCATCAAGACCCGGGAGGCGGACGTAAGCGAGGGGGAGATCGGTTTCGGCGAGGAGATCCGGCCGGGTCGGTACTTCCTGCTCTCCGTGAGCGATACGGGCCATGGCATGAGCAAGGCGGTGCAGGATCACCTGTTCGAGCCGTTCTTCACCACCAAACCCATCGCGAAGGGGACCGGCCTGGGCCTTTCCACGGTCTACGGCATCGTCAAGCAGAGCGGGGGCCATATCAGCGTGGAAAGCGAGCCCGGGCACGGAGCGACCTTCCGGATCTATTTCCCCCTGGTGAGCCAGGAGGCCAACCATCACCTCCAGGAGCATCCCTCTCGCCGCCAGGAAATGCCGCTCACCGCGGACGCCGGGCAGACCGTCCTCCTGGTGGAGGATGAGGACGTGGTCCGGAAGCTCGCGAATTCCATCCTGGCCAAGCTGGGCTACCAGGTCCTGGAGGCCGGCAGCGGGGAGAAGGCCATGGAGGTGGCCGAGAGCCACGACGGCCCCATCCACCTGCTGTTGACCGACGTGGTCATGAACGGAATGGGGGGCCAGGAACTGGCGCACCATGTCTGCGCGATCAGGCCGGAAACCGCCATTCTCTACATGTCCGGATACACGGATGACGCCATCGTCCGACACGGAGTGCTGGAGGCGACCTCGAATTTCATCCAAAAGCCCTTTTCGCCCAAGGATCTCTCCGTGAAGGTCCGCGAGGTCCTGTCCCAGAGGAACCGGGAGGCCGGGGCGCTCGAATTCGCGCCCGGAACCGGAAAAGGCTGATACCGCTTCCGACCGGCCCATCAATCTTTTAGATCACCGATAGCCCGGGGCCGTACGGCCCAGCCGCCGAAGCCCGGGAAAATGCCCATTCGAAGTTTCCCGAAAGGCGCTTATGCCCCCCATTCCGAGCGCGACCCTGCCCCAGGATCCCATCCACGACGTCTTCGCGGGCGGCGGGGAAATGGGCGCGCGCATGCGGGCGATGGATTGGGGCCTTACCCCGCTCGGGGAGCCGGGGCTCTGGCCCCAGAACCTGAAGACCTGCCTCCGCATCATCCTCACCTCGCGCCAGCCCATGTTCGTCTGGTGGGGCGATCGGCTCATCAACCTCTACAACGACGCCTATAAATCCATCGTGGGCGGCAAGCATCCCCAGGCCCTGGGCCAGCCCGCGTCCGAGGTGTGGAAGGAAATCTGGGATCAGGTGGGCCCGCGCGCGAAAGCCACCATGGGCGGCACCGAGGGGACCTATGACGAGGCCCTGCTCCTCATCATGCAGCGCCACGGATACCCGGAGGAGACCTACTACACCTTCTCCTACAGTCCCGTTCCCGGCGATCTGGGCGGAGCGGGCGGCATCTTCTGCGCCAATTCCGACGAGACCCAGCGCATCATCGGGGCCAGGCGCATGTCCCTGCTGCGCGACCTGGCGTCCCGCACCACCAGCGCGCGGACCTTGAATGACGTATGCGCGCGGAGCGTGGAGTCCTTCGCGACGGAAACCAGGGATCTGCCGTTCGCCATGGTCTACATGGCGGCCCCGGACGGGGAATCCGCGATCCTGGCGGGCGCATCGGGGATCCGGGACGGGCACCCGGCCGCCCGCGCCGTCGCTTCCCTGACGGTAGGATCCTCCTGGCCTTTCGCGCAAGCGCTCCGGGACCGTACCTTCCAACGCTTGGCCGATGCGGGCGCCCGCTTCGGGGCGGAGGCGCTTCCCGGCGGGGCCTGGGACCGGCCTCCCCAGGAAATGGTGGCCGTGCCCATCGCCCCCGCGGGCCGCACCGGAAGGGCCGGCCTGCTCATCGTAGGGCTCAATCCGTATCGCCCGTGGGACGAGGATTACCGGAGCTTCCTGGAACTCATCGCCGCGCAGATTTCCTCCAGCATCGCCAGCGCCCAGGCCTACGAGGAGGAACGGAAACGCGCGGAGGCCCTGGCGGAACTGGATCGCGCCAAGACCGCCTTCTTCAGCAACGTGAGCCACGAGTTCCGCACGCCCCTGACCCTGATGCTCGGCCCCCTCGAGGACAGCCTCAACGATCCGATCCATCCCCTGGCGGACGGGCAGCGCGAGAGGCAGGAACTCATCCACCGCAACGGCCTGCGCCTGCTCAAGCTGGTCAACAACCTGCTCGAGTTCTCGCGCATCGAGGCCGGGCGCATCGAGACGGCCTTCACCGCCACGGATCTGGCGGCCTATACCGCCGAATTGGCCAGCGTCTTCCGTTCGGCCATGGGCAAGGGCGGCCTGGAGTTCCGGGTCGATTGCCCTCCGCTTTCGCGGCCCGTGCACGTGGACCGGGACATGTGGGAGAAGATCGTCCTCAACCTGCTTTCCAACGCGCTCAAGTTCACCTTCGCGGGCGGGATCTCGGTTTCGCTCCGGGAAAGCGGCGACCAGGTCGAATTGAAGGTGAGCGATACAGGGGTGGGGATCCCGGAGGAGGAGCTGCCGCGGGTCTTCACGCGATTCCACCGCGTGCAGGGGGCGCAGTCCCGCACCCATGAGGGTTCGGGCATCGGCCTGGCCCTGGTCCAGGAATTGGCCAAGCTGCACGGCGGTTACGTCCGGGTGGAAAGCGCGGTCGGCCGCGGCACGGCCTTCACCGTGGCCATCCCCATGGGTATGCTGCACCTGCCGGCCGATAGGGTGCGCCCCGCCGCGACCCTGCGTTCCCAGGGCTCCGAGGCGACCTCCTTCTTCCAGGAGGCCGCCGGCCTGCTCTCGGACCGGGACGACCCGGTCCCCGCGGACGCCGTCCGCGCCGAGGTGGCCAAGGATCCCGCCCGCATCCTGCTGGCGGAAGACAACCGGGACATGCGCGATTACGTGGCGCGCATCCTGGAGGAGAATTGGAAGGTGGAGCCGGTGGCCAACGGGGCGGAAGCGCTGGCATCCGCCCTGGCATGCCCTCCCGCCCTCATCCTGAGCGACGTCATGATGCCGGACATGGACGGATTCCGATTGCTGAAGGCGCTCCGGGAGGATGCCCGCACGGCCGGCATCCCCAGCATCCTGCTTTCCGCGCGCGCGGGCGAGGAGGCCACCGTGGAAGGATTGATTTCCGGCGCGGACGATTACCTGGTGAAGCCGTTCTCGAGCCGGGAGCTGTTGGCCCGCGTGGGCGCCCGGCTGGAGATAGACGGGCTGAGGCGCCAGAAGGATTCCCAGGCGCGGATGGACGCGGAACGCTTGCGCGCCAGCGAGGCCTTCAACCGCACCATCATCGCCAACAGCCCGGATTGCATCAAGGTGATCGATTCCGACGGCCGGCTGTGCTCCATGAACGAAGGCGGGATGGAGCTCCTGGAGATCTGCGATTTCGAGCCCTTCCGGAACCGCGACTACGTCTCGATGTGGCGGGAACCCTACCGCCGGGAGGCCGTGGCGGCGTTCGCGACCGCGCGCGAGACCGGCACGGGGCGCTTCCAGGGGGAGTTCCCCACGGTGGTGACCGGCACGCCCAAATGGTTCGACATCATCGTGACCTGCATATCGGATGCCGACGGCAGGCCCGAGCGGTTCCTGGCGGTCTCCCGAGACATCACCGCGATGCGGGACGCTGAGCGCGAAATCCACAAGTTCCAGTCCCTGGTCGAAGAGAGCTCCGACTTCATCGGCATCGGCGATCTGCAGGGCGCTCCCATGTACATCAACGCGGCCGGCCGCCGCTTGGTGGGCCTGGACGCCTTCTCCGCGCTGGCGGGATTGAAGGGCGAGGACTTCTACTTCCCCGAGGACCTGGCCTCCCTCGCTCCCATCACCGAGGCGGTTTCCCGGGACGGGAACTGGGAGGGGGAGCTGCGGCTCCGGCACTTCCGCTCCGGGGCGGCCATACCGGTCTGGCTCAACGTTTTCATCCTGAAGGATCGGCAGTCCGGACAGCCGTTCGCCATGGCCACGGTCACGCGGGATCTCTCCCAGCTCAAGGAAACGGAGGCGCACCTGCGCCAGGCCCAGAAGATGGAGGCCATCGGCAAGCTGGCCGGCGGCATAGCCCATGACTTCAACAACCTGCTCACGGCCATCAACGGCTACGCGGATCTGGCCCTGGGGATGCCCCAGGTAACGGACGAGCTACGGGAGTTCCTCCAGGAGATCCGCAAGTCCGGGGAGCGCGCCGCCCTGCTGACGAGCCAGCTGCTGGCCTACAGCCGCAAGCAGATCCTGGCGCCCAAGATCATCGACCTGAACGGGGTCCTGTCGGAGATGGACAATATGCTCAGGAGGCTCATCGGCGAGGACATCGAGCTGGTAAGCCTTCCCGCCCCGGATCTGGGCCGCATCAAGGCGGACCCGGGGCAGATCCAGCAGGTCATCCTCAACCTCACCCTCAACTCCCGGGACGCGATGCCGGACGGCGGCCGCATTTCCCTGGAGACCGCCAACGTGATCCTGGACGACTCCTACGTGGCCAGCCACCTGGAGAACCGCCCCGGGCCCTATGTCATGCTGGCGGTGAAGGACACGGGCTCCGGCATGGCCGAGGACGTCATGGCGAGGATATTCGAACCCTTCTTCACCACCAAATCCGTAGGCAAGGGAACGGGCCTCGGCCTATCCAGCGTTTACGGGATCGTCAAGCAGAGCGGCGGCGCCATCGCCGTGGAGAGCGCACCGGGCGAGGGTTCCGTCTTCCGCGTCTACCTGCCCATGACGGAGCCGGAAATCCAGGCCCCGGCGGATCAGGCCTCCGCCAAGGCGGACGGCCAAAGGAAGGAGACCCTCCTGCTGGTCGAGGACGAGGATTCGGTGCGGGGGTTCATCCGCCGCACCCTGGAACTGCGGGGCTACCGGGTCCTGGAGGCCCGGGACGGCGTCGAGGCCCTCAAGGTGTCGGAGGACTTCGGGGATGAAATCCATCTCCTGCTTACGGACATGGTCATGCCGCGCATGGGCGGAAGCAGGCTTTCGGAGGGGTTCCGCCGGCTCCGGCCCCGGGCCAAGGTGCTCTACATGTCCGGATATACGGAAAAGGACATCGTGCACCAGGGCGTTCTGGACGAGGATACCGAATACCTGCAGAAACCGTTCCGCCCGGAGCAGCTGGGGACCAAAATCAGCGAGATCCTGAAGCGGCCTTGAGGGGCCGCTCGTATCGGCCTTGGCCGGCCGCATTTGTATCTTTCCCAGCCTATGCAAGTCAAAGTGAACGGCCAGAACGCCGAGTTGGAAACGGGCATGAACCTGGAAAACCTGATCCGGTTCTACCGTCTGAAGATCGATCAGGTGGTGGTGGAGCATAACCGCAAGGTCCCGCCCAAATCCGCCTACGCGGCCACCCTGCTGCAGGATGGCGACGAGGTGGAAATCGTGAAATTCCTGGGCGGGGGCTGAACGGAAGCGGGAAGCCCCTGAAAGGGCGGCTTCCCCGGACCGGCCATCAATTGATGACGATGCGCTTCTTCTTGTAGGTCGGCATGAACCGGCCGATGATATTGCCGTAGGTGTTGGGAATCGTCCAGGCGTAATGGGGGCCGAACCCGGTTCCGTTCGCATTGGCGGTCTTCACCCAGAAGGTGTTCTGGGCCTTGTCGTAGAAGCCGAGATCGCAAATCCCGTCACCGTCATAGTCCGCGGGGAAATAGTTCGGCGTCGAGAAGAACCCATTCGCCGCCGCCCATTGCTGACTTGCCGCGAAACCGTTTCCCTTGGACGGCAGCACCCAGATGGAATTCGAGGGGTAGGAGAAGATCATGAGATCATCCCGCCCGTCCCCGGTGAAGTCGCCCACGTATGGCGTTACCGTGGTATTGCCGAAGTTTCCGCCCACGAACCACTGTCCGGAACCCGGCGCGCCGAATCCGGTTCCCGTGGAAAGGGTCACGAAGAAGGATTGGTCCGACTCGAAGTAACCCAGGTCGGTTTTCCCGTCGCCATTGTAATCCGCGGGATAGTACCGGCTCTTGAGCGAACCGAAACCGTTGCTGGGGATCCACATGCCGGATCCCGCGGCTCCGAATCCCGACCCGGTGGACAGATTGACATGGAGGGAGTTCCCGCCGATCTGGAAATAAAGCAGATCGTCCTTCCCGTCGCCGTTGAAATCCCCGACATAATGCTTCCCGGACCTGTCTCCGAAGCCATTGGCGCCGATCCAGGTGGACATCATCCCGAACATGCCGCCGTTCGATTTGCCCACCTTGAACGCGTTCGTGGGGTCAAGAAATCCCATATCGGTGAGTCCGTCCCCATCGAAGTCGCCGAGGTAGAGGTAATCCCTGTCCGTCGATTGGAATGCGTCATAGCTCATTCCCCCGATTTTCTGGAATCCCGTTCCCAAGGACCATGCGCCGGATATGCTGGCGGTAGCGGGATCGAAGAACAGCAAATCATCGTACTTGTCGTTGTTCAGCGAAACCGATGAGGCCTCGAGCCGATCCAAGGCATTGTTGATATTGGTCATCAGGGCCTTGTCGAAAACCATATGGGTGAACCGCTTGTCTTCGATCGTCGTGCGCTTATTGGCCGCATCGAGCTGTCTGCAGGTGTTGTTCAGGTCGCAGTACCCATTGTAGGTGTTCTTCATGTAATACGCGAAGTTGAAGGGGGAATTGGCGGAAAGCGAATAATTGGAGGGCCAGGAGTTCGCGGGAACCGGGGCGGTCAAATCCAGTGCCGATTGGATCGGGATGAACGTCCCTTTGAATCTCTCCACCGGATTATCGAAATAAAGGGCCTTGAGGGTGGGGATCGATTTGCCCTTAAAGCAACTCCAATACCAGTCGGCCGAGGATCCGGGATCGAATTCATGGTTCCTCGCCCAAACATGACGTACCGCGAGGCCTGGGGGGTCTATTTCCAGGACTTGTTTCTGCACATTGTTTCCGGGATAGGAATTCTGGTAAAAGTTCGAGTAAGCGATCGCGGCCGATGGTATGTCTTTCCGGTAGCCCCCCAATTTCTTGAGGTGGGCGTAGAAAGCGTCATGGCCTTCGGAGGAGGTGCCGACCGCATAAAAATGGTCATACAACAATTGTTGGGATGCCGGCGCCGACATTTGAGCCCAGGAATCTCGAGCCGAGCTTCCAAGGCCGGTATAGTCGGCGAAAATGGCGATTGTGGTTCCGCTCAGTTCATACATCGCCCGCTGCAAATCGCTCGATACCGATGCTCCTTGCATGGGCGCATCGATGGATAAAAAGCCTTTTACCCTTCTCCCGAGATCTTGAGGGGGATTCGCTCCGCTGTTCTGAGGCAGGGAGTAAAGCAGCGCCAGCCTCGATATGACTCCGCCCATGCTGATTCCGCTCACGATGATCTTCGATTTCGCCCGCTCGGAAAGCCATTCGATGAATTTCAACTCCAGCTTGGCATTGATATGGATATCTCCCGCTCCCTGGGAAAAGTCCAGGAAATAGACGTCGTACCCTTTTGATCTCGGACCCGCTTTGGATAGGAGGTTCTGGTACTGGACGGAATTCGAAATGAGCACGTAATCGGGCACCTTCGCATCGCTCGTCAGGCCCCGGCTGTTGGTGGGATCGAAGGCATCTCCGATCACCAATGGCTTGTTGTAAAAATCCCCATCCGTGAATCCGGGCAGCAAATGCACGATCGCGAAGTACTTCGGGTCCGGGGAGGTGATTTTGGCGAACCATCTCGAATTGTCGATTTTGGTGTCGTTGTCCTGCCAGACGCCGGAGACCGATTGAAAGGTCTTCGCGGGGATGACCCTGTTTCCATATGGAAGGGATACCGCATATTCACCGGAAACGTATTTTTCCGAGGCATTGTTGGATGAGACAACCTCCCCGGTGCTTGACCATTGGACTATGGATCCGGCCTTTGTCGGGAAGGGATATGTCGCGTAAGCGCCCACGGAAGCCTGCAGGGTCAAATCCGGGCAAGTTTCAACCCCGGGGAAGGTGTTGTAATAAACGACGATTTTCTTATTCACTTCGTCGTAGGTCGGAGGCTTGTCGTCGCTGATGACTGCCGGCATGCATGGATTGGCTTTGGTGATTTCCACCGGGGTCGGGGTTCCCAGTTGCGAGGAGATTTCGCCGTATTTGCTTTGCCGGGTCTTGACGGAATACCTGATGCCATCCGGGCAGGCGTAATCATACTGGATCAATAGACCTTCGCCGCTTACGAACCCGAATGGTTTTTCCTTCGCGATGGATGCGATGGTCACCGTGCAAGGGTTGTCCCCGTATCCATACTTGAAGGAGGCGTGGATTACACCATGACTGCACGCCGCAAAAAGCGAGGTGATTTGAAGGATTCGGCGCATTTTCAGGGTCCTTTTTCTCTTTTTTCGATTTCAGGTGCCGGCAAACATAAGTATTACCGGAGTTGATCACGCTTTCTTGGACGTCATCAGTATCCCAATCCTGACGCGCTTTTCACCGGGTTCGGCTTTCACGACCCGGAATACCCAAAAAGGGAGCCGTAATAGGGATCGTTGGAGAGTTTGGGCATAAACCCCCGGGTCCCGGTTGGAAATACCCGTCGCCCCATTTGTCGGATTCCCGCTCAAAGGTTAGATATTCACCTTCCCGTTCCTTTCCGAATCAGAAAGCCGAAATGCCCGCCTCCAAACTCGCCTTCCCGGGCCTTATCGCCTCTTGTTTTGCCCTTGTCTCCTGCCTGAACGAACATGGCCTGGTGGATCCCCACGACGATAGGAACAATACCTCCCTGGCCGATTTCCACGGCCGCGCCGCGAATGAACACGACTCCGCCCTGAGCTCCAGGCGATTCCTCCAGCTCAGCAATCCCCAGGTCTCCCTGGTATGGCAATCCATGGGACCGCATATCTTCGGGCACGCGTTCGACAAGAGCACGGTCGGCGTCGCCGCTCCCTACCGATTCTCCCTGGACATGACCCATCCACCCCAGGACGGGATCGCCCTGTCCAAGGATCCCGTCATCGGCGCATTCTGGCTGTATTCCGACGGGAACCACAATGGGGTCCTGGATCGTCTCATCAATCCGGAGCTGGAGGCGCGGGAGCATGCGGTCGATTCGATGAAAGTGCTTTACACCGCCTTCCTGGATTCCCTCCACGCCTACTCACGCCTTCTTCCCAACCGGGTTCCCGTCAAGGACACCTATTTCGTGGATGCCATGGGCACCATCGTCTATTCGCACGGTTCGATCCTGGATACCGTCTACCTCGGCCGAAGCCCTCAGGAGGCCGGCATCTATCCGGACCTCCTCTACTGGCGCTACCGCATCATGCGCAATTACAACGAATGGGAGAACTTTTTCGCATTACGCAAAAAGGCCCAGGAGGAAATCGTGACCTCATGGCAGGTTCCCGGGCATGCCATCGCCCTGGAATACCAGGATTGGCGCAAACTGGTTCCCATCCCAGGCAAGGAAGCGCAATACCAGAAGTGGCTTGTCCGGGAGACCCTGGCCTACAGCGCCTATCTGTTCGGTCTGCTGCAAGTGCAGCGCGAGGCGGCCAAGAAGGGTTGGATGGAATATCCATACCAGGGATTCGACACGCCGGGGGAGGATTGGGTCGCGGGAAAGAGCCGCTGGTATTCCGTCCTGTACTTTCCCGATCAGGCCGGCATGCAGACGGTGCTGGACGCGGAGAAGTCCGGATCCTTCCGGGTCGACGGGATCGAGAAGCTGAAGCGCGGATACAATTTCATGTACTGCGACGAGCAATACGACTGCCGGGTGCTGGGCTCCGCGGATTCCATCATCATCGACCTCGGGGAAACGGAGGCGTATTTCAATCCGCCCAGCGCGCCGCTCGCGCTGCCGGTCCGGGAATTCAAGCCCGTCTCCCTTCCGGATACGTCGTATGCCCGCCTGACCGGCGGGTACGACTACCGCGCCTTCCATCCCATCACCGTGGTATATCGTAAGGGCGGTCTGTGGGCGGAGGTCTCCGGAAAAGGCCTGTACCGGCTCTCCGCGACGGATGCCCTTCGATTCTATGCCATGGACGGGGCCATGCAATTCGAGTTCGTTCCGGAAGCGGGAGGCCGCATCCGGAAACTCCTTTTATACGCGGACGATGATCGATGGGTTTCGCCGAAGGCGGATTCCCTGGCCCGGACGGACGCGGTGGCGCGGATGGTGGATTCCCTGGCCGCGTTGGGCGGGGTCCCGATCAGCGGCGCGTTCGCGGACGCATTGCCGCTCCGGCTCCAGTACGGAGGCGATTCGGCCCTGCTCACCGGATCCGACGGCATCCTTAAGTTGGAACTGCCCGGATCGGCCGAGCGGGAGTTCCGTCCCATCGGCGACTCGGAGGCGGTGAGCGGGGCTTCGCTCGAGCGCATCATCCTGGCGCGTAACCGCAGCGGTACGGTCATCGGGATCCGGTTCGGGAACGCCGGAGGCGAGTCCTTCCTGCCCGCTTCGGCCTACCGTCCGCGGAGCCCGCTCGAACTTTTCCCCAGGGACGGCCTGGAGCCGGTTCCTCCGGACTCGGCGGGGAAAATCCTTTCGGCCTCCCAGGGAAGCGGGCGGGATACCCATGTCGGATTGGGCGGGACCAAGCGGTTCGGATGCGCCGAGGACCAGCTGTACCTCCGGCCCGGGGATGGCGGCCTTCTCGCCTTCAAGGGGCCGGCTTCGGGCGATTCCATATCGGTTTACCAGGCGGGCGGCGCCATGGTGTTCGCCATCGCGGGAGCGGCCGGCAAACGCGTGAGCCTGGAGCTGAATCTATGCAAGGAACGGAACGGGAAGCCCGGCAGGCTATGGATGGGAATCCGCGGCGGCGGGAATCCCGAAAATCCCAAGGACCGGATCGCGGAGTCCCGTTGGGTGACCGCCGTGGATTCCGGAACCGTGGCGCGCTGGGACGACATCCCCGTACCGACGGATCCCTATTACCTCGAGATCGGTTCGGGCGGGACGCCGGAGGCGCCCTTCTTCTTCTCCATGGACGCGTACGTGATTTCCGCCGACTGAACCGGGCAGCGCAGACCAACCAGACCCTATGCACGCCGAACTCGAACCCCTATTCAGGAAATATTCCCCGATGGTCTTCCGGGTCTGCCGCCGTTATATCCATGACCGCGATGAGGCCGAGGATCTGACCCAGGAAACCTTCCTGAAAATCGATCGCCACCTGGAGTCCTTCCGGGAGGACGCGCAGATGAGTTCCTGGATCTACCGCATCGCGGTCAATACCTGCCTGGACCACTTGCGCACCCGGAAAAGGCGCGCATCCCTGGCGGAGGAACATTTCGATCCGGCCGTGGAAGCCAACCTGACGGGAGCCGGAGACCGGGAATTGGCCAAGGTCGACCTGGACCGGATCCTGGGGGAAATCAAGCCGGAAATCAGGCAGATCCTTTTCCTGACCCTGGCGGAGGGCCTCACCCACAAGGAGGCCGGCGGAGTGGTGGGGAAAAGCCAGGAGGCCATCGCCAAGATCCTGTCCCGTTTCAAAAAGGGCATGGCTGTCAGGATGGGCGCATTGCCGACGTCTAAGGGAACGACAACCTCTCGGGACAACTGAAGTTGGGACATATGGATAAAGACGCATCATTCTGGGAAATCGAGCGGCTTCTCTTGGGGGAAATCCAGGGAGCCGAAGCGGAAGATCTGCGCCGACGCATCGCGGCGTCTCCGGAACTTTCCGCCTATATGCAACGGGCCCAGGCCCAAGTCCCCTCCCGTTCTTTCCGGGACCTGGAATCGCTTTCTATGGCCCGGCGCCATGAAGCGTCTCCGTCCCGAACGGAAAACGGTGCCGCTTCGATTTGGTCCGGGATGGGGGAATGGTTCGCGACCCTGGCATCACCCCGTGCCCGCCCACTCTATGCCTTGGCGATGACCTTGGTATTGGGGATCGGTCTCCTGCGCTTCCTCCCCGGCCTGGGTTCGACCGGACCAGCCCATCGGGAAAAAGGCGGAGAGGCTTTCGAGGTCCTGTTGCGGATCGGCTCCCATGATCTGGAACCGGGAGAGACCGGGCTGGCCGCCGATTCGGATACCCTTTCCTTTTCCTACCGCAGCCCTGGGCCCCGCCACGTCCAGGTCTGGTACCAGGAGGACGAAGCCGACCTGCACCCCTTTCCCGGGCGGGAAGGCCCCTCCCTGGCCTGGCCGGCCGCTACGCGGTGGACGCAACCCCCCCAGAAAATCCTGCTCAAGGGGAATTGGAAAAAGCAATCGGTCTGGGTCGTCGCCTCCGAAGCGGAATTGAGCCCGGCCGAGGCCAAGGCGGCCATCCAGGGGGCAAAAGGGGCCGTGCCCCATGCCACGGTCGTCCAATTCCGCATGAAGCATCCGGAGTGATTCGGATTTGAAGCCCGGATTCGCATCGTTCCTCCTTTTCCACATCGCCCTGCTGATGCATTCCGCCGCTTTGGGCGACGTGCAACGCATCGCCCTGATCGTAGGGGTCAACCACGGATTGGAAGAGGATCGCCCCCTGCGCTATGCCGCCCGGGACGCCAAGGAAATGGCGGCGCTGCTCCGGCAGTCCGGTCTCTTCGATAAGGATCGCATCTACCTGCTGGAAGACGCCTCCCTGGATCGCATCAAGGGGGCGATGGACGAAGTGGCCGGGCGCGTCAAGGAACTGGAGAAATCAGGTTCCCAGACCCTGGTGGTCTTCTTCTATTCCGGACACGGCGGAGCCGACGCCTTGCATATCCAGGGCAAGAAGTTCTCCCGGGCGGAGATCACCTCCAAGTTCAATTCCCTGGGCGGGGACATCCGCATCATGATCCTGGACGCCTGCGAGTCCGGCGACTTCCTGCGGCAGAAGGGAGGCGCCTACCTGGACGAAGGCAAGATCCAGATCGAGGAGAGTCTCCAGAGCCGCGGCTCCATCATCCTGAGCGCCAGCTCCCGCGGGGAAAAGGCCCAGGAGAGCGAGGAATACCGGGGCGCGGTCTTCTCCCACCATTTCATGAACGGGTTGAAGGGGATGGCGGATTACAACGCCGACAATGCCGTGACCCTGATGGAAGCCTTCGACTACGCGCGCGAGACCACGCGGATGGAAAAGGTCGGCGGCCGGGCATCGGCGCAGAATCCATCCTATGATTTCGATCTGGTCGGGGAATCGGATCCGGTCCTGGTCCGGTTGAACGGAGGCGGCAACCGGGTCCATCTGGCCGGGTTGCCTTGGGGTCCCCTGGAAATCTACGAGACCCGCACTTTTTCCCTGGCCTACCAGACCTGGATGACGGGCAGGGATACCGTGACCTATATGCTTCCCGCGGGGCGCTACATCCTTTCCTATCCGGGCAAGAACGCGTCCATGGTGAAGACCCTCGACCTGACCTGGGATCGGGAGGCGACCCTATCGGCCGCGGACTTCCAGAAAAGGCCGAAGTCGATCCTGGCGGAAAAGGGCGGCCGGGATCTCGTCTGGAACCCCCATGGCCTCCAGGTGGGGTTCCTGGATGCAGGGCTCTCCGACGTGATCCGGGTTCCCCTATTGCAAATCGGCTATGCCCACCAGTCCTTCGACTGGATCCAGACCTTCGACCTGGGGTTTGGCTACCGGACTTTCAAGAGCAATTCCCTGGAGAACGATCTCCGCCTGTTCCGCGCGGCTTTTTCCCTGGACGCGCTTTTCCTGCGCTGGCGTTTCGGCATGGTTTCCGTAGGCGGCGCGGCCGCCTGGAACCTGGCCTGGCAATCGGTTTCGGATCTGCGCTTCTCCAGCGGGCCGGTGGAAACCGAAGGCGGCGGAGCGTCCCTGCGGAATGATTATCTCGCCAACGTATTCCAGCTCTCCCTGCCCGTGCGGCATGTGCTGACCTTTCCCGGCAGGGTTTCCCTCTCCTTGGGCGCGGCCGGAACGGCCGGGTTCCTCAAGGAGCATAGCACCGCGTCGCGGGCGTGGACGTTCGGGATCGATCCCTTGATCGGGGTCGGTTACCGGTTCTGAATCCGGGCATCCGGGCGCTTCGAGAACATTCTTCGGTAATAGGCTCCTTCAATCCGTCGTCCAGGTTCGCGGCCTAAGCGTCGCTTTTGAAAGCTGAACTCCAAAGCGGCGTCGAATACACTCCCGGATCCCCATGCGAATCTGGCTTATGCCACGAATACGAAGTTGGGCCAACGCTTCACGCTCCATTATTTATGGCGTCATTTCGCTTCACAAGGTGAAAACGCACCGGCTTATGATTTTATTTGGGCGGTAGCGCATGATTATACCCACCCCAGCGCAGGCCCCCGTCCCGCTCACGAAACCGGATTAGGGGGCGGAAAAAATCGACAAGTAAAACAGGATCGTCAAAATAACCCTGCCATTGCATTTATTTGGACCTGAATGGAGCCGGTCCCAAACCCAATGGTACGGAACCGGAATCCTCACCAGCTGAAAATGTTCCCGACGTTATTGGAAATCCAAGGCTTACCGGTCGCGGAAACCGCGATATTCGTCCCTGCGCCGAAGGTAGGCACCCAGCTCAGCCCAGTCCATTGTTGGACTCGGAAACCGCCGGCAATCGGGGCATTGTCGATAATGAACACCTGCCCGGAGGCTGCGACGGCGATATCGTTCGCCGAGCCGGGCCTTTGGATCCAAGCGCTCCCGTTGAATTCATAAATGCTCAAGGCCGAATTGATTACCCACGGACCCTTCGGTCCGACTGATATCCGGATCCCCCTGCCTACCTGGGGGGTCCATCCGGTCCCGTTCCATTTCTGGATGGAGTAACCGCCGTTGCCCCAATCGGTCCCAGTGACCCATACTGCGTCGCCCTGGCCGATACCGATATCCGTGGCCCGCCCGGGCATTTCCGTCCAGGACAGCCCATCCTTGGCTCCCTTGAAAATATTGTTGTTGCTGTTCACGACCCAGGGGATGCCCTTGCTGTCAACCGCAATCCTCACGGCCGCCCCGCTAACCTTGGTCCAGCCGTTCGTTCCGTTCCATTTCTGGATGCTGAAGCCACCGTTGAGGTAATCGGTGCCGATGACCCAGACGCTCCCATCGCCGCCGGCCGCGATGTCATTCGCCGTACCGGGATATTTGTTCCAGGTGGGCGTATAGATGAAGGAGGCGGCGGCGATGTCCCCGGCGGAAAGCCCCGAGCGCTGCCCGACCCAGGTGTAATGATCGCTCCTCCTCCACATGATCGGCAATTTCGAATTTATCGCTATGCTGCTGTTGAAGGAGGAGTAGAGCATTATTGAATTGTAGTCGAAGGGGCCGCTATCGAACCCGGTTACGCACACTGGATTGAAGGGGAAATCGGATCCGTAGGTGTCGAAACCGGCCCATTCCTCCTTTTTGACATTGTCATAAAGCACCTCGATGTCGTTATCGCGCGAGGCTCGGGTCTGCTCATGGAATAACCCCAAGGCGTGGCCGATTTCATGCGCCAAGTTGCCGGCCACGCCCCAGTCCGCGCAGGAAATGTATTGGCGCCCGCCCTGCATTCCGACATTCGAATTGCATTTCGATTCGTGCCACCTGAAAGTGATGTAGTTGGCGGAGCTTGTCACCTTGATGAATCGCACCGGGGTGGAAGCCTCCCACATTGCAATCGCCTGGGTGACCCGGGCCTGGTTCGGCATGGTCGGATCGATGTTGTAGAAAACCACGTTGTTGGGCCAACGGTAGCCGAGGGTGCTGCAACCCGCTCCGCTTACCTTGGAAAGACCGCCCTCTTCAAGCTGTTTATCGGTCAGGAGGATGTCCCCCTGGAAAAGCTTTTCCCCATTGGCGACCTTGTACCTGATTTCGGATCCGAATAACGAACCCGTGTAATCCGAGTCGCCGGCGGATCCTTCGTCATTCCCGATGGACGTTTCGGGGCCGGTCTGGGGGGCATTCCCCTCCAGGCAACCCATCAAAGCGGTGATGGGGAGGCAGATCAGCAGAATGCCGCGGATACCCTCGGAAAAAATCGTCGGGGTTTTCATTTGATTATTCCTTGGGGTTCGATGACAGGTATCCGAAAAAACGTAACGGGGGGTAGGCGGAAAGACGCAGCTTCCGGTTATGACACCGGAAGCTGCGGCGAGTGAGATTGAATTACCTCCTCGACCAGGAGACCCCGCCATTCGGCTGATAGTTCACCAGATTGTTATCGTCCTGCACGACGAAGTAATGGCCGAGGAGACCATCGGCGTGGATATTGGAATTCCATTGCTTCACGCCGGCCGGGGAATACGAGACCGCATTGCCGTCATTCTGCATCATGAAGTACGTTCCGGCGGTATAGGTATTCGAGCGGTAAATTGCCGCACCATCGGCTTTCTGGTATTCCACCAGATTCCCATCCGTTTGCATCACCCATGAGAATTTCGCCAATGGGGCCGATACGAGCTTTTCGCCGGGGAACAATCCATCCGGAGCGGTGATTCGATCGCCGCGACTGTTATTCATGTCGAAAATCGCCGGAGTCGAACGCAGACGCGCGAAGCCCGGCACATCATAGTTCGCATACACCAGGAAGGTGATGCCGCCCAGGGTCGGCCACACCGAAGTTCCCAATTCCGACCAGGCATCGATGGTCGCGGTCTGATACTGAGGCACGTTCTTCAGGAAGACTTCCGAGCCGTTCTTCAGGTAATACAGGGAAAAGCTGGTGGCATAGCTGCAGTACGAATTCCAGGTCAAGTTGATCCTGCCCTTGGTCGTAACGTTGAAGTCGCGTGTCAAGGCCGTGGGCGTCGTCACCAATGTCGCGGGATCCTTGAAGGAGAAGGTGGAGTTGTAAAACTTGTCCTTATCGGTAGCGGTGATATTGGTCAAGCCGGCATAGCTGTATGGATACCAGTTTTCCGCCAGGACCGAATAAGAGCCGGAGCCCCCATTCTGGACGGTGTTGTAATAGTTGACGAAACCATCATCGATCGCTTTCAGCTTCTCGGGGGTATCGATCAAGCCATTGGGGCTGAGCGTCGGTATCGTACCGATGAAACCGCCCTTTTCCGTGACTTGGCTTTGCGCGGACGATAGTGTCGCTTTCTCCGTCACGGTCAATGAGGCCGACCCCGAAGTCGAACCGGTGAGACTCCGGTATTTCAGGGAGAGCGCGGCCTTCATATCCTCGATGGTAATCGATGAAGAAGAGTTTTTGGTCCATTGGTAGGATGCGATATACCAACCGCCCAACTTGACTTCGGAATTGAAAGCGCTGCCGTAGACATTCACGAAATCCTGGAAGCGATTCTGATCCAGATAACTCTTGGCCAGGGGAATCAGGGTGCCCGATTGGAAAACGACCTTGGGGCCGAAGTAATACCGGTATACCAACATGGTCACGGAACTGCCGCTGTTGGTCGTCAGATTGCTGGAACTGCTGGAATAGCTGCCATCGACCGACCACACGCTCGAGCTCACCTCACCGGAAGCCGTGAGGGTTTTCTGTCGGAACGAAGTCATTTCGCTTTCCGTCTGCACGAAGTCATAAGAAGCGATTTGGGAGGCGCCGCTGCCCGTCCAGGCATCCACCACGATATTGCCGATGGCCGAGGCTGCCGATTTTCCGTAAGGCGTCGAAATGCAACGTCCCATAAATCCCGCGTATTTCTGCGGATTCACAACGTTTCCGGAAGTTTTGGCCAGTCCGTGGACCGGCCCATGCCACTTGCCGTTGCTTCCGATGGTATCAACGGGTCCACCTAATAGGGGAACACCATTATCGTTCGATGTTCCCGGATCCATGCAGCCTATCATGGCCGCCGCGGTTAAAGTTGAGCATAGCACTCCCAGTGAATGAAACTTTTTCATTTATTTCCTCTGATTTATTTTATTGCGGATAATTGCGATTCGAAATACGCCAGCATGCGCGTCAATGATTGTGAATGTTTAGCCGGATACCCGGCCGCCGCCTCTCTGTTGTTATTCAGCATATCGTACATTTGACGGCAGCAACCCATCGATCCTGACAAGGATTCCGCGGGGCGGGAAAATAGCGTCAAGAAACCCGGGTTCCACCCCGAAATGCGCGCTGTCTACCTGTAAGTGGATTATCTTGCCGGCATCAGCCGGACACGTCTGCGGGAAAGCGCCTCGGTCCTTGCGAGGGCCGACCGGCCTGCATTCCTTCAAAACCGCAGCCAATACCAGCCAACGGCTCCAACCCGAATATCCAGGCCCGCGCTTCGGCCCGTTGCTTAAGCAATGTCCTGGGGGAGCAGGGCCTAACCAGCCGGTCCTATCGAGCGTTGCAGTTGAAAGGGTAACCTTAGATTGAAGCGTACCCGGAGAATCAACCAGACCGTAAGGGGACCCGCATTCCCCCAAGCCATATTAGCCTCGATATGCCGGATAGGAGCGGATGGCGATGCTGTCGCGGGCGGCTCCGCCTATTTGAACTCGACTATCTGGACGCCCTGATAATAGGCCTCGATGATCTGGCGGAAGGTCTGATGGTCGCGCGCGCGGCCGATGGCGCCCACCTGGCATAGTCCCACCCCGTGGCCGAAGGCCTTGCCGGTCGCGGTCACCTTTCCTCCCGACATTTTCACCGAGAAGAACGCGCTGGGCAGGATCTTGGCTTCCGTGGCGGCGGGGCGCAGGGCCCAGCGGACCTTGTCCCCCTTGACCAGGATGGGGCCGCGATCCGTGTCGATGCGCATGAGGCGCACCCGGCCGCAGGCGGCGCGCTGGGTCACCTCGATGCCTTTCACCGAAGCGAAGGACGGCGCGTCGGCCACGCCGGCGGAACGCAGGTTGCGGCGCAGGATGCCGGCCAATTGCGGTACGGTCCACTCCTCGGTCCATTCGGAATATTTGGAGGCCTGGCAGTAGGCGTCCCCCACATCGTCCGTGTCCGGGCGGGAGATGAGGTACGGGGTGATCTCCCCGCCCCACACTTCGCTCTTGTTGGCGGTGCGTCCGCCGCAGGTGGAGAAGTAGTAGCAGATGGCCAGGGTGTCCGAATGCGTCACCGCCATGCCCCGGGTCTCCCAGACGGCGCGATCGCTCAACAGGTATTCCCCGCGCACGCCCTTGTACACCTGGTCCTGCACGTCGTTATACAGGTGGAAGTCCGAAGCCGAGGCGCGCATCATGCGCTTGTAGGCGTAGGTGCGCGCCACGATGGCCTGGGCCTTGAGGGCTTCCAGGGCATCCCGGTCCACCTTGCCCAGTTCATAGGGCAGGACGCCGCGGAGGTAATCCTCCACGCCCAGGACGTTCACGGCGGTGATGTCCCCGTTGCCTTCGCCGATGATATGCATGCCGCCCCGGTAGACCATGCCTCCCACCTCCAGGAGGTTGTAGGGATTCACCGAAATTAGGCGCAGCTTGCGCGAGGAGGCCGGGAGGGCGGCCTTATTGGGCTGCTCTATGGCGTAGCCGGCGCCGGATCGACGGAGGGTGAACCGGCCGCGGAGGGTGGTCAGCCTTTCGGACTTCGGCGGTTTGCCGGAGCCGGAGGTATCCGTCCGCTCGCCCAGGATCTGCACGTCGCCCAGGGAATAGAAGACCAGGGGCTTGGGGGAGCGGCTCAGGAATACGTGCACGCGATCGGGCAGGTTCTTGGGGCGCGGGCGCTGGGCGATCCCGTTGGCCAAGGCGGCGGGCGACGGCTTGGCGACGCTGTCCTTGGCGGTGCGGTTGCTATCCGGATCGAAGCCGGCATCGCCCAGGGAATCGGTGGAATCGGCGAAGGACGGGGACGCGGTGATGGAGGAATCCGGAAAGGGTTTATCCCCGGTGAAGGCGGGAGCGGCCCGCGCGGTATCGGCCTTGGCCGCGGTTCCGTCCTTGGCGGGAGACGCGGCCCGGTGGGAGAACGGGCCTGCGGTGCAGGCGGTCAGGAGCAGGAAAGAGGACAGCAAAAGCAACGAGGCCGGGATGCCGGCTGTGGGCCGCGTGGGTCCGGTTCGTTTCATCGGCCAGGAAGCTAAGCCGGAACCGACTTGGACTCTTTCGAAAGCTTCTTGAGTTTGCCCTCGTTGAGGGTCCGATCCGTATTGGAGATCTTGTCCACGAAGAGCACCCCGTTGAGGTGGTCGATTTCGTGCTGGATGCAACGGGCCATGAGGCCGTCGATATTGCGCAGGGCCTGGGGCTTGCCGCTCCGGTCCAGGTATTCCACGGTAATGGATTCGGGGCGTTCCACGTCCGCCCAGACGCCGGGAACGGAGAGGCAGCCTTCCTCGGCGGAACAGGCTCCCTTGGCCACCGAGACGACGGGATTGAACATATAGTAGGGCTTCTTCTCCTCTTCCTCGCCCGTGATATCCACGACGATGAGGCGGATGGAATGGCCCACCTGGGGGGCGGCCAGGCCGATGCCGGCCGACTTGTACATGGTCTCGAGCATATCCTCCGCCAGCTTGGCCAATTCGGGCGTGACCTTGGCCACGTCCTGGGCGCGCTTGCGCAGGACCTTTTGTCCGTAGAGATAAATGGGCAGCACCATATCCGTTTTCCTCGTCTTGGGCTTGGCGGCCGCGGCCTGGGTCTTGCTCAAGCCTTGGCTTCCTCTTTTTCCTCGACGGCCTTGGATATCGCCGACTTGTTGAAGTCGATCCGGACCCCGTCGAATTTCAGGGTGATGACATTATCCTTGATGGCGGCCACCTCGCCGTACATTCCCGAATGGGTCAGGACCCGGTCGCCCTTCTTCAGGGAACCGAACATCTTGTCCAGGGCCTGTTGCTCCTTCTTCTTGGGCAGGAAAATCATGAAGTAGATGATCGCAATCATCGGAAGAATGAACATCAGGTCGGTAGGGGCGAATTTCATGGTTTTTCCTTAAAGTGGGCGCCGTGCAGGGGGCGATAGAGCAATATAATAATTTAGCCCTGGCCGGTTTTCGGGCCATTTGAGCCATCGCGGCCCGGCTTTACCCTTCCCTTCCTTGACGCCATGTCCCGCCGGGCCCAATACTCCGAATATGATGGATCAGATGCGGCCTTACCCGCCGCCCGCCGCCCACCCCGACGCCCTTTCGCCTGCGCCGGTCTATGCTCCCCTGCCCTCCCCGGGAAACGCGGTGCAATTCGCGTTCACCACCCTGGAGGGCCTGGTGGCCCACTTTTCCCAGTGGCTGCCGCCCCAATATGTGAACAACCTCATCGAGACGGAAAAGGAAATCTTCGTGGTGCGCAAGGAATGCTCGCTGCAGGAAACCCGTCTGCAATTCCTCAAGAAGTGCGAAAATGCCCTGCAGCGCACCTTAAGCGAATTGCAATCCGGACAAATCGGCGCCGATTGGAACCTGGGGACCCAACCGGGACGCTAAAGCTCATATGGAGTGTGCCAGGAAAGGGGGCCCGTGGGGAGCCCCCTTTTCGTTTGCGGGTCCCGAAGTAGCCGCTTGCGGACGGGACGGTCGGTCAGCCCCCGGCCCTATTCGCTTGCAAGGTGGGGTGGCGCTTCATACCTTATGGGGCGCCTTGCGAGAGGCGCGACTTCGAGCACCCGTAGCTCAGTGGATAGAGCAGCGGTTTTCTAAACCGTTGGTCCCTGGTTCGACCCCAGGCGGGTGTACTTTTCGCTCTTCCGGATTGGAATGGCGCCCTAGGTCCCGGATCCGGGCGTGTATTCACCTACTCCACCCCCCTCCAATTCATAGTTTACTGGTAACCTGTCCATACCCCCGGATCCCGCCCTCTCCCGAAAGGTCTAAATGCAGACCAACCCTTTCCCCTCGGATGCCCTGGACTACAAACCGGATTCCCCATCCTTGCCCGGCAAAAATGCCCGGGTGCAAGCCCTCCTCCTCTTGGACGCGAAGGGTACCATCGTGAATTGGAACTCCGAGGCCCTCCGGCTGTTCGGCTTCGCCCCCGAGGAAATCCTGGGAAGGAGCGCCTCCTTCCTGAATGCCCCGGAGGAAACCGCAATGGGTATTCCGGAGAAGGAGTCGGCCTCCGCCCTTGAAAAAGGGCGGGGCGGCGGGGAGGGTACGTATCGCGGAAGGGACGGGGCGACCTTCCGGGGATCGAGCGTGGTATACCCGCTCTTGCGGGTGGACGGGCAATCGTCCGGTTTCGTGAAACTCATTTGGGATTCCCGTGACGAACAGGACGCTTCGGAGGCGTTCCTGGCTTCCGCGCGGAAGGTCGAATCCGTCCTGGACAACCTGAAGGATCACGCCATTTTCATGATCGACTCCGAGGGCATCATTTCGAGTTGGAACCTGGGTTCGGAAAGCGTGTTCGGATTCAAGAATGAGGAAGTCCTGGGAAAATCCTTTTCCACCATTTTCACCCCGGAAGACGTCCAGGCCGGGATCCCGGAAAGGGAATTGGAGACGGCGCGGACCAAAGGGAAAGCCGAGGACGAGAGATGGCATCAACGCAAGGACGGCACCCGGTTTTGGGCTTCCGGGGCGGTCATACCCCTGGCGGGCGATACCGCTCATTCACGATTCATCAAGGTGGTGCGGGACGCCACGGATCGGAAACGGGCCGAGGACGCGGACCGGATGGAATCCATCGGCAGGCTTGCGGGCGGGGTGGCGCACGACTATAACAATATCCTGACTTCCATCATCGGTTATTGCGAATTGGCGGAAGCATCGACGCCGGAGGATAGCCCCCAAAAGAAGTGGCTCTCCGAGGCCTTGGCCTCGGCGCACCGGGCCGAGGCCGTTACGCAGAATCTCCTGGCCTTCAGCCGTAAGCAGATGATTTCCCCGGAGCGGACCAATCCCAATACTATCATACGTAACCTGCATAGCCGGTTGCGTTCGACCCTGGGCGGCCGCATCCAGGTCGTTATCCATCTGGATCCGGATGTGGAGGATGTCCTGTTGGACCGGTTCCAAATCGAGCAGGTGCTCATGAATCTCGCCTTGAACGCGAAGGAAGCGATGCCGGAGGGCGGAATCGTCACCCTCAGCACCCTAAGCGCCAAGGCCACCACCAAGGCGGTCGGCGCGGCAAGCGTGGCGGGAACCGCGTCCGGAGCCAGCGCCGCAAGCGCCCTGAACATCGCGAGCGCCTCCAATGTCTGCGAGATCCTCCCGGGACCTTCCGGCGCGAAAGCGGAAGCGGAGGCAAGGGACTTCGTGGCCTTGACCTTCAAGGATAACGGCAAGGGGATGGATGCGGAAACCGCGGCTCATGCCTTCGATCCCTTTTTCTCCACCAAGGCGCAAACGACCGGCTCGGTGGGATTGGGTCTTTCGACCGCCTATGGCGTCATCCAACAGAGCGGCGGGACCATTACCCTATCCAGCCTGCCCGGCGCCGGAACCGAATTCGAGATCCACCTACCGGTCATTTCGGAGGGTGTGTCCGATCCTCACCGGGCGGCGGAGCCCCCGGTCCAATTCCCCATCGTCCGGAACGGAAAGGAAAGCCAAGGGAGGGGCGCCATTCTGCTGGTGGAGGATGAAGGCGCGGTAAGGAGGCTGTTGGCGGAAGTGTTGCGCAAGAGCGGCTTTCAGGTCCTGGAGGCCAAGGATGGCGAGGAAGGGTTGACGGTTTTCAATGCCCGACCGCAGGGGGTGGATATCGTGGTTTCGGACGTGGTGATGCCGAGATTGGGCGGATTGGCGATGGCCAGGCGCATCCTTTATCGCCAACCGGACGTTCCCATCCTTTTCATGTCGGGCTACTCCGAGGATCCCTTCACCGCCTTGAATATGCCCGGCAGCAAATGCCTTTTCCTGCATAAGCCTTTTTCGGTCAAAAGCCTCCTCGCGAAAGTCGAGGAAGCCGTCCTTTCAATGCAGGGCGCATAAGGCCGGGGAGATTGCCAAGATACCAGGGCGAAAGCTCAAAACCGGTATTCGAGCCCGCCGCCAAAGGTCCAGTGCACCTGGTGCGGATAGGTGCTCCACACGTACTGGTTATAGAATTCGGTATAGGGTTTACTCGCGAGAAGGTTCCGCCCCCATAGGGTCGCCGTGATACGGTCCCGGTAGAATGCCCGTTGCAGAATGGCATCCAGCTGGAATTGCGCGCGCTCCTTACCGACTTCCACCCCGTCGATCGGATCCGGCCTCTGGGTGATATAATTGAAATGGGTACCGCGCATGAATGGCGAAGAGAGGATTCCGAACAGGCTGAAATCCACATCCCAAGGCAGGTCCAGGTAGGCCTTGACGCGTCCTACGTGCCGAGGGGTCCAGCGCGGCTCCCCGTGCAGATCCTCTTCCTTCACGATCCGTCCGGAAGTGTCACCGGGGATCTCCCGGCCCAGGACATGGTATTTCCAGAAAAGGGCATAAGACAATTCGAGACGGAGCAAGGGGATGGGAAAGAGCCGGATGAGGCCTTCGCCCCCGAAGCTCTCATAGTTGTAGATGTTGGTGTAATAGAGGGGCACGATTCTGCCGCCGGCATTGACACGGGAGGGCACTACGGTCTGGAGGGATGCATCGAAGGGCGTGACGGAAATCTGGTCCCGAACCCAGCTGTAAAAGCCCGACCCGTCCCACTGGAGCAGGGATCCCAACCATCCACGCCCGCCGGCCTCCAAGGTATAATAATCGGTCGGTTTGACGTCCGTCCCTCCCCCTACGATGGCGGCCCAAGCGCCCGCGGCCGGGGGCGGGTTCGCCACTCCCTGGGCCTGGAAGTACCAGGGCGGCGGCACCTGCTGCACCGGTATTTCCATGTCGGAATGGGCGTGGCTGGGGGTTGTGATGCTGCGGGAAGCGGCGGCCCAAAAGGTAAGGTCCGGAGTCGGCCGGTAGGCGAGCCGCAGGCTCGGCGAAATCTCCGGGACCGGGCTGATGAGGGTCCATGTTTCGGCCTTGGCTCCGAGGGTGAGTCTCCAGCGGGTCCCTAGGGTCAATTCATCCTGGAGAAAGGTTCCGAAGAGGTAGGCTTTGAGATCCGGTTCCACGAAATTGCTGGACCGGCTTCCGTCAGGGTTGGTGAACCGGAAATAGACCCTGCGCATGTTGGCCCCGATGTTTATCCGGTGCCCCTTATAAGCTTGCACGTTATCCTGGAGCTCCAGATCGCTGACATCGAAGTCATCGTTGAAGCCTGGCCCGCCCATCCAGCGCAAATCGTGGCGCCAATGATAGGCGTTCAGGAAAAGGGCATGGTATTCGCCCATGTAATCCACCCGGGTACGGGCCACCACCTGGACGCCGTGATCCTCGTCGGGGATTTCGCTGGGCGGGGGTTGCCGGTATGCGGCCGGGTCCGCGGGAGCCGAGTCGGGCCAAGGGTGCTGGACGATGTTGTATTTCCCGCTGCGGACATCGCTCCGGGAAATCCCCCCGGACCAACGCCACTTTTCCCACGGCTGGAAATCCCACTTGGCGCCGAAGGATATCGCTTTCTGGTCATCGTCCGGCGCTACGGGAAAAAAAGAGTTGGGGTGCATGATCAGGGCGCCGAATTTGGTGGGGGCCAATAAGGAATCGCCCGAGAACATGGGGTTGCGGTCATATCCTTCGTGGTTCTTGAACTTGGCCCAGGCGGAGAGGAAGAAATTCTCCTTCGGCTCGTATCCGTAGCGGATGTAGGGCGCGAGGTAACCCTGGGTTCCTCCCTCGAGTACGGCATGGAGGCCTTGCGACCTTTCCCCATCCTTGGTGAAAATGCTGATGATACCGGTGACCGCATTGGCCCCGTAAATGGTGCCCCCAGGACCTTTGATCACTTCGATGCGCTGGATGTCGGCCAAGGGGAGATCCAGGATGTCGAAAATGACGCCGCCCGTGGTCGGGTTGGTGATGGGCACGCCGTCCAGGATCCAGAGTTGGGTCTGGCTGAAGGGATGGGCGCCCTCCCGTACGCCGACGGCGCTGATGGTGTAGGAGTCATCGGCGAACCATCCCCCGGGCGTCATCTTGAGAACGTCCTGGACGCGAGTGGCGCCGGATCGGTGGATGTCCTCCTCAGTGATGATATAGACGGACGAGGCCACTCCCTGAAGCTGCTGGCTCCTCTTGGAGACGGAAGTGATATCGATGTCCAGGAGCCGATTCAGGGAGAATTGATCCAGGCCGACCTGTTGGGCCCCCGCAACCGCCGGCATTCCGGCCAAGGCCAGGAAAAAGGCGACCGCTGCGGGCCCAATCCATGACCTCTCCGAATTCCCCCAACCAGTCAATCCACTCCTCCATCCGGGTACCCGCGGAATCTTCCATCATAAACCCCCGAGGGCGGACGGATCAAGGTTCGCGGAAGAGGCATCCTTGTTGCCAAGGGAGCCCGGGTGGTACGATTCGCTTGATGAGTGGCCGCGTTCGGCCACCCGGTTACGGTAAAGAGGTCGGAAAATGTTCGAAAACCCCCCGCGTTTTCTTTCGGGATTTGCCCTGGTCTGCATCCTGGCGGCCTGTACGCATGAATCCACGGGCGTTGATGCCGTCGTTCCGCCCACCGAAGCGGATCTGATCGGAACCTGGCGGACGTCCGCGTCCTTGGGAAGCGCCACCATTTCCGCGGCCATGGATATCAAATCCGATCATTCCATCGTCCTTTCGCAAAAGATGAAGGGCGCCGTGGCGGCCAATCCCGAAATCGAATTCGAGCAAGCCCGGGAGTCCGGATCCTGGAGCTATCAGCCGGCGGGCCCGGTCCTGAAGACGCTGAAGGTCGATTGCCAATATGCGGATATCGACACCCATGAATTGGCAGCCGCACCCTGCAAGGCCCCCATCGGGAAGGATATCATGGTAAATATCAACGGCAGGACCTGGACCGTGGTGGATGGTTCCGCAACCTACCTCTTCGAGAAGGATTGAACCCGTTTACGCCGCTGCGGTTCATTTCCGGGTCAGGGCAATCCCTGACGGGTGCCGGATCCCGAAGAGTTGGGGACGGATACGTTGGGATAGAAGAGGACGGCTAGCTGTACCTGGACATCCCGCGCATGCCATGGGGAGATTTCCTTGATATCGTCCGCAAGGAGGTTCCGGAACCCATGGGAGTACCTCGTATCCAAAACCACATCCAGGGTGGGCGATAAAAGGAAGGTAAGCCCGACGCCTGCCTGCCCCAGGAAATCCCATGCCTCGAAATCCTTTTCGGATAGGCGTTCGCCCGGGGCTTGTTCTATCTCATACGAATTGTATGCAAGCGCCGGACCCGCGAGCAGGTGGATGCCGATCTGGTTCCGCACAAAGCCGATTTTCAGGAGCAGGGGTGTTTCAACCGAGACCATCTCGACCCTCGATGAATGCCCTCCCGATTCCAATCCGACGGCTTTCCGGATCCCTTTCATCTCAATCATGAAGTCCAGTGTCGGGACCAAGGCGAAAACCCGGGGATCCAAGGTCGATGCCAGGTGTTTCGGATAGGGTTGCAGGCCTTTCGGCATGGCGTCCCATTGGAATCGGAATCCCCCCATGGCTCCCGGGCCGCCATTTTCCGGATTGGGCTTGGTATCCGGGCGGCTGAAATCCATGCCGAGCAAGGGACCCACGGACCATTGGCGGAGGGAGATCGCTTCCCGTAAGGATTCAGAATGGGCTAAGGTGAAGGATGCTACGCCTGCCATAAGGCATAGCGATCTGAAATCTAGGCTCATTGGAACTCCAGGAAAGGCGAAGGCTACCCTTCCATCTTAACAATGTTCCCTTGGAGTCGATGATAAGCCCCATTTTCCCTTAAAACAGAGGACGCTGGACCTGTTCCTACCTTGGGGTATACGTATAAAACGTACCCCGGACTTATCGGATTCGATCCATGACTCCGAAGGCTTCTAATCCCCAGGCAACGGAAGCAGCACCCGAGGCGAAATGAACGCCCGCTCTTCTTGCGTGATGGGATCCCGGAAGCGGAGGCTCTTCGAGAGGAGCTGGAGCGGCCGGGCCGGATCATCCGGGGCTTCCGTACTCAGCTCCGGATAATACGGATCATGAAGGATGGCCGCCCCGATTTGGGAGACCTGCAGCCGCAACTGGTGCCGCTTCCCTGAAGACGGATGGAGGGCGAGCGTGGCATAGGCTCCAGAGCGCTCCAAGATCCTCATGCGGCAAAACGAATTGGGAACCCCTTCCGCCAAATGGCGCCGCAAGGTGGGGCCGTATTTTTCGATGCGGCCTTGCAACTCCCAGGAATCTTCCGCCGGCGGTCCTGAGAGCCAGCGGACATTCGCCCGGTACTCCTTTTCCACTTGACGCTCCCTGAACAGGTCTTGATAGCGTCCCCGCTCGCTTTCATTAATGGAAAGCAGAACCAGGCCAGCCGTATGCCGGTCTATCCTGTGGACCGGGGAAAGCCCATGCAGGCCGGTTTCCTCCATCAATTGGTATAGGAGGCATTCCCTCACGAATCTTCCGCCCGGAACCACGGGCAGGAAATGCGGCTTGCAGGCGACGAGGATATGTTCGTCCCGGAAGAGGATTCGATGGGCTTCCGATAGGCGCGGCTCTTCGGAAACTTCCCTGAAATATTGGATTTCCATTCCGGGCCCGAGCTTGGATTCGGCGAACGCGGCGGTTCCATCGCCGAACCGGACCTTCCCCTCCCCAATGCGGCTTTTCCAGGTTTCCGCCCCGATGTGCGGAAAGCGCCCGGTGAGGAAGTCGAGCAAGGCGAGGTCTGCGGGGATTCCGCGGGGCACTAGTACGGAGGATGCCCTGGGCGAGATGCTGTTCACGGGGTAAATATAAATCGACCCGACCGAACGGGCCTCCGGCGACTCACATCCTTCCGGAGGCCTGGCTCGCCTTTAACGCCACACGATCTTTCGCGATCATGGGATTCCACCTTTTCCGGCGTTCGGCTTCTTCCAGGAAACGGCGAGCAGCGCCAACAAAGCGCCTTCGACGAAAAAGAGGGCGAGGGCGCCTATCGCCGCTATTTGCTGGTAAGAGGCGATTATCATGTCCGAATCCATATGCATATTGCCTGCCAGGTATGCCATTTCGTCCTCCTTGTTGCTTCCCTTCAATGATATCCGGCAGGGCGGGATCTATCGAACGTTTTCAATGGTCAAAATGGCATGGATGGCCGGTCCCGTCGAATGGAAGCCGGTTGGCGGCGTCGCTGCCATCTTGACATGGGATTTCGCGGGGCCCTCCATGGCTACCCGTGATACCTTCGAAGCAGCAGGGAGCGCGCATGCGTTGGCTATACGAATTGACGGTCTGGCTCCATATACTCGCCGCGATGGTATGGATCGGAGGCGCGGCCTTCATCGCCCTGGTGCTGGTTCCCGCCGTACGCGCTCCCGGGTTCGCCCCGGTGGCGCCATCCATTTTGAGGGCCGGAGCCATGAGGTTCCGTACCGTAGGTTGGATCAGCCTCGCGATCCTGGTCCTTACCGGTTGCGCCATCCTGGGTTTCCGCGGATTCGGCTGGAATGACTGCCTGACGGGTGCGGTGTTCCGCGGCGATTTCGGGAAGGCGCTTGCGATCAAGCTGATCCTGGTCACGGCGATTCTCTCGATAAGCGGCTTCCATGACTTTTACCTGGGCCCCAAGGCCGCGGGGATCATCCTGGAGGATCCCGGGAGCGCAGCGGCCTCCGCGGCACGGAAGCGGGCCGCCCTCTTCGGGCGCTTTGTCCTCGGGATCGGTTTGTTCGCGGTCCTCGCCGCGGTGATGTTGGTGCGCGGGATTCCCTAGCGCGCCGGCAAGCTCTTCCTCGATCGGTTCCGGGTTCCGCTCCCCGATTACTTCGAATGCCTAATTGCCTCTAATGCCTTTCCGGTTTGCCATTAAGGCAATCCGCGAAGCCGGCGAACGGTAAATCGCCCTTCCGATCCCGCCAATCAGGGATGAAACAGCCACGGTCCTCCCGGTTCATCATGGCATCGCCCTTGCTCTAGTCAAGGGCATGCGACGGTTGCGGTCCGGACTCAGGGCTCCCGGCGAAGGACGGAAGGAAAGGAATTCGAATATGCGTACTAGAACCAGGAATAACGCGGCGGGGTTTAAGCTGGGCGCGATCCTCGCGCTGTCCATGGGTATCTTCATCGCGGGATGCGGTAAGAAGGAGGAGGCCGCGGACAACGCAAAGGCTCCCGCAGCGGAATCGAAGCCGGTGGATGAAGCCGCTTCCAAAGGGGTAGGTCCCATCCAGTCCGTCGCCATCGGCGCGGATCTGGATCCGGCCATGGTCGCCAAGGGGGAGAAGATTTTCTCCGGCACCTGTTCGGCCTGCCATAAGATGGACACGCGCTACGTAGGTCCCGCCCTGGCCGGAGTCTCCAAGCGCAGGACCCCGGAATGGATCATGAACATGATCATGAATCCCGCCGGAATGACGCAAAGCGATCCGACCGCCAAGGCCCTGTTGGGCGAATACATGACCCAGATGTCGGTCATCGCCACCGAGGAAGAGGCCCGCGCGGTGCTGGAATATTTCAGAAAGCACGACGGTATATAAAATGCGAAAAGGAGTCCAAGTGAAGAACGTATGGTCCAACCGGATGGCGGCGATGGGTATCGCCGGGATCGCCCTGGCGTCCCTCGCCGGCTGCGAAAAACAGGTCGCCCGCAAGGCGGCCCCCGGCATTTCCGGGGACGCGGCGCAGAAAGTCTACGTCGCTCCGGGAACCCATGATGAATTGTACGGGTTTTTCTCCGGCGGTTTCAGCGGGCAATTGTCCGTGGTGGGGCTTCCGTCCGGAAGGACCCTGAGGGTCATTCCCGTTTTCTCGCAGAATCCGGAAAACGCCTACGGGTATTCCGAAGAGACCAAGGCGCTGTTGAACACCAGCTTCGGTTTCGTGCCCTGGGACGATGCGCATCATCCGCAGCTTTCCCAGACCAACGGCGAGGTGGACGGCCGATTCGTGTTCATCAACGGCAACAACACGCCCCGCATCGCCCGCATCGATCTGCGGACCTTCGAGACGGTGGAGACGATCGAGATCCCGAACAGCGCGGGCAACCACAGTTCGCCCTTCACCACGGAGAATTCCGAATACCTGGTGGCCGGGACGCGTTTTTCCGTCCCGATCCCCCAGGTCAGCGAAGCCATCCGCAATTACGCCAAGGACTTCAAGGCCGCCATGTCCTTCGTTTCCGTGAACAAGGAGACGGGCCGCATGGCCGTGGCGTTCCAGATCCTCCTCCCCGGTTTCGATTACGACAAGGCCCATTGCGGCAAGGGGCCGTCCAAGGATTGGGCGTTCTTCTCTTCCTACAACGTGGAACAGGCGCATACCCTCAAGGAGGTGAACGCCTCCCAACGCGACAAGGACTTCATCGCGGCCATCAACTGGAAAAAGGCCGAGGCCTGCGTGGCCGCGGGCAAGGGCAGGGACGTGGACGGCGTCCATTTCGACAATTACCTGGATGAAGCCACCCAGACCGCGACCAGCGAAATCCGCCGCAAGGTCCGCATGATCACGCCCGCCGAATGCCCCGATATCGTCTACTACCTGCCCACCCCCAAGTCCCCGCACGGCGTGGACGTGGATCCCACGGGCGAATACATCGTCGCCGGCGGCAAGCTCGCCAGCGTGATCCCGGTCCATTCCTTCACCAAGATGCTCAAGGCCATCGAGGCCAAGGCCTTCGACGGCGATGCCATGGGCATCCCCATCCTCAAGTACGACCAGGTCCTGGCCGGGGAAGTGGACAAGCCCGGGCTCGGCCCGCTCCACACCGAATTCGACGGCCTCGGCAACGCCTACACCTCCATGTTCCTGTCCTCGGAAATCGTGAAATGGAAGCTGGGCACCTGGGAAATCCTCGACCGGATCCCCTGCTATTACGCCATCGGCCATTTGATGGTGCCCATGGGCGACACCCGTAAGCCCTACGGCAAATACGTGATAGCCTTGAACAAGATCACCAAGGACCGCTATCTGCCCACCGGTCCTGAGTTGACGCAATCCTCCCAGTTGATCGATATCACCGGCGAGAAGATGAAACTGCTGTCCGAGTTCCCCACCAGCGGCGAGCCGCATTACGCGCAAGCGCTGCCGGCCGCCCTGGTCGAGCCGAAAAGCGTGAAAATCTACAAGCTGAGCGAGAACCATCATCCCGACGCCATCAAGAGCGAGAAGGAAGCCCGGGTGGAGCGCAAGGGCAAGGCCGTCCATATCTACGCCTCCGTCATCCGGAGCCATTTCGTGCCGGACAATATCGAAGGCGCCAACCTCGGGGATACGCTGTATTTCCACATCACCAACCTGGAGCAGGATTGGGACGTGCCCCATGGATTCGCGATGATGGGCGCCCAGACGACGGAGCTCCTCATCATGCCCGGGCAGACGCGGACGATCAAGTTCGTGGCGAACAGGGTCGGGGTCATTCCCTTCTATTGCACGGATTTCTGCTCGGCGCTCCATCAGGAAATGCAGGGCTATATCCGCATCTCCCCTCCGGGTGAAAAGGTCGAGCTGACCTTCTCCACCGGCAAGGAAGAAGCGCCGCTCAAAGACGGAATCTGAGGGCAGGGGAGGAAGGAGTAAAGATGATTCTCGTCAGCCAGAAACCGGAGCCGGACATCGGAAAAGGCATCGGAAAAGGCATCGGAAAAAGCATCGGAAAAAGCATCGGAAAAAGCCGCCCTTGGTTGGAGTCCCTCCTTCTGGTCCTGGCGGGGATCGCCCTGCTCGCCTCCCTCGGCTTCCCCATGTGGCGCATCACCCTGGATGCGCCGCAATACCCGGAAGGGATGGGAATGCAGATCTGGTCCCGGACCATAGTGGGGGAGAATCCCAATGATCTGGACATCATCAATGAGCTCAATCATTATATCGGCATGAAGAAAATCGTCCCGGAATCCATTCCCGAGCTCGGTTTCATCATGCCGCTCACCTTGGTGTTCGCCCTGGTCTGTTTCCTCGCCGCTTTCCGGCCGAGGATGTGGTCGACGGGAACCATCCTTGCCGGCCTGACGGGATTGGGCGCGTACGGCATGTACGATTTCTGGAAGTGGGAATACGAGTACGGCCACGATTTGAATCCCATGGCGGCCATCAAGGTGCCGGGGATGAGCTATCAACCGCCTCTGATCGGCGAAGCCAAGCTACTGAATTTCCTATCCACTTCCTGGCCGGCCCCGGGCGGGTATCTCCTTTTCCTGGGGGGAGTCCTGATCGCCTTGTCCCTGGCGGTTTCCATATCGCGCCGTTGGGGATGGGGAGTCGGCATGGGGAAGGCAAGCCGGCCCCATGCGGCGGGCGCTCTCCTGGCTTTATGTCTATTATTCACCGGGTGCGGCAAGGCCGGACCGGAGGCCTTCCATTGGGGAGAGGATGCCTGCCACTTTTGCAAGATGACCTTGGTGCAGAAGGGCTTCGCGGCCCAGCGCATCAATGAAAAGGGAAAGGTCTTCGTATACGACGCCATAGAATGCCTGATGGGAGATCTCAAGGCGAAACCGCTGCGTCCCGGGGAGGCATTGTTCGTTTCGGACTGGAGCCGGCCGGAGGCGGCGGTGATGGATGCGAATGCGGGTTTCTTCCTGAAGGGCGGGCATATCCCCAGCCCCATGGGAAGCGCCCTGGCCGCCTTCCGATCCAGGGATTCCGCGGTGGCCTACCAGGGCCGCGTGGGCGGGGAAGTATCGGACTGGAGCGGTCTGCAAAAGCTCTGAAGGCCCCGCCGCATATGTCATTCCCCACCGCGGCCGTCCTTTTCCTGATCTTCCTTGCGCCCTTATGCCTACGGGCCGCGGATACGCTCTCCGTGGGGGCCGGCCGTTCCTACGCGCGCCTTGGCGACGCCTTGGCGGCAAGCCGCGACGGCGACTTCATCCGCGTGGCTGCCGGGACGTATCCCGAAAAAGGACTCACCGTCCGCAAGCGCGTTACCATCCAGGGCGAGGGCTGGCCGGTTTTCGACGCGCAGGGCGGGGAAACCATCCTGGACCTCCGCGCGGACGGGGTGACGGTGCGCGGCCTGGTCTTCCGCGGGGTCGGGGTCAATTATCTCAGGGAGTGCGGCGCCATCTGGGTGACCGAAGCGGCCGACGCCCTGATCGAGGGCAACCGGTTCGAACATGATTTCTTCGGCGTCTACGGCGCCCATGTCAGGCGCGTGACCGTAAAGGGGAACGTATTCGAAGGCCTGTGGGGCAAGGAGACGGCCAACGGGAACGGCCTGCATTTCTGGAAAAGCGACAGCATAACCATCATCGACAATGCCATCCGGGGCCATCGGGACGGCATCTACCTGGAGTTCACGGGGAACAGCACGGTCATCGGCAACACCTGCGAGAAGAACGTCCGCTACGGCCTCCATTTCATGTACGCCAACGGCAATACCTACCTCCGCAACACCTTCCGGACCAATGGATCCGGGGTGGCCGTGATGTATTCCCGGAACGTGGACATGCGCGGCAACCGCTTCGAGAGGAATTGGGGCGCGGCCAGCTACGGTCTGCTCCTGAAGTCGATAACGGGAAGCCGGATCGAGGACAATGTGTTCGAACGGAATACCGTCGCGGTATTCCAGGAGGCCAGCAGCCGCATCGGGCTCTCGGGAAACCTTTTCAAGGACAATGGCTGGGGATTGCGCATCGTCTCGGATTGCGATGCGAACACCTATACGGGGAACCGGTTCACGGGCAATACCTTCGATCTGGCCTACAATGCCAGCCCGGAGAACACCAATACCTTCACCGGGAATTCCTGGGACCACTATCAGGGCTGGGACCTGGACAAGGACGGCATCGGCGATATCCCGCACCGGCCCGTGGAGCTTTTCCCCGCCATCATGCAGGACCATCCCCAGGCGATGGTCCTTTTGCGGAGCCACTTCGTGACCTTGCTCAACGTCCTGGAAAGGATGTTCCCCACCTTATCGCCGCCCACCCTGGAAGATCGGCGGCCCTTGATGCCCGTCGCCAGGGCGGCCAGGAAGGCTCCATGACTCCCGTCCCCTTGAGCGTAGTCGAACTCCAAAAGGCCTATGGCCGGAAACAGGTCCTGCGCGGGTTCACCCTGGAAGCGCGGCCGGGAACGGTGACGGCGATCCTGGGTTCCAACGGCAGCGGCAAATCCACCTTCATGCGCTGCCTGGTGGGCCTGCACGTCTTCAAATCCGGCTCCATCCGGGTGATGGGCGACGATGTGCGCCTCGGCCCGGCCTATAGGAAACATATCGGTTACATGCCCCAATATCCGGGCTTCCCGGAAAACCTCACGGTGCGGGAAATCGCGAAGCTGGTTTCCCAGGTCCGCAAGGTGGCCCCGGATTTCAAAAGGGGAGGCGAAATGGGCGTGGAGGGGTTCCTGGACCAGAAGTGGAAAACCCTGTCGGGAGGCATGAAGCAGAAGGTGAACGCCACCTTGGCCGTGGCGTTCGATGCGCCCATCCTGGTCCTCGACGAACCCACGGCAAGCCTGGATCCGGCCTCGCGGCTTAAGCTGGTCGATCTTCTCAAGCGGGAGCGGAACCAAGGGAAATGCATCCTGCTCTCCACCCATATGCTCGGGGATCTTTGGGAGCTGGCGGATACCTTGGCCTTTCTGCGCGAGGGGCGCGTCCACGCCGTTCCCGCCAAGGACATGCCCGGCAAGGGCACGGACATCGGCCTGTTCGAGCGCAGCGTCGCCGCGGGCCTGGAAACGCCCGTCGATGGGACGGGGGGAACGCCATGAGGGCCGTATTCCTGTTCTGCCTCAAGGATCTCTTCCGCAGCCGCTTCATCGGGGCGTATTTCCTCTTCCATCTGGCCGCGGGATACGGACTCATGCAGTTCGCGCCCACGAGTTCGGCCGGACTGGGCGCCTTGTTGAGCCTGGTCCTGTTTCTCGCGCCTTTGTGCGCCATCGTATTCGGGACCTTGTATTTCTACCAGTCCCGGGGATTCCAGGAACTGATGCTCGCCCAACCGGTCAGCCGCAAGGCGCTGCTGGCCGGCCAGGGCTTGGCCCTTTCCCTGGCTCTCAGCCTGGCTTTCGGGCTGGGATTGGGGATCCCGACCGTGGCGGCGGGGTTCAATACCGGCGCGGACGTCCTGTTGCTGGCCGTTTTCCTGGGAGGCGGCATCCTGCTCCATCTGAGTTTCCTGGCGCTGGCCTTCCTGATCGCCCTGACCGTGGAGGATCGCCTGCGCGGATTCTCGACCAGCCTGGTCCTTTGGCTGATGCTGGTATTCCTGTATGACGGGGGGCTGCTTTATATCCTGACCTATTTTTCGGATTACCCCCTGGATCGGTTCACCATCGGCGCCATCCTGCTCAATCCCGTGGATCTGGAACGCATCCTGGTCCTGATGCAGTTGGACGCTTCCGTACTCCTGGGATATACCGGGGCGGTGTTCCGGAGGTTCTTCGGGACCGCCTTGGGGATCTTCACCGCCCTGGGCGCCATGATCCTTTGGGTCGTTCTGCCTACGGCTCTGTTCTTCCACCGCCTGGAGAAGAAGGACTTCTAGGCGAAGACCCTTACCGTCCCTCGGCCATCCCCCGACCAACCCCCGGACCCCCGGGGACGCTCATGAGCATCCGCTCGTCGTCCCGCAATCTTCGCAGACCACGCAGGTGCCGTTCCGGCGCACCCGTATGGAACAGCAGGATCCGCAGCTTTCCCCGGTGTATCCCGCCCGCTTGGCCTGATCCCGGGGCATGGCCTTCTGGTCCTGCGCGGCCTGGAGGAACTCCGGCGCCATGGCCGTGACCATGACCTTGTCGAGGGATGGGGATGCCGCGGCGGCCTTGGCAGGGGGCGCCTTCGCCTCCGCGGGCTTGATGTGCAAGTAATCGGTTTCGCCCAGGTAGGTGGATCCCAGGACGCGGAAGATCAGGTCGAGGATGGAGGTGCAATTCTTGATATGATCGTGCCCTTCCACGGGACCGGCCGGCTCGAAACGGGTGAAGGTGAAGGTATCCACCAGTTCCTCCAAGGGAACCCCGTATTGCAGGGCCTTGGACGTGAGCACGGCGAAACAATTCAGGATGCCCCGGTACGCGGCGCCCTCCTTGTACATGTCGATGAAAATCTCGCCCAGGGATCCGTCGGGATATTCCCCGGTCCTCAGGAAGACCTTATGGCCGGAAACGGTCGCTTCCTGCACGAACCCGCCCCTCCGCGTAGGGAGGCGCATGCGGACCGGGCGCTTGGCCGTCTCCGGTTCCGAAGGCTTGGACGACACCGGCGCCAGGGTCGATTTCACGGGTAGGGGGGAGGATAGGGGGAAGGACGCGGAAGGGGAAACCGCAGCGCACCCGGCCTCCTTCCTCACCGATTGGCCCGGAGCCTGCACGGCCTTCTTGCGGACCTTGGAATTCAGCGGTTGGGAAAGCTTGCTGCCGTCGCGGTAGACGGCCACGGCCTTGATCATGGATTTCCACGCGGCGAAATACACGTCGCGCACATCCGCCACCGTGGCGGTGGCGGGGAGGTTCACGGTCTTGGAGATGGCGCCGCTGAGGAACGGCTGGGCGGCGGCCATGATGCGCAGATGCCCTTGCGGGGAGACGCAACGGACGCCCCTGCCGCAGGGATTGGCGCAATCGAAGACGGGATAGTGGGCCGGGTCGAGCCCGGGCGCGCCTTCCACCGTCTGGGCCCCGCAAATGGCCAGATCCGCCTCGTCGATTTCCGAAGGCGTGAACCCCAGATCCTCCAGGATGGCCTGCCCGCCCCGGGAAATCACCGCATCGGGGATGCCCAGGGACTTCAGGAATCCGGCCCCGAGCACGTAGGGGGAGAACGCGTCCGACAAGGACAGGCTGCGGGATAAGGCCTTTTCCACGGCCGCGGTTTTTACGTCCGGGAACCCCCTGAGATACAGGGCCGGGGCGTCGATATGGGGGGCGGCCTCGAGGGTGCCCGAGCCCACGCACCAGGTCACGATGGCCGACACGTCCTTGGCGCCGTACCCCAGGGTGCGCAAGGCCATCGGCAGGGATCGGTTGACGATCTTCATGTACCCGCCGCCGGACAGCTTCTTGAATTTGACCAGGGAGAAATCGGGTTCTATCCCGGTCGTATCGCAATCCATGAGCAGGCCGATGGTGCCGGTAGGCGCGAGCACGGTAACCTGCGCGTTGCGGTATCCGGATGACTCCCCGCGCGATAAGGCGGTTCCCCAGGAGGCTTCGGCGGCATCGGCCAGGGCCCCGGGGCAAAGGGTCCGGTCCAGGCCGATGGGGGAGGCCGTGAGCCCTTCATACCCCGCCGTTTCCCCGCGGGCGGCGCGGACGTGGTTCCGGACCACCCGGAGCATATCCTCGCGGTTGGGCGCGAACCGGGGGAAGGCGCCCAGGGCTTCGGCCATTTCAGCCGATGCGGCATAGGCCTCGCCGCCCATCAAGGCCGTGAGGCCTCCCGTATAGGCGGAAGCCTTGGCGCCATCGTAGGGTATCCCGGCCCGCATCAGGAAGGCGCCGAGGTTGGCGTAGCCGAGCCCCAGGGTGCGGAAGTCATGGGTCTTTTGGGCGATGTCCTTCGAGGGGAATTGCGCCATGCCCACGGAGATGTCCAGGATCACGGTCCAGATGCGGACCGCGTGGCGGAAGTCCTCGATACGCAGGGAACCGTCGGCATCCTGGAACCGGACCAGATTGAGGCTGGCCAGGTTGCAGGCGGTATCGTCCAGGAACATGTATTCGGAACAGGGATTGGAAGCGCGGATGGGCCCGTCCTTGGGGCAGGTATGCCATTCGTTGATGGTATCCGAGAATTGCACGCCCGGGTCCGCGGATTCCCAGGCCGAGAGCGCGACCAGATCCCAAAGCTGCTGCGCTTTCACCGTCTTGAGGATGCTCCCGTCGGTCCGCGCCGTCAGGTTCCAATCGCGTCCTTCCTGGACGGCCTCCAGAAAGGCCGCGGGCACGCGTACGGAATTGTTCGAGTTCTGGCCGCTTACCGTGGCATAGGCTTCCCCTTCGAACCCCGTGTCCAATTCCGGGACCGGCTCCGGCTTGAGGCCCTGTCCAGCCAAAGCCTCCATGCGCCCGGCCCAGCCGTCGGGAATCAGAACCATGCCCGGACCGGCTGCCGCGGAGACCGGGCCTTCGCCGCGGTTCAGGAGCCGGGATCCGGCGACCATGGCCGCGACCTTGGCCTCCTCGCGGCTCTTCCACCGGATGAAGGCCTCGATTTCGGGGTGATCCAGATCCAGGCAGACCATCTTCGCGGCGCGGCGCGTGGTGCCCCCGGACTTGATGGCGCCCGCCGCGCGATCGAAAACCTTGAGGAAGGACATCAGTCCGGAGGATTTGCCGCCCCCTTTCAAGGGTTCGCCTTCCGCCCGGATGGAACTGAAATTGGTGCCGGTGCCGGAACCGTATTTGAAGATACGTCCCTCCTTGGCCAGCAGGCTGTAAAGCCCATGCTCCCCCAGAAGGTCATCGTCCACGGATTGGATGAAGCAGGCATGGGGTTGCGGGCGGGAATAGGCATCCGTGGAGGCTTTCAATCCGCCATCCTCCGGATCCACGTACCAATGGCCTTGCGCCTCGCCCGTGATCCCGTATTTCCAGGCCAGGCCGGTATTGAACCATTGCGGGGAGTTGGGAGCGGCCATTTGCGTGAGAAGCATATAGGCGGCTTCGTCGTAGAAAGCCTTGGCGTCGGCGGGAGAATCGAAGTATCCCAGGCGTTCGCCCCAATGGCGCCAACATCCGGCGAGCCTGTCCACAACCTGCTTCACGGAGGTTTCGCAACCGGTTACGGGGACATCGCTCCTGCGCAGGTATTTCTGGGCCAGGATATCCACGGCCGTCTGCGACCATCCCGTAGGGACTTCGACGGACAAGGTTTCCGTGGCGAGGTCGGCGTCCGGATTCCGGATGATGGACGCGCGCGTTTCGTATTGCAGGGTCTCGAAAGGGCTCTTGTCCGGATCCGTGAATCTCCTGGTGAACTGCATGCGATCGCCTTTCCTGTCGGACCCGGGGAATCGGGGTCCATTGGGAAATAAGCGAACCGCAATTGACGGGCCAAAGGCCGTGAGCCACAATTCCTGGTGGATTCGCGAAAGCCCGGACCCTGCCCGCGGCGTTCCGCCATTTTGGCATGACGGATTGGCAACCGCGCCGGATCAGCGCGCGATCCAGGGTAACCCGGGCGTTAACGGCCGGGGAAGACCCGGACGAGCGGAAGGAAAATCCTGCCCCAGATGGAAAGGGCGGTCAGGGCGAACCCGGCGGCGATGGCCAGGTGCATCCCATGCCCGCCCGGCCAGAAATCCGTGGCGATGCGCGTGGCCAGGGCCAGGACGAGCAGCATCCCCAACAGCCGGATCCTCCCGCCATGCAAGCCGAGGATTTCCATGCGGCCCGCATGGGCCGCCGTGACCCGGGAAGCGATGGATAGGGTCAGCCGCAGGAACCCGGAAAGGAAGATCACGTGCTCCCAGGCCAGGAGATGTTGGGGCCGGAAAACCGGCATGAGCATGCCCGCTCCCATCACGGCCATGGATATCCGCGCGCTCCTGAGGAAGGGCTGGAGTTTCCCCGGAACCTTGTGGATCCCGAGTCCGGCGAAAAGGAACCAAATCCAGACCGCGGCGCGAAGCGCGTAAGCCGCCCGGATCCCCAGGTCCCCGTATCCTTTCAAAAGACCCAGGATTTCGATGAGGAAGCTCCCCAGGAAAAGCGCGCAAAGGATGGCGGAGGTGGCCATCCCCCTGCCCTTTCCGGCCATCAGCGCCTTGGGATCCACGGGACCGTTGGCGAAGAGCTTGGGCAGGAGGAATCCCCCTACGCCCAGGATCAGGAGTAATGGGAACGCCTGGAATTGCAGGAGCGATCCCGCCCGGATGGACGGCCCTCCGAGCCAACCCATCAGGCCGCCCATCTTCAGGAGGGTGCCCAGAACGTCCACCAGCATCGCGGCCGCGATGAAAAGGAAATCGGGAGGCGGGTTCGATCGCCGCTCGGGGAATCTCCTGGCCGCGAAGAGCAGGAAGGTGGCGATGGCGGCCAGATGCAGGCTTTGGGCAGCCAGGGGCGCGCCCGCAAGGGAGGCCGCGATGAGCCCGGACAGCAGGAGGGGAAAGAGGCAGAAGGAGGCCCGGTCCAGGGGATCCACCCCCAATACCTTGGGAAGCATGGTCGTCAGGAATCCGAAAATGAAGCAGAGCAGGAAGCCCTGGATCTGGATCACGGCATGGCCCTGTCCGGGATAGGGAAAGGCCTGCGGCCAGAAGAAATACGGGATCCAGATGCCTATCCCTATGGCGGCGCCCGCGATCCCCAATGGGAACAGGAGGCGATACGGTTCCCTCCGCAGCTTTTCCAGGTCCAGGCGGGACGGTGCGTTCGCTATGGGCATTACCGGTTTCGTCGCGATCATATCAATCCCTTTGGATGAGCCTACCCTATGGAAAATACCACGGTGGCCCCGGATCCGTACTCCTGCGGTTATGTCAATTCGCGGCCCCGGAATGCCATTCTGGCAGGCCGGAAAGGGGCCGTGGAGGCATACGTAGCGTGAACGTTACTTGGATGCGGCTTGGATAAGCGGATTCGGGGAAGATCGTCCGGAACCGCATGATGGTGCGGAATTTGCTCAGCACCTTCATCCTAGGAAATGGGTTTTCAATCGCAATCGCGGTCCGGTAGGGCCGATCGGAACGGGGACTGGTTTGCGGACAACCATTCGAATCGACGGCATGTTGGCCTTGGCGGTCTTGGCGTTCCTTACGCCCGGACCCGTTCGCGCCGAGGCCCCGCCGCTCATGAAACAAAGCGACTGCCTGGCCTGCCATCAACCCGACCGCAAGGTGGTGGGTCCCTCCTTCACGGATATCGCGGGACGATACGGGACCGCGGACATCCCCAAGCTCGTCCAGAAGGTCAAACAAGGCGGAGCGGGAAACTGGGGCGCCCTGGCCATGTCGCCGCACCCGGACCTGAAGGATGCCGACCTGGGCGCCATGATCGGCTGGATCCTTACCGCCCACGCGCCGGGAGCGAATCCGGCCAAGGGACCGGACGTCATCGCCGGCACCAAGCCCGGCCAGGAGGCGCCTGCCTACCGGAACTTCCCCGTGATCGGCAGCCGCGTGGCGATTTGGATCGTGGCGCAATTGCATCTGATGTTCGCCGCCTTCGTGCTGGCCGTGCCCATGTTCGCCTTCATCATCGAGTTGATCGGATACCGCACCAAGGACGAGCGATACGATCACCTGGCGCACGAATTCACCAAGCTCCTCTCCACCTCCTTTTCCTTCACCGCCTCCTTGGGCGTGCTGCTTTCCTTCCTGCTTATCTTCCTGTATCCGAAATTGATGTCCTACATGACCGCCATTTTCGGATGGACCTTTCTGCCGTACGTCCTGCTCTTCTTCGCGGAAACGGTATTCCTGTACAGCTATTACTACGGATGGGGGAAGTTCCATCCCAAGGTGCATCTCCTGTTGGGCCTGGGACTGAACATCACGGGCATGGGCATCCTGTTCATCGCCGATTCCTGGCTCACCTTCATGAACTCGCCCAATGGCGTCACGGAAAGCGGCGAACTCGTCAATCGATGGGCCGCCGTCCACAACTTCACCTGGATGCCCATCAACGTGCACCGGATCATCGCCAATATCGCCTTCGGCGGATCGATCGCGGGGGCGTACGCGGCCTTCAAGTTCCTCGACGCCAAGACGGATGAGGAGCGGGCGCATTACGATTGGATGGGGTATATCGGGAACTTCATCGCCATCAGCGGGCTTTTGCCCTTGCCGTTCGCGGGCTATTGGCTGGGAAAGGAAATCTACGCCTACTCCCAGAACATGGGCATGACCCTGATGGGAGGCGCGTTCTCCTGGCTTTTCATCATCCAGGCGGTCCTCATCGGGACGCTTTTCCTGGCCGTCAACTATTACCTGTGGCTGGGGATGGAACGCATCGAGGGGGCGGAGCGGTTCCGCAAGTTCATCAAATACCTGCTGGGCGGCGTCACGGTCTGCTTCCTGGTCTGGGCCACGCCGCATTCCCTGGTGGCCACGGTGGAGGAGTCCCGCAAGATGGGCGGCGCCCACCATCCCGCCCTGGGCGTGCTCGGCGTGATGTCCGCCAAGAACACCGCCGTCAACATCCTCATCCTCACCACCTACGTCAGCTTCCTGCTCTACCGCCGCGGCAATAAGAAAGCCACGGTCCCCTGGGCCAAGACCGGGGACCGCATCGAATTCCTGATCTTCGCGTCCTCGGCGATCTTCGTCATCTTCCTGGGCGTGCTCGGGTATTTCGTCGAGGCCAAGGTCCGGATCCGGCTCTCCGTCCCCCAGGTGGCGGCCGTCCTCTTCGCCATGATATCCGTCACCGTGATCGATATCTTCATGTTCCGCAAGGCGGAAATCACCGGGGAAATACGATGGGGCAAGATCCCCAGGCGGGCGCAATACGCCCTGTTCCTGATCGCCATCACCTTCACCTGGATAATGGGCCTGATGGGCTACGTGCGCGCGGGGATCCGGCAGCATTGGCACGTGTATGGGGTGATGCGTGACGAGTCCATCAATGCCTTCACGCCCACCCTGGGTTTCGCCGCCAAGGTCGTATCCGTCACCGTGCTCCTCTTTTTCGGTTTCCTGGCGATCATCTTCTGGCTGACCGGACTGACGACGAGCGCGGACTGGAAGCCGCGCAAGGACGGCCAGGCATGAAAACGGCGCTGAAGCTCCTGCTCTTCACCCTGCTCGTCACCGGCTTCTACACCTATATCGGCCAGATGGTGCCGCAAACGGAGGTCCATCCCCCCAAGACCCGGGAACTCCGGGCGGACATGACCCAGGACGAATTGATCGAAGCCGGTCAGGAAATCGTGGGCGGCAAAGGGACCTGTCTGGGTTGCCATACCATCGGGGCGGACAAGCCCGGCCGGTTCCCGGACCTCGGGGGCGTCGGCGCCCGCGCCGGATCCCGGAAACCCGGGCTGACCGATGTCGAGTACCTGGCGGAGTCGCTCTATGATCCCAATGCCTTCATCGTGGAAGGGTATTCGCCCGGCATGCCGCAAATCAGCAAATCGCCCATCGGATTGACGGACCCGGAAATCCTGGCCGTCATCGCCTACCTGCAAAGCCTGGGCGGAGAGCCTTCCGTAACCTTGCAGACCCACTTGAAGCAGGCGAGGGCGCCGAAATGAACTTCTGGGTCGTCGTACCGATGGTCCTCGCCTTGATCGGCCTGCGTTTTCTCAAACCCGGCATCCTCCTCTGGCTGGCGGCCTGGTGGGGCGGTTGTTTCATTTTCCTACGGTTCGGGATCCTGCCGCCTTTGCCCTCATCCATCATCGGCCTCTTCATGGCCATCCTGACGGCCGCATTGGCCTTGTACGGGACCGCCGACGCCGATAAACTGTCCGCCATCGGGAAATCCCTGCGGGCCTTCCTGATGGAGCGGCGCTTCGCCCCATGGCTCTGGGGATCCCTGGTGGTTATTCCGCTGCTCGTGGGTTTCAACGCGTATCGCCAGGCAACGAGCGAGGCCGTGGCGCCCGCGACGGGCCGGACCATCCACCCCGCGCCGCCTTCGGAAATCACCTTCCGGGGGAAGAAGATCGACATCCTTAAGGCATCCAATCCGTTCCGCGAATTGGAAGGGAAGGATAAGGCCGCTTTCGCCGGCCATGTCGCCGGAGGGCGCGCCATCTATTACAAGAACTGCGTGTTCTGCCACGGGGACAATATGGAGGGCGATGGCCTCTATTCCCATGGGCTGGATCCCCAGCCGGCGAATTTCGCGGACCCGACCACCATCGCCATGCTGCAGGAGTCCTACCTCTTCTGGCGCATCGCCAAGGGCGGGCCGGGGCTTCCGGAGGAATCCGCCCCTTGGGCTTCGGCCATGCCCGCCTGGGAGGCGACCCTGGGGGAGGACGAAATCTGGGACGTGATCCTTTTCCTTTATTCATTCACGGGCAGGAAGCCCAGGGCCCAGGAGCGTGCGGAATGACGTACCGCTTCGGTTACCTATACGCGCTGATCCTCGCCGGAACCATCGCCTCGCCAGCTCGTTCCGAAGGCGGATCGGACGCCTGCGCCGCGGGCAAGCGCCTATATATGGAAAAGTGCAGCCAATGCCACGGGGAATCCGGGGACGGAAAAGGCGTGGGCGCGGATTTCTTCAATCCCCGGCCGCGCGACTTCACTTCCGGCGCGTTCAAGTTGCGCACCACGGAGAGCGGCGAATTGCCCACCGGCGGGGATCTGGCCAAGGTGATACGCAATGGCATGCCTTATACGGGGATGCCGGCCTGGCCGCGGTTCTCGGACGGGGAGGTGGCTGATCTGGTCTGCTTCCTGAAGACCCTGAACCCGGATTTCGCGGATACTTCGGTCCATCCCAAAACCGTTACCGTTCCCAAGCCGCCTGCCTACCGGGAGGAGTCCGCCCGGAAAGGCAGGGCCATCTATGAGGAGAACAAGTGCCTGGACTGCCATGGCTCGTTGGGCCGCGGGGACGGGGAATCCGCACCCACCCTCAAGGACGATTGGGGGAACCCCATCCGGCCCGCCGATTTGACGCGCCGTTGGACCTTCCGGGGGGGCCATAGGCGGGAGGACATCTATCGGACCTTCATGACCGGCTTGAACGGCACTCCCATGCCCTCCTTCATGGCCTCGGTAAAGGAAGAGGACCGGTGGCCGCTGGTGGATTACGTGTATTCCCTTTCCAAGGGGGACGATCCCGGCTACGCGAGCATGGTGACCGCGGTATCCGCCAAGTTACCCAAGGACGCAGACGGAATCCGGGAAGCCCTGGCCCGGTCCAAACCCGCCTTGTTTCCCGTGATCGGACAGGTAATCGAAGGACGGCGGAATTTCTTCCCGGCCGCGAATGCCGTGGAGGTGCGCGCGGCCTACGATTCGGAATCGGTGGCCATCCTGGTTTCCTGGCATGATATGAGCCCCCAGACATCCGGATCCAATTCGCCTTTGGCATCGAAGGGGGATTCCTCGCGGGCGCCCCTCACGGATGCGGTCGCCTTGCAGATCCCCTTCAAGGCCCCGGAGGGCAATGCCAAACCGTATTTCCTCGCCGGCGATAAGAAGAATCCCGTGGAGTTCCGGTTCGCCGATCTGGGGAAAGGCGAAATCCGGGACTTCCTGGGAAAGGGCTGGAGCGGGCTGACGGCTTCCGGCGCGGCGGTAAAGGCGGATGCCCGCTATGACTCGGGCGAATGGTCCGTCCTCTTCCTGCGCCCGCGGAGGCCGGCCAAAGGGTTGGCCATGGATCGAGGGGTCTTCGTCCCGATCGCATTCTCCGTATGGGACGGGTTCAGCGGCGAGAGCGGGGAACATGGGGGGGTAACCTCCTGGTATACCTTGTACCTGAAGCCTCCCGAGGAGGGGAGCCCGATCCTTCCCGCCGCCGCAAGGGCCCTGGCGGCCCTGGCGGCCGGCGCCGCGATCGTATTCGCCGCGCGCTTCCGGCTGGGAAGGCCGGGCGCCGCGGCCCTGTCAAAAAGTCATTTATCCGTCGATACGGAAAGCGGAGATCCACGCTAGGTTCATTGATGCGGGCATGCGATTCATGCAGGAAGGAACTCCGGGATGATGCGAACGGGAACCGGTAACGCGATGTACGCGGCCATGATCGCGGCGGGGTTTTTCGCGGTCGCCCAGGCCGACGGAACCCTTCCGACCGGATTGATCGGGAGAGGGGAACAGGTCTACCAGAAGGATTGCGCCGCCTGCCATGGGGACCTGGGGAACGGGGCCGGTCCGGCCGCGCGTTTCCTATCGCCCAAGCCGCGCAATTTCAGTACCGGCATGTACAAGTTCCGCAGCACGCCCAGCGGCGAGCTCCCTACGGACGCCGATCTCCTCCGCGTCCTGGAATCCGGCGTGCCGGGAACCCAGATGCCTCCCTGGAAGGGCATCCTCACCTTGCAGGAGCGGATGGATGTCATCGCCTACATCAAGACCTTCTCCTCCGATTTCCTGGAAGCGCCCGCCGCTCCGATAGCGATCCCGGAACCGCCCCCTTCCACCCCGGCCTCGGTGACGGAAGGGAAAATGGTCTATATGCTTATGGAGTGCTGGTCCTGCCATGGGGGGAAAGGCAAGGGGAACGGCAAATCCGGCCAGACCTTGAAGGACGACTGGGGCCAGAAAATCCTGTCGTGGAACCTCACCCGCTCCTCTTACAAGGGGGGAAACGATCCTGCCGCGCTCTATCGCACCTTCACCACGGGGCTCAACGGCACTCCCATGCCCGCCTACGCGCTGGACGGATTCCTCATCAGCGGCGATGCGGCGGTGGACCCGGCCAAATATTCCGAAGCCTACCCCGCGGCCGAAATCGATCAACTGAAGGATTGGCTGAGGACGCAACCGCCCGAGGCCTCCTTGCAGAAGATGTCCGCCGAGCAACGGAGCGCTCTGGGCGAGCGGAGGAAATGGGCCCTGGTCCATTATATCCGTTCGCTCATCGTGAACCGGAATTACTTCGTGCGCATGTTCACCGAAGACACCGAGATCACCCGCTAGACCATGGGAGTCCGGACCATGAAACCGAATTGGAAGTTGCTCGCGGCGGCGGCGGTGCTCGCGGCCCTGTGGGGATGCATGAAGGCCGGGGACGGCGTCGGCCTGGACGCATCCGGAAAAACCGTTCCGTTCTGCACCGCCCATCCGGGTGATCCCTCTTGCGTCGTGGCCGTGGATCCCTGCATCGCCAATCCATCCGGCCCGACCTGCGCCGACCCATGCCTGAAGAACCCGCTATCCCAGGCCTGCTCCCTTTCCGCCTGCCTGAAAAACCCCGCGGCGCCCGGCTGCACGGTCATGGATTGCGCGAAAACGCCGACGGCGCCGGGATGTTCCGTTAACGTGTGCCTTGCCAATCCCAAGGCGCCCGGTTGCTCGGTGGACGTGTGCGTGGCCAATCCCGCCGCCGCCGAATGCCAGCCCAAGACCCGCTTCAGCGAGGTGCTTCCCATCCTCAAGGACCAATGCGAGCAATGCCATTCCCCCGGGGGCGCCGGCTATGGCCAAGGGAAGCTGAACATGACGGCGGACAGCGCGTTCGCCAACCTGGTGGGCGTCCTGGTCGCGCAGCAATCCGTGGCTCCCGGTTGGAAACGCGTCAATCCGGGATTGCCGGACAGTTCCATGCTCATCATCAAGCTCACGGGAGGCGCCTCGCCCAAGCTCCCGAACGGAAAAACCTACGGCGCCGGAATGCCCTTGGGGAAATCCTCCCTTCCCGACGTTTCCATCCAGACCATCCGCAAATGGATCGCCGACGGAGCCTTGAAATGAAGCCTCTCCAGCCAGGAACGCGTATCTCCCGCAAAGCAAACGGAATGATTCGATTCGCGGCCGTAATGGGCCTGGCCGCCGGAATCGTCTCGGCGGAACCCTATATCGCCGTGCGTACCGGATTCAAATGCAGCCAGTGCCATGTGAACAGGACCGGCGGCGGCAAGCGCACGGAATTCGGGAACGTCTTTTCCCAGTACAAACTGCTCATGGCCTCCCCCTTGAACGACAGCCTGCCCTACAGCTTCGACCCCAAGCTGAACAAGTCCATTTCCATCGGCGCGAACTGGCGCGTGGAACAGGTGCGGAGCATGGCCTATAAGCACCAAGGGCAGGAAGCCGCGTCGAAGGATGAGGTGGTGATCCGCGAGAGCAACCTGTACGTGAATATCGAACTGGTCAAGAACTTCCTGACCGCCTACCTGGACGAGACCATGGCGGGCAGCGTCTCCAACCGCGAGTTCTACGGCATGGTCGCCCTGCCTGGGAACAGTTATCTGAAGTTCGGGAACATGCTGCTCCCCTACGGTTTCCGCCTGATGGACGACGATGCCTTCGTGCGGAACAATACCAACTATACCTACAACCGCCACGACCTGGGCTATGAGGCCGGGATTGAACCGGGGCCATTCTCCCTGATCGCGAACGTCACCAATGATCAGCTGTCCAGCGTCGGCTCGGTGGTGTTCCGCGACATGCCCGTGCTCAGGACCTTCAGGCTGGGAGGTTCCTATGGGACCGGGATCCGGAAAAAGGAACGAGGCAAGAATCCCACGTACGGCGCCTTCGGCGGGTTCGCCTTGGGCATGTTCACGGTCCTGGCGGAGCGGGATTGGATCAAGAACGACTCCATCCGCTCCATGGCGGACTATGCCGAATTGGATTTCCTCCCCAGGCAGGGCCTCAATTTCAAGTTCGCCTACGAATACCTGTGGCCCGACCGGAACGTCCCCGTCGCCGTCAACGGCAGGAGCCGGATGGTCGTTGGCGCGGAGCCCTTCATCACCCAATTCATGCAGATCGGGCTGTATTACCGCAAGAACGACTGGATCCCGCAGAACCTGGCCAAGAACCAGGACGAGATATTCGGGCGGCTCCACGTCTTCTTCTAGAGATACACGAGCGAACATCAACCCAACCGGAGGAACGCCATGAAAATCATATCCAAAGTCCCCGCCATCATCCTCGCCTTGTCCATGTGCGCCATGGCGCAATACAAGGGCGGGGCGGTCGCCAACGGCGGCTCCATCAGCGGCACGGTCAAGGTCAAGGGCAAGCCGCCGGCGGACGAGGAGAAAATCGTCCATAAGAACGAAGCGACCTGCGGGGCGAAGATGGCCGCCCAGAAATACGTGGTGGGCGCGGGCGGCGGGGTGAAATGGGCCGTGGTCCGGATCGACGGGATCAAGGAAGGCAAGGCCATGGATGCCGCGCCGCTCTTCTACGACAATCTGGGTTGCCGCTTCGAGCCCCATGTCATGGTGGCCCCGGCCGGCGCGACCCTGAAGGTCCGCAACGAGGACGATATGCTGCACAACTCCCATTTCTTCCTGGTGGAAGGGGCCGCCAAGAAAAACCTGATCAACATGGCCTTGCCGAAGAAGGGCCAGGTCATCGAGAACGCCAAGATCCTGCGTAAGGAGGGCCTGGTGGCCGTCCAATGCGACGCCCATGATTTCATGCAGGGATACATCTGGGTCCTGTCCAACCCGTACGGCGCCGTTTCCGGGGACAATGGCGAATTCAGCCTTTCCGACGTTCCGGCGGGCGTGCACAAACTGAAGATCTGGCACGAAGGCTTCGGCGAGAAGGAAGTCACCGTGACCGTCGCGGCGGGCAAGGACTCGAAGGTGGCCGTCGAGTTCTGACGGTCGCACCCACTCACTCAAGACGATATCCCGGACATGGCAACCGAAACCCCCGATTCCCCGCTGCCCTATCTGGTGGCGGTCAATCTCACCAAGCGGTGCAATCTCAATTGCGCCCACTGTTACATGGACGCCCAGCAACGGATGTCCATCACCGAAGGGGAGATGGAAGACGAGGAGGTCTTCGGCCTGTTCCGGGAAATCGGTTCCCGCGCTCCCGGCACCATCATCGTCCTGACCGGCGGAGAGCCGATGCTGCATCCGGGCCTGGACGGCTTCGTGCGGGCGGGTTCGGCGGAGGGGCTCAGGATGGTGTTGGGGACGAACGGCGTGCTGCTGACGGAAAAACGGGCGGAAGCCCTGAAGCAGGCGGGCCTGGAAGGGATGGGCATCAGCCTCGATTCCATCCGGGCGAAAGCGCATGATTCCTTCCGCGGCATGACCGGGGCCTTCGAAAAGACCTGCGAAGCGGTCCGCATCTGCCGACGCGCGGGCATCCACGCCCAGGTGCATTTCACGGTCACGCGCTGGAACCGGACCGAGGTGGCGCAAGCGGTGGAGATGGCCCGGGATCTGGGGGCCGCGATCATCAATTTCTTTTTCCTGGTCTGCGTCGGACGGGGCCAGGGGTCCATGGACCTGGCCCCGTCCGAATACGAATCCTCCTTGAAGGAGATCGCCGCCCTCCAGAAATCCTCCCGGGGCATCCTGGTCCAGACCCGGTGCACGCCCCATTTCAAGCGCATCCTGCATGATGCCGATCCCCAATCCCCTTATACCCGGGCAACCGGATACGATGGGGGCGGATGCCTGGCCGGCACCCATTACTGCCGCATCACGCCCAAAGGGGAAGTGACGCCTTGCCCTTATATGGAACTCTCCGCGGGCAATATCCGCACGGAGGGATTCTGGGGAGTATGGGACCAATCCCGCCTTTTCCAATCCATGCGCGATCCCTCCCTGTTGGAAGGCCGCTGCGGATCCTGCGAGTTCAAGCTCCTCTGCGGAGGCTGCCGTGCGCGCGCCCTGGTGGAGGGAAACCTGATGGCGGAAGATCCCAGCTGCGAATACGTGCCCGCGGGAGGCGAGGTCCTGAAGGTGGCGGAGGAAAACGCGGCCCTTACGGTCGCCTGGACACCCGAAGCCCTGGACAGGTTGAAAAAGATGCCGGTTTTCCTCAGGCCCATGGTCAAACGGAAACTGGAAGAGAGGGCCAGGGCCGAAGGAGTCGCGGTCACGCCGGAATTGATGGCCCGCCACCGCCTGGAGCGGGAACGGGAACTGGGTTTGAAATTCAAATGAAGCCGCCGTCTCTCCTCATGGGAAGCGGTTGAAGGGAAGTCATGCAAGAGAACACGGCCAGACATCCGCTTCCGGAAGCGAGGGTGCGCGTAGAGGAAAGCGGCTTGCGCGTGGACCTGGAGACCGGTCCCGTCTCCCTGCCCATGCAATCGCTACCGGAGCGCTACGTGGAATGGATCGAACAGGGCCGCCGGGCCATGTACGATAAGTTGATGGGGAAGGGCAATCCGGCCTTTTTCACGTCGCACCTCCCGGTCATGATCACGCAATCCTTGGATCAGGCCTTTCCTTTCAATTGCGGGAACAAGGGCGTAGGATTCCTGCCCAAGCAGGAACACCTCGCCGGCTTCGTCCGGTTGTTCCGGGACACCATCGAGCGCACCCGCGGCCGGCCCTGGCAGGAATCCCTGAAGGAGCGGATCGAGGCCGTTTCCAGTTTCTATTTCGACCGGGATAAGATCGATTACCGGGCCTTGAGCAGCCTGGAGATTTTCGAAAAGACCACCTTCAGGAACCTTTCCCGGACGCCGCTCGCGGCGCTGCATTATACCGGCAACGCCCCGGACTATATCAGCTTCCAGGTGAACGCGGCCGTAGAGGTGATCGGTCCGGACGACCCGCGCCATGAATTCGTCAAGCTCGCGCGGGTCATGTTCGAATACGACAGCTTCCACATTTCCCAGCATGAATTCCCGTACGCCTATGTCTTCTGGATTTCCTCCATCCACGACAAGACGCCTTTCCGGGTTCCGGAAAAGGACGGCAAGGTCATCACGCTGCCCTCCAAAGGCGGGATGAAATGGGATCCCGAGGCCATCGGATCCATAAATCGCGCGCCGGGGATGATCCGGCAGTTCATCACCGAGCAAATCGAGAAGTACGCCAAGGATCGCGGCTTCACCGAGATCACCATGGACCTGATGAAGGAGGCGCGTGAGGTGTTGGAGCGCCCCCCCAAGGAAGGCGAGGCCCCCAAGGATGCGCCCGTCAAGCCGGAGGCGCCTGTTCCTAAACCTGAGGAAGTGTCCGTACCGCCGCGCGAGGACTGGAAATACTCCCGCATCTACGTGGGCCTGGACAGCTCGGATCCGTCGAATGAAGCGATGCTGCTGGCCATGGATATCGGCAAGCGCGAAGGCGCCCGCATGGTGGGCAGCCATGTCTATGCGGCCAAGATGCACGACAACCGGTTCCGCGCCATGGAGGGCGGCCTGCCCGAGGAGTTCCAGCAGGAAAAAGAGTTGAACCGCCAACGCAAAATCCATGACAGCCTCATCACCAAGGGTCTGGAACTCATCACCGACTCCTACCTGGAAACCATGGCGAAGGCGTGCGAAGGGGAAAAGCTACCCTTCACGGCCGTGAGCCTGGAAGGCAGGAACTGGAAGGCCATGGTGGAGGACGCCAACGGCCATGACTATGATCTGGTGGCCTTGGGCGCGCACGGCATCGGGCGCGTCGGCCACTCCCAACTGGGGAGCGTGGCGGAACGGATGCTGCGGCGCGTCCATCGCGACGTCCTGCTTTGCAAGTTGAAGGCATCGGAAAACGCTTCCGATACCATAGTGGTCTGCCTGGACGGCAGCACGCGGAGCTGGGGGGGCCTGCAAAGGGCCATGCGCCTGGCGAAGACGTTCGACAAGAAACTGGTGGCCGTTTCCGCGTTCGATCCCTATTTCCATTACGCCATGTTCAAGAGCCTGAACAAGACCCTGACCGAAAAGGCGAGGAAGGTGTTCAAGTTCGAGGAGCAGGAAAAGCTCCATGAGGACATCATCGATTCGGGCCTGGCGAAGATCTACCAGTCCTACCTGAACATCGCCAAGCGGCTCGCGGACGAGGCCGGAGTGCCCATCGAAATCCGCCTGCTGGACGGAAAGCCTTTCGAAAAGATCCTGCAGCTCGTCCAGAAGTCGCCGCCATGGCTCCTCGTGGTCGGTAGGATCGGGTTCCATAGCGAGGAGGACATGGACATCGGCGGCAATACGGAGAACCTGTGCCGGCTGGCGCCTTGCAATATGCTGGTGGTGGATTCCCGGGCCAAGCCGCCCGTCGAATTCCAGGCCGAAGAGACCGTAAGCTGGACCACGGAGTCCAAGGCCCGCATGCAACGCGTTCCCGCCATGGCCCAGGCCATGGCCATGAAGGCCGTCCAGAACTATTGCGTGGCCGAAGGCCATACCGTGGTGACGGAATCCATCCTGAACGCGGCCTTGAAGACCCTGCTTCCGGCGGAAGCCCTGGCCCGCATGGGCATCGTGGATTCCGACGACGCCAAGGAGCGGGACGCCCACGACAAGATCGCTTTGAGTTTCAAATGCCAAGCTTGCGGCCATGTCCATCACGGGTCCCGGCCCCAGTCCTGCCCCATCTGCGGCATGGGCGGGCATATGTTCAAGCTGTCGGAGAGCGCCATCGTCGAGGATGGACAGGCTTTGGAAACCCTGGGCAACCGGCAATTGATCTGGGAGAAGACCGCCATGGCCGCCTTGCAAGGGGTGACGGACCCGACCATGCGCGTCCAGATCCGCAACCGGCTCGAGAAACGGGCCCTGACCCAGCGTATCACGTCGGTGACCTTGGAGATGGTGGAAAAGGAAAAGGAGGGATCGGGACTGCATGCGCAATTGGCCCAGGCGGTACCGCTCCCAGGTGCGCCGGAAGCCGTTCCCGCGGCCTTTCCCGCGGCCGGACAGGTGGACGGAGTCGCGTGGACCGAGGACGCGGTCAAGCGGTTGGAAAAGGTTCCGGAAGGCTTCATGCGCAAAGCCGCCAAGGGAATGGTGGAGGAGTTCGCCAAGTCGGCCGGACATGGCGAGATCACCTTGGAAGTGGCCGAAGCGGGGTTGGGCAAAGCCCGGGAAAAGATGCATGCGAGCATGGCCGGCGGCGGCCATGGCGAAGCCGCACCGGTAGCGGAGAGTGCGGCCTGGGAATGCCACCTGTGCGGCATCGTCAAGGATGGGGCCAAGCCTTCGGTTTGCGGCAATTGCGGTACGGGCCATTTCGTCAAGCTGACCCCGGAACAACGCGCCAAGGCCCATCCCGCCGCGATGAAAATCCTGACTTGGGACCCCGAGGCCTTGTCGAGGCTGGAAAAGGTCCCGGTGGGATTCATGCGGAACATGACCCGTTGCCGCGTCGAGAAATGGGCGCGCGCGGGCGGAGTGGAAACCGTGGACATGGACGTCATGGATGGGAAATACGGAAGCTGGGGGGACGGTTCCGCCAAAATCGTCCTGGAGCTGGAATGGAGCGAAGACGCCACCGCACGGGTATCCAGGATCCCGGAATTCATCCGGGGCATGGTCATGAAGGAAATCGAACGCCGTGCCAAGAGCGAAGGGCGGCCCAAGGTCGAGGCGGGGGATATCGACCAGGCCATGCAACATTGGTCCGGGCCGGGCGGTTTCCACGGCCATCCGTAAACCCGGAGCCCGATTGTCCCAACTGCCAAATTGCCTTCACTAATTACTCCGCCAATCCGCCTCCGGATAGGATATTTACAACGTGGATCCATTTCGCCGAATCGATCGTCCGCGGGCCTTCCGGGCCATGGCCTTGCTGGTCTTGTGGATCCTGAATTCCACGGCATTCCATTTCCCGGATCTCTTCCGGAACCACCAGGCATCCTCCGCCCTGGACGCCGCCGGTATCGAGGCCCCGGATCATGTCCGGGAAACCTGCGAGCACCATCCGGAAGGCTGTCCCAAGGATTGCTTATGCCCCAAGATCAAGCCGCCGCTTCCCGGTGAATCGCCGTCGATGGCGGGACTCTTCGAACCTTCCTTCAGGCAATGTACGGGTTCGGCCCATCATGCATCCGTCCCGGCGTCCTTTCTTTGCATCGGTCCGCCCCCGAGCGTTTCCCTTACCCGACCGGAGCGCTCCGCTCCCATGCCCGGTCCCCGCATTTCCCGACCGCTCGAACCCTTCAGCCATCCGCTCCTGAAAATCCCCATCGCCTGAACCGTCCCGGAATCCCGCCCTTCCCGGCCGGTTCCCGGATTACCGAACGGCCAAGGCCCGGCGCAACCGGATCCTGACCCGAATACCCTTCCATCCAGGCGAGTTCCACCTTCATCCCTCCACGAGGATACGCGAAATGATTTTCAGGATATTCCTTTTCACCAGCCTTTCCCTGCCTTTTTGCGCCCGGTATGCCGAAGCCTCCAAGCGGCTCCAGGGCACGGTCGTTTCGGCGGACACCCGCATGCCCATTCCAGGCGCGAACATCCAAGCTTCGGGCCTGGCCGCCGCCACCTGCGATGAGCACGGCCGTTTCCTGCTCGAGGTTCCGGACTCCGTCGTTTCGGCGGAAATAACCGCCGTCGACTTTCTGGGGCGAAGGGTCGAATTCTCCCAAGACCTTCCGCTCATCGCTTTGACGCCGTCCCTGTTGGAGCTCCCTTCCCGGGTGGTTTCGCATGGCAGGAAGATGGAAAACCGGGCGGAGGTTCCCGTGGCCATCAGCACCATCGGCAGGCGGGAAATGGAGGAGGTCAAACCCAATTCCCTGGATCAGATCCTGAACCGGACTTCCGGCGTATTGATGGTGGACCTGGGCAATGAACAGCACAAAATGGCCATCCGGCAGCCGATGACGACGCGATCCCTTTTCCTGTACCTGGAAGACGGGATTCCGATCCGGCCCACCGGCGTTTTCAATCACAATGCCCTCATCGAAATCAACATGGCCGGATTGGAAAAGGTCGAAGTGATCCGCGGGCCCTCGTCCGCCCTCTACGGCAGCGAGGCCATAGGCGGCGCCGTCAACTTCATCACCAGGAAGCCGTCCCGATCCCCCATCGGGAAAATCAGCGTGCAGGCCAATGATATCGGCTATCGCAGGACGGACGTGTCCGGAAGCAACACCATGGGGAAAACCGGAGTCGCGTTCGGAGGCTATTTCGGGGAAAGGACCGACGGCCCCCGCGCGCACAACGATTTCGATAAGCTGGGATTGAACGCCGGCGTGGACTACACGGTTTCCGAAAAAACCAGGATCACGGCTTCGGCGGCCTTCGTCGACTATAAGAGCGATATGACGGGCGGTCTCGACAGCGCCAATTTCTCCAACGGGGATTTATCCAGTTTGCACACCTTCACCTGGAGGAAGGTGGACGCTTTGCGGGGAAAGCTTTCCTTCGACCACGATGGGAACGCAGGGCGCCGGACCCAGGGCGCGGTATTCTATCGAGGCGGGACCGTCGGGCAGAATCCCAGCTACCGCGTAAGGAACGCCGCCGGGAATCCGGCCTTGGCCCATGGGAACATCAATGACAACTCCGTAGAGAGCATCGGACTCTGGGGCCAGCACGAGGAGAAGGCCTCCTTTCTCAATACCGTCCTCACGGGAGGCGTTTACGGGGATTATTCCCTGAACGAGGTCCGTGAACGGTATATCCGCATCGACCGGGACCCGGCGACCGGCGTCTATTCGGGCTATACCGATACCGACTCCATGCTGACGGATTATCGCGTGGACCTTACCGATGCGGCGGGCTATGCGCAGGCGAAACTTTCTCCGGCGCGGAGCCTGAACCTGGTAGGCGCCCTGCGGTACGACCATTTCCGATACGATTATTCGAATATCCTGGACAGGAACGCCTTCTCCGGCGCGCCCGATCAGGAACGGTCGTTTTCCGAATTCACGCCCAAGGCCGGGGCGACTTATGATTTCGGCGCCAATCGGGGGGGCTATGTCAATTACTCCCGGGGATTTTCCCCTCCCCAGGTCGGCGAGTTGTACCGAGGCGTGAAGGTTCCCGGGCTGGGGGCCTCCTACTTCGACAATTACGAGGTGGGCGCCTGGTATTCGCTCTCCAGGAGGATGACCGCGGAACTCAACGCTTTCTATATCCAGGGCCGCGGCGAACTGGTCGGGGTGCTTATGCCGGACGGCACCACCGAGAACCGCAACTCCGGGCAGACCGGGCATCGCGGGGTCGAATGGGGCGTGAAGCTCCTGCCGATCCGGGATCTCGCCTTCCGCTTCAACGGCGCGTACGCGGAACATGAATTCCACCGGTTCGTAGAGGGCGGCAATGATTACGGCGGCAAGGAGATGAACGAGGCGCCGAACTGGTTCTGGAATTCCGGCTTCACCCTGAAGCCCGGCATGCTGAAAGGCGCCAGGCTTGGACTGGAATGGCAGAGGGTGGGCGAATACTGGATGGATCCTGCCAATACGCGGAGCTATCCCGGCTATGACCTGTTCCACCTCAGGCTCGGCTATGCCTGGAAGGGCATAGAGGCCTGGTTGAACGTGTTGAACCTCGCGGATGCGCGCTATGCGACTTCATCCTCATACGCTCCCGGAACGGGGCCAAGGCCCGGGGCCTATAGCTATACCGTCGGCGAAGCCCGGAGCGTCAATCTCGGCCTCGCCTACAATCTGGATTGGGTGTCGCTCAAAGGAGGACGATAATGGAACGTTTGCTGCTCGCCGCCGGGCTTTTATCGATGATAGCAGGTTGCGGGAAGGATCCGGAAGAGCGGATGCATCCGGTCTCGCAATCCCCGATCCGGTTCCTGGATTCCCTTCCTTCCTCCTGCCCGTCCCTCGTGGATGCGGGCAACGGGGCCGTGGCCCTGGGCTATGTCCGGGCCATCAATGATTCCGTCTCCATCATGGCCTACTCGGTTTCCGGGGACCGGGGCAGGACCTTCGGACCGCCCGTGGAGATCGCCGCCAGCCGGAAGGTGAAACCCCATGGGGAGAACCTGCCGCGCCTGGCCTTCAAACCGGACGGGGAGATAGTCGCCGCCTGGGGAATCGATAATGCCGGTCCCGCCAGGAAATACAGCGGCCTGATCCTATACTCCCGCTCCACCGACGGCGGAAAGACCTTCAGCGAGGGCATACCCCTGGTATCCGATACCGCGAGCTTCGATCAACGCTACCTGGATCTGGCCATCCTTCCCGACGGGGAGGTGGGCGCCATCTGGCTGGACAACCGCAAGCGCACGTCCAAGGAAGGTTCGAGCCTCTATTTCGCGACGACCCGCGGAAAGGCCGGGTTCGGCGAGGGCATCCCGATCGGGGAAACGACATGCCAATGCTGCCGGACCGATCTGTACGTGGACGGAAAGGGCGGCATCCATGTCGCTTATCGGGACATCATCAACGACAGCATCCGCGATATGGTGCATATCGTATCCACCGATGGGGGCAGGACCTTTTCCGTTCCGCAACGCATCAGTCCGGACGGTTGGGCGATCCGGGGCTGTCCGCATACGGGTCCCGCCATGGCGGAAAACCGCGGCGGCCTCCACTTCGCCTGGTTCACCATGGGAGGGGGCGAGGGCGTCTTCTATGGGCGTACGAGGGATGGCGGAACGACCTTCACGCCCAGGCAAAGCGTCAGCGCCAACCCGACCGCAAAGCATCCGCAAATCGCCGCCTTCGGAAACGGGAACGTCGCGATCGTCTGGGATGAATCCCTCCTGAAGGAAAAGGGCGAGGAGCTTGCGGCTGGCGACAACCGGATAGGGCTTCAGATACGGGATCCGGAAGGGAGTCCGGTCCGCACCTCCTTCCTTACCTCGACCGGGGAGAATGCTTCGTTCCCGGTGCTGATGGGGATGGACGACACCACCCTCCTGGTCGCGTACACCGTGTCGGCGGGCAAGCGGAACCAGGTCCGGTATCGTCTGCTTAATCCGTCCAAGGCGGCCGGAAAGGATCCCGATACGATCTCCGATACGCGGAACCGGGGAGCCTTGTCCTTGGCGTGGAAGTAGGCGGTTCCCGAAGTTGAAGGGTCAAGGAGTCAGAAGGCCTGGGAAGTCAGAGGGCCTGGGAATACCGGGGCCGGTCCTGCTCCGCTTTCGGCTTCAACATGGGGTCGAAGGCGGAAGCCACGGCCCTGGACGCATAATGCCCGTTTCCGGTCAGCCGGATGAAATCCCCATCCAGGATGGCCAACCCGTCGGCCAAAAGCGGCGTCAGGTTCGCCTTGCTCGCCTCCAGGTATTCCCGCTTCCAATCGGCATCCAGGCCTTCCGCGTCCAGGGAGGCTTCGATGCGGGCTTCCCCGTCGCAGAGCAGGCCGTTGATGATGTTCCGGACGGCCATGTCCTGGGGCCTCATGCGGTAGGCCGTTTCATGGGAAAGCCGGCCCTCGTTCACCGCGGACAGGTAGCGATCCAAATCCTTGGCGTTCTGGATATAGCCTTCATGCAATTGGCTGATGGCGGAGGCGCCCAAGGCGTAGACCTGGCCCGCGCGGGCCGAGGTGCAATAGCCCTGGAAGTTCCTGTGAAGGCCGTGGGTGCGGGCGGCGATGGCGAGTTCGTCATCGGGAAGGGCGAAGTGGTCCATGCCGATCGGGACGAACCCGGCATGCATCAGGCTTTCCCGCGACTCCCAGGCGATTTCGAGCCGCTCCTGGATTCCCGCCATGGGAAGGTCCTGCAGCCGGCCCTGATGGCCCTTGACCCAGGGAACATGCGCATAGGGAAACAAGGAGATCCGGTCCGGGCCCGAGTCTATGGCCTTGGCGATGGCGATGCGGAAGGATTCCGTGGTCTGGTAGGGGAGGCCATAGATCAAATCGAGGTTGTTCCCCTTGAAGCCCCATTCGCGCGCGACCCGGAATATGTCCTTGGGCGCGGTTTTCGGGAACCGGCGGTTCACCGCTTCCAGCACCTTCGGATCGAAATCCTGGATCCCGATGGACAACCGGTTGAATCCCATCGCTCCCAGTTCCAGGACCTTTTCCAGGTTGAGCAGGTTCGGATCGCATTCGATGGCGATTTCGGCATCGGCATCCACCGTGAGGGAGCTTTTCAATTTCCCGATCAAGCCCTCCAGGTAGGCGAATGGCACCGCATTGGGCGTACCGCCGCCGAAATGGACCTGGGTAACGGAACGGTTACGGTCGAGCATGGGTATCAGGAGATCGAGTTCCCGTTCCATGGTTTCCATGTAATTCCGGATGAAGGCGCCGGGGCGACCGATCTCCGTATGGCACCCGCAGAAAAGGCAACGCTTGGGGCAGAACGGGACATGGAAATAAATCGACGCATGGCGCGGGCCCACCCGGTTGGATCGGAGGATCATGTCCGTGGTACGGGCTTCTCCGGGAGCCTGGGTGAAATAGGGGGCGGGCGGATAGGACGTGTAGCGCGGCACCTGCCAGTTGTATTTTTGGATGATGTCGAGACCCGAAACCGTGGCCATGCAAAACTCCTCGCGAGGGAACCGGACTCCCGGTCACCAGGGGTAGGGAATGCAAAACCGATGCCATGTTTCCTCGCTGAAACGGAGGATGGGGCGGGGGTAGGGGCGGTTGAGAGGGGCAACCCTGACATTTCTGCATGGCCTCGTGCCAATATGTCATCAGGCCCAGGGCGGATGGTTGAGCATCAAATGCGGATGGAGGGGGATTATGGGCCGTCCTTGGAGGGTGGAACGGTTTCCCTATGGATCGGGTCCAGGGCGGAAAGATATAGATAAAGCGCTCCGAGATCTCCCTCGGTCATGCGGCTGAAGGATCCCCATGGCATGGGGGACCAGTCCGAAACGCTTCCCTTCCGCATCCGTTCGACGAAGCGTTCCCGGCTCCATCCGGTCATGACGCCGGTTGCCGGATCGGGAGTGAGATTGGGGCTTATGGCGACCCGTTGCGGAGAATCGGATTTCCGGAAGACCAGGCCGCCTGCGAACCGCGGACCGGTATATTCGCCGGTCTTCATGTTCCGGGCGGTATGGCAGGACGCGCAGTTGGCGACGGCCGTTGCGAGGTAACCCCCATATTCCCGGGTCGGCCCGGGTTCCGGAGGCCCGGCGGGAGCGGGCCCGGGATCGAAGGGCTCGAGGAAGAAAGCCTTGGTGATCATTCCCAGGAGATTGTACCGGCTGGGGGCCACCGCATGCCGCACGGGAGCGACCGTCCTCAGGTAGGAAAGGATGGCCGTCAAGTCCTGATCCGACAAGCCGGCGTACATCATCACCGGCAATCCCACCTGTCCCCGGTGATCGATTCCGTGGCGGAAGAATCGGGCCAGTTCCGTGTCGCCGATCCGTCCGATGCCGGTCTCCGCATCGGAGGTGATGTTGGGCGCCCGCATTACCCCCAGGAAGGTTCGCAGCGCGTATCCGCCGGAAAGTTCCGCCTCCTCGCCCGCATCCACCTTGGGCTTTTCCGAGGGCGGAGCATGGCAATCGGCGCAATGCGCAGGACCATGGACCAGGTACCTTCCCCGCGCTATGACCGAGGGATCGGAAACGGCGGCGACAGGGGAGTCGGGCGCCGTAAACGTGCGCTGGGAGCGGAACCGGGCCCACAGGAGAAGCAGGGAAGCGGCCAGCACGGCACCCCCCAGGATCCAAGCGGACTTCGCGAGGATCCGATTGGGGATGGCAAGGGGCATGCGGGTTGAACAAGCAAATTCCAATCCCCGATCCAGGGCGCAATCCGGCTTGAATCGCGCGGAACGGAGCCGGATCCGGAATGGATATGCCATTAAGGCAAGCCAATTTGGCTCAGGTGAAATTTTTCCCGACCGCGCGAACCGTTCCGCCTTTTCAAGGCGCGTTCGCACCGGGCGAGGAGGCTGATGCGGGAATACCAGAAGGCTTGACCGGACCGGCCTCCCGCATCTTCCGATTTTCAGTGCGCGAGATCGCTGCGCAGCCACGCATCCCGCAAGGCGGAAATGGGTATGGTGTCCCTGAGGGCGCGGATGTTTATCGCGAAACTGTCGGCGGCCGCACCGGTGAAGAAGCCGTCGCCGTTCCCGATATTGGAGTAACGGAGCACGTTCTGGGGGCGGCTGCTGCCTCCCCCGAGGCCCCCGCCTCCCTCCGCACCGGTGCCGATCAGGCCCTTATAATACTGGTAGTAAAGGGGGTCCACCGAGTAGGAATGCAGCACGTTACGGCCGGTATATCCCCAGAGCATGTTGGCGAGTCTCAGGGTATCGGGGTACCCTTTGATATCGGAAAAATAAGAGCCCGTTATGTACATGGGCCTCACCGCTCCGCGCTGGTAGAATGCGACGCTGTCCACGTCCGCTCCGATGGACGCCAGGATGCCCCGGTGCATGGGATCCACGATGCGCGCTCCGGTGGAGTCGAAGCGTTGGGAGAGGATGAGGCCGCCGAAGTCGCGCTTATCGATCTTCTGGGTGAACAGGAAGGGCAGGGAAAACCGGCTCATGGTATTGCCGGAATAGTCCGTCGCCCGATGCGTATCGTAGATGAAATAGAGGGTGTCCTCCCGTCCCATGGGCCGGTAGACCGCGCGGCCCTCCAGGTAGGCCGCGAAATCGGCCTCGTCCACGCCGCGCGAGGCCAGGGATCGGATTCCGGGAAGGGTATTGAGGCTGTCATAGACGGATTTGCGATACGCCTTGTCGGTCCGGGCCCGGGCCAGGGTCCCCTCAGGCAAGCCGACGGCGAGGCTGGGATGGAGGGATTCGGCGGGCACCTGGACCTGGGAGTCGAGGGCATAGGTCGCGGGCACCCGCGTCTCGGCGGTCAAGGTCTCGACCCGCCAAGCCGCTCCTGCGGGAAAGGTCTTGGAGGCGTTCCAGCGCAGGCGGGCGTCCAGCAGGTATCGCGCGCCGCGCTTGACGCGGTAGGCCGTATCGTGGGCCACCCAGGCGGCCGCGCGTCCGGCCACGGGTCGGAAACGCAAAGTATCCCCGGCCTCCGGCTCCACGATCGCGACCTGGCTGACCGCCTCGTCCACGAAGGTCATACCCGGATCCGCCCTGCCCGAAAGGAGAACGGGGCGCTCCATCCAAAGGGTATCGAGCGGGAGATCGGCGACGAGCAGCATGGAGACCCACAGCTTCGGATCCCGGGGGCCTTCGTCCGGCTGCATGTTCCAAGGGCCATTGCATGCCGCCAAGGCCAGGCTGGCCGCGATGGCCAGGATCGATGCGGTCGACTTTTTCATATTCACCTCTTCAAGGGTTGGCATTTCCGGTTTGTTCTCAGAATTGGAATTCATAACCCACCATTATCGGGAGGAAGGGTATCTGGTAGGTTTCCTTCTTCTCAGGGGGATTCTTGCTGGTATCGAAGTTGATCAGGAGGACGTTCTCGTTGCCGGCCACATTGAGGACGGTCCAGTACAGCCTCCAGGCTCCCTCCCGTCCCCAATCGACCACGGTCGCGTCCAGGCGGAAATAATCCTTGCGGACGGCTTCGTTGTGGCGTCCTTGGCGGAGGTAGGTATTGTCCTTGATGAACCCCGGGGGACCGGAACCGTTGGCGCCATCGGCGCCCTGCTCCGGCTCATGGACGGGGTAGTAGTCCTGGAAGGCGGTATAGGGAAGCCCGGTATGGTAATTCGCCAGCAGGCTGGTGCGCAGGAAGCGCCCCTTCTTCCCCGAGGTCCAGAACGCATTGTCCTTGGCCCCGCGCCAATTGACGTTGAGCTTCGCCTTGGCGGTATGCCTCTGATCCCAATCGGCCGCATGCGGCTCGAACGTGTAAGTCCCGGTGGCGTTAGTGTACTCGTCCTGCTCGAGTACGGCCTTGGAAAGGCCCCAGCTGACCTCGCCGCTCAAGGCCCCTTCGTCCCTGGCTACGGTAAGCTCGGTGCCGGCCGAATAACCGCCCTGGGTGGTGAACTCATCGGCCATGGTATAGCCTGAACCTCCGCTGTCCGCGGTCTGGATTTCCGATTGGGTGCGGTTGGGGTAGTATAGGGGCATATCCCGGATGTCCTTATAATAGGCTTCCAGTCCCACCCTCAAGCGGAGGGGGCCGATATCGCTCCTCTCCGCGCCCGCCGAAAGCAGGGTCGAACGGGAAGGCTTGAGGGTGCCCTTGGCCGGGTACCAGAACTCGTTGAAGGTTTCCTGGTCGGTCCAGCGGATGCTGGTCAGGAACTGGTGGTAGATGCCCGCATGCGCGTCCAGGCGCCATTCCCTGGTGGGCCGCCAGGTATAGGTGGCGCGGGGATCCCATGCCGTCACGTCCAGTTCCGGGTAGGCGTATCCGCGCAGCCCCGCCGTCACGGTATGCTTCGGGGCAATCACCCAGCGATCCTGGAGGTAACCGGCGTAGAGATCCGTCCCGGTATTATCCAGGGTATGGGAATCGATGATTTTCTGGTCGATCCGCAATTTGGATTCAAAGCGATTGTACTCCCCTCCCAAGGTGACCAGGTGTCCCGCTCCCGCGTCGAAGGCGACCTCTTGGCGCAGGTTCCAGTCCTCCATTTTCATGGTGGCCCTCATGATGTCGCCGAACGCCCAGGTCTGGGAGAACCTCGAATAGGCGGCCGTCCCGGAATAGGCCCAGCGATCCGAGAGCCGGAGCTTGACGTTGATGGGGACGGCGGTATTGCCCCAGACTATATTGACGGGGCCCAGCGACAACTCATCGAGTCCCTGGTACATCGAAACCCGCAGGGTGTCGCCGTCATGGCCGTAAGCGGCGCTGCCCTGGGCATCGTAGAAGTAATAGGGGATCCTGAGATCGGTGATCCCCGCCGCCCGGCCGGCTTCCAGGGCCTCATCGATCCAGGTGCGGCGCCCCGCCATCACCCAGGAAAAATCGCCCTTGCGGCCGTCGGTCTCCAGGGATCCCGAGAGGGTGGTGATGCGGGCGGTGCCTTGGGCCCATGTGTCCTTGGACGCGCCCGTATCGGTGGCTCCGCCGTTCTTGCTTTCGACGGCGAGCACGGAGCTGAGCCGGTTGCCGTACCTGGGTTGGAAGCCGCCCTTCTGGAATTCCATCCCGCCCACGGCGTCGGCGAGGAAGGTGGAGAAGATGCCGCCGAAGTGCATGGGCGAGTACAATACGGCATTGTCGAACAGGACCAGGTTCTGATCGCTCGAAGATCCCCGCACGTACAGTTTGGTCGAGAAGTCCGAGGACGCGACCACGCCCGGCAGGGCTTGCACGGCCCGGATTACGTCCGGTTCGGCGAGGCCGGGCATGCGTTTGATTTCCGCGGCGGTGACCCGGGTCTGTCCCGAGACGCGCAGGGGTTTCCGTTTCCCTCTCACCTTGACCGTGCGCCCGGATGCTTCCCGGCCATCGTCCACCACCTGGGCGGAACCGGCATCTTGTTCCTGCACGACCGTGCCTGAAACGGCTCCGGCCGAGTCCGGGACCGGGACGGAGTCGCCGGGGGCGATGCGGGATTCCCCTGCCGAGGCCGATGCGGATGCCAAGGGAGCGAGTTCGACCGTATCATAAGCGCCCGGCGCGAAGCTCGTGCAGACGCTGTCCGCGCCGTCCTGGAGGCATAGCTCCTGGCGGGCGGGTCCGGCGCTATCGAGGGAGAGCAACCCGGACCAATGCCCGGAGGAGTCGACGGGGAATTGCACGCCGCCGATCGAGACCTTGCATCCCGCCGGAGCGGTCCCCTTGACCACGACGGTCCGCGCTTGGACTGCCGCGAGCAGGGCCAGGCCAAGGCCGAGTCCGGCCGAAATACGACTGAAGCTTTTCATCCGATTCCTTTCCGCAAGCGCGATTGCGCCGCTTATGGAAGGAAAGATACGGGCCGCCGGCCGCGGCCCGGCTTGACCCTACGCGAACTGTCGTTTCGGCGGGGCGAAAGGTAAGACCGCTTCAGGCGCGCGGGAAGGCCGGGATCCGGGATCGGATTAACGCAGGAGTTACCCAAGGGAGGACCGGAGCGGACCGGGCCATGATAACCTGGGTGTTACGGATCGGGGTTTCGGTCCCCGGCCCGGCCGGAAGCGGCGGATTTCGCGAGGCATACCGCCAGGGCCGTCGGATCGGTAATGCGGATCTCCGCCGACCAAGGGGCATCGAACAGGCCGGCATGCAGGAACCAGCGGTCGGGATAGCATTCCTGGAGGCGGGCGCGCACGTATTTCAACGCGGTCTCGTCCTCGCCCCGCTGCCAGCGGGGCTTGAGCCGCGCCTGGTGCGAGAGGCGCAGGACCAAGCCGTTCCCCGGGAGGCGCTCCAGGAGGAAGCGGATATCGCCGTCATCCTCCTCGGCCTCGTCCAGGCCCATCTCCATCAGGGTATGCATGATCATGGGAGGTATCCGCTCATCGCCGTCCACTTCCCGGGTATCCAGGGCCAAGGTCCGGTGGCGCCTGAGCCCCATCACCTCAAGGTGGGTGCGGCAGAGGTCCGCCTCCTCGTCGAGGCTTACCACCCGCTCCACGGTCATCTTCAGCATCATCCGCAATTCCACCGCCAAGGCGCCTACCAGCCGGGCGGCCACCTTGGGGTCCTTCTCGAGCAAATCGGTGATGGACCGGAGGGAGGTGAGCAGGAAGTGGGGCTGGATGTTCTTCTTCAACAGCTCGATCTCCAGCCGGGCCCCTTTCAATTGGACTTCCTGAAAGGCCAGATTCCGGCGGCTCAAGGTGCGCGATAGGCCGGTATTGAGGAACAGGACGAGCGCGCTCAACCCGAGCGGCCAAGTGAACGTCAACCCGTAGATTACCCCCAAGGTGACCCCGGCGAGCATGCACAGCAGGCCCAGACCGGCCAGGCGGCTGTTCTCCTTTTTCCGATAGACGGCCCATCCGGTCACCCCCAGGCAAACCGCGATGGCCGCGAAACCGACAAGGTCATTCGAGACTTTCACGACCCGGATCAAGGAACTGGGTATGAGATTGAAAATGAAACACTCGCAGGGCAGGACGATGCTCGCGGTAATGGCGGCCACCACCCAATACCATTTACGGGACATCGAGGAGAACTCGCTGAGGAAGCATAGGGGCAGGGAGCACAGGATGATCCCGTAGCCCAGGTACTGCAGGGCGGCGAACCATCGGTTGTCCACGAAGGTCACGTTGAAGCGGAGGGCGAAATAGAGGGGAAGGGTCTGCAGGACGCAGCCAAGGCAGATGAGGCTGAAAAGCGCGTAGGTCCTGTTGATCCGGGCCATGAAGTTGGCGAAAAAATAGGCCCCGGCGATGCCGATGACGCCCACCTGGAAGATGAGCATGGCCCACTGACCGAAAATCGAGTTCTGGAGGGGCTTCCAGCCTCCCAGCCTCACCGCTCCAAGGCCGCCGCTCACATTGAAATGGTTGGAAACCCGGAAGGCCAGGAGATGCTCTCCCGGTCCGGTCAACCGATACGGAATCCGCACCGCTTGGGAAATCCGGCCCGACCGCTCCTCCTCCGCCGTCCCGCCGACGCGGCCATTCGCGGCCACGAGAATGCCGTCCCAGTAAATCTCCTGGGCGGTCGGGTAATGGGTGATGCGCATGTTCAGGGGATTCAGGGAATCGGCCCGGGACACGAGCCTGATGCGGGCGCGATACCAGACGATCCCCTTGTCGGGCAATCCGTTCAGCGCCCAAAAGGCGCCCGGCTCGTCCGCTACGGCCCAATCCGAGTCCGGGTAGTCCGGAAGGGACCAGGCAGGCTCATCCCCGAACTTCAGCTTCCAGCTTTCGACCAGGGTTACCTTCCTGGATCCGACGTCGACGGTGAATCGCGCGGGGCCGTCTTTTAAGGCGGAGGGCGGTGGAGCGGCGGAGGACGTTGGAACGTCGGAGGACGTTGGAGCAGCGGAAGCGGGCGTTGCCGGGCCGATGGCCAAGGCGAAAGCCATCGAGAGGATAAGGGTGGAAAGGGTGGAGGGTCGCGGGATTCCCATGCCTCAGATCCGCTCTTTCAGTTCCTTGTACTTGGTCCGGCTGACCGGTACGAGCCGTCCGCCCTTCAGCTCCATGGAATATTTCCCAGCGCCTTCCAGGACCAGGCGCTTCATGCACCGCATGTTCGCGACGCAACTCTTGTGGATGCGTTCGAAATGGGGCGGAAGAAGGCCCGACAGGGCTTCCAGGGTCTTGGTATGCAGTTCCATGCCCCCTTCCGCGAGATGGACCTCCACGTAGTTCCCTGCGCCCAACAGGTACAATACGTTTTCCACCGGAATCAGTTCCACCTTGCCGTATTTCCGCACCGAGAGGTATTGCGCCGGGGACTGGCCCGGGCTCTTCTTGTCCGCGCGGTCCAGGGCCAATTTCAGCCTTTCCATATCCACCGGCTTCGGCACGAAATCCACCACTCCGTACTTGAAGGCTTCGATGGCCCGATCCGAATTCGCCGAGACCACTATGGTCTGGAACGATCCGGCCGCGGCCAACTCCAGCAGATCGTAACCGTCCTCCTCGTTGAGGTTGAGATCGAGGAAAAGCAGGTCGATGGGCATCCCGAAAAGGTATTCCTCCGCGTCCGCGAGGCTTTCCTTGAGGATCACGCTCTCGGCCCGGTCCCCCAGGATCTCGCGCGCCATGCGCTCCAGGCGGCGGGCGGTCGTGATTTCATCTTCGACGATCAGGATGCGCATGGCTTGCTCCGTTCAGTCCGTTCCGTGTTCGATTTCCAGGGTGACCATCCACCCGTTGGGGGCGGGCCGCGAATCGAGGCTCCAGCGGCCCGGGAAGGCCTCTTCCAGGCGGGTGCGGACATATCTTAATCCGGTGCCCTCACCCTTCTTTTCCTTGCCGGGCTTCCTATCCCTGGGAACGCCATCGTTGAAAAGGGAGTATCGCGCGCCTCCGGGGATATCCTGGCGCTTGAATTCGAAGGCCCCGTTGGCCCTGCCCGTATACCCGTGGGTGAGCCCATTCTCGACCAGGGTATGCAATACCATGGGCGGGATGCGCTCGTCCCCCCGGATGCCCGATTCCTCCAAGGTATAGGTCTTATCCTGCCGCAGGCCCATCACCTGGAGATGCAGCCGGCAGAGATCGAGCTCCTCCTTGATTAGGATTGTCTTCTGCGCGGAGATCCGGAGCAGGATCCCGAGCTCGTCCGCCAGGGCGTTGACGAGCCGGGCCGCGGTCTTGGGCTCCTCCTCCAGCCAGGCGATGATGGAGCTGAGGGAATTGAGGAGGAAGTGCGGTTGGATATTCTTCTTCAGGATCTCGATCTCCAGGCGGGCGGAACGCAAGTCCATCCGCCGATGCTGGGCGAGACGCTCGGACAGCTTACGGTTCTGGGCCTGGGCCAGGAAGATCACGTGCGCGGCGATCCCCGCGGCCCATGCCCATTCCACCTGGAACACCCAGGTTACCGTAATCCCGGCCATCATGCTGAGGATGCCCATCAAGGCGAGGCTGCTGCCCGTCTGTTTCCTCCATACCGCCCAGCCGATGACCCAGACGGATGTGGCCATGCTGAGATAGACGAAGGCCTGATTGGCGGAAAAGATGGGCGCGATCCAGGGGAGCGGCGCGTACCCGGTGTACACGAACCCCATGGGGATGGCGAAGAACAGCCCGCCGATTAGGAGGACGGGAAGCAGCCAGCGGTAAGGGAAGGTCTCCGCGAAAATGAAATAATCCGGAACCATGCTAATCATGAAGTACCAGGCTACGGACAAGGCCAGCCGGACCGCCAGCCGCTGCCCCGGGTCCAGATCGACCACGGATCCGAGATACTCGGTCACGATGTAGGCGGCGCAGGAAAGGACGAATACCGAAAACAGGACGGTATTCCGTCCGTAGCCGGAAGCGCGGTAATTGAGGTACCGATAGACGGCCCCGAATACGAATATCCCGGCCAGGAAGAACATCACCATCATCTCGTGGATGGATCCCGACTCCAGGGTCGAATACTCGCCCAAGGTCACCCGCATGGAAATGGGATGGAAGACGGGATGGTGGGCGGACAACCGGATGGCCAGCACATGCCTGCCCGGGCCCGACCCGCGTTCGGGTACCTCGGTGAGGGAGATGTCCCCTGAGCGCTCCTCGGCTTCCGAGGCCCCGACCCGGCCGGTGCGTCCGATCAATTCCCCGTCCCAGTAGAACTCCTGGGGCGTGGTGGCCTGATGCAGGATGGCCAAGGACCCCCCGGGTCCCGACCCCCCGGGTCCCGACCCCCCGGGCCCCGGCTTGGGCGGAATGTCGACCTCGATCCGGTACCAGGCATAGTCTTTCCGCATGACGGTCCGCCTGCACATCCCATGGTTGAGCCGGACGGAATCCCAATGGGAATCCCGATAACCGGGCAGGGCCCAGGCGGCGGAGTCCCCGGATCGGAATTTCCAGATGCCGTCGAGGATCCGGGGCTTTTCCCAGACGGATGGGGAATGGGACGCCGGATCCGCAGGCGAAGCCTGGGCGGATCGCGGGGCGAACCCCAGCATCGCAAGCATCAGGACCGGGATTAATGCCATCCCGGCCGCCGTGATCCTGATTAATCGGTAACTCGCGTACATCATCCGGTGCCAATATAGACTCCGTCCATCCCCGCTGACGGCGCCGCGGACGCCAAATGCAATTCCGGCGGGTCAAAGGCGGGGATCCCCTTGATTCGGATCCCGATCTATCCGGATTGGGCCCCTTTCCCGTCATCAGGCCCGATGCTTCCGGATGGAGGTGTATATGGAAATCGCGAGGGCGGCGAGGATCAGCAAGGCCGAGACCCCGAAGGTGAAGCGCATGCCCGCGGCGACCGCATCCGGATGGGCCGTAGTGAGGTCCGGGGCCGCCGAAGCGGAGGCGAACACTGCGCCCATGAGCGATGCGCCCGTGATGAGGCCGAGATTCCGCGACAGGCTGAGCATGCCGGAAATGACGCCGCGTTGATCGGCGAGCGCCTTTTCCATGATTCCCGTATTGTTGGCGGCCTGGAACAGCGCATAGCCGGCGGTGATGCAAACGATGGGAATGAGATATCCCGGGATCCCGGAAACCATGGGGAGCATGGATAGCAGGGAGCAACCGGCGGCCATGCCGGCCAGCCCGGCGGTAGAGGTCCGCCGCGCGCCGAACCGGTCCACCAGGCGGCCGGCCGGCACGCCGGAGAGCGCGGCCACGAGCGGGCCCGCCGATAAGGCGAAGCCGACAAGAGCGGTTTCCAGCCCTAGCGCCCGGGAGAGGTAGAACGGCCCCACGACCAAGGTCGACATCATCACCGTCGAGACCAGGGCGCTCAAGGCCAGGCCCGCGCTCAGCGGGGGATTCCGGAACATTCCCAAGCGGATCAAAGGGGATCCGGATCCGGCCTCGATCTTCACGAAAAGGGCGGCTCCCAGGAAGGATGCGGCCAGCAGGGACAGGTTGACGGCGGAGAACCTTACCCGGCCGAGGGTCATGGCAAGCGCGAAGGCGATGAGGGTGAGGGTAAGGGCGGCCATGCCCGTAAAGTCGAAGCGGGACCGCTCAGCCTCGGGAACCCGCCGGTCGGCGGGCAGGTATCGATAGGCGAGATGGAAATTCAGGACGCCCAGCGGAAGGTTGACGAGGAAAATCGCGCGCCAACCCGGACCGGCGATCAAAAGGCCTCCCAGGGAGGGGCCCAGGGTCGTGCCGATCGCGGACATGGTTCCGAGCAATCCCATGGCGCTGCCGGTCTTTTCCTTGGGAACCGATTTGCCGACGCTCGCCAGGGTGAGGGATATCATGACCGCGGCCCCGATGCCCTGCATCGCCCGCGCCGCGATCAGGAACCAGAGGGCGGGAGCGATTCCGCACAGGAACGAGGCCGCCGTGAACAGGAAGATCCCGGCCAAAAGCGACCGTCGATGGCCGAGGATGTCGCCCAACCGGCCGGCGCCTACGATCAAGGCGGTGATGGCGAGCAGGTACGCGAGGACGATCCATTGGACCGCCTGGAACGGGGCGGCGAACCCGAGGGCCAAGGTCGGCAAGGCCGAATTGGCGATGCTCGTATCGAGCGAAGCCATCAGCATGGAGAGCGAGAGTCCGGCCAGCGCCCAGAGGTTGGACGGCGCGCGCCCGGCGCTTCCTTGCGGCGCCTCCTTTCTTTTTCCGATCATGGCCTTCAAGTGAACCCCGCTTTCCATGGGACATCAGAATGGTCCCGGTTCAAGATTAACCTGGATCCGGATAGGGCGGAAGACGCGTTATATGCAATTGAACCGTGCGTTAGACGCCATATCATGCTAACTTGCATGCATGCCGGACATGGATTTCAACCTGCTTTCGACCCTTGATGCCGTTCTCGCGGAAGGGAGCGTCGCCCGGGCGGCCAAACGCATGCGGCTCAGCCCTTCGGCGATGAGCCGCGCCCTTGCGCGCTTGCGGGAGTCGACGGGCGATCCGCTTCTGGTCAGGGCCGGACGAGGTCTCGTTCCCACGCCACGCGCACTCGAACTCCGGGACCGGGTCCGCCAGGTCGTTCAGGACGCGGAAGCGATCCTGAGGCCGGCGGAACGGTTCGACCTCAAGCGCCTTGCCAGGACTTTCACCCTCCGTACCCGCGAAGGCTTCGTCGAAAACTTCGGACCGCGTCTCATCGCCCGGGTCGCCGAGGAGGCTCCCGGCGTGCGGTTATGCTTCCTGCAGAAGCCGAACAAGGAGGGTGCGTCCTTGCGGGACGGCACCGTCGATCTGGAGACGGGCGTATTGGAGGCGACCACCAGCCCGGAACTGCATGCGCGGGCCTTGTTCCGGGATCGGTACATAGGCGTGGTGCGAAGGGGCCACCCGCTCGGCAGGGGGAAGGTCACGCCTTCCCGTTATTCGCGGGGGAAGCATATCGGCGTCTCGCTGGAGGGCCGCGACGATGGACCGCTTGATGAGGCGTTGAAGGCTTTCGGATTGGAACTGGACAAGGCCGCCATCGTGGGCGGGTTTTCGACCGCCTTGGCCCTGGCCCGATCCTCGGACCTGATCGCCAGCGTTCCCGAACTCCATACCGGGAACCTGCGGGCCGGAATGCATAGCTTCCCCCTGCCCGTCCCGCTCCCGGAGTTCACGGTTTCCCTGATTTGGCATGCGCGGTTCGATGCCGATACTGCCCATCGATGGTTGCGAGGGTGCGTCCGGGAGGCTTGCGCCGGTTAAGAGGTTTGTCCTCGCAAAGACGGAGGAACCGGCTGGTAGTCCGCAGTCTGTGAAAGGCTGCGAGAGGAGCCTGCGATGGCTTCGACCCGGGCTACCGCGAACAAGCCGGGTTCACGTACTCGCCGAATTGCTCAGGTCCGAGAGGACAACCCGCAAGGAAACGGACCGTGTCCGAAGAGGCGAATCCGGATTCATCCCGCGCGAACGCGATGAATTCAACGCGTCCGCTCCCAAGTCCCAAACTCTCAGGCAGGGTCCAGAAGAAATCCCCGTTCTTGCGCATAGGTGCGGCCGGGAATTCGCGTAGGGCTGAATCGGAGAAGGCGGCTCCGGACCGTAAGGAGCCTACCATCGACAACCTTACACTGCTGTCCGCAACCTTGTAGTTGGGGTTATCGGTGGCGAGCGGGAAGGACGCGTGCAAACGAAGCGGGCCAGCCGATGCCATTTCAGGACGCAAGTCCACGACCGCATGCGCGGTAGGGCGGGAATTCGGATCGTGCATGCAAGCTACGAATAGGGGCGTCAAGGTCCAGTAAATGGAAACGCGCATCATTCCTCCTCGAAGTCCCAATCCGCCTTCAATCAGCTTCACGATCCAATTTACATTCCCGCGATACCTGACCGGTTACTTACGATCAGGGGACTTTTGCGGGAGACAATTTGGATCTCTGGAAGGAATCTGTACCTCATGGACCATGCCCGGCCAGGGATGATCCGCTCGCAACCCATCGACCGGAAAAAATCCAACTTTGACCGGTTTTACCCACTTCGCGCCCCGGGAGTCCCGCTCTATATTCAACCTTATGAATAAAGCCTCCCTCTTCCTCCTTTTCTGGCTGGGCCTGGCCCTTTCCGGACATGCCATAGTCGACCCGGATTTCCAGATGTTCGTCCTCATGGGCCAATCCAATATGGAAGGGTTCGACGGCATCGGCGCCGAGGACCGGGCGACCAACCCCAGGATCAAGGTCCTTGCCTATACCAATTGCGCCGTCCTGGGAAGGGAATACGACAAATGGTATTCGGCGGCTCCGCCTCTGCACGGCTGCGGGGCGGGAGTGGGGCCCGGGGATTATTTCGCGAAAGCCATGGTGGATTCCTTCCCCAAGATCACGGTCGGCCTCATTCCCACCGCCATCGCCGGGGTCGATATCGATTTCTTCCGCAAGGGCGTGGTCTCCAGGCGCCGCAACGAGTTCAGCATCCCCCCCGACAATAAAAGGACGGGCGCGTACGATATGATCCTCGAGAAGGCGAGGGAGGCGCAGAAGGTCGGCGTCATCCGCGGGTTCCTGTTCCATCAAGGCGAATCCGATGCCGGAGACGAGGCCTGGGTGGGTAAGGTGAAGGGGATGGTCGCGGACTTGCGCATGGATTTGTCCTTAGGCGACTCGGTGCCTTTCCTGGCGGGGGAGTTGCGCTATGACGGATGTTGCGCGAACCATAATCCCATCATCGCCAAGTTGCCGGCGAATATCCCGGGCGCCTATGTGATTTCCGCCAAAAGGCTGCCGGGAAGGGCGGACCAGGCCCACTTCAGCCTGGCGAGCGAACGGGAGTTGGGCCGCCGTTACGCGACCAAGATGGTCGAGCTTTTGCGGAAGCAGCGGACGACGGAAGCCCGCGGCGGCCTCGCCTCCTCGGGCCGTAGCGCAATCGACCTTCGCTATGCAAGCGGGCGGAACGGCCCGACGGTATCCTGCACCGCTTGTTCCGGATTCGTCCTGATGGGATTGGACGGTAAAAGGGTGGGGGAATCTAGGGGCGGAATCTGGAACATCCCGGACGCGAAACTTCAGCGAGGGATCTACTTCCTGCGGGCGACCGGAACCGCGGTCGCCGGCGGCGCCATCTCCCTCCTGATTGGGCAATAGTGTCCATGTATTTTTTCGGCACCGGACCTGTATAAACTCGGCAATCTCGAACCGGTCCCTAAAGACCCGATGCCTGCGAGGCCCCAGCCGCCTATCTTTCCCCTTGGGATGCCTCCCAAAGGGCATCCTGCGGTCGTGGGGGGCGCAATCAGGTTTCTTCTTGGAAGCGGTCGGTCCCATCCGGCACCCCAGGTAATACACTTCAGGATAGCGACGGAGTTTCCATGAAAACCTGGATATCGGGCATGGCATGCCTATCGGCTTCAATATTGGCTTGCGCGGGCGCAGACGCCCAGATAGTCGCCCTGAAGGGCCGCGTCCTGGAACGGGCGGATATGCAACCGGTGGGCGGCGCCACGGTGAAGCTGGATGGAAGCGGCCTCACCGCCAAGACCGGTTCGGACGGGCGTTTCGAGGTCAAGGGCGATTTCACGGGCGTGCGGGATCCGCGTGCCGCCGCCGCGGGAGAACCCTATCTCCTCAATGGATTCCTTTTCGTCAACGCCGTTTCCGGCAACCAACCCGTGCGCGTGGAGCTGTGCGACCTTTCCGGGCGCCTATTCCGGGCGACCGCACTGCTCGCGCCCGATGCGGGCCTTAACGGGCTTCCCCTCGATATCTGGCCGGAACGGGATTTCCTCGGGTTCGCGCGCATCACGACCGCCGGGGTAACCCGCGTGCAACGGGTCCTGAGCCTTTCGGGAAAGGCCCCGTCCCGGTTCGCATCGGAACTCCCGCTCCCCGCCCGGACCCAAGCCAAGGTCTCCGCCGGGGGAGGCAAGGCGGTCATCAGCATGGACAAGCTGCTCCCGAAAACCGTAACCTATGCGTCCGATACCGCCGACCTCGGGGACATCGTGCTCGACTATCCCGCCCGGACCAAGATAGGGGTCGGCGCGACCGTGCCGTACGGCTCCATCATGCTCTTCGACGGCGCGCACGGAAAGGCGGAAGCGGAAAAGGAGATGCAGGCCAAGTGGACGGATTGGTTGCGATTCACTCCCGGGCCCATCATGTTCAAGATCGTGGGCGACCCGGAGTTCCCCGGGGACACCAACCGGACGGCCATGCAGACCTGCTGCCCCACCGCCAAGAGCTGGGGCTATGACGATATCCAGGCCAAGGAGGCGCATGGGGACGCCCAGCTCCATATCGAGTGGAACGCCATGGGCAAATACGATAGCGGGAGCGTGGCGGGGGAGAATCCCGACGCGAAAGCCGATTGCTCCGAATCCAACAATAACCAATGCTTCTTCAATAGCGGCGTCTATATCCAGAGCCGGTACGAGATCCAGTTGCAGTCCTTTCCCGTGGGAGTGGACATCGCGACCAAGGGGACGAGCCATTCCCTGGGATCCATCGTGAACGAATTCACGCCCCTGGCCAACCCGCATAAGCTCAACGGCCAATGGCAATCCTACGATGTCACCTTCCGCACCGCCCGGTACAACGGCAAGACCAGGATATCCAACGGATACATGTCCGTGTGGTGGAACGGGGTGCTGGTCCACCAGAACCGCGAGGTCCTGGGAACGGCATCCGGCGGGAACAGCGGCGAGAACATGAACGATACCTTGTACGGCCTCAAGCTGCAGAACGAGACGGGCGACGTGCGCTTCCGGAACATCTGGATGAAGAAGCTCAAGATCGATTCGACGGGAACGGGTTTTGGTTATTAAGCAGATGCGGACGGCCGTTCTGTTCCTGGGAGCCTTCGCGGCCTGCGGCGGAGCGGCGGTGGACCTGGGCACCTATAAAGGTTGCGCGGCCAACGACGGGGAATTCAAGCAGACCCAACTCTGGAAAGGCCCCATGGTACCCAGCACGGACAGCGGGAACGGGGCGCTCAAGATGGCCCTGGTCGCCTCCGCCGACGGGCCTCCCGATATCTACTTCGTCCAGAAGCAGGGAACCATCAAGCGCTATAACGGCAAGGACTCGACCGTGGATTCCCTGGGAACCATTCCCGTCGACTTCATGGCCGAATACGGCCTGGTCGGCATCGCCGCGCGCAGGGATTTCCGGAAGGATCCGGCCCTCTATGTCCTCTACTCCTTCCTGGAAGCGGACCGGACCCTTTCCTTCCGCCTCTCCCGCTTCAGGTTCAAGACCGGCCTTACCGGCCTGGACCCGGCTTCGGAGAAAATCCTCATCAAGATCCCGCGGAAAAGGGTCTCGTTCCATACAGGCGGCGCGATGGACTTCGACGAGTACGGGGACCTGTGGGTGGCCATCGGGGACAACCAGTTGACCGAACTGGGGCCGGGCAATACTGCGGATCTCCGCGGCGGCATCCTCCGCATCCATCCGGACGAATCGGCCAAGGGGTATTCCATCCCCAGCGGGAACTTCGGCGAGCACCTTTCCAAATGGTTCAAGGCCCAGGGCAATGCCGATCTCGCCGCGCAATACGCGGATACCGCCAAGGTCAAGCCGGAGATCTACGTCAAGGGCACGCGCAACGCCTATACCATGACCCTCGATCCCGTGCGCCGTTGGGTGACCTGGGGCGATGTCGGTCCCGATCAGCAGAAAATCTCAGAAGAGAACAACCTCGTCAAAGAGCCCTATTACATGGGTTGGCCCTACTTCGCCGGCGAAGAGGATATGGGCGGGGTGAGGCCTTACGATATCACCATGCCGACCGGTGCCCTTCGCAGCGGGCCGATCAACAATGCGGCCATCACCGGCGTCAAACAGCTCCCTCCCATACGCGAACCGATCTTCGCGCGTCCGGAGGGCTGTACGGCTACCGGCCCGATTTTCAGGTACGACGGCTCCCTTAAAGGCGCGAACCAGTTCCCGCCCCAGTTCGACCGCAAATGGATGATCTCCGGGTGCGACAGCTATGGCTTCCATATCCTGACCCTGGATTCGGCGGGGGAGACGATCACCGCCCGGACCCAGATCTTTTCCACCATCCGCCCGCCCCGCATGGTGGATTTGAAACAAGGACCGGACGGGGCCTTGTATTATCTCCAATGGGGATCCATCAGCGTGAATTCCGGGATCTTCCGGATCGATTATACGGGCGCCTGCAAGGACCCGGCGCTGCTTCCGGAAAAGGCGGGTTGCGCCACTCCCGGTTTCGACAACTACGATCCCAAGCTGCCCAAGGCGTTCAACAATCCGGCCCTATGCAAAGGCGGAACCGGACTTGCCGCGCCGCTCCGGGATGCCGGATGGCTGAAGGTCGATGGGCGCTCCATCTCCATCGAGGCGCAGGGGATCCATGCGCTGGAAATCCTGGACATCCGCGGAAGGATCGTATTCGGGATGGAAGGGGAGGGAGCCAAGACCTACCGGATGCCGCCCCTGGCCGCCCCGGCGGTGTATCAGTTGAGGGTGAGGACCGATCTCGGCACCGTCATCCGCGGGATTTCCACGTTATGAAACGGAACTTTTTCCAGACTCCTTTCCAGACCCGATCCCGGTCTCCTTTGCGGACGGCCTTAGCTATCGGGTTGTCGCTTGCCGCGTCCGCATGGCCCGGCATCACTCCGAACCGGTTGTTCACGAGCAATATGGTCTTGCAGCATGGAATGGCCGTGCCGGTCTGGGGAACGGCATCCGCCGGCGAGACCGTCACCGTCAAGATCAAGAACCAGGTGAAAACGGCGGTCGCCGGCGCCGACGGGGCATGGAAGATCAAATTGGATTCCCTCGCGATCGGCGGGCCTTTCCAGATGGGGATCCAGGGAGCGGATACGGTTACCCTCGACAATGTCATGGTCGGCGAGGTGTGGCTCTGCTCGGGGCAATCGAACATGACCATCGGGATGGGCTCTTCCCACTACGACACCAAGGTCGAGGCGGTCGGGCTCGGCAACCTGAGGCTCTTCAGCCAGAAAAGCGATATCGCCGGGGTCGGGCCCTGGAACGTATGTTCTCCCGCGACGGCGGAACGGTTTCCCGCCACGGCGTTCTGGTTCGGGAGATTCCTCGCCGACTCCCTGAAAATCCCGATCGGGATAATCGTAGGGGCGGTGGGGGCCACCCTCATCGAAGAATGGATGTCGACGCAATCCATCCTCGATGATCCGGATCTGGATACGGCCCAGGTCTTCTCCGGCGGCAGCGATGGGGGCTTCCCCGGCGGGAACAAGGGCGGCGGGCTCTACCGCAATATCATCGCTCCCCTGATCCCATTCTCCATCCGGGGGATAGCCTGGTACCAGGGCGAGTGGAATACGGCGGGGAACGCGCATCCGGAAAAGTACCAGGGACGGTTCGCGGAATTGATCCGAGGCTGGCGCAAGGAGTGGGGGCAAGGCGATCTCCCTTTCTATTTCGTGCAGCTCCCCAATTTCAAATCGACCAATGCCTGGCCCGCCATCCGCGAAGCCCAAAGGCTCACCCGCAAATCCGTTCCGAACACCCAAATGGCCATCGCCATCGACCTGGGCGGCGGCGTCCCGGGTTTCCCGGACTCGACCGAACTCCACCCGCGGAACAAGAAGGACGTGGGGTACCGGCTCGCCCTGCCGGCCTTGGCGAACATCTACGGGCATGCCATCCCCGCGCCTTCCGGTCCGCTTTTCAAGAGCCTTTTCGTGCGCAATGATACCGCGCATCTGGCCTTCGATTATACCGGCTCGGGATTGATGGCCAAGACCGGGGTCCTGGGAGGGTTCGAAATCGCCGCGGTGAACGACACCCATTTCGTCGCGGCCTCCGCGAGCATCGCGGGAAAGGAGGTGGTCGTCTGGAAAAGCGGGAGCAAGGTGACGCGGGTGCGGTACGCCTGGGATTCCGATCCGGATGCGAGCCTTTACAATAAGGAAGGGTTGCCCGCGGCCCCGTTCCAGACCTATATCACGGATGTTACCGGTGTTTCAAAAAAGGATATCGACCCCGACCACGCGGCTGGGAATCCACGGGTCTTAGACGACACGAAACGGTTCGACCCGGCAGGACGTCTTTTCCGGATTCCCATGGGCGGTCCGTTCTGCGAAGGGGTCTACTATATGAGACCTGTCACCCAGGCCCGCTGATTCCTCTTCCCCGAGAAGCCTAGAGTGGCGCCGGAGTCGGCTTCGCCTCCGCCTCCGCCAACATATTCGGGGTCTACCGCACAAGGATCTATCTTTCAAGCTCGTGGTCAATTCCACGTCGCCTGGCGTGGTTATCGATCCGTTCCGGGCCAAACCTTGAAGCGGAGCATCAATGAGGTTGAAACAGTCGGTGTTCGGACTGGCCATGGCGTGCCTGCTGGCGCTCGAAGGATGTATCGGGAGCGAGGAGGACGGTTACCCCGCCCTGGACAGGAAGAAAGCCATCGGTTGCTGGGTGCAGAATCCGGGAAGGAATGCGGCTGAATGCGCCGAGTTCTGCCTTTCCGCGACCGGGGCCGAGTACATGAAATTCGTATACACGCCCGGACCGGATGGGAAAATCCGCTTCGCGGAGCTCTTCGGAACCTACGTCCTTTCCGGCGACAACGTAATGACGGGTTCCCATCTGAGCCGGAACAACGTGGATAACCGTTCGGATTCATCGCGTTCGGAGGGAAGTTACACGATCATCCGGGATACCCTCAACGCCATCAGCCCCAATGGGGTCTTGGATCCTTATGCGCACCGGGACACCGTCAACAATTGCGGGCCGCATTGGCAATTGTTCCCAAGGCCGGCGGATTGGGAGCTGCCTTGAAATCCATGCGGATTGCGACTCCGGCGGTCCACTCGTTCTGATTACTGATAGGCGCGGAATGCCGCCTGTTATTATGTTAGCATCCTATGGATATCTTCGCCTATTCGGACTACAGGCTGCTCCTCAAAGATCTCTACCAGGAGCGGAAGGGGAAAGATCCGAAATTCTCCCATCGGTTCATCGCCCTGAAGGCCGGTTTCAAATCGGCCGGGTTCTTCTACCAGATCGTAAAGGGCAAGACGAACATATCCATGCAATCGGCCTTGGCCTTGGCCGCGGTCTTCAAGCTCAAACCCGCCGAGGTGGAGTACTTCGAGAACCTCGTCCAATTCAACCAATCGAAAACCCAATCGGACAAGCAGCACTTCTTCCGTAAGATCGCGGCGGTGAAGAAGGGGAAATCGAAGACCCTGGACGAGCGGCACCATGAATTGTTCACGCAATGGTATTATTTCGCCGTGCGGGAATTGCTGGCCATCCAGAAATTCAAAGGCGATTACAAGAAGCTGGCGGAGGCCTTGATCCCGCCCATATCCCCCGCGGAAGCGCGCCAGGCCATCAAGGTCCTGGAGAAGCTGGGCCTGGTCCGGATCACGCCGTCGGGCGGATTCGAAAGGTCGGATGCGGTCATCTCCACCGGGGACTTCTGGTCCTCCGTGGCCATCACCAAGTTCCAGATGGACACCACCGAGTTGGCCAGGCAAAGCTTCGATCGCGTGCCTTCGGAGCTCAGGAACCATTCGACCTTGACCTTGAGCATCTCGAACGGGGAATATCTCCAGATAAAGGAGGAGCTCGCCAAACTCAGGAAGCGGCTCCTGGAGTTGGCGAAGGGCTCGCTCCTTCCCGATAGGATCTACCAGATCAACCTGAACGTTTTCCCCCTTTCACAGGTGCAGGATGCCTAGATCCGGCGCATGCCTTTTCGCCCTAGCCCTTCTCCTGGCGGGTTTCCTCAACGGATGCCTGATCGGCGGCCCCTCTTCGAAGGACAGGCTGGCCGGCGGCGGCGGAATGGAAACCACGGGCGGTTCCATCTATTCCTCGAAGGGGAATTCACAAGGCGCCAGGATCCGGCTGATTCCCGCGGGATACAATCCCATGGTTTCGGGGTCCTTCCCGGATTCCCTGGAGACGATCACCCGGGCCGACGGCACCTTCCTATTGCGGAACGTGCGTCCGGGCCTCTACAACCTGGATGCATGGCAGCCCAGCGACGGCACGCGCTTTTTCAAGGCCGGTATATCCATTACCGTCGATGGAACCGCCCGGGCTCCGGACACCTTGCGGGAACCTTCCCGGATACGGTTCGATTTGAGCGGGAGCGGCGTAGACCGCGGCATCATTTACCAGATAGGGACGACCCTGAAGCTCGGGTTCAAGTTGGAAGCGGGAGGAGACAGCGTCCTGATCCTGGACTCGGTGCCTCCCGGGACCCTGCCGCCCTTCTTCTTAACGGACACGGTCCCGTATCCCTTGCCCGTGAAATTGACGGGGGATAGCGTCCGGACCGTTCCTGGAGGCTTGCTCAATGCCTTGACCCGAGCCCCCTGGGAACCGTTGGGGACCTGGCGGATCGATGCGGGTCCTACGGGCATGTCCCTCTCCGAGGACGTTACGGGGTATCCGCTGCTGGTCCGGCTCACGCGGGAGCAATTCGATTTCGATCGCGTCCGTCCTCCGGGAGAAGGACTCATCTTCCTGGACAAGGCGGGCGGGCGGCTGCCCTATCAAATCGAAAGCTGGGATGCCGGGCTGGGGAAGGCCACGGTATGGGTCGGAACGGGGATCGTGAAGGGCGGGGTGGATGGACAGGACATCGGGATGTACTGGGGCCGTGCCGATTCAGGAGCCGGACGCCCGAAACCGGACGTATTCGATACGGCTGCCGGACTGATCAGCGCTTGGCATTTGATCGGTGGGGATACGGGCCGGAGCGATCCGGTCCTACCGGATGCGTCCCCTTCCGGCCTTGCCCTAACGGGAAAGGACATGGCGCCCGAAGCGGCCGATTCCGGCTTGATCGCGGGAGCCCAGCGTTTCAACGGGGACAGCAGCCTCCTGAGGCGGAATGGAACCTCCTTCGCCTGGCGCGGCGCATTGATGGTGACCGCTTGGTTCACCCGGGAATTCGGGGCCGGGGCCGCCGAGCATTACACCCTCTTCTCCAAATGGGATCAGCCGACGCACTCGGGATTCCTTCTGGGATACGACTCGGATACCCGGGGGCTGCGCTTCACCTTGGGGCTTCCCGACTCCTCCGATACGAGCCGCGTGCTCGAGAAGCGGAACTTCACTTTCGCCCCGGGGGAGTGGCATCAGGTCGCGGCCGGATACGACGGCATGAGGGCGACCTTGTACGTGGATGGCGTATTGGCGGTCCAGGCCGATTCCGTTTTCCGGCCCCTCGCGGACAATGCCCTGGATTTCCTCATCGGCGCCCGGAATGCGGATGGGCCGGGAAATCCGGTAGCGGACTTCCTGAAGGGAAGGGTGGATGAAGCACGCGTCTTCCGGGCCGTCAAATCGCCCGATTGGGTCAAGCTCGACTTCCTGACGCAGAAGCCGGGAGCCGTCTACCCGCGGTGGATACCGCGCCCTTAGGGCTCCTTTCCCCGACCATTGCCACGATACGGTCTTTTCCGGCCGGGCGCCAAAGCAAAACACGGACAGGGCGGGCTGGAATATTTTCCCCCATGTAACCCTTTTGCAAGGTGCGCATGAAAACCTCCGCCGTCCTGTACACCGCGCTCGCCCTCTCCGCCTTCGCCCATGGCGCCGCGCCCATCCGGTGGGCCTGCATCGGAAACAGCATCACCCAGGGTTCCAACGGCCCTTCCTACGTGACCCGGCTTTCCGCCCTCCTGGGAGAAGGGTATCTGCTTGAGAACGACGGCGTTTCCGGCAATACCTTGCTGAAAAAAGGGGATAACCCTTATTGGAAGAACGGCAGGTTGCCGAACGTTTTCGCTTTCCGTCCGGACATCATCTCGATCAAGTTGGGCACGAACGACAGCAAGCCCTGGAACTGGAAATACGGGTCCGAATTCGAGGCGGATTTGATCGCCCTGGTCGACACCCTGGCGGCCATGCCGTCGCATCCCCGGATCTGGCTGGTCCTGCCCTGCCCGAGTTTCCCGAACAACTTCGCCATAGACGATGCCGTCATCTCCAACGGGATCATCCCGGTGATACGCAAGGTGGCGGCAGCCAAGGGGTTGGATCTGATCGATGCCAACACGCCGTTGAAAGGCCATCCCGAGCTGTTCGGTGACGGGGTGCATCCCAATCCGGCGGGCGCGGATGCCATCGCCGGCGCTTTCCACCGCGCTTACGCGGGCATGACCGCACCGACCGCCCCGCCGTACCGCATCCATTGCGGCGGCCCCGATTTCAAGGATGCGGATGGCCACGAGTGGGTATCCGACGCGGCTTTCGCCATGGGAGGGAGCCTATCGGGATTCACCGGGACGGTAGAGGGGACCGGCATGCCGGGACTCTATCTTTCCGAAAGGTGGGACAATGGTTTCGCCCGGGACATGGCTTTCGAATACCCGGCAACGGACGCGCGCCGGTACCTGGTGCGCCTGCACTTCGCGGAAACGCATGCCCCCGCGGCTTCCATCGGTGCGAGGATCTTCAGCATCCGCATCAACGGGGAACCGGCGCTGGACAGCCTGGACATCTTCGAGGAAGCGGGATTCTCCAAGGCGCTGGTGAAGGAATTCCGGACCGTGCCCGTGGACGGGAAGATCAGCATCCGCTTCGAGAGCATCAAGGATGCGGCGAAGATCAACGGGATGGAAATACTGGCCGATTCCACGGTAGCGGTAGGGTCGACCGGGGGGCGCCTTCAGGCGAACGCGCTCTCGGCATCCTCATCCGGATCGGGTACCCTCACGGTCGGTATTTCCTCCCTGGGATCGTATCGGCTCAAAGTCCTGGATCCGCGCGGACGGTTATGCGGCTTCCGCCGAGGCCGGGCGGGGGAAATGCAGGTTTTCCGCGGTCTGCGGACCGGTGTCTATCTCCTGGAGGCCGAGGTCGGGAGCGGCACGCTGAGACGGCGCTTCACCTTGGTCGATTAGGTTCCATCTGAAATGAGGGGTTACATGTTCTCTTTCGCCAGACATCCGTTTCCGGGTCCATTCGCTTGCGCCTCTTTGACCGGCCTGCTCGTACTCGCGGCCGCCTCGGATATGAGGGCCGATGGGCCGCTCCGTCGGCAAGCGCGCGCCTTGGTCGACGACGATGGCCCGGTGCTTCTCAAGGGATTCAACGTCGGGAATTGGCTCGTGCAAGAGGGCTACCTGATGCATATCGACAGCGCAGGGTACAAAAGCCCGAGCGAGTTCCGCGCCAAGGTGGCGGATCTGGTGGGCGGCCAGGCGCAGGCCGATCAATTCTTCACCGCATGGCGCGACGACTTCTTCACCGAGGCGGACGTGCAAGCCCTCAAGGCCGCGGGCGGGAACTCCTTCCGGATCCCGTTCCATTACAAGGATGTCTTCGATCCGGTCGCGCGGCGCCCGATTCCCGCCGGCTTCAAGTACCTGGACAGCTGCGTCGCTTGGGGGCGCCGCAACCATGTGCACATGATCCTGGACTTGCATGTGGCCCCGGGCGGGCAGAATCCCATGGAGCATAGCGACGTGCCGGCCGAGCCGGGAAAGCTTTTCGCGGGCACGGCCGCCGATTTCGAGTTCTACGCCAAGCTTACCGCGGAGGTATGGAAGGCCGTGGCGGAACGGTACAAGTCAGAAACCTACGTGTCGTACGACCTGATCAACGAACCCCTGGTCGAGGATCCGGGCCAGCATTGGCGGCTGGAACAGATCCATCGCCGCGTCACCGACTCCATCCGCAAAGCGGACAAGACCCACCTCATCATCGCGGAGGGGAATTGGTGGGGATCCTGGCTGCAACCTCTGGGCCCGCGCTGGGATGAGAATATGGCCTTTTCCACGCACAATTACTGGACCAGGGTTCCGGACGTGAAGCGGAGCGGCCAAGTGGATTGGTCGGTGGCCCAGAACACTCCCATCTGGCACGGCGAGACCGGCGAGAATTCCAACGTCTGGTACAATATCGAGCGCCGTGATCTGGAGTCCAAGGGCATCGGCTGGTCATGGTGGACCTGGAAGAAAATCGAGGGCATCTCCGGCGGATGGACCACCACGGCCACTCCCGGGGGTTACCAGGAAGTCCTCCGTTTCTGGCAGGGGACCGGGAGCCGCCCCGATGCGGAAAACGCCCTTGCGGCCTTGATGGATCTGGCCGCTTCGACCCGGCTGGATGCCTGCCGCAAGAACTACGATGTCTTCGACGCCTTATTCCGGAAGGATCATCATTCCGTCGGCATTCCCTATGCGGACCGCCTCCGGGACATTCCCGAGGACCCGTCTTCGCGGTCAACGCGTCTCAAGGCCGCCGAATACGATATGGGCACCCAAGGCGTGGCCTACTCGGACTCGGCCTTCATGAGCATCTCCATCCAGAAGGATTCCGCGGTGCAATGGAACCAGGGGTGGAGCTATAGGAATGACGGAGTGGATGTATACATGGACTGGAGCTCAGGGGAACCTTTCATCGGCGGGACCTCGCCTGGAGAGTGGGTCGACTTCACCGTCAATGTCCTTGATTCAGGCCCGCACCGGATCGACCTGAACGTATCTACGCCGGAACCGGGGCGCCGCATCCAATTGGAGGTGGACGGGATCCGCCTGGGCGGAGATATCGCGATACCGGAAACGGGCGGGTGGACCAACTGGACCGATGTGGAAGGACCTACGGTGGACCTGAAGGCGGGGCGACGGACCCTGCGCGTCCTCTTTCCCGTGGGCCTCCAGAACCTCAGGGCCCTTACCTTGGTCTCCCTGGCTCCCGTGGTGTCCATGCCCGTCCCGCGCGGAACGATCCGGCCGGGCATGGAATTCCTCGCATGCAATCCCGTTCCCGGGGGAGCATGGTTGTCCTATCTCGGCGCTTCGGACGGAAACGCGGAAGTCGTCGCTCTCGACCTGACCGGGTCCGTAACGGGCCGGTGGACCATAAAGGCCCGGGCCGGAGCCAACCTTGTGTTCCTTCCGGGAGCGGGTACGGAGATGGGTCTCGCTGCCGTTACGGTCTCGGCGGGAAAAGCGCATTGCCGGGGAATGATGATGCGCTAGCCCCGATCGCCAGGACCAGTCCGGATTGCGAGGACTGCTGCCCTTGGGATCGCTTCCTATGCTTGCCCCCGTTCCGGTTGACCATCGCATCCGCGCCGAAAAAAACCAGGGAACCCAGGACCGGGCCCACCGCCGAGGCGTCGATGCCGCCTTTGCGGAAGGATCCTTCCATCAATTCAAAGGCTGCGGAGGAGACCAACACTCCGGAGCCGCCGGCCATGAGGATCGCGACCATGCGTTGCCCGGCGCCGAAGTAAAGGCCCGCGACCGCTCCCAGGAGCAGGGACGCGCCGCCGACGAGCCCCCATAGCCCCGCCCAAAGGGCATTGGAGTCCATCGGAAGAAATTACGGTAATCCCCGGACCGCAGGCTTGTCAAAATGGCATTCCCGACCGCGATTGATTCCCGTAAAATTCCCTTGCGCCATTTCGCTGAAATAATTTCTTCTTGACACATCCACTTTTCCCAGGATGGTCAACATGAAGAGTTCCCCGAAAATGAAAACCATTGTCATCGGCATCTCCGGAATCCTGCTCGTCTCCGTGGTCGCCTATGCCGCGTACGCCGCGTCGGCTCCGGCCTCGCCTTCGGCCCAGGCCCAAGGGGCGACGCCCGCCGCCGCCACCGCCCAGAACCAGGATTCCCTCAAGAGGGCCCAGGGCGGGACCGGCGCCTCCGCCAGCGGCGCTTCGGCTACCGCCGGCGCGACGTCCGTCGGCGATCTGACCGACGCGGAAATCGTGGGATGGGTGGACGCCCTGGATTCCAATGAGATCACCGCCGCCAATGCCGCGGAGAAGAAGAAGATCGCCAAGGAGTACATGACCTACGCCAAGATGCTGGACAAGCAGCATCGCGCGAACCAGAAAAAAACCGCCAAGCTGGCCAAGCAGCTGAAGCTTACGCCCGCCCAGTCCGCCGCCTCCACCCAATTGAAGGCCATGGGAACCCAGGACATGACGGCCATGGCCGCCCTGGAAGGCGCCCAATTCGAGAGGGCCTATGTGGACGCCATGGTCAAAGGCCATACGGAAGCCTTGGCCGCCTTGGACGGATCGCTCATCACGGGCGCCGACGACGCCAAGTTGAAGAAGCACCTGACCGAGTTGCGCGAGCATGTCTCCATGCATCTGGAGCAGGGGAAGCGCTTGCAGGGCGCGAGCGCCTCGCGGAAAGTCGACTGAAGCGAGATCGGTCCGGTTGAGAGCCGGACGGATCGGATTACAAGGGCCGAGCCGCCTCCCAGGCGGAATCCGGGCCGGGGCAGGCGTCTTCGCGGACGTCCTGCCTGCGGCGAAAAAAGTTCCTATTTATCCGTTCCTCACCATGGCCACCCTCCGCTTCTCATCCGAAATCAAGATCAACGCCATCAACCCGTACGTCCATGTCACGGCCGCCCGGGCGAACGCATTGAAACCCGGATGGCGGAAACCCATGCCGGTCCGGGTCCGTATCAACGGTAAGCCCGAGGAGGCGTGGCGCATCAATATGATGCCCATGGGCGACGGCTCCTTCTACCTCTATCTGCACGGCAGCGTCCGCAAGGCGTCGGGAACGGGAGTGGGCGTTCGCGTGCGCGTCGAGGTGTCATTCGATGAGGAGTATAAAGGCGGGCCTGCGCCCATGCCGCCCTGGTTCCGCGCGGCGCTGCGGGAGGATGTCAAGGCGGGCAAGGCCTATGAGGCTTTGGCCCCGAGCCGCAAAAAGGAAATGGTCCGCTACCTGTCCCGGTTGAAAACCCCGGAAGCGCGCCAACGCAACCTCGAGAAGGCCATGGAAGTCCTGTCCGGCAAGGACGCGCGCTTCATGGCGCGCGCCTGGAAGGACGGCGCCTAGATTTCCCCCTTCGCGAGCGTCTCCGTCACGTAACGGGAAATGCTCCGGGCCAACTCCCGTTCGCCCATGAAAACCTTCCCCGCCTTTTCCTTCCTGAGCAATTCCGCCTGCTCGTCCGAATGGGTGCGGACTATGGTATCGGCGCCCGGATTCAAGGCGCGGGCGGATTCGAGCATCTTCAGGACCTGCAGGGTATCCGGGACCGCGATGACGAGGATCCTGGCGCGCGCGATATGGGCCTGGATGAGGACCGAGGGATCCGAGGCCTCGCCGAATACCGCCTTGATCCCGCGGGCGCGCAGGCTTTCCACGATGCCGCGATCCTGTTCCGCGACCACGAAGGGGATCCCCGCCGCCGCGAGGTCTTCTCCGATCCGCTGTCCCACCCTGCCATACCCGACCAGGATCACGTGCCCGGTGACATGGGCGGGCTCGACCGATGCCGGCAGGGCCGCCAGCGGATCGGTACGGGTCTGGAAACCGCGGGCCAGGCCCGATCGCTTGCGCAGCCATCGTTGCGACGGCTCGATGGCCTGGAAGAGCAGGGGGTTCAGGGCGATGGAAAGGAGCGACCCCGCCAGGATCAGGCTGTAGCCATCCTGCGACAGGAGGCCGAGGGACATTCCCAGGCCGGCGAGGATGAAGGAGAATTCGCCGATCTGGGCCAGGCTCGCGGAAACGGTCAGGGCCGTGTTCAAGGGATAGCGCAGGAGGAGCACGAGCGCGAAGGCGGCCAAGGACTTGCCCAGGACGATGACGGCGAGGACTCCCAGGACTTTCAGGGGATGCTCCAAAAGCACCCGCGGATCGAAGAGCATTCCCACCGAGACGAAGAACAGCACGGAGAAGGCGTCCCGGAAGGGCAGGGACTCTTCCGCGGCCCTGAGGCTCAGGTCGCTCTCCTGGAGCACCATGCCCGCGAAGAAGGCGCCCAGGGCCATGGAGACGCCGAAAAGCTCCGCCGATCCGTACGCGAAAGCGACCGCGGCGACGATGACGCAAAGCGTGAACAGTTCCCGCGACCCGGTCTTGGCCACCTGCCAAAGGATCCAGGGAAACAGGCGGCGCCCTACCCCGAGGGTCAGCGCGACGAAGAGCGAGACCTTTCCCAGGGTGATGGCCAGGGTCGTAAGGAAGCCATGGGCGGGCCCGGCATGCGTTCCCATGCGGCCCCCCAACAGGGGCGAGGCCAAGGGCAACAGCACCAGGACCAGCACCATCGCCAGGTCCTCGACCACGAGCCAACCGACCGCGATGCGGCCGTTCAAGGTGCCGATCAATCCGCGCGCCTCCAGGGCCTTGAGCAGGACCACGGTGCTGGCGACCGAAAGCGACAGTCCGAAAACCAGGCCTTCCCCCAGGCTCCATCCCCAGAAGCGGGTCATGCCGATCCCGATGGCGGTCGCCACCGCAATCTGGACCAAGGCTCCGGGCAAGGCGATGCCTTTCACGGAGAGCAGATCCTTAAGGGAGAAGTGCAACCCCACGCCGAACATGAGGAGCATGATCCCGATTTCGGAAAGCTGCCCTGCGACGCCGACGTCGGCGACATAGCCGGGCGAGTGGGGGCCGATGGCGATTCCGGCCACCAGGTAGCCTACAAGGGCCGGGAGACCGATCCGCACGGCCAGGAAGCCGAAAACGAGGGCCACGGCCAGTCCGGCGGCGATGGTGCTTATCAGGGTCAGGCTATGGGGCATGGTTCGGTTGATATAAAGAAAGCCTGGGGCCCGTCCAACCCTAAACTCGGTTTCCTATGCGTCTCACGCGGTAAGGCCCCGATTTTTCCGGTAATCGTTACCTGTTACACGCATGGATTGTGGTTAATTTTCCTGGCGGAATTACCGTGGGGAATGCCGTTTCCCCATTCGGAAAAGGGTCAGATTGCCGGAAATTCGGTTCATACTCGCTCGTTCCGCTCCGGCCGTCGCATTCCTTTTTTTCCTATGGCAATACCGCTCCCCGGCATACCTTGCGGGCGGCCTGGCGGTCCTGGGGGGGTACCTCCTCCTTCTCAAACAGCGTGAGCCGGATCGCCGGGGATTCCTGGGAATGGCGGCCATGGCAATCGCATGGGTGGCCCTGCCCGCCTTGGGGATCCGGCAGTTCCTCCACGCGCAGGACCTGGGGGATCTCGATCATGCTTCCTACGCCCATGCCTTGTGGAACTTCCGGCATGGGATCCTGGACTATTCGTTCCAGGGCATGAATATCCTGGGCATCCATTCCCAATACGCTTCCATCCTATGGATCCCGCTCCATCTCGCCGCCGGGGAGCTGGGTTTGAAGATAGGGGAGGGCCTTTGCCTCATGGCGGCGGCCATACTGGTTTTCCGCGGTCAGGCGGGAGACTCCAAGGCCCGCTCATGGGGAATGGCCGCGTTATTGGCCAGCCCCCCCATCGCCTCGCAATTCTTCTTCGGGTTCCATCCGGAGTTCATCGGCGCGCCCCTCCTGATCCTGGCGATTCGCGCCTATCGTGACGAGAGATACCGATGGTTCCTGGCGTATTGCCTAATCCTGCCGTTCTGCAAAGAGGTATTCGCCTTGGCCATCGCGGGAATCCTGCTCCTGGCGATGGCGGAGCGGCGTCCCTGGCGATGGGTCGTCGCGCCCGCGTTACTGTGCTGCTTCCAGATGGCGGTTTATTGGTTCGTCGTGGTGCCCCGATTCGCCCCCTCGGGGAATTTCCTCCACATCTATTTCCCGGAATCCTTCGGCCAGGTTCTAGGATTATGGTTCAGCCTGGGCACCTTGTCCTATCTGTCCAGGTTGGTCCTGCCCTTCCTGCCCTTGATGCTGGTCCTGCCATGGCGTTATTGTCTCTTGCCCCTGCCTTTGGCGGTTTTCTACGCGTCCTTCCCGGATCCCCTGTTCCGCGTGATATGGCCCAATTACGCCTTTCTCCCCGGGCTGCTCTGCGCCGCAGGGCTTGTCCTTGAGCATGGCCGCGGCCCCTGGCTGAACCCGTATCGCACCAGGCTTTATGCGGCCTTCGCGGCCGCTTCGCTCTTATGCTATCCGTTGTGGCGCGAGGTGATTACCCCGCCCGGGGGCGGATCCGGACGCAATGCCGATATCGCGTCCATCAAGGGACTTGTTCCCGAGGAGGCTTCCCTCTTGATCAACGCCGGCTTCACGGCCCGGTTCGCGGCGAGAAGGGAAGTCGCGCTCTGGGGCGAACGTTCCGTCTGGGGCCCGAGGACTCGGGGCCCGGAGCACTTCGATTACGTGCTGATCGATGGACGGTTCAAGCCGGGTTGGCTGGTCGATCCGCAGGATCTGGCGCGGGGAATAGAATCGCTTTCGCGGTCCCCTTTGTGGATACGCGTCTATGAAGACGATAGCTTGTACCTGTTCCGCCGGCTCCGCGTTCCTGATCCCACCGATGAAGCCCGGGAGAAAAAGCATCTTCAAGCCGACCCCGATCGACGGTTGTCATCCGCAACCGGATCCACCCGGGAATAACGGAAAAAAGCGACGCAGGAAACACGCCGATCTCAACCGTGTCCGGAAAGCCGCTTTCGCCCCGCCATGGTCAGCGGTTCCCCTCCGGCGCGCGGTATGGCCGACCAGGCGATCAGGCAGAGCGAAAGTCCGCTCAAGGGCATGAGCACGGCGGCCAGGAGCGGGGTCACCCATCCTTGCAGGGCGATGGCGACCGCGGCTACGTTGTAGATTCCGGACGCCCAGAAACTGAGTCGGATGCTGCGCCGGACCGCGTTCGAAAGGCCGAGCAGGCGGGCTATATCCGAGGGCCGCGCTCCCGTGAAAAGGATGTCGATACCGGAGAGGAGATCCACCGCTCCGCCTTCCACCGCCATGGCGAGATCGGAAGCGCCGAACAAAAGGCTGTCATTGAACCCGTCGCCTACGGCCAGGCAGCGACCGTACCGGGTCCGGTATTCCGCCGCCCACCTCCGCTTGGATTCGGGGCCCAGGGCGGCATGGAAGTCCGTGATGCCGCATGAACCCGCGAAGGCCGAAACCTTGGCCTGATTGTCACCCGAGAGCAGGGCTACGGCGATGCCCCGTTCGCGGAGTGCGGCGACGAGTTCCGGCACTTCGGGTTTGATTTCCTCGGTGAAGCGGAGGAGCGCGGCGAGGCGGCCGTCCAGGAACAGGCAGGTTTCCGCCGGACCCGCATACGCTCCCAGGGCGGCGGCCGGATCGGGCTTGGCATATCCGAGGGCGGCGAATGCGCCGTCGGGCCCGTCCCAGGCCCCCAAGCGGCATAGGCAGATTTCCCGGGGTTCCGATCCGGTCAGGCGCCCGACCATTCCGAAATGCGCGGTCTCCTCGACGCTGTCGAAAAGGACCGGACCGGTTTTCTCCAGGGTTTCCAGGGCCCGGCAAACGGAAAGGCAGACGGGATGGAGGGAGCGCTTGGCCAAGGCATTGAGCAGGGTCAAGGCGCGCGTCTGCGCGTCGGCATTCCCTTCCCAGGGACCCGCCCAGGTCAGGCCCGAAAGGGTGCGATGGGTGAAGGTGAGCGTCCCCGTCTTGTCGAAGAGGACGCAGCGGATATCCCGCAAGGCTTCCAGGGTCGTCTGCGCGCGGAAGTGGAATCCCATGGCCTTGGCGCGGCGGAGGCCCAGGCCGCGGCTGATGGGAGCGGCAAGGGCCAAGGCGCAGGAGCAGGAGATGATGAATACGCTGGCCGAAACGGCCAAGGCCCGGTAGATCCCTTCGGAGGCGTGCAGGAAGGCGGCCGCCGCGGCGCAGATCGCCACGGCCACGGTGAACCATTTGGCCACCGCGCCGGTCCCATCGTAAGGTGCGCGCCGCCCCCGGGCCAAGGACTCCAGATCCCGGCCCAGGGCCGCGATGCGGGTGGATCCGGCCGCCCCCGTGGCGCGGACCGCGATGCGTCCCCGCAGGTTCAGGTAGCCGGCGAACAGGCCGTCCCCATGGCGGAGGCGGGTGGCCCGGCTTTCGCCCGTCAGGAGGCTCGTATCCATCCATGCCTCGGGCGCGTCCAGGGTTCCGTCGACGGGAAGGTAGGCCCCTGCGGGCACCTCCACGGTTTCGCCCGGCTTCACCTCGTCCCATTCCACCTGCACCGTCCCGCCCGCGCGGCGGACCGGGACCTTCCCCGGACGCAAGGCTTCGAACCAGCGGCCCTTGAGCGCCAGGCCGGCCTCGAAACGCCGCACGCCCCAGCGGCCCAGGAGAAGGAAGAAGATGAGCCCGGTCAGGGAATCGGAGAAATTCGCCGAACCCCCGCGCAAGGCGGAGGATCCGGACAGGATGAACGAAAGCAGTATCCCGATTGTCACGGTAACGTCCACGTTAAAGCGCCTGCCGCGCAGGGCGCGCCAGGCCCCGGCATAGAAGGGGTGGGCGCAATAGAGGACCGCAGGCGCGCTGAGCAGGAAGCCCATGGCCCCGAAGGCGTCGGCCCAGTCACGGCCCATGCCCCGGAAGGCACCCAGGTAGACGGAAACGGAAAAGGCCATGGAGTTGGCGAAACAGGACGCGCTCACGGCCAAGCGGTACAGCAAGGCGCGATCCGGGGCCGGTCGCTCCGGAGCGGCCTTGGCTTTGGGGCGGAGCCGGTACCCGTAACCGCCGAACCCGTTCAGGATGCCTTTCAGGGAGGCGGCATCGGCATCGTATTCAAGGAAGGCCTCGCCATGGAGGAAATCCACTTCGAACCCGATCACGCCTGGGGTTTCGCGCAGGAGGTTCTCCAGCAGCCAGGCGCACGCGGCGCAGGTCACGTCCCGGCTTTCCAGGGTGACGGCATGCCTGCGTCCGTTCCAGTCCCCCACCGCGGCTAGGGTTCCCGGATCGTCCAGGCCCGCCAGGAAGGCGCGGTAGTCCTCGCCCGGATTCGCCTGGGGGGCGTTCTTCCCGCTTTGGCCGAGCAGATCGTAATAACGGTCCCAACCCGCGGACCCGAGCATTGCGTGGACCTGCCGGCAACCCATGCAGCAAAAAGACGATCCGTCTTCATCGCGCAGGCTGCCGTGGAGTATGGCCTGGCCGCAATGGGCGCAGGCCTGACCGGAATCCGATCGGACTTCCATCGGGGACGCCGAGGGAGCCGGGCCGGCGGGCGCGATCATCAGGGCGCCTGGTAATGGACGGTGGTTTCCGATACGGGGGCCCCGTTCTTCTCCCAGACCAGGTTCACTATCCATTGCCCCCGGCGGAGCGCGGCGTCGGGTCCCTGCCAAAGGCCCCGCCCGTTCCGCGCATCGGCGGATCGATTGAGGGTCAGGACGCGGTCTTCGCGTCCGTCGTCGGGGCGGTAGAAGCGGGCGCGGCAGACGGCCGATTCCGGGAAATCCCTTTCCGTTCCCACTTGCCATCCCGAGGCCGTCCGGCGCAGGTCGACGTGGCCGGCGTTTCGGCCCGCCGCGTTGCGCGCGATGGACTTGTCCTCCTCGAGTCCGGAATCGTAATAATCCGCCCGCACCAGATCCCTCTGCCCATGGGAGGAAAGCCAGACCAGGTAGCAATTGGCCCCGACCATGAGCAGGACCACCATGGCCAGGGCGATGGCCCAAAATTGTATCCCGGCGGGAAGGGGCGGGAGCGCGGATTTGGAGGGTAACACAGGCATGACGGTTCCTTTTTCAGCGGCCCCAGGGGCCGGCCAGGCGTATGTCGATTTCCTCCCGGACGCCGGGAGCGGAAAGGACGAGGCCGGCATCCGCCCCTCCCCGGATGAAACCGGAGGCGGGCGTGGTGAGGTCGACGGGAAGATCCAGGGATTGCCCGCTGGCGAGGGCGAAGGAGCGGCCCTCCCAATTGGAGGTCCCGCGCGCGGCGCCGTCCCATCCCAGCATGAGGATGAGCCGTTCCGACCCGTTGTTGCGGAGGTGCAAGGTGAAGGTGTTGAGGACGGAATCCGCCCCGACCCGGACATAGGGCGATTGGCCCCGGCGGAGCAGGTCATGGGCTACGGCGGGCCGGCGGGCGAGGAGGATGGCGGAGGCGGACGCCATGATCAGGGCCAGGGCCGCGTAGGCGAAGAGGCGCCAGGGTTTCCCGCTCCTGGGCTTGCCCTGCAGGTCCCGGAGGGAGGCGTACCGGACCAGCCCGACGGGTTTCTTCCACGCGGTCATGGTGCGATCGCAGGCGTCGATGCAGCGGGCGCAGCCGATGCATTCCAATTGCTGGCCCATGCGGATGTCGATGCCCGTGGGGCAGACCAGGACGCACTGGCGGCAATCGGTGCAATCGCCCAGGCCTTCGCGGGATCCGCGGGGTCCCTTGCCGCGGCGCTCCCCGCGGGCGGAATCGTAGGCGATGACGGAGGTGTCCTCGTCCACCAGCACGCTCTGGAAGCGGGCATAGGGGCAGATGAGGATGCAGGCCTGTTCGCGGAAGAAGGCGAACACGTAGTAGAATACCGCGGCGAAGGCGATCACCAGGGCGAGGCCGGGCCAGTTCTCGGCGGAAGGGTGGGCCATGGCGTAAAGCAGGTTCCTGGTGCCCCAGAAATAGGCCAGGGCGCTGTTGGCGATCCAGGCGGCGACGAGGGCGAAGGCGGCATGCTTGGCGACCTTGCGCCATAGCCAGGCGAAATCCGCCGGGCCGGCATCCCGCGCCTTGCGGACGGAAGACTTGCCTTCGATGGCCTTTTCGATGGGCGCGAACAGGAATTGCAGGAACACGGTCTGCGGGCAGGCCCAGCCGCACCAGATGCGGCCCAGGCGCGCCGTGCCGAGGAAGGCCAGCAAGACGAAGGAGAAGAAGGCCGGAAGGAAAATCGGGATGTCCTGGACCCAGAAGGCGTGGCCCAGGGCGATGACCTTGCGGCCGTACCAGTCCACCCGCACCAGGGAATCGCCGCGCCAATGCAGCCAGGGCAGGCCCAGATAGAGGATCATGAGCGCCCAGGCCACCTTATGCCGGCTGCGCGTGAAGCGGCCGGTAACCTCCCGGGGATAGAGCCATAGGCGCAGGCCGCCCTCGCCGATGGTCCCTTGGGTTTCGCCGATGCGGCCGCCTCCCGGTTCCGGCGGGAGGCCCGAAGCGGGGGGTTCGGCGATCACGGTTCCTTGACTCCCTGGGGCGCCTTGGGATTGGCGACGGCATTGCCTCGCAGGCTCAGGACGAATGCGGCCGCTTGGCGTACCTTCTCCGCGCCGAGCACGGGCTTCCAGGCGGGCATGCCCTTGTCGGGATAGCCGCCGGTCACCGAAGCCAGCACCGCTTGGGGGCTTCCGCCATGGAGCCAGTATGCATCCGTGAGGTTGGGCCCCACCACGCCCTGGCCCTTTTCGCCATGGCAGGCGACGCAGTTGGATTTGAATACGGCTTCGCCGCCGGAAATGGAAGAGGGGGACTTCAGGAAGGCCACCAGCTCCTCCCCCCCGAATTCGCGGGCCTGGGCCGAACCGGTTTCCTTTTCGGCCATCCTCACGGCGGCCATGTATTCCGCCCCGCTGGAGCCCAGGCTCTGCCCCACGCCGGCCGATCTGGACAAGGCCCAGCCCTGGCCGGTATAGAAGGCCATGTATAATACCGCCTGGATGATGCAGCCGTAGAAGAGGTACACGAACCAATTGGGCAGGGGATTGTCGTATTCCCGGATCCCGTCATTGTCCTGGTGGGACTCCAGGAGCTTATCCTTCTCTTCCATCGCGTCCTCCTTCGGCTTCGCCGTTTCCCGGTTCGCCCAGGGCCATGCGGGCCAGGTTCCCGTAGAAATCCCCGGAACCGGGACGGTAGAGCCAGATCAGCATGACCGCGCAGGACACCAGGAAAATCACGAACGAGAGGACGGGCCACATCGTGAGCCCGGACCGTTCCATCACCAAGCGGATCATTTCATTCCTCCATTCAGGGTAACCGGCGCCGGTTGCGCGAGTGGCGCCTCCGGGATCGGTGCCGGCGCATTCAGTTTATCCCGCCACTTGATATCGGTCCCCAGGCGCTGCAGATAAGCGATGAGGGCCACCACTTCCATGTTCTCCATGCCCGCGATGCCTTCCTTCGCCAGGTCGTCGCCGATTCCCTTGGCCTGGGCCCGGGCCAGGGTCACGCAATCCTTGGCCTCGGCATCCGTATAGGGGACGCCCAGCTTGCGCATCACCTTCATCTTTTCCTTGAGCAGGCTGAGGTCCAGCTTTTCGTCCAGCAGGAACCGGTAGGACGGCATGATGGAACCGGGCGAGGTGAGGCGCGGATCGTCCAGGTGGCGCAGATGCCACAGGTTGTTGTACTTGCCGCCTACGCGGTGGAGATCCGGGCCCGTGCGCTTGGAACCCCATTGGAAGGGATGGTCGTACACGAACTCCCCGGGCTTGGAATAGTCGCCGTAACGGGCGACCTCGTCCCGGAAGGGGCGCACCATCTGGGAGTGGCAGTTGTAGCATCCTTCGCGCACGTAGACGTCCCGCCCTTCCAGTTCCAGGGGCGTATAGGGCTTGACCGCCGTCAGGGTGGGCACGTTGGCCTCGATGAGGAAGGTCGGGACCATCTCCACGATGCCGCCGATGGCGATGACGATGGCGGTGAGGATGCCGAGGGCGAAGGGACGGCCTTCCAGCACCGCATGCCAATAGCGCGCCATGGCGGGTTCCGGCGCGTTATGGGCGATCTCGGCGACCATCGCCTCCTCGTCCACGGGCTTGGGGGCGGCCCGGATGGTCCGGAACACGTTGTACACCATCACGAAGAGCCCGCCCAGGTACAGGGATCCGCCCACCGCGCGCAGGTAGTACAGGGGTATCAGCTTGGTCACGATTTCGGTGAAGTTCGGGTAGGCGAGCACGCCTTCGGAGGTGAACTCCTTCCACATCAGGCCTTCCGTGATGCCGGCGATCCACATGGACACCACGTAGAAGAGGATGCCGACCAGGGCCGTCCAGAAATGGGCGTTGGCGAGGGCCTGGCTGTGGAGCGGGGTGCGCCACAGGCGGGGGACCAGCCAGTAGATCATGCCGAATACCAGCAGGCCCACCCAGCCGATGGCGCCGGAATGCACGTGGCCGATGGTCCAATCCGTGTAATGGGAAAGCGCGTTCACGGACTTGATGGCCATGAGCGGGCCTTCGAAGGTGGCCATGCCGTAGAAGGTGATGGACGCGGCGAAGAACTTGAGGATGGGATCGGTGCGCAGCTTGTGCCAGGCCCCCCGCAGGGTCAGGAGGCCGTTGAGCATGCCGCCCCAGGAGGGCGCGAGCAACATCACGGAGAAGACCATGCCCAGGTTCTGGGCCCAATCCGGCAGGGCGGTATAATGGAGATGATGGGGCCCGGCCCAGATGTAAAGGAAGACCAGCGCCCAGAAGTGCATCACGGAAAGGCGATAGGAGTATACGGGGCGTTCGGCCGCCTTGGGGACGAAGTAGTACATGAGGCCGAGGAACGGGGTGGTGAGGAAGAAGCCCACCGCGTTATGGCCGTACCACCATTGCACCAGGGCGTCCTGGACGCCGGCGTAGAGGGGATAGCTCTTGGTGAGGGAGACCGGGATGGCCAGGCCGTTCACGATATGCAGCACGGCGATGGTGATGATGGTGCCCATGTAGAACCACAAGGCGACGTAGAGATGCCTTTCCCGGCGCTTGGCGACGGTGCCGAAGAAGTTCACGGCGAAGACGACCCAGACCAGGGCCAGCACGATGTCCAGGGACCATTCCAGTTCCGCGTATTCCTTGCCTTGGGTGCTTCCGCACAGGAACCCGATGCCGCCGAGCAGGATGACCGCCTGCCATCCCCAGAAATGGATCCAGGACAGGGCGTCGCTGAACAGGCGCGTCTTGAGCAGGCGTTGGGTGGAGTAATAGACCCCGCAGAAGATGGCGTTGCCTCCGAACGCGAAGATGACCGCATTGGTATGGAAAGGCCGGAGGCGGCCGAAGTTGATGTACTTGATCCCAAGGTTGAACTTCCAGTTCGCCAGCTCCAAGGCCAGGTAGAGGCCCGCGGACATCCCTATCACGCCCCAGACCAGGGTGGCCAGCAGGAACCAGCGCGTTATCTTGTCGTCGTATTTGATGCGGATCATCCTATTTCCCCGTTTCCTTTTTTCCCTGGGTCTGTTTTCCTTGGGGGTTCCCGTCGAACAAGACCCGCCAGCGCGGGCTTTCCAGATCATCGAATTGCCCGCTGCGGATCGACGCCACGCAAAGCGCGACGAAGGTTCCCGCCAATAGCAGCGATACCGGTATGAGCAGGAGCAGGACCGACATCAGCGGGCCTTTTCCGGGCGCCAGGCCGAGGCCATGGCCTCGTCCACGGGATGGTACAGGCCGCGGACTCCGTCGAGGGTGCCCAGATAATGCACGATGGCCCAACGATCCTGGACGGTCAGGGAGGCGGCGAACCCGATCATGGCGGTTCCCGGGCTGCCTTCGGACAAGGTGCGGTAGATGTCCTGGGGTTCGCGGCCGCGGGTCCATCGGGCCTTGGCGTCCTGGAAGTTCCGGGGCGGCGGCGTCAGCGAAGCCGCGGCCGGTCCCTTGCCGTCGGCCATGGGCCCGTGGCAGGCCACGCAATTGGCTTGGAAAAGGGTCCTTCCCTTTTCCTCGTCCCCGGGAGAGCCCATCACGACGGACTTGAAGTCGATGGCCATGCCCGCCGGCGTCCCCGACTTCGGGTAGGCGACGGATGCCAGGTGCTCGCCGTCCCGCACGCCCAACAGGGCGCATATCGGCCCGGCCAGGCCCAGGAAGCCCGCAATCAAAAAGAATTCCATTGTCCTGCGATTATCCATGTGCTTCTCCTCGTCTCAATGACAGGCCGCGGCCGCCCCGGCCGTGATGAGGGTGAATACCCTCCAGGCCGAAAGGCCCAGGAACGCGGCGCCCAATGCGTTGCGGTAGCGAATTCTGATCCAACCGGGAATGGCCTTGGTCCCCAGGGGCAAGGCGACGAAAACCGGCAGGGTGGCGATGCCGAGCAGCACCATGCCCCCGGCGGATTGCCAGGCATGATCCAGGCCCATCCCCCAGAGCAGAACGGCATGGGTGCTTGGGCAGGGAAGGAGGCTGGCGGCGAGACCGGCGGGGAACAGGGCCTTGCGGCCGGCTCCGGAAGCGGCGAGGGAGCCGAGCCATCGGGACGGGAACAGGGAACCCAAGCGCTTCTCGAGATCGAACGCGGAAGGCCTGAACCCCAGGAGGCCGAAGCCGAAGAGCGCATAGGCCAGGGCCAAGGCCGTCCCCGCGGCGATGCGGAAGGCCGGGGAGGAAAGACCCGCTACGGCCTGGCCAAGGAGTCCCACCGTACCACCCAGGATACCGTAACCCAGGATGCGACCGGCGTGGTACATCCAGATATGCCTGCCGCGGCCGTTGGCCGAGAGGAAGATATGGATGGGGCCGCACATGCCCGCGCAGTGGGTGAATGAGCTCCCCAGGCCCACCGCGATGGGGAAGAGGGCGCCCGCCGCCGAAGCGGCGATCCCGAGTGATGTGATTCCGGTTTCCAATTACTTGCCCTCGATGTCCTGACGAGGACAAAGATATCAAGCGGGCACCCCTTGGATCCCATCCGGAATTGTGCCAAAAGGCCATGCCATTTTGCCAAAATGTCCCGGATCCCCATGGCCGCCAGGCTCGTATCCAGGCCGTTCCGAGCCATAATGCGCCCCTGCGGGGTTGATAAGGGGCCGGTGGAAAAACGGATGTTCCGGGCACGGGATTTGCAATTTAAGCGCGGATGCGGAAACCGGAATCGATTTGAAACGGGAGGTTCCCAAACCGCAAGGGCGGAAGAAGAAGCCCGTGGCCGAGCATGGCAGCGTGGAGACCTTGAGGCAGATCAGCCCCATCGCCTATGCCTTCGAACGCTTCTTCCACATGGGAAGCCGAACCTCCCCGGAACGCCTGTTCGGGCCCACGCGGGTGGACATCCAGCAGGGATACGACAATCCCGCGGATCGCCGCCGGGCCGCGAGGGCGCGCGGCAAGCGTATCGAAGCCTACCTGGTCGCCTGGATCGGGGTGGAGGCCGTCGCCGTCGCCTACGGCACCCTGAGCCCCGACCCCTGGGTAATCTGGGGATTCATGGGCGTGCTCGTCCTTCGCATCGCCGACATCATCCAGATTACGGGCAACCACAGCCTTTTCGACCGCCTGAAATTCCAATGGCGCCACTATTATATCGAGAACACCGTGCGCACCATCCTGCTCTCGCTGATCAATTACGTGGAACTGGTGGTCTGCTTCGGGTTCATCTATTGCATCCTGGGGCGGAACGGGCGTTTCCTGGACCTGAAGGACTCGCCCTTCGACGGCTATTACTTCAGCGGGGCGACCCAGTTGACCATCGGCTACGGGGACATCACCCCGTCCGGGCCCCTCAAATACCTCGCGCTGTTCCAGGGATTCATCGGTTTCCTCTTCACCATCCTCATCCTCGGCCGCTTCATCTCCCTGCTCCCGGAATCCAAGGAAGAAGCGGATCCCTGAGGCCGGCAATCCCGGCCCTCGGGGCCTGGGCCCCGCGGCCCGCGTATTGGGTAACCTGTGGGTTAATCATCGCGGGGCAACCTGGAGGTAGTGCCATGCCAATTTGCCGCTCTGCAAATTTGTCAAAACAAAACGCCATGGCTGCCGGAACCTTTTGAATAAGATTCCATCCTGCCCATGCGCGCAAGGACGCGAAGGCCGAAAGGAAATCAGGAGGAACCCATGACATCCAAGTTACCAGCGCTATTCCGGAACGCATCCCTCATGCTCGGCATCGCGGCCACGGCCGCTTCCGCGGCGTTCAATTTCTTCAACCCTTCCAAGCCGGATTCGATCCCCAAGCTGATCTCCGGCACGGGCATGTACAAGAACATGGCGACAAAGGAACTCACGCCCGACATCGTCGCCTTCGACGTCAACGCGCCCCTCTGGACCGATGGGGCGGTCAAGCAGCGTTACATCGCCGTCCCTCCGGGCACCTCGGTGATCTACAGCGATACGGCCGACCTGTACAAGTACCCCGAAGGGGCCGTGGTCATCAAGAATTTCTCCGTGGACACCATTCCCGGGAATCCCGCTTCGCGCATCCTCTTCGAGACCCGCTTCGTCGGCATGCGCAAGATCGCCGGCAAGGAAAAATGGTTCCTCTGGTCATACCACTGGCGCCTGGATCAGACGGACGCCGATCTGGTCCCGGACTCGGGCCAGGACGCCACCGTGCGCGTCTACCGCAACGGCACCGCCGCGGCCCCCTTCATGAAGAAGTGGCGCTTCCCGGGCAAGGTCCAGTGCGCCGCCTGCCACCGCATCCAGACCTCCGACGGCCGCAATGTCCTGGCCTTCTTCACCGCGCAGCTCAACCGCCCCTGGTCCGGCAACGCGTCCATCAACCAGCTCCAGCATTTCTTCGACATCGGGCTGCTGAAAAGCGAAGTCGGCGCCGCCGCCCCCGACTTCGCCGCCGCGCCGAAATGGGCCCGCTGGGACGATACCACGGCCTCCCTCGATTTGCGCGCGCGGTCCTACCTCGCCGGCAATTGCTCCGGTTGCCACGGCACCCGCGGCCTCCTGACCAATGCCACCCTGAACGTGACCCTGGATTACGATTACCATGACATGAAGCCGCATATGGATTTCCTGGCCAAGAAACTGATCGGGGTCTTCCCCCTGGACAGCGCGGCCCTCATCGTTCCCGGCCGCCCGGACCGTTCCGTGCTCCTCTACCGCCAGAAGATGCGCAACCAGAAGGATCTGGATTTCACCGCCGAGCGGATGGCCATGCCGCCCCTGGGATCGTTCGAACCGGACACCAATGCCATCAACCTCATTTCCAAATGGATCGTGGCGATGGGGCCCGCTTCCATCGATGGGGCGATCGCGGCCCATGGCATGGGCGGCGCCGCGCAGTTGAGGAACGGCCGCATCCACCTGTCGGAAGCCTGGATGGGCGGCGGGGCGGGGACCTTGGTCCTGATGGATCTGCAGGGCAAATCGATACCCTTGGAGCGGATCGACGCCCGCACCTACCGGATAGCCGGGAAGATCGGAGCGGGCATGCATCTGCTGCTCTGGAACGGAAGGCCGGCCGCCAAGCTGATGCTCTGAGGGCCTGAACGGAAAAAGCCGGGGACCTCCCCCGGCTTCCAATCCTTCCTCCGACCTTTCCTTCCGCCCTTCCGGTTCCCGGATGAACCCGGGCTCGGGGCCATGATGGCCGCGAGCCTTTTCTATTCGAGGGATTCGGGGCTCACAATCTCGAAATCAGCAGCTCCCGCTGGAAAATCATCTCCTTCGGCAGGTGCTCGTAGAGCTTGACGAAAAGCTCATCCTGCGAGATGACTTCCTTCTTCCATGCATCGATATCGATCCGCTGCAGGGCCTCGAATTTCTCCGGGGTCATGCCGGGCAACCCGCCGATATCCACGTCTTCGGCCTTGGGGATCCATCCCAACGGGGACTCGTAGGCGCCGGATTTGCCCAGGCAACGGTTCACTATCCATTGGATCACGCGCATGTTCTCGCCGAAGCCGGGCCACATGAAGTTCCCTTCGGCGTCCTTGCGGAACCAGTTCACGTGGAAGAACTTGGGCGGGTATTGGATGTACTTGCGCATCTTGATCCAATGGGCGAAGTAGTCGCCCATGTTGTAACCGCAGAATGGGAGCATGGCCATGGGATCGCGGCGGACCACGCCCACCTGGCCCGTGGCCGCCGCCGTGGTCTCCGACCCGACGGTCGCGCCCAGGAAGACGCCATGGATCCAATTGAAGGCCTGGAAGACCAGGGGCACGTTGGAAGGGCGGCGCCCTCCGAAGATGAAGGCGCTGATGGGGACGCCGGCGGGATTCTCCCAATCCGGGTCGATGCAGGGGCATTGGGAAGCCGGCGCCGTGAAGCGGGCGTTGGGATGCGATGCCTTGCGGCCGCAATCCGGCGTCCATTCCTTTCCTTGCCAATCGGTGAGGCGCGGCGGGGGCGTTTCCGTCAGGCCTTCCCACCAGACGTCGCCATCCGGGGTCAGGGCCACGTTGGTGAAGATGGTATTGGCGCGCATGCTGTGCATGGCGTTGGAATTGGTCTCCCAGGACGTTCCCGGCGCCACCCCGAAGAATCCCGCCTCGGGATTGATGGCATGGAGCCTGCCGTCGGGGGCGGGCTTGAGCCAGGCGATATCGTCGCCCACGGTCGTGACCTTCCAGTCCTTGAACCGCTCCGGAGGGACTATCATGGCCAGATTGGTCTTGCCGCATTGGCTGGGGAAGGCCGCGGCGATGTAGGTCTTTTCGCCTCCGCCGGGAGGTTGGACGCCCAGGATGAGCATATGCTCGGCCAGCCACCCGTCGTCCCGGCCCATCTTGGAGGCGATGCGGAGGGCGAAACATTTCTTCCCCAACAGGGCGTTGCCGCCGTATCCGCTCCCGAAGGACCAGATGGCCCGCTCCTCGGGGAAGTGGACGATGTATTTGGACTCGGCATTGCTCGGCCAGGGCACGTCCTTCTCGCCGGCCTTGAGCGGGCGGCCCACGGAATGCAGGCAGGGGACGAATTCCCCGTCCCCCAGGGCATCGAGCGCGGCCTTGCCCATGCGGGTCATGATGCGCATGTTCACGGCCACGTAGGGGGAATCGGTGATCTGCACTCCGATCTGGGCGATGGGCGAACCGATGGGGCCCATGCTGAAAGGGACCACATAGAGGGTGCGGCCGGCCATGCATCCCGTGAACAGGCCTTTCAGGGTGGCCTTCATCGCCTTGGGGGCCATCCAATTGTTGGTGGGGCCCGCATCCTCTTCGCGCAAGGAGCAGATGAAGGTCCGTTCTTCCACCCGCGCCACGTCGTCGGGAGTGGATCGGCAGTAATAGCTGTCCGGGCGCTTTTCCGGATCGAGCCGGATCATGGTTCCCTGTTCCACCATGCGCGCGCAAAGGGAGTCGTATTCGGCCTGGGACCCGTCGCACCACTGGACGCGTTCGGGGCGGCAGAGGTCGGAGACTTCCGCGACCCAGGTATTCAATTTCGGATTACGGGTCGGTTCCATTCGTAGGCTCCCAGTTGTTCAGGTACGGTGCAATCCCATCCCAGTTCCTTGCCGATGCGTTCGGCCAGGGCCGCGGAGGCGGGTGGGTCACCATGGGTGATATATGTTCGTATGGGCCTGGCGGCAAGGCGCAACCAGGCGAGCATCTCATCGGCGTCCGCATGGGCGGACTCGTTGGGCAATCGCGCCACCTTGGCGCGGATAGGGACGTATTCCCCGAAGATCTTGATCGATTCCGCGCCTTGGGCCAATTGCGCGCCGCGCGTGCCCTCGGCCTGATAGCCCGCCAAGGCGATGGCATTGGAGGGATCCCCGCCGAACGCCCGCAGATGATGCAGGATCCGCCCGCCGGTTATCATGCCGCTGGCCGAGATGAGGATCATCGGCCCCTTGCGGGCGGAAAGGGCCTTGGATTCGTCCGCGGTCCGCACATAATGCGCGATGCCGAAGACTTCCCGGCATTGCTGAGGGTCCAAGCGGTGATCGGAAGGGTGCTTGAGGTAGAGATCGGTGACGTCCGAGGCCATCGGGCTGTCCACGAAAACGGGCAGGCCCTGCAATCGTCCCGCTTTTTTCAGGCTCCACAACTGGAACAGGAGGGATTGGGTGCGGCCCACGGCGAATGAAGGGATCAGGATCACGCCCCCATTCCCCTTGGCGCGCGAGATCAGGCCGTCGAGTTCCGCGGCGGGATCCACGTCCTCATGCTTGCGATCGCCGTAGGTGGACTCGATGACCAGGTAATCGGATGGGGGCAGCGGCGAAGGAGGCGCCATCATGGGGTCCCGGGGGCGCCCGAGGTCGCCCGAGAACGTGGCCGTCACTCTTTCGTGGCGAAGATGGATCATGGACGCGCCCAGGATATGCCCGGCGCGGAGGAAGGTGGCTTTCAGGCCGCCATTCAAGGCCAGGGGTTCAGCCCAGGCGACGCTTTCGAATTGGCGTAGGGTCTGTTCCGCCGCGGCGACGGTATAAAGCGGTTCCGGATGCGCATGCTTGGAATACCCGTGCCCTCGTGCATGCTCCGCCTCTTCCTCCTGGATATGGGCGCTGTCCAGGAGCAGGATGCGGCTGAGATCGCGGGTGGCGGAAGAACAATAGATGGGGCCCTTGAAGCCCTCGAACACGAGTCTCGGCAGGTAGCCGCTATGATCGAGATGGGCATGGGTCAGCAGCACGGCGTCTACGGAGGAAGGGGCGATGGGAAAGCGTTCCCGGTTCCGGAGACGGAGGGATTTCAATCCCTGGAACAGGCCGCAATCCACCAGGATCCTGCGGCCGGAGAATTCGATCAGGTACCGCGAGCCCGTGACGGTTCCCGCGGCGCCCAGGAAGGTGATCTTCATAGCATTCCTCTCGCCGCGCGCTTCCTGAGCTCCGCTTCCATTTCCGAGGCCCAGGGGAAAAGGATTTCGGATTCCAGGTAGGTATGCGCCCTGAGCCGCGCCGCGAAGGCGTTGAGCCCGTCCAGGATTCCCTGGATGTGCGATAGGTGCGTCTGTTGCAAGGGGAGGGCGTGGACTTTCCGCGTCAAGGCATCCAGCATCTCCCGGAAGGCTTCTTCCGGCAGATGGATATGCGCCGGCGACATGATACCGACCGATCCCTGGAAGATTTCCGGGTAAAGGTCCGGATCGTGCAGGCATCTCTCGGTGCGCAGGATCTTGGGGAAGATGAAGCTCTCCTCTTCGTCCATGTGCCAGGTGAACTCCTGGCGGAAGTTCCGGAAATCCGCGAGCGCCTCCACCGCCGGAGCCGGGGCCAGGCCCATTTCCAGTTGCAGGAGGCCGAGCAACCGTTCCATGTTGGTCAGGACGTGCTCGCGGTAGGCCTTATGGTTCGCGACCAGGTAATCGATGAGGAGGGTCAGGGGCTTGGAGCGCCAATCCGCATGGCCGTCGGCCCGGGATTCCGTTTCATATCGCGTTTCCATGGATGCTCCTCCTTGGGTGGAACCCCTTGAAAAAGCAATTGCCGGGCCAAGGCGCATCCGCATCGCTCGGAATCTATTTTCCCGATGGGACGGAGCGCCAACGCCGTCGCGATGATCTTTTGTCACCAGCCGTGACAAAATGGCATTGGCCCAGGATGGATCCGCCTCGAGGCGCGGGCAGGTCCTCTGGAAAGGGCGACTATCGGGCATTCCGGCCGATGCCGGGGTTGGCACCAGGCTTGCTTTTATTCCGACGGAAGAAACCAAAGGACGTAAACATGGCCAAGTCAAGGCACCCATTCCGGACCCGTATCCTGTTCGCTTCGATCCTGCTCCATTCCTTCCTCCTGATCACCGCGGCGGGAGCCAAGGACAAGGATAAAACCCGCCTCTCCTCCGGGAGCGCGGCGTCGGGTCTGGACGCCCGCAAGGACATGCGGGCCATGGTGGATACCTCCAAGGCCGGTTGCAAGGCGACCTCGGATACCTTGGACCGTCTCCTCATCACCTTCACCGAAGCGAGGAAGTCCGACGACAAGGCCAAGATGAAGGCGGCCCTGGAAAGGGCCGAGGCCCATGTCTTCGCCATGAAGGCGGAGATGTCGCAATGCGTGAACAGGATGGATCTGATGGGCGGGATGATGGCGGAAAAAAAGTCCGCGCCCGTTTCGGGGCCTTGAACGCATCCGCAACGAAAATCCGATCGGTCAGGCCTTCCCTTCCTCCAAGTCCTTAAGGTAGCGGCAACCGGGGCCGCTTTCCGGGGGAGGGCGCGGATCAGGGTTTCATGGACGCCGATTTGGCGAAGGCGGGTTGGGTGGGTTCCTTCCCCGTGGGAAGGTGCCCTTGCAGGAACTCCAGGGTTTCCGCCGGGCTGTCGGCGAACCGGATGAGTTCGAGATCGCCCGGGCTGATCATGCCGTAACGCGCCAGGGCTTCGAGGTTGATGATTTCCTTCCAATATCCGGATCCGTAGAGGACGATATGGATCCTCCGGTTCAGCTTTCCCGTCTGGGACAGGGTCAGTATCTCGAAGAGTTCATCCAGGGTCCCGAAGCCTCCCGGAAAGACCACGATGGCGCGGGCCAGATGCGCGAACCAGAGTTTGCGCATGAAGAAGTAATGGAATTCGAAGTTGAGATCCGGGGTGATATAGGGGTTGGGGCGTTGCTCATGGGGAAGGCCGATGTTCAGGCCGATGGTTCGCCCGCCGGCGTCCGCGGCGCCCCGGTTGGCGGCTTCCATCATCCCGCCTCCGCCGCCCGTGCAGACGATGAAGCGTTCATCCCCGTTGGTAAGCGATTTGGACCATTCGGTGACCAGCCGGGCCAGTTCCCTCGCGTCACGGTAGTAGCGGGAAAAGGCCCCGTCCTCGCCTTGGCGCGCCGAACCGAAGAAGACGATGGTGTCATGGACCTTCGCGTCCCGGAATGCGGCGAGGGGAGCCAGGTATTCGGACAGGATCCTCACGGGCCGCGCATCGTCCCCCGCGAGGAAGGACGGATCCTGGTAGGACAATCTGGGTAACATGGGGGTTTCTCCTTCTCCGTTCATGGATTATCCGGCGTATTCCGGGCACCTGCCCGGAGGACCTTCACCAACTCCATCACCAGTAAGGGAATGGAACCCAGGGCCAGGAAGGCCAGGCCTTCCGCCCAGTCCAAGGGCGCGGTCTTGAGCAGACTCCGGAGCAGGGGATGGTAGTGGAGCAGGATCTGGGCGAGGATGGATATCCCCACCACGGCGAAGAGCCTGGGGTTGCCCGACGGGCTGAGTTTCCAGATCGGCTTGCCTTCGCTGCGGGCCCCCAGGGAGCGCAGGAGTTCCGCGAATACGAGGGTGGAAAAGGCCAGGGAGCGGGCCGTGGCCAAGTCGTGGCGGCGGAGGCCCCATAGGAATGCCCCCAGGGAAACCCCCGCCGTCAGCAATCCCGTCATCAGCAAGGTATTGCGGAAGCCTCGATCGGAAAGGATCTCGGTCTGATCCCTGGGCCTCAGCTTCATCACGTCCGGATCGATCCGCTCCGATGCCAGGCAGAGCGCCGGCAATCCGTCCGTCACCAGGTTGATCCACAGCAGGTGGATGGGAAGGAGCGGTGAAGGAAGGCCGGCGATGATGGCGACCATCATGAGCAGGAGCTCGCCGCAGTTCCCGGCGAGCAGGAACTGCAGGGTATTGCGGATGTTCTGGTAGATGCCGCGGCCCTCTTCCACCGCCGCCACGATGGACGCGAAATTATCGTCGGTGACGATCATGTCGGAAGCCTGTTTGGTCACCTCGGTGCCGCTGCGGCCCATGGCCACGCCGATATGCGCGCCCTTCAGGGCGGGGGCGTCGTTGACGCCGTCCCCGGTCATGGCCACCACCGCTCCCAGGGATTTCCAGGCGCGCACCACGCGGAGCTTGTGCTCCGCCGTGACCCGGGCGTAGATGGACGTACTGGGGACCCTGTCCGCCAGGGCGGCATCATCCAGGGCATCCAGGGCGGAACCCGTAAGCACCCCGTCCCCGGCTTGCGCGATCCCGAGCTCTTTGGCGATGGCCAGGGCGGTATCGGGATGATCGCCCGTGATCATCACCACCCGGATCCCGGCCAGGCGGCATTTGGCCACGGCTTCCCCGGCTTCGGGGCGGGGCGGATCGTACATGCCCGCCATTCCGATGAAGGTGAGATCGCGCTCGACCTCTTCAACCTGGGGTTTGCCTCCCACCTCCGGCGCGCCCCCATGACCGTATTCGCGGGCGGCGGAGCCGATGACGCGCAGGCCGCGCGCGGCCATGGCGGCATTGGCCGCGAGGATGGACCGGCGCGCCCCGGCGTCCATCGGATCCGTACCCTGCGCCGTCCGCACCCGCGTGCACAGGTCCAGCAGCATGTCGGGCGCCCCGTTCACGAGGATCCGCATGGAGTCCCCGGAATCCCCGGGCGCTTTGCGGATGGCGCTGGCCCGCTTGCGTTCCGAATCGAACGGGTACGCGAATACCCTGCTTTCGGGAGCGGAATCCCCCGCCTTCAGGCCCACCTTGCCGCCCGCGGCGAGCATCGCGCCTTCGGTGGGATCGCCCGCCACCTTCCAGGCGCCCCCGTCCTGATGGTCCTGGTACAGGCTCGCCGTGACCGTGCCGCTCAAAACCAGGGCGAGGTCGCGCAAGCGTGCGGCCTGGCCCGCGTCCGGTTCGCGTCCGTCGATGCGCACGGCGCCGGCAGGTTCCAGGCCGGTTCCTTCCACCTGGAAGGACTCCCCGGCCACGAAGAGTTCCCGCACGGTCATGCTCCCGGCCGTGAGGGTGCCCGTCTTGTCCGTGCAGATCACCGTGGCGGATCCCAGGGTTTCCACGGAAGGCAGGCGGCGGACCAGGGCATGGCGCCGGGCCATGCGCTGGACGCCCAAGGCCAGGGCCACCGTGACCACGGCGGGAAGGCCTTCGGGAGCGGCCGCCACCGCAAGGCTCACCGCGGTCAGGAAGAGCTCGAAGGGCTCGCGGCCGCGGAGCATCCCCAACAGGAAGAGCGCCGCCACCAGGCCCAGGCAGACCCAGACCAGGGTGCGGCCCAAGGCGTCCATGCGCTTCTGCAAAGGCGTGGCCTCGTCCTGCGAAGCCGATTCGATCAAGGTCGCTATCCCGCCGATCTCGGTGGCGAGCCCGGTGGCCACCACCAGGGCGACCGCGGCTCCCGAGGCGACGCTGGTTCCCATATAGACCATGTTGAGGCGATCGCCGAGCGGGAGGCGCCCGTCGCCGGAGGGGATGGCATCCGGGATCTTGGCCACCGCTTCCGGTTCCCCCGTGAGGGCGGACTCGATGTTCTTCAGGCCCGAGACCTCCAGCAACCGCGCATCGGCGGGAACGAGGTCGCCGGATTCGAGCTCGATGATATCGCCGCGCACCAGGTTCGCCGCGGGAAGATTGATGAGCTTGCCGCCGCGGCGCGCCTTGGCGGAAGGGGCGGTCATCTTCCTCAGGGCCGCGATGGACTGCTCCGCATTGTATTCCTGGAAGAAACCGATCACGCCGTTCAGGATCACTATGGTCAGGATGGCGGCCGCGTCCACCATTTCGCCCATGGCTCCGGATACCAGGCCGGCGATGAGGAGCACCCAGATGACCAGGCTCCGGAACTGGCCCAGGAAGAGTTTCCAAGGAGCGGTCCCCGACTTTTCCGGGAGGCTGTTGGGGCCGTCCGCTTCCAACCTGCGCGCCGCCTCGATCTCCGAAAGGCCGTTCCCGAGGGAGGTCCCGTTCTCGGCCAGCACATCCGCGCCGGATCGGGCATGCCAGTCCTTGGACCCTCCGACTTCCGTTTTCCCCTGAGCCTTGTTGCGTACCGGTTCCATGATGCGGATTTTCATATAGCCATGCATCCGGCTATCATCAAGAAAGCCGGTCCCGGAGCGGAAAATGACAAATTGGCATTGGCTTGGGACCCGAAAGGTTTGGCTGGGAATTCACCCGTTAACCTAATTTACCTGTATGAATCCACCACCGAGGATCGACCCATGAACTTCACGCCCGCCGACCCGATCCGGAAAATCCTGCGTTTGCGTCCTTTGGCCGTGGAAATCCTGGAAAAGGAATTCGGCCATGCATGCTGGTTGAATCCGGACGATACCCTGTCCGCCGTCAGCGAGTCCCACGGCAAGGAGGCGTCCCGTCTCGCGGGCCGGCTTTCGGCCCTGTCGCCGCTGCCTCCGGGCACCGATTGGAGCGGGAAACCCGTCTGTTACCTGATCGATCATTTGACCCGGAACCACCGGGACTTCCGCGAATCGGATATCCCCCTCATCGAAGGCATGCTGGTCACGGAAGGGTTGCCGGTCTATCCGGACCGGTACGCGGTCAAGTTGATCGTCCAGGAATTCAACTACTTCCGGGAGGATTTCCTAAGGCATATCGAAGAGGAGGAGACCTTCCTGTACCCCAAGATCATGCGCAATGAGGCCTGCTTTCGGCACAAGGAGCTGAAGCCCGAGGCCCATAAGGGTTCGGTGAACCTTTACCTCAATCTCGAGACCCACAAACCGGAGATCGAGCTCAAGCGCATGCTCACGTCCCTCCAGGAGAAGCTGCGCAACCAGGTCCTCCATCAACCCGCCGCCGAAATCACCGCAAAGACCCTGTCCGCCCTGGAATCGTTCGCCGACCGGCTGTTCGCGCATGCGGACCTCGAAACGGACGTCCTTTTCCCGATGGCGGCGGTGCTGGAGAAGGAATTGTACGAAAGCGTGATCCCGGGATTCTCCCGGCTCATAGGGGATAACTGACCCGGTCATGGTGACGGGCCCCTCCGGCCGCTCCGGCTTCCCGCCGGAATAAATCGCCATTCGGACCCTCTTGTTGGCATCGATATTGCAATCGATGATGCGAATGCCATTATTCCATGGCATACCGGAGGGGACCATGGGCGCACGAACATGAATGATGAACCGTTTTGGGGCAGGACCCCGGAAGCCTTGCTGCGGGACCTGGGGTCCGGCGTCAACGGCCTGGACGCGGCGGAAGCGGCCAAGCGCCTGGAGCAGGGGAAGGCGAACCGCCTCCATGCCAGGGAAACCGCGACCACCTTCGGACTGCTGGCCGCTCAATTCAAGAATCCGATCACCATGCTCATGACGGCGGCCGCCGTCCTATCGATCATCCTGGGCGAGAATACGGAAGGCGCGCTCATCCTGATCATCCTGGGGTTGAGCGGTTTCCTGGGATTCTGGCAGGAACGCCGGGCCGCCCATACCATCCGCAGCCTCCTCGACCTGCTGAAGGTGAAGGCCCGGGTGGTCCGGAATGGAAAGGAGTCGGAGATCGCCTTGGACGAGGCGGTTCCCGGCGACGTGGCCATCCTGGAGGCCGGCTCTTCGGTTCCCGGCGATGCCTTGATCCTGGAATCAAGGGATCTGTTCGTCGATGAATCGCCCTTGACGGGGGAGTCCTTTCCGGTGGAAAAGCGCGCCGGCCCCGTTGCCGCGGACGCCGGGCCCCATGAGCGGACCAATAGCGTGTTCCTGGGCACCCATGTCGCCAGCGGCATGGCCAGGGTGCTGATCGCGGCCGTCGGAACGGGCACGGAGTTCGGGAAGATATCCCGGGTGCTGACCCTGCGCCCCGCGGAGACTTCGTTCGAACACGGTACGAAACATTTCGGGTACCTGTTGCTCGAGGTCGCGCTCGTCCTTTCCCTGGTGATCTTCTCCGTGAACGTGGCGCTCGACCGGCCCGTCCTGCAATCCCTGCTGTTCACCCTGGCCCTCACGGTGGGACTGACGCCGCAATTGCTCCCCGCCATCCAGGGGCTGACCATGGCCCGCGGGGCCGGGCGCATGGCGAAAAAAGGGGTGATCGTCCGGCGCCTCTCGTCCATCGAGGATTTCGGGGCCATGACCGTATTGTGCACGGACAAGACCGGCACCCTGACCATGGGCATGGCCGGACTGAAGTCGGCGTTGGACCCCTGGGGAAAGGAGAACGAAAGGATCCGCCTGTACGCGTACCTGAATTCATCCCTGCAATCGGGCTATTCCAATCCCATCGACGAGGTGCTCAAAGGCCTGCCGCATGCCGGGGCCGAAAGGTACCGGAAAACCGACGAGGTGCCTTATGACTTCGCGCGTCGACGGCTCAGCGTGGCGGTGGCCGGGCCGGAGGGTCCGCTCCTCATCACCAAAGGGGCCTTGGACGGGATCCTGGGGATTAGCGTATCCGTTTCGGGAGCCGATGGCAGGATCCAACCCATGGCCGGGTTGCGGACCGCTATCGAGGCGCAGGCCGAAGCCCTCGGCGCCGAAGGCTGCAGGTGCCTAGGGGTCGGTTACCGGAGCCTTGCCGAGGGCGAACCCGTGCGGCATGAAACCGAAAGGGAAATGGTGTTCCTGGGGTTGCTGGTATTCGTCGATCCCATCAAGCCGGACGCCGTTGCGAGCCTGGCCCTGCTCCGCGATTTGGGCGTGGGGGTGAAAATGATCACCGGCGACAACCGTTTCGTGGCGGCCAGGATCGCTTCCCAGGCCGGCCTGCGATCCGATCGGGTCCTGACCGGCGGGGAAATGCGGACGCTCAATTCCCAGGCCCTGGCCCGCCGCGCGCCGTTGGTGGACGTTTACGCGGAAATGGATCCGGGGCAGAAGGAACGGGTCATCATCGCCTTGCGCAAGGCGGGGGAAACCGTCGGATACCTCGGCGACGGGATCAACGACGCCTCGGCGCTCCACGCCGCCGACGTGGGCATCTCGGTGGAGTCGGCCGTCGACGTGACCAAACAGGCCGCGGACATCGTACTCATGCGCAAGGATCTGGGGGTGCTGGCCGATGGCGTCGTCGAGGGCCGGCGGGCCTTCGCCAATACCCTCAAGTACGTGTTCATCACCACCAGCGCCAATTTCGGGAACATGTTCTCCATGGCCGGGGCCTCCCTGTTCGCCACCTTCCTGCCCATGCTTCCCAGGCAGGTGCTTTTCCTCAACCTCCTCACCGACCTGCCGGCCATGGCCATCGCTTCCGACGACCTGGATCCGGAACAGGTGCGCCTTCCCAGACGGTGGAACAACAGGGAAATCCGGCATTTCATGATCGTGTTCGGCCTGATCAGCTCCTGCTACGATTTCCTGACTTTCGGGACCCTGCTGGCGATGAAAGTGCCGCCCGCGCAATTCCGCACCGCCTGGTTCCTGGAGTCGGTCCTCTCGGAACTGATGATCCTTCTCATCATCCGCACCCAGCGATGGTCCTTCAAAAGCAAGGTGGGCAAGGGGATGCTCCGGCTTTGCGTCGGGGTGGCCGCGGTAACCTTGGCGATACCCTACCTGCCGCATACCGGATTATTGGGATTCACGGCCTTGCCGGCCAAGGTGCTTTTGACCATCGCGGGAATCCTGATGGCCTATGGACTGACTTCCGAATTGGCCAAGCGGCCTTTCTACCGGAAAGCCAGGATTTGAGGCGCCGGGAATCAGGCCAGGGCCAGGACCCTGGCCGATGGCAGAGGAGAGCGTACGCGAGGTATGGCCAGGTCGACGGCCCGTAAGAGGCCCTGCAGGGAGAAAGGCTTGGGAAGGAAGTCCCAAATCGGGCCCCTCCCGTTTTTTCCGTGGATCGATTCCGGCAGATAGGTGCCCGAAGTGATGAGGATGCGGGTTTCCGGCCGCAGGAGGTTGAAACAGGAGGCGAGCTCGATTCCGTTCAAGGACTTGCCCATTTCCACATCGGTAAACAGCAGGTCGATCGTTCCGGGGTATTCGTTGCATACCAGGAGGGCCTCGACGGCGTTCCCGGCCGTCAGGACCCGGTAGCCCGCCGATTCCAGCGCGCATTTGGCGAAGGTCCTGAGGACGCGCTCATCGTCCACGACCAATACGCATGAATCCCAGGACCGATTTGACTGATCCATAAGGACCTCCTTGTACACGTGACGGTATATCCCTAATCAAGAAGCGGGCCAACCGGACTCACAATGACGGTTCCCGCTTTCCGGGAGGATACCGGACCTTTATTGGGCAAGGAGTTGGGGGAAAAGGAATCCAGGGACGACACTTTTGCCTAATTGGCAGGGTTCATGCCACTATTTCCGGCCCCAAGACGAAATGCCTAGGGCCTCGACCTTGGGTATCGGTTTTTCCAGGTATACGGTCCTGCACCGATGGCTCGCGGATTGCTTTCCAATATCCACGAATGCCAGCCCTCCAAGGAGTTTCCATGATACCGACCAAATCCCCCGTGAACCTGAGAACCCGATTGGAACCGAAGGATCTACCCGACTCCGGAAAGGGATGGTGCCTGTCGCTCTATCTGCCTTTCCATAAGAATTTCCGGGAGAGCCTGGAGGACGGCATCCAATTGAAGGACCTGCATCGCACGGCGCGCCTGGCCTTGGAGGAACGGGGCGTCCCTCCGGAAGACATGCAAGCCTTGCTTGCGCCTGTCCAGGACCTCATGGAGCTGAAGGATCCCTCCCTTTTCCGCGGGGAGGGGCTGGCCGTATTGGCCACGGTCTCGTCTTCCGTGACCGTACTATTGTCCAAGGCCCCTCCCGCATTGGCGGAGGTGGACATGCGGTTCCGCCTTGATTACCTCCTGCCGACGCTTTTCCGGATGGATCGGTTCCATCTGCTTTGCCTGAGCCTCAAATCCGTCCACTTGTGGGACTGCGACGGCATAGACATGCGGGAAGTCCTCCTACCGGACGTGGAAACCAATATCCGGTCGACGCCGCATTTCGAAGAATCCGGTTCCGATTCCTTCCATGCGAACTCGGGAACCGCCGGACGAAGCGGCTCCAAGGGTCAAGGGTCCTCCTTTTTCGGGCAGGGTTCCGGAGAGAACGATGCCAAGGCCATGAAGAAGGAGGCCGAGCATTTCTTCCGGACCATCGATGCCGCCGTGCTTCCCTTCCTGAAGGCCGGGCATGTACCGTTGATCCTCGCCGGGGTGGAATACCTGCTGCCCATCTATCGCGGGATCAATTCCTATTCCGGGCTCTCCCCGCATCAAATCACGGGGAGTCCGGATGCGCCGGGCGCCGCGGCGGACCTGCACGGCAAGGCCAATGCGATCCTGAGGGACGAGGACGGGGAGGCAAGGCGGCAGGCCTTGGACACCTACCGGGAAAACGTGGCCACAAAGCGCACCTCGGCCGGATACACGGACATCGTCCCCACCGCCTGCTTCAAAAACCTGACGCATCTGTTCGTGAAGGAAGGCAGCCTGAAGTGGGGAACCTATGATCACGCCACCGGAAAGACGGAAATGACGGCGGGTTACCTGCCAGGCGCCGAGAACCTGGCGAACCTGGCTTGCGCCGGGACCCTGGATGGCCATGGTAAGGTGTATCTGGTTCCCGGAGAGGAGATGCCCGCCGAGACGGAAATCGCGGGACTCTGCCGCGACTGAAGGTCTTTCCGCGACGCAGAACCGCACCGGCTCTGCGTCAAACCTTTCCGGGCCGGGGTTTCAGGCCAGGGTGACGGTCTTGTCCAGGTACACGTCCTGGATGGCGTGCAGCAAGGCCACGCCTTCCGCGAAGGGCCTTTGGAACGCTTTGCGCCCCGCTATCATCCCCATGCCCCCGGCCCGTTTGTTGATCACGGCGGTGCGCACCGCCTGCCCCAAATCGTCCTTGCCGGAAGCGCCTCCGGAATTGATCAGGCCGGCCCGACCGGAGTAACAGTTCAACACCTGGTACCGGGTCAGATCGATCGGGTGGGGCGTGGTGAGGCTTTCATAGACCTTGGGATGGGTCTTGCCGAACTTGAGGGCCGTATAGCCGCCGTTGTTCTCCGCCTGCTTCTGCTTGACGATATCCGCTTCCAGGGTCGCGGCCAGATGATTGGCCTGTCCCGTCAGGTCCGCGGAAAGATGGTAGTCGGCCTCGGCGGTCTGGAAGGCCGGGTTGCGCAGATAGGCCCATAGCACCGTGGCCAGGCCCGCGTCGTGGGCTTCCTTGAAGGCGGCGGATACCTCCTGGATCTGGCGCGTGCTTTCCGGGGAACCGAAATAGATGGTGGCCCCCACGGCGACGGCGCCCATGTCCCGGGCCTGGCGCACCTTTCCGAAGAGGATCTGGTCATAACGGTTCGGGTAGGAGAGTAGTTCATTGTGGTTGAGCTTGGCGATGAACGGGATCTTATGCGCGTATTTCCGCGCCACCGAACCTATCGCGCCGAGGGTGGAGGCGAAGGCGTTGCAGCCCCCTTCAATGGCCAGCTTGACCAGGTTTTCCGGATCGAAGTACATGGGATTGGGGGCGAAGGAGGCCCCGGCGGAATGCTCGATGCCCTGATCCACGGGCAGGATGGATACGTAGCCGCTTCCGCCCAACCTCCCGTGATCGAACACCTGCTGGAGGGAACGCATGACCGGTATGGAACGGTCGGAAAGGGAGACGATCCGGTCCACGAAGTCCGGGCCGGGGGCATGGAGGGAGTCCATGGTAACCGTGGCGCAACGATGGGCCAGGAGGCTTTCGGCTTCGTTACCGAGGATGTCCGCGATGGCGGTCATGGGATGGTCCTTTCCCGGGCTAGGCCCGGCGGATGACTTCGATGGAACAGGGCGAATGGGACGCGACCGCCGTGGATACGCTGCCCAACAGGAACCGCTTGAACCCGGTCAGGCCGCGGTTTCCCAGGACGATGGCGCTGGCCCTGAACCTCCGGGCTTCCTCCAGGAGGACATGGCGCGGATCCCCTTCCAGGACGGCCATTTCCACTTCCACCCCGGGTTGCGAAAGCCTTTCCCGGGCCTTGGCCAATTTGGAATCCATCCAGGTCCAGGGACACGCCACAGGGAACCGGGGCGGCTTGGAACCAGGTAGCGCCATGGTTACCTGATCGATGCGGATCCGGAAATCGTTCACCGCCACCACCTTTATCTCCGTGCCCTTGGGCCAATCCCGGTCGGCTACCGATTCCACCGCGAAGCGGGATTCCTTGGAACCGTCGAAACCGATCAGGATCCGGGGCGGCCCTTTTTTCCCCGCCCGCCCGGCCTTCCCCGCCTTGCCTATGCGCACGTTGCCGCGGGCATGGGTCAGGACCTTTTCCGCCACGCTGCCCAGCAGCAGCCTGCCCACCGGATTCCATCCATGCGAGCCCAGAACGGTCAGGTCCGGCTTCCATACCCCTTCGAAATCGAGGATGGCATGGGAGGGGACGTCCGTCCTGGATTCCACCCTGATCTTCCAGCCCGGAAAATATTTCTTGAGGCGCCGGGCCGCAATCAATCCCTTCGCCTTGGTCCGGGAGTCGGACTTGCGGCGGGCGCTGATGGCCTGGGCGTAAGCGTCCGCGTACCATTGGATGGCGTAGCTCTCGAGGGACAGGATTTCCTGGGGCACCATGGGAGGGATGGCGACCAGCAGGACGGCTTCGGCCCGGTCCGGCAACCCGGCATCGGCAAGTCCGTCCAGGGCCAGGTCGGCCGTTTCCGATCCGTCGTAACCGATCAATATCTTCATGGAAGGATCCTTTGCTTATGTTCGCCGGTACTTCCGGAATCCGGGGCGGTGGCCGCCTTGGCCTTGCCGCCGGATATCCGTAGTTCGATCATCGCCTTCTCCGTCGCCTTGGCCAAGGGGAAGAGCTGGTTGGTTTCCAATCCGGAATGGGTCAGCAGCCTAATCTGAAGGTCGTCCAAAAGCGGTTCCAGGCGGCTTTCCATCGAGTCCTGGGTTTCGTAAGAGGCCCTGGAGAAGCGGACCTCATTGAGGAAGCGGCGTATCCCGGCCATCTGCCTCTCCTCGTTCTTGAGCATGGTGATGGCGACGAAGACGCTGACCGAGCCACCGGAAAAATCCGGATGGCTGCACCCGTTCCTGAGGCAATAATCGTATTCGAGGATCTTGGGGAACAGGAAGGCCTCCTCTTCCTGGATATGCTCCACAAGGGCCGACGAAAAGCCGGGCCATTCCTCGACCAGGTACCGCAGGCGGCGCAGGCTCTCGCCGCTGGTGGGATGATTCTGCGCGAGGGTATGCTGGATGGACGGAAGCAGGCCGTTGATGAATTGCCAATGCTCGCGGGTGAGGAAGTCGAGCAGATGGGGAATGGGCCGCGACTTCCAATCCGTATCGCTGTCAGGGGCGGGGAGGGCCTTCAATTCGGAAAGGAACATCTCCAGGGAAATCCCCTTCGAGGCGCAGAGGTCCCCCATGGCGGCGTCCGCCGGTTGCCAGGGATCGATGCCGTATTTCTCGAAGATGGATATCGCGAGGGGTCTCATCCTCAGGACCGTTGCGGCCGGTGTTCCGGGGTAAAGCCATTTTTCGACGCTATCCATGGAATCTCCTTTCGATCGCGGGACAGGAAGACACGAGCGGTCGCGCGGCGACCGGGCCGGGAAACGCTCAGGCGGGATTGGCCAGGTACGCGTATAGCTTGTCCTTGAGGTGGACGCGGTTCAGTTTGAGCTTTTCCATTTCCGCATCGGCCAGCAAGGACCCGGCCTCCTCAAGGCGTCGCACTTCATGGTCAAGCAGATCATATTCGGTGAAAAGCTTCGCGAAATGCCCGTCCTTGATCTTCAACTCATGGATCTTGGCGCTGAACTCCGGAAATTCATGGTGAAGGCCGTGTGGTTCCAATTGCATGGTCTCTCCTTTTTGGATAGGGTTTACGTACTGGAAGGGGAATAAAGCAAATGAAGTGCCAATAAGGATTCCGGAGCATTCAAAGCGGAATGGAGTCGAGCCGGAATATAAAGGTTCAATAGGCGCAGGTCCGGGTTTCCGCCGTGACGGGATGGCATTCGAATTGTCAAAATGCCTATCGGCGGGGTCGGCCTACTCGATTAAACCATCCGGTTCGGGAGGGTCCTTCGGTAAGCCTGGAAGACTGATATGGAAAACGGTTTCCCCGTTCGCGGAATCGCAAGAGATGGTTCCGCCGTGCTCAGAGATGATTTTATGGCTTATGGCCAGGCCCAGCCCCGTGCCTTCCATATCCTTCTTGGTGGTGAAGAAGGGCTCGAACACGCGTTTCCGCAACGGCTCCGGGATGCCCCCCGCGTTGTCCCGGTATTCGATCAGCACTCGGCCGTCCGCGTCCATCCGCCCTTCAATCCGGATCGTTTTCCCTCCCTTACGGCCCTCGAAGGCGTCGCGGGAATTCGTCAGCAGGTTGTGTATGACCGATTCCAATTGCGTGCGGTTGCCGTGAAGGAACAAGTCGCTCTCCACCTCGACCGCTATGTCGATGCCGCGGCTGCGAAGCTGCCGTTCCAGGAACAGGAAGCTGTCCTCGATCAGCTGCGCCAAGGTCAGGGTGGAATGCTTGCGGCCTCCGCTCCCTTCCTTGCGGGAGTACATCAGCAGGTGGCCCAAGACCTTCTTCATCCGTTCCACGCCGTTGATGACCGAATTCGCGGCCAGGCTCGCCGTGGGCCGGTCGATGGACGATCCCGGTCCGGCCAAGGCATCCCTCAGGTACTCCGCATCCAAGAGGATGCTGGCAAGGGGATTGTTCAATTCGTGCGCCAGCCCGGCTCCCATGGTCGCGAGGACCTCCAGTTTGTTGGCGTGGAAGAGTTCCTTCTCCAATTGGACCTGCTGGGCCCTATCCAGGGAAAAGCCCATGTACCCCACTATTTCGCCCGCCTCCCGTACCGGGGATATGGTGAGGTGCACGAATACTTCCGAGCCGTCCTTGGCGATATTGTTGAGGTTGCCGCGCCAGGTGATTCCGGACAGGATGGTATTCCACATCTCTTTATAGACGGTAACGGGCGTTTTCGGGGAGCGGATGATTTTCTGGGTCCTGCCGAGAACCTCGGCTTCGGATCCGAATTTGTAGAGGTCGAGGTAGGCCTGGTTCACCTTTATCAGGGCGCCCTGCTTGTCCGTGATGTTGACGGCATAATCGGCCTGGGTGAAAGCCTTGTCCATCAGCGCCGCGGTATCCATCTTCGACGGGCTCGATTCGGGAAGATGTTTACCTGGGCTTTGCTTTGCGCGCATGGTTCGTACGGGTTTTTTCAAGAAGCGGGATTACGGACCGGAGTCTTACGTGAAGGTCCGGATCCGCGGAAAACGAAGAGCGCCAGGACGGCCCCTTCGACCAGGAACAGGATGCCGGAACCAAGTGCGGCATAATGCCGGCAATAGAGGAGGATCTCGTCCGGGCTTGCCGGGAAACCGCTTGAGATGGATAGCATGGCCTCTCCTGGAATAATTGGGTCCATATATCTTAGGCGTTTCGATCGCCATCGCCGATTCCTTTTCATCGGCATTTTGTCAAAAGGGTCCGCGGGATCCGTCCCTGGGGGGTTGCCATCCTGGCATCCGGTCCGGTTTTATTGACAAGGGTCGGACAGGGTCCAGGCCTTCTTCGCGCGGAAAACCCTGATATCAGGCCGATCGGCGGGCGCGCGTCTTGCTTATCCTATAAGGGATACCACCTATGGATTCGTCACGAGGAGAATGGAAATGGAACATGGAATCGAAAAGGAAAGCGCGCCCATCCGAAAGGCGCTCAGGGAGATTGAAGCCGTCCACCAGGCTTACGTCGCAAGCGCCCGTCCGCGGCTGACGGCCCTTGCGGCCAAGGTGGCCCGGGTTCATGGCATCCGCCATCCGGAATTGGAAGACCTGGCCGAGACCGTTGATCACCTCTTCCAGGTATTGGAACCCTCGCATAGGGCCGGTAACCGGGAAGGAGTCGGCGTCCTGGAGTCGATAAGGACCTTGACCTCGGGATACAATCCGCCCGGGGACGCCTGCGATTCCTACCTATCGCTTTTCCAGGGATTGGAGCGGATGGAAGCGGAAATCCTCGGGCATTTCGAAAAGGAGGATGCGATCCTCCAATCCCGGGAGCCTGATATCCAGGGGCCGGAACCGGAGCCGAAGGATCGGCCGGGTTCCTGTTGCGGGATGTAGGGGACTTGCGAGGGTTATTCGCGCGCCCTGCCCGGCGAGAGCGGGATCAGGGGAAGGAAGAGGCGGCCCCATATCGCCATCGCGGCGAGGGCGAGGCCCGATGCGCATGCCAGATGGAGCCAGTGGCCGCGTGTCCAGATGTCGGCCGTGATGCGTCCGGCCGCCGCCATCACGATCAGGATCCCGTATCCCAGGAATGCTTTGCGGTGCCGATCCAGGATCTCCATCCTTCCGGCATGCGCTGAAACGACCCGCCCCGCGATGGAGAGCGTGATCCAAAGGAAGCCGGTTATGAAAACGAGGTGTTCCCAAGCCAGCAGGTAGGCAGGGAAGAAAACCGGCAATGCCATCCCCGCGCTCATCGCCAGGAGCGAGATCCTCACGGCGGCAAGGTAGGGAGGCTGTTTCCGCTGCAGCCGGAACAGGCGCAATTGGATCAAGGTGAACCAGGCCCAAACGCCCGCGCGGATGGAATAGGAGAGCCGCAATACCAGGGAACCCGATCGGAAATGGATCGAGGTCGCCTCCAGGACGAAACCCAGGAGTAGGATGGTCCCCATGGCCAACGGAGCCATGAGCGGGCTCCGCGGCTGGTTGCGCAGGGCCTGGGGATCGACGACGGCGTTCCCGAATAGCTTCGGCAGGAGGAATCCGCCTATCCCGAGGATGAGCAGGAGGGGGAAGGCCTGGAACTGGAGCAAGGACGAAAGCCTCAGGAGCCCCGCATCCGTCAGGCCGGCGGCGATTCCGGCGCGGATCCCCGTTCCAATCGCATCCGAAGCGAAAGCCAAGGGGATGAAGGCGAAGTTGGCGGGAGGAGACCCTTTCCGATCCGGCCAACGGCGGAGGATGAAGGCCAGGAAATTGCCGATGAGAAGCAGGTGCACGATTTGCACGGCCAAGCGCGCATGGGGCGCATTGACCCAAGCGCAGGCGGATAGGGCCGCGAATCCCATGGGGAATAGGAGCAGTTGGATCTGGCCTAACGGGCGGACCCCCAGGACCTTCGGGAGCATGGTGGCAAGGAAGCCCAGGATGAAGCATAACAGGAAACCCTGGATCTGGATGACGGCGTGGCCTTGGCCCGGATAGGGAAAGGCGGTCGGCCAAAGGGTGTAGGGGATCCAGACGCCGACCCCGATGCAGGCCAGGGCGAATCCCAGGGGGAACAGGATGCGGTAAGGTTCGCCTTGGGCTTCATTCCAGAAAGAGGGGCGGGCAGGTTCATTCGAATTTTTCATAAAGTTCCCATACAGCAAGGACTCGAGGCTCATGGTTGAAGGCCATTTCGGCCGGGAGGTCAGAAGTGCTGGCGCGGCTGTTTGCGTTCCAACCTGGAAACTAGATCCTTTTCCAGGCTCCGGGCCCTGGGAAAGAGGTATTTGGATTCGAGGCCGGCATGGATGAGGAGCTCGGACTTCAGGTTATCCATCTTGGTATAGATTTCAGACATCCTGGACGCGACGGGCTCCAAAATCACCCGGTCCCGGATATCCTCCAGGATGAGGGCCGCCATATGTTTCAGCCGTTCTTCCGGCGCCTCCAGGTGCAGCGACTGGAAAAAAAGGTAGGACCCTCCGAGCAGGTCGGGTGAAAGATCGGGGTGGGCTACACAGGCTTCGGTCTTCAGGATCCTGGGGAAAAGGAATTCCTCTTCATCTTCCATATGGGCGAGAAAATCCTCTTCGAACGCATCGTATTTCTGGGAAATCAGCTTGAACAGATAGCCGTCGAGGGTGGAAGGAATCGCCTGCCGCGCGAACAGGTTCCGAAGGGCGGGAAGTTCCTGTTCACGGAATTTCCTGTGATTCTCGGTCAGGTAATCCACAAGGTGGTAGAGGGGCCTGGCATTCCATTCGGTAACCGGATCAAGGCTCTTAAGGCGGGAAACGGATTCCAGGAGCCGGGATTCCGGCAGATTCTCGTGGGTGCAGAAATCGGAGATCCGCTCCCCGACATAATCCATATACCGGCCTCCCGTCCATTCCTCGAGCACGCCGATGGAAAGGGGTCGGTCATGGATGAGTTGCCGCAGAGTGGTTTCGCCCGAAATGGTCATTCGGAAGGTAAAAGCAAGCCCCGGGCCAATCGTCGTCAGTCGCCGGAATACCGTAAAAGGGGCCCGGCACCAAGGCCTCCATCCCCCTTCATCCGTCCGGAACGGCTTTTTTGCAAAAAGGCCGGACAAGATGGCAGCGAGCGTGCCTAGGGTTCATTCATCCAGGAAATCGGATTCCGGCGTGGATTCCGTCTTCCGGCCGGGTAGATGGATATGGAAGGCCGTTTCACCGTTCTCCGATTCGCAAGTGATGGTTCCTCCGTGCTCGACGACTATCTTCTGGCTTATCGCCAGGCCCAGCCCCGTGCCTTCCAACTCCTTCTTGGTCGTGAAGAAGGGTTCGAAGACCCTAGGCAACAGGGACGGCGAAATCCCCCCCGCATTGTCCCGGTATTCGATTTCCAACCGGCCGTTCTCGTATTGCCGGGTTGTGATGCGGATGAACTTCTCCCCCTTGCGGCCCTCGAAGGCGTCCCGGGAGTTCGCGAGCAGGTTATGGATCACGGATTCCAGTTGGGTGCGATTGCCGTGGATGAATGCGTTGTCCTCGAGTTCCAGCTCGACGGCGATGCCGCGGCTGCGGAGCTGGCGCTCCAGGAACAGGAAGCTGTCTTCGATCAACTGGGTCGAAGTGAGGGTGGAGTGCTTCAGCCCGCCCCCGCCTTCCTTGCGCGAATACATCAAGAGGTGCTCCAGCACCTTTTTCATGCGTTCAACCCCATTGATGACCGAATTCGCGGCCAAGCTCGCCGTAGGCCAGTCGATGGACGATTCCGGCGCGGCGAACAGATCCCGCAGGTATTCCGCATCCAGCAGGATGCTGGCGAGGGGATTGTTGAGCTCGTGCGCGAGCCCGGCCCCCATGGTCGCGAGGACCACCAGTTTGTTGGCGTGGAAAAGTTCCCGTTCCAAAAGCACCTGTTGGGCCCGGTCCAGGGAAAAACCCATGTAACCTATGATTTCCCCATTCTCCCGGACCGGAGAGATGGTGAGGTGCACGAAGACTTCCGAACCGTCCCTGGCAATGTTGTTCAGGTTGCCTCTCCAGGTCGTTCCCGACAGGATGGTCTGCCACATATCCTTATAGATGGAATCGGGCGTATGCGGGGAACGGATGAGCTTCTGGGTCTTCCCGATGACCTCGCTCTCCGAGGTGAATTTGTACAGGTCCAGATAGGCCTGGTTCACCTTGATGAGAACGCCTTGGTTGTTCGTGATGTTGATCGCGTAATCCGCCTGGGTAAAGGCCCGGTCCAGGAGGGCCAAGGTATCCAAAACGGGTAGGGACGCTGTTTTAGAAGTATCTGGGGCCATGGTTACAATGTAGCGAATTCCAGTCTTGGACATGAAGTCAAAGCCAGTGCCATTTTGGCAGTAGAAGTCGCGAGACGCCCTTCCATGAAATTGGGACCTTTCAAAAACCGGAAACAATCGAAGGTTCAAGCCTGGGCGCCGCTTGTCGGATTGGCCCGGCGCTTGCTCTAATGGAGCCTTATGAAAAAGAAGATGCTGATTGTCGATGATGAGAAGAGCATAGTCGATTCCCTCGGCCGGGCCCTGGTGGGTCTGGACATCGAGCTCATCACCACCTTGGATCCCGAGAAGGCGATCGAGATGGCCAAGGAGCACGTTCCCCAGGTCGTGATCACGGATCTGAAAATGCCCAAGATGGACGGCCTCGAGCTCCTGGAGAAGATCAAGGAGTTCAACGCGAACATCCAGATCATCATGATCACCGGGCACGGCACCATCGACGAAGCCGTATCGGCCATGAAAAAGGGCGCCTACGATTTCATCCCCAAGCCTTTCAACAAGCAGGAGATCATCGCCGTGGTCAACCGCGCCTTCGAGAAGACCGCGCTGTTGGAGGAGAACTTCCTGCTCAAGGAGAAGCTGCGCCAGAACCAATCGCCCAATTTCGAATGGGGCAAGAACCGGGCCTTCAAGAACCTGATCGAGCGCGCGGGCCAGGCCGCCGCCAGCGACGCCACCATCCTCATCCAAGGGGAGTCCGGCACGGGCAAGGAAGTGCTGGCCCAGCACATCTTCTCGAACTCGACGCGGGCGCTCAAGCCCTTCATCACCGTCAACTGCGCCGCCATCCCGGAAAACCTGATGGAGGCGGAACTGTTCGGCTACAAGAAAGGCGCCTTCACCGGCGCCTACCAGGACAAGAAGGGCAAGTTCCAGGAAGCCAACTGCGGGACCATCTTCCTCGACGAGATCGGGGAGATGCCCCTCAACGTGCAGCCCAAGCTGCTCCGCATCCTGCAGGAAGGCGAAGTGAGCCCGGTGGGCGGCGCCAACCAGAAGGTGGACGTGCGCATCATCGCGGCGACCAACAAGAACCTGCGCAAGCAGGTGGAGCTGAACCTGTTCCGCGAGGACCTCTTCTACCGCCTCAACGTCATTCCGCTCCAGATCCCGCCGCTCCGCCAGCGCCCGGAGGATCTGAACGGCCTGATCTCGTTCTTCATCTCCAAGTATTGCAAGAAGAACAAGAAGTCCAACCTGTCCCTGAGCGCCGACGCCTTGCGGTTGATGGAGGGCTATACCTGGCCCGGCAACGTGCGCGAGCTGGAGAACGCGATCGAGCGGGCTGTCATCCTATGCCTGGGCCACCAGATCACCCCGGAGGATCTGCCCGACGAATTGAGCCATGTGAACGACGCGTCCATCCAACTCAACCTGGGCCGTGGCATGACCCTGGAAGAGATCGAGATGACGGTCATCCAGAACACCCTCAAGAAGAACCACGGGGACAAGGCCAAGACGGCCGAGGAGCTGGGCATCAGCCTCCGGACCATCTACCGCAAGGTCGACATGGTCGCCGCGGGCCATGAAACCGCCGGCCGGAAACCCGAAGCGGAAGAGTGACGCAAGCGAACCTCACCTTCGCGGTCCTGGCCGTCATGGCCGGGTGCTTCCTGACCCAGCGGATCCCGCATTACGTGACCGCCATGTCCGGCGCCTTGGTATTGGCCTTCCTCGGCATCGTCCCGATGAAGGCCCTGTTCTCCGGGTTCGCCAATCCTACCTTGATCCTCTTCGCCGGCATGTTCGTGATCGGCGGCGCCATGTTCCAGACCGGCCTGGCTAATGCGGTGGGGGAATGGGCGGTCCGGAAGATGGGACGCGATGAAAGACGGTTGCTGTGGGGCACCATGCTGGTGGCGGCCGTGCTCTCCACCGTCGCTTCCAATACCGGGACCACCGCGGCCCTTATGCCCGTCGTCATGAGCATCTGCCTCGCGGCCGGGATTCCCGCCTCGCGCCAGCTCATGCCCATGGCCTTCACCACCGGTTTCGGCGGGTTCAGCGCCTTGATCGGGACCCCGCCCAACATGATCGTCTCCGAGGCCATGCACCAGGCGGGCAAGGGGACTTTCGGGTTCTTCGAATTCGCATGGGTGGGGATTCCGGTGGCCCTGGCGGGCATGCTGTACCTGGACCTGGCCGGCCTCAGGCTTTTGTCCGGGGCCCGGGCCTCCACCGCTTCCTTCCAGACCGTGGCCGCCTCCGATCGCAAGGCCTGGAAGATGTGGGTATGCGCGGCCATCCTCCTGGGCGTCGTGGCCGTCATGGTCCTCGATCTGAAGGGGGTGTCCCTGGAAGCGGTCGCGGTGGCCGGCGCCGTCCTCTGCGTGCTGACCGGATGCATCGGCGGCAAGCAGGCCATCGAAAGCATCGAATGGGATACCGTGCTCCTCTTCGGGAGCATGTTCGCGGTGGCCTTGGCCATGAGCGAAAGCGGAGCGGCCGAGCGCATCGCGCATGGCCTGTTGCTGGTCCTGGGCCCGGGCGCCGGCGGGTATTGGATCGTAGCCATCCCCCTGATCTTCACCATGCTGCTCGGGACCATCCTTTCCAATACCGCCAGCGCCATGCTGATGGCGCCCATCGGGTTGTTCCTGGCGGGGGAGACCGGGGCCAATCCCAGGTCCATCATGATGGCCATCGCCCTCGCCGCCTCCTGCAGCTTCCTCACGCCGCTCGGCACCCCGCCGAACATGATCGTCTGGGAGCCGGGGGGCTATCGCTTCGTGGACTACCTGAAGGTGGGCGTCGGCCTCAGCGTGGTCTGCGCCCTGGTCGGCATCCTGATCATCCCCTTGCGATGGCCCGTCTTCGCCGGAGGGTAAGCGAAAACCCGGACCGCCTTCCCGAATAATTTCCATCCCCGCGGGAAAAATGCTTATTTCTAAAAAGTCCGCAGGCATGCCTCCCCATCAGATGGAGGTTCATCGGGTGATGACCGGCCGGATCCAGGGGGAAAATGGACGAGATTTCAAACAAGCCGACCGTACTGGTCGTGGATGACCAAGCCTTGATGCTCCGGCTCTGCCATGCGGTCTTCGAAGGCCTGGGTTACCAGGTCCTCGAAGCCCGTTCCGGCGAGGACGCCTGGGACATCCTGGAGAGGGAACATTCCCGGATCAGCCTGCTCCTCACGGACATCAGAATGGGTCCCGGCATGGACGGGGTCGAGCTCGCGACGCGGGCCCGCACTACACTCCCGGACCTCGATATCATCGTCATGTCGGGATTCGCCGAGGAGGAATCCGTCAAGCGGCTGATCGGCTCGTCTGGATTCCGCTTTATCCACAAGCCTTTCACCGTGACCGCGCTTCGGGAGGTCGTGAGCTTGGGTAAGGATCGTAAGCCGGTTTGACTGCGGGTATCGGTCGGGCCGGACTGCTTTCCCGGATCGGATCGGGCCGGACCGCACTACTCGGGTTCCCCTATCGGGATTGGGGATTCCCGGGGCGATTGTTAATTTTCCGTAAGATAAGCCCGGGGGCTTCCACGGCGGGCCGCCTGGGGAGGCGGCCGATTCCGTCCTTGGTTGCCGAACCGTCTTTGGCCTTCCCCAAGCTCCATTTCTTGATCTCGGTTTCGCTGCCACGTTTTCCTGTTAAGGATTGTCCATGCCGAAACGCCTTCCGCCGAGGAAGAAGAGAATTGTAAAGTCACGGGCCACGCCGGGCGCCCCGCCGCCGAAACCGAAGGCCGCCGCGCCGAACTTGAAGGTCGAGGCACGCTCCAAGCCTCCTAGGGAGGAACCGCAGGCCGTTAAGCCGCCTCCCGCCGCTCCCATGAAACCCTTTCCGATCGCCGGCATCGGCGCCTCCGCGGGAGGCCTCGAGGCCTTCCGCCGGCTCCTGGGAGCGCTGCCCGCGGAAACCCGCCTCCCCTTCGTCATCATCCAGCACCTTTCCCCGACCCATGAGAGCATCCTTCCGGAAATCCTGTCGAAGTACACGGCGCTCAAGGTGGTCGAGGCCGCCGATGGGATGGCGGTGAAAGAGGCCCACATCTACGTGATGCCGCCCAATACCACCATGTCCATGGATGGCCGCCGCCTGCGCCTGCATCCGCGCGAGGGCGCCAACGGGCACATGCCCGTGGATTCCTTTTTCCGTTCCCTCGCCCAGGAACACCCCAACCACTCCATCGCCATCATCCTGTCCGGGGCCGGTACCGACGGTTCCCTGGGCATCCGGGAAATCAAGGACGCGGGAGGAATCACCTTCGCCCAGGACGACATATCCGCCAAGTTCGACAGCATGCCCCGGAGCGCCGTCTCCACGGGCGCGATCGACTTCGTCCTGAGCCCCGAGGCCATCGCCGCGGAGCTGCACCGCATCTGCAGGAACCTCCAGGAGGGATATACCGGCCGGGAGAAGAAGTCCGGCACCGATGAGGACCTGCAATACGCCGAGATCTTCGCCCTGGTCCGTCGGGTCACCCAGGTGGACTTCTCCCAATACAAGCAGCCTACGGTCATCCGCCGCATCACGCGACGCATGCTTCTGTGCCGGGCCGATACCCTGGGGGAGTACCTCGAGTTCCTGAAGGGCCATCCCGGCGAAATCCACCTGCTCTACCAGGACATCCTGATCAAGGTGACGAGCTTCTTCCGGGACAAGGACGCCTTCGAATCCCTGAAGAAGACCATCCTCCCCGCCCTCATCAAGGCCCGCACTCCCGAATCCGGAATGCGCATCTGGGTGCCCGGATGCTGCACGGGCGAAGAGGTCTATTCCATCGCCATCGCCGTGCTGGAATGCATCGGGGACGCCTCCTCCAACGTGCCGGTCCAGATCTTCGCCACGGACATCAGCGAGGAGGCCCTGGCCAAGGCGCGCGCGGGAATCTACCTGGAGAACATCGCCCTGGACGTATCCCCGGAAAGGCTGCGGCGTTTCTTCACCCGCGTCAACTCCCACTACCAGGTGAGCAAATTCGTGCGGGACATGTGCGTCTTCGCCAGGCATGACCTGACGCGGGACCATCCCTTCTCCCGCATCGACCTCATCAGCTGCCGCAACCTGCTCATCTACCTGGACGCGGGCCTGCAGAAGAAGGTCTTCCCGACCTTCCATTACTCCCTGAAGCCGGACGGGTACCTGATGCTGGGGACCTCGGAAACGGTGGGCGGGTTCACCGAGTTATTCAACCTGGTGGACAAGAAGCAGAAGATCTATTCCAAGAAGTACTCCACCACGCGGTACGCGCTCCCGCCGGGAGGCGCCGTCCCCTACCAGATGGAGCGGGCGGAACCGGGAAAGCGCCCCCAGGATCCCTCATGGTCCGCCCTGGAGGTCCAGAAGGAGGCGGATCGGGTGGCCCTGGCGTCCTACGTGCCGCCGGGCGTGGTCATCAACGGGGACATGGACATCCTCCAGTTCCGCGGGCAGACCGGGGATTTCCTGGAGCCGGCCCCGGGGCAGGCAACCTTGAACCTGATGAAGATGCTCCGGCAATCCCTGATGCTTGAAGTCCGGCGCACCGTGGACCGGTGCAAGAAGACCGGCGAACCCGCCAAGACCCAAGGGGTCGAACTGGATTCGGAAGGCAAGCGCCGGAAAATCGACGTAGAGGTCCTTCCTTTGCAATCCGGCCCGGACGGACAGGCATCGTATTACCTGGTCCTGTTCCTGGAGCGATCCGCCCTGGTCCATGAACGCCCGGGGAAAAAGGGCCGGCCCGCCGCCAAAGGCGAGGACCGGTCGCGCGCCCTGCGCAAGGAACTGGAGTCCACCAAGGACTACCTGCAATCGATCATCGAAGAGCAGGAAGTCACCAACGAGGAGCTGAAGTCCGCGAACGAAGAGGTGCTTTCCAGCAATGAAGAGCTGCAGAGCATCAACGAGGAGCTGGAGACGGCGAAGGAGGAGCTGCAAAGCACCAACGAGGAGCTGACCACCCTCAACGAGGAGCTGCATACCCGCAACGTGGAGCTCAACTCCCTCAACAACGACATCAGCAACCTGCTCCACAGCGTGAACGTGCCCATCCTGATGCTGGGGAACGATTTGCGCATCCGGCGCTTCACGCCGGTGGCGGAAAAGGTCCTGAACCTCATCCCGACGGACATCGGCCGGCCCTTCAGCGATCTCAAGCTGAACATCAGCCTGCCCAACCTGTTGGAAATGATCCGGGACGTCATCGACACCATCACCGTGAAGGAGATGGAGGTGCAGACCTCCTCCGGCAACTGGTTCTCCCTGCGCATCCGTCCCTACCGCACCTTCGACAACAAGATCGATGGGGCCGTGCTCGTGTTCATCGACATCGACGCCATCAAGGAGAGCCTGCGCCAGGTCAAGGTGGCGCGCGCCTATTCCGAAAGCATCGTCGAGACCGTAGCTACCCCCTTGGTCGTGGTCGAAGCGGACGGCAGGGTCAGGACCGGGAACCGCGCCTACCTGGCCGCCTTCCCCGGCGGCCGCGCCGAAGTCATCGGCAGGTCGGTGCTGGATTCCGGATTCGGCGGGCGGCCCATACCCGGCTTGGATGCCCTCATCATGGGCCCCTGTTGGGGCCAGCCCGTCAGGGGGCATGAGGTGGACGTACCGAACCCGGGAGGCGCCCGTACCCTGCTCATCCACGCCGGGCCCCTGCCCGCGGCCGAGGGCGAAGCGACCCTGATGCTGCTCGCCATCGAGGACATCACGGAACGGAAACGGGCGGAGAATTCCCTCCGCAATCTGGTCGCCGAGCTGGAGTCCTTTTCATATACGGTCTCCCATGATCTGCGGGCCCCTCTGCGCGCCATGCAGGGGTTGGCCGAGGCGTTACGGGAGGATTATTCCGCGGTCCTGGACGAAACCGGGCGGGATTACACCGGACGCATCATCGGCGCGGCCCAGAAGATGGAGTCCTTGATCCATGACCTTCTCTCGTACAGCCGCCTGGGCCAGTCCGAGAGGATCCCCCGCGTCTGCTCCCTCGATGACGCCGTGGGCGAAGCCTTGTCCCAACTGGAGAAGGAAATCCGGGACCGGGGCGCGGAAGTCTCCGTGGCCAGGCCGCTCGGCAACGTGATGGGCCACAGCTCCCTGCTCGCGACCATCCTGATGAACCTCATCGGCAACGCCCTGAAATTCGTGGAGAGCGGAACCCGGCCCAAGGTCCTCATCCATTCGCGCAAGGCCGAGGGATCGGTCCGGTTGTGGGTGGAGGACAACGGCATCGGGATCGATCCGGAGCACCATGGCCGGATCTTCCGCGTATTCGAACGGTTGCATGGGGCGGAGCGGTACCCGGGAACCGGCATCGGTCTGGCGATCGTGCGCAAGGGATTGGAAAGCATGGGCGGCAAGGCGGGAGTGGAATCCCGTCCCGGGCACGGCAGCCGCTTCTGGATGGAACTGCCCATGGCGGAGGCGGCGGGATGACCGGGAAGGACTTCAGGCGCATCCTACTGGTGGATGACGACCCCAACGATATCCTCCTGTTCAGGCGGGCCTTCGCGAAGCTCCAGGCCCGGGCCCTTTTGGAAGTGGCCGAGAATGCCGATCAGGCCGAAGCCTGCCTCTCCGATCTGGTGAAGTCCGGATCCGCCCTGCCCACTTTCGTGCTCCTGGATCTGAAGCTTCCCGGCAGGTCCGGGATGGATTTGCTGAAATGGATCCGCGGCAACCCGGAATTCAACCGCATGATCGTCATCGCCCTCACTTCGTCCCGGGAGCGGAACGACGTGCGCCGCGCCTACGAGGCCGGCATCAACAGCTTCATCGTCAAACCCAGCGGGTTCGACTCCTTGTTCGATTCCGTGAAGCAGCTTTGGGAATATTGGACGGTCCTGAATGAGCACCCGGACCGGAGCGATGCCGGCCCCTCCGGGTCCGTGACGGGGCCTGGGCCCGGCCCTGCCGGGAAAAAGGATGGATGATGGAAGCCGTCAAAGTCCTGATCATCGATGACAATAGCGATGACCGCGCCTTGATCATCCGCGCCATGCGCAGGGAATTCCCCGTGGTGGAGGCGGTGGAAGCGATGGATCCCCCGACCCTGGCGCAGGCCCTGGAACCGGCCGATTTCGATCTGGCCATCACGGATTACCAGCTTAATTGGTCAACCGGCCTGCAGCTGCTTCCCATCCTGAAGTCCCGCCTTCCGGGATGCCCGATCATCATGTTCACGGCCACGGGCAGCGAGGAGATCGCGGTCAAGGCCATGAAGGCGGGCCTGGACGATTATGTCCTCAAATCCACGCGGCACTTCCTGCACCTGTCGGCAGCGGCGCGCACGGTGCTGGAGCGGGAGCGCCTGCGCAAGCGCGCGGAGACCTCCGAACTCAGGCTTCACGATTTGCTGACCGCCTTGGAGGTAGGGGTCTACCGCACGGACGGCGCGGGCCGGCTCTTGGAAGCCAATCCCGCCTTCCTCAGGATCCTCGGGTATGAAAGCCTGGATCAGGCCGGCATCTGGACCTTGGAGGACGCCGTAGTGAACCCGAGCGCCCTGAGGGATTCGTGGCAGGAGCTCCGCCGAGCGCGCATGGTGCGCATCCCCGAACTGCAGATGCGGAACCGGGAAGGGAAGGAAATCTGGATTTCCCTGGCCCTGCGGCAACCCTCTCCGGGAGCCGGGACCATCGAAGGGCTGATCGAGAACATCTCCGTGCGAAAATGGATGGACGAGGCCTTGAAGAGGAAGGACGCGGAGCTCACGTCCATCCGCAGGTTGGATTCCATCGGGAGGCTGGCGGGCGGGGTGGCCCATGATTTCAACAACCTGCTGACCGCGATCAACGGGTACAGCGAATTGCTGCTGGAGATGGTGGGGGAGGGCAATCCCGTCCGCGAGGATCTGGTCGAGATCAACAAGGCCGGGATCCGGGCGGCGGCGCTCACCCGCGATCTCCTTGCGTTCAGCCGCAGGCAGATCCTGCGTCCGGTGGAACTGGACCTCAATGGGGCGGTCCAGGCCGCGGAGCCGCTCATCCGGCGCACCCTGGGGGACGATATCGAATACATCCCTTCCCTGGCTCCGGATCTGCGGAAGGTCTTCGCGGACGCGGGGCAGTTGGAGACCGTCCTGGTCCACCTTCTCACGAATGCCAGGGAGGCGATGCCGGACGGCGGCACGCTTACCCTCCGCACCGAAAACGTCCGCATCGAGGACGGATATTCCCAGGCCTACGAAACCGAATTCACAGGCCCGTCCGAATCGATCCGCGCCGGGGACTACGTAAGCCTGTTCGTGGAAGACAACGGCATCGGGATGGACGCGGAAACCATTACCCGCGTCTTCGAGCCCTTTTTCACGACCAAGGCCATGGGCGTAGGCGCGGGCCTGGGGCTCTCCACGGTTTACGGGATCGTGAAGCAAAGCGACGGCCAGATATCCGTGCAAAGCGAACCGGGACGCGGTACCCGGTTCCGCATCGATCTCCCCGCCGTGGGGATGAAGGTCGAAGCGGCCGTTTAGGTCCGACCGGGCGGAATCCCCGGAAGATTCTTGACCCCCATTTGTCTTGCGTCCGCCTCCCCCGCCCAGGTATCTTGGGAGGATGCCCAACCGCAAAACGTTCCGTCCCCGCCAGGCCCTGATCGCGACCGCCCTCATGCTGGCCTGGGGTCCGGTTTCCGCGGTGCCCGTCTATTATTCATTCCAGGGCGAGGTGGTGTATTCGACCGTCCCGACGCATGCCCTGGGGCAATCCGTCCGCTACGTCTTCCTGGTGGACCAGGATCGCGACGGCTACACCCGGGACGGGGACGGGACCATCCGGCCCCGAGCCGATTTCACCGAAACGGCGGACTGGTTCACCCTGAGCTTCTACGCCGCCTACGTGGGCGGGGACGCCCTGGCCACCGACAATCCCGCTTCGCCGATCAAGGAAAGCTGCTTCTGCGGCGTCGACCAGATGCATTATGCCGATGATATCTTCAGCGCCTTGCGCGGCAGCAACGCGGACCCGGGCGGGTTCGATCTCCTCGACATCTACAGCTCGGAAGCGCGGTTCAACGAGTGGGGCATCGGGCAGATCTTCCGCTCGGAGAATTTCACGGCCAATGGCGAAGGCGAGCCGAATTCCGGCTACAGCTCCACCCTCACCCTCGCCTCCATCACCGACGCCAATCCCTTGCTTCCGGCCGTGCCCGAACCTTCCACCCTCGCCCTGTTCGGCATCGGCCTGGCGGGCCTGGCCTGGGCCTCGAGGAAGCGCCTCGCCCGCGGGATTCAGGGCAAAGTACCGGGAAATACGGCCCTCTAAATCTCCGTAAGATTTTTCGCCCCCCTATTTGCAGGAAGGTATCTTCACCCCAGAACGGGCGGACCAGGAGGTCCGGCCGTCAGGCGAACTGCGCGAAACATGGCCAGGTTCGGAGAGCCAAAGGAAAGGGTATTATGCTCAAGGTGTCGGTCCATTGCGGAATTCTCATGGTATGCGGAATCGCCTTCACGGGATGCGGCCAGTTGCTCGGCGATAAGAAGGAAAAGAAGGACGTCCCCGTTTTCGCCAAGGTCAGGGATTTCAAGGAGGGGAGCGCCACCACCAAGGATGGGACCCACCCGCATTTCAACCAGAACCAGGGGTCGTGCGAGGCCCAGGTCCTGGGCATCAATACCGTCGAGGCGGACATCGACGTTTCCGGCGGTTCGGATCCCAAATTCCCCGGGGACAGCCGTGGACCCAAATTGATCCAGCCCGTAGGGGCGGCGGTGGCGCGGTGCTTCGATCCCCCGGATCGGTTCACGGACTGGTTCGAGGACAAGGGGATGGACGTGAATCGTCCTTACCTGGTGGAGATGCGTTTCGAGTTCGACGATGGCATCTACCGGTTCCGGAACGATAAATTCTTCCCCATCGACAACGGCGCCGCCTTCACCAAGACCCAGGACGGGGAGCCCGATCCCTTCGGCCACCTGCAGACCGGGGAGAAGGACGGCCAGGACCTGACCGCGCACAATTACGGATTCACCATGGAATTCCACACCGGGCTCACCTATAGCCAAGGCAAGGGCCAGTACATCACCTTCCAGGGCGATGACGACCTGTGGGCCTTCGTGAACGGGAAGCGCGTGATCGATCTGGGCGGCATCCACGCCGCGGAAAAGGATTCCGTCGATCTCGATGCCATGAAGGACGCCTTGGGCCTGACCGATAAAGGGGTCTATCCCGTCGACTTCTTTTTCGCGGAGCGGGCGGTCGCCTCCTCCAAGCTGTCCATCACGACCAATACAAAGTTCGCGCCGATTACGCCCTGAATATTCCGCCCCGCCCTGGGCGTCCCCGATTCCCGGCCGGAAAGGCCGGGAATAAAAACCGCTTTATTCCCGCCCGGGATTTTTCGTTTTTTTAGAAAAGACGATCCCCGTGAACCCCGTCTAATATCGGAGGAGTTATGAAAGCAGCAACCGCTGTTCTTTCCGCCCTTATCCTTCCCGCAATCCTGAGGGCGCAGACGCCGACCGCGACCGACGATCCCTTTACCGGTTTCAGGGTTTTCGATCCGGGCATTTCCGGAGGGCAATTCCTCATCGCCCTGGTTTCCGGCGTGATCCTGGCCTATTGCTTCCAATGGCTCCTGACCAATCTGTCCGTCGCCACCGGCCTGTCCGCCCTGCAGGGGGTCACGGATTCCGGAAAGCGGGAGAAGGCCCGCCGCAAGGCCATGGAAAAGGATCGGGAGAAGGCCGAGAAGGACCGGGAAAGGATGGAGGAGGACCCGGAAAAGTTCCGCAAGGAGAACGAGCCGGACGAATGGGACGACAAGGCCGTCAAAATCGAATCCGGCATCGGCATCTGGGCCATGGTGACTTCGGCCATCGCCCTGTTCCTGGCCTGCTGGCTGGCGGTCGAGCTGATCCGCCTCCAGAACAATTACCAGGCGGTCATCCTGGGGCTCGTGATCTGGTCGGTCTTCCTGGGCACCATGATGTACCTCGAAGGCGCCGCGACCATGTCCCTGCTGGGGACCATTTCCTCCGCCGTCCGCAACGGCGTCGGCGCCCTCGCCTCGCCCTTCAAGGCGGCCGCGGGCAAGCTTGCCGATTCCAGGGCGGAATCGGCCCAACGCAAGCAGACGGTCCAGACCGCGGAAGAGGTGGCCGCGGCCGTGCGCAAGGAGCTCTTCGGCGAAGAAGAGGATGCGGAGGCCCAGGGCCCTGGCGTCATGGACAAGATCCGCGAGTATACCCGCTCCACCATCAAGCCCAAGGCCATGGACCTGGCCCATATGGGCCAGGAAATGAAGTCCCTTCTCACCGATCCGGAACTCATCGAGATGGCCAAGCGCGGCGAATTGCAGAACCTGGATCGCAATCACTTCGCGGAAATCGTCGCGGGACGGACCGATCTGGAGAAGGATCAAGTGGACCGGATGGTGGACAGCCTGTATTCCACGTGGTCGAAATTCCTGGGCGAGAACGCCCCCGCGCAGCCTCCCAAGTATACCCGGTTCACGGAAGGGGAACCCTCCCCGGCCATGGCCACGGCTTCCGGCGGATCCGCTTCGGCCCCGCAAGGCGTGATCGGCAAGTACCAGCGCTTCCGGGAATTCCTCCGCAGCACCGGCCGCGATGAATTGCAGCCCGAGCGCATCGAACAGGAGATCAAGACCCTGCTGATGGATCCCGGGACGGGCCTGTCCCAGATCCGGGAGCATGCCAAGGAGCTCGATCGGGAAAGCCTGGTCCAGGTGCTGAGCCACCGCCAGGACATGACTCCGGAAGAGGCCAACCGCATCGCCGATCAGATCGACCTGGCGCGCAGCAAGGCCCTTTCCGCCAAGGAGCAGGCCGAACATCGCGCCGAGGAGGTCCGGGATCGCACCATGTCCCGGATCCGCGACCATGTGTACGCCATCAACCGGCCCGAACTCGATTTCGAGGGCTTCAAAGGGGATTTCCTGAAGCTGTTCGACGATCCCAAGGCCGGGTACGCTTCCCTGAAGCAAAGGCTGCAGGGCATCGATCGGGAAACCGTGATCGCGGCCTTGAGCTCCGTGGGGGGCATGAGCCGCGAGGACGCGGAGAAAACGGTCGAAAAGGGCGAGGCCATCAAGGCCAAGGCGGAACAGGCCACGGACAAGGTCAAGGAGAAGGCCGGGCAGGCGACGAACCAGGCCAAGGCCGGAGTCGATAAGGTGGCCGACAAGATCATGGAGGCCAAGGATAACGCCCTGGAGCGCGCCCGCAAGGTGGAAGAGGAGACCAAGCGCCGCATGGAAGAGGCCAAGCGCATCTCCTTGGAACAGGCCGAGGCCGCCCGCAAGGTCACCGCCACGGCAGCGTGGTGGCTCCTCGCCATCGCGGTCGTTTCCGGCGCGGCCGCCGCCTTGGGCGGTCTCACTGCCGCGGCAACCCAATGATTCCGTGAACCCGGAGGAATACCATGGCCATCCTTCTGCATCCCGACCCGTCCCCCCAACCCTCCAAAGACCGGGCCGCCAAGGCCCGGTCTTCTTCCTTATCGTTCAAGGGCCTGTTCGGCCTGTTCAAGGACAGCGCCAGGCAATGGAGCGGCGATAAAGCGTCCCGCCTTGCCGCCGCCCTCTCCTATTACACCATCTTCTCCATCGCTCCTCTGCTCGTCATCGCCATCGCGGTGGCCGGGCTGGCTTTCGGAAAGGAAGCGGCTTCCAACCAGGTCTTCGGGCAGATCCGGGGGTTCGTGGGGGATTCCGGTGCGCAAGCCATCCAGTCCATGGTCGCGAGCGCCGGCCACAAAGGCGCGGGAATCACGGCGACCCTGCTCGGGATCGTCACCCTGCTCCTGGGCGCCTCCGGCGCGATCGGGCAATTGCAGGATGCGCTCAATACCATCTGGGAGGTCAAGCCCAAGCCGGGGCAGGGCGTCTGGGGTTTCCTGCGCACCCGTTTCCTATCCTTCTCCATGGTGCTGGTGATCGCCTTCATGTTGCTGGTGTCCCTGGTCATAAGCGCCGGGCTGGCCGGCCTGAGCGGCTACCTGGAGCGGATCCTGTCCGTTCCGGCCATCGCCTTGCATGCGATCAACTTCGCGGTTTCCATGGTCGTCACGGGTCTGCTTTTCTCTTTGATCTACAAGGTGCTCCCGGACGTGAAGATGCGGTGGAAGGACGTGTGGATCGGGGGATTGGTCACGGCCCTGCTGTTCACCCTGGGGCATTTCCTGATCGGATTGTACCTGGGGAAAAGCAGCGTATCGTCGGCGTATGGCGCGGCGGGATCCCTGGTCATCATCCTGATCTGGATCTATTACTCCTCGCAAATCCTCTTTTACGGGGCCGAGTTCACCAAGGCGTACGCGAACAAGTACGGATCGCGCGTAGCGCCGACGCCGAACGCGGAACCCATGGGGCAAGGGGATCGGACGAACCAGGGGATGGCCTGAAAGGATCCGGCGGGGATTTCACCGACCGAGGCTTCCGCGCGCCCGATGGCGCGGCCGCTTCAATCGCCGGAGCGGTTGAGACGACCCATGCGGGTGGGATGGCGCAGGCGTTCCAGGGCCTTGGCCTTGATTTGGCGGACGCGTTCGCGGGTGACCCCGTAGCGGGCGGCGATCTCCTCGAGGGTTTCCGAGGATTCCCGGCCGATCCCGTAGTAAAGCTTCAGAACGTCCGCCTCCTGCTCCTCCAAGGTCGCGAGAACGTCGACCAGGTTCTTGCCGGACAGAGCCTGAAGGACTTCCTTGTCGGGGCGATCCGCTTCCTTGTCTTCCAGGACGTCCTCCAGGGCGCCCTCCCCGTCCCCGAGGATGGGTTTGTTCAGGGACATGGGGGCGGCGGCCAATTGCAGGCATTCATTGATCTCGACTTCGCTCAGCCCCAGTTCCTCCGCGACCTCCGCCATGCTGGGTGAACGGCCGAGTTTCTGTTCCAGGCGCTGGTTGGCCTTGCCGATTTTGGCGATCACGCCGACCTTGCCGGCGGAAAGCTTGAGGACGCGGGATTGCTCCGCGAGCGCGGTGAGGATGCCTTGCCGGATCCACCAGACGGCATAGGAGATGAATTTGAAGTTCATCCCGCCGTCGAAACGCTGGGCGGCCCGCAACAGGCCGAGATTCCCCTCGTTGATGAGATCGCCCATGGAAAGGCCTTGGAACCGGTAGTTGCGGCAGACGGCCACCACGAATTTGAGATTCGCCTGGACCAACTGGTTGACCGCGCGCATGTCGCCGGCCTGGATGCGGGTGGCCAAGGCGGCTTCCTCTTCCAGGCTCAGGGTCTTCGCCTTCTTGATATCGCCGAGATACATTTCCAGGGAATCGCGGTTTTTGGGCAGAACGCCCCTGGACGGGGCCTTCTTGGGTTTCTCTCCGGCGGATTCCGGTTCGTCGGGGCTTTCCATCCTCAGCGATGGACCTTGGGGGCGGGCATGCCAGTAATATAGGATTCCCGGGTACCAAGGCAAACCCAATATGGCCCCTGCGGCCCCGTTTTTTCCGGCACCAACGGTTTCGCGGGAAGGCACTTTACAGCTTCCCATTAATGTGTTAGCCGGCCGGGAAGGGCATGCCGGGCGCGATCCGCGCCCATGGGGTAATACCCAGGTTACCTCTTGCCGCGCGAATCGCCGGCGGCTGCGGCCGGGACACGGGCCGCCGGGCACGGTACGGATTCACTCCGCGTACGCGGCGGGCTTGGGCAGGAGCTTGACGATGGCCTTGCGGTTGGCGGCCTTTTCATAACTCCGCTTGGCGCAGAGTTCGAAACGATCCCTGGGCGCCACCGTGCTGTCGTCCCGGATCTCGTCCAGGAACAGGACCACGCTCTTCTCCTTGCGGAGCGACCTTTCCCTGATCGGGCTTTTGTAGGCGTGCGGCTCGGCGGTCACGGGTTCCTCGGACAGGTACATGGCCCGATGGGCCCGCACGGCCGCCCCGGTGCTCGCCTCGAAGACCACGAGGGTATCCGGAAGCTCGGAGCCCAGGACGTTCTTCAGCACCTCGCCCCTTTTGAACCGGAATACCGTGCGCGTCAGGGAGGGGATCTCCGTTCCGGGCTCGCTGAAGGTGATTTCCTCCCTGGAGGGGGCCAGGGGACGGGCCACCACGATGTACTGGGCCTGTTGGGCGAGATCATTCAAGGTCAGATTCCCTGCGGGCGCGGTGAAGCCGCCGCCCGCGGCCATCAGGGCGAAGGCCAGGCAGGCGGCCGGATTGACGCGATTGGGACTGGGAATGGAAGGTGTAGGCATGGGTCCCCGCGTGGTTCCGGTTTCCCCGCAAAAATAGCACAAAAAAACCGGCGATTTCCGGTATCTTTATCCCTCCTCGAAGTATCCGGACGGGCCTCCATGCATGCATTCAAAGCTTCCCTTGCCTTATCCCTGGCCTTGTCGCTCGCCGCATCCCTATGCCCGGGCGCCACGGGAACCACCGATGCCGCCGTCCCTGCCGCTCCTCTCGCCCCGTACCGCGGTACCGCCTTCGATACCGAAAGGAAGGTCTTCGCCTATACGGAAGAGCATGCCGAGAGTTACGACCAGGGCCGGCACGTCGCCACCAAGACCTGTTTCCGGGCCCAGGACGGCAAGGAGATGGCGGAGCGGGAGCTCGATTTCCACCGCTTCGACTGCAAGCCGGACTACCTGTTCAAGGACCTGCGCAACGGCTATGAGGAAGGCGCCGAGGTCGGGGCCTCCGGCATCAAGGTCCACTTCCGGGATTCGCGCCAGGCCGCCGTCCACGAGAAAAGCATCCAGGTGCCGGAACCCTGCATCATCAACGGCGGGGTGGGGGAATTCGTGAGGAGGAATTGGGCCGCCCTCGAAGCGGGCAAGCGCATCGGTTTCAACATGGTCGTCCCCGCGCGCCTGGATTATTACAAGTTCGTGGCCTACCAGGATCCCAAGAGCGGGGTTCCGGAAACCGAGGTCGCCGGCCGGAAACACAAGGCCGTGATCATCGAGCCGCAAAGCTCGGTGCTGCGCATGCTGCTCCCTACCATCATCATGTACTATGACGTGAAGACCCTGCGCCTGGTCCGTTACCAGGGGATCGTCAATGTCGCGGACTCCAAGGGACGGAGCCTGCGGGTACGGGTCGACTATCCGGGCATGGGCCCCTGATCCCCGGGTCCCAAAGGCCTTGGACGGCCCCTTCGCTTTGGGTTCTTTAGGATACCCGGGATAACGAGAGAATCATCTCGGAGCATCCTGGATCCCCTTGTTCCCTATCCTTTATCCATGAACATCGGCTCCCGTCCGCGGAAAGCGCCCATCCAGCAACGGGGGCTTACCGGTTTGCCGGGGCCATGGGGTCAAATCAACCCGGCCCATAAGCGGGATTAGTGTGCCGGGAGCGGTTTTCCCCTATAATCTACGGGACGAACCATTAGGATCCCATGAAAGGATCGCAAATGTCCGAGATGAATCCGAACCATGCCTCCCGCCCCTTCCCGAGGCTCGCCGGGGCCGTCCTGTTCGCGGCCGCGATCGCCGCCGCCCCCCGGGCCCAGCTGCCGGTCAACTTCGTCGAAAAGGCCGTCGCCTCCAAGGCCGTCTTCAACGAAGCCACCAGCATGGCGCACGCCGATGACGGCCGCATCTTCGTCAGCGAACGCAACGGCAATATCAAGGTCATCAAGGGCGATGACGCCGTGCTGGTCCACAAGGTCGCCACGACCACGGATCGCGAGCAGGGATTGCTGAAGATCCAGGTCCATCCGGGCTTCGCCGCCAAGAGCTTCATCTACGCCTTCTACCTCACCGCCGACAAGAACCACCATAATATCACGCGCATCGCCATCGACAAGGACAATGCCGTGGTGAAGGTCGACGACATCATCCGGCTGCCGAACCTGGAGAACGAAGGGCGCCACAACGGCGGCGGCATCGTCTTCGGCAAGGACGGCTTCCTCTACGTGTCCCGCGGCAATGATGAATTGGGCGGCGCCTCGAATCCCGCCGGCCTTTGGACCAGCCAGAAGGGCAAGGTCCTGCGCTTCACCGAGGACGGCCTTCCCGCCCCCGGCAACCCCCATTACGCCTCCGGCGCGACGGCGGAAGAGAAGAGCGTATGGGCGCGCGGGTTCCGCAATCCCTGGACCATGAGCGCCGATCCGATTTCCGGCCGCATCCTGGTCGGCGACGTGGGCGACGGCACCGAATCCATCGAGGACGTGACGAGCCCGGACCCCGCCAAGGACTACTGGTACGGATACGGCGTAGGCGGCGGGGACGGCGTGGGCACGGCGGGCGGCAAGGCCATCGACCCCATCTACTACCATCCCACCGGCGGCCAGGGAGAATGCGCGATCGTGGCGGAGGTGCCTTACAATGCGGCCGTGGCCTCCAATTGGCCGGCGGAATACAAGAACCGGATCTACACGGCGGACTATTGCGGCAAGACCATCCGTTCGGTCCCGCTCAACAATCCGGCCGGCTCCATCAACATGCATACCGTCGGGAACGGCATGGTGCAGTTCTACCAGAACTCCCCGACCAAGGTATTCCTGAGCCTGGGCATGGACGGCAACCTGTATTACGTGTCCTACGGCACCGCCGGCAAGGCCATGATGATCGCCTATAACGGACCGGTTTCCACGGTGGATCCCGCGGCCAACAGCATCTCGGTGCGGAATTTCGTCTTCCGGATGGGCCGGTCCGCGGACGTGGAGTTCACCGTGAACGGAACCCTGTCCCTGCGGGACGCGGGCAAGGCGGAATTCTCGGTGATGGGCCCGGACGGAAAGGTCCGATTCCGGAATTCCGTGCACATGCGCGGCAACGCCTTGCGCGCGGAAGGCTTCCGCCCGTCGGCGGCGGGATTGTACGTATGTAAGTTGGCTTGGAACGGGGACGGCGCGGAGCGGCAGGCCTATGGCCGCCTGGTCGTCCTGCCTTAGGCCGCACCGGGTGTCCTAGGCGGTTTTGCCGCCCCAGGCGCCCAGTTCGCCCCTGAGCGCCTTCCACTCCGAGAACATCTTTCCCACCACCATCCGCTTCCCCCCGCTTTTCAGGACGATGCGGGAAGCCCCCACGTCGACGGATTCCACCTTGTCCCGGTCCATGACCTTGCCGTTCCCGTCCCAGAAGACGAGGGCGATCTGGTTTTCGCTCAGGCGGGCCTCGCGCGGACGGAAGAAGAACCCGTAGATGACCCCGAGCATCCCGGAAACCACCAGCACGAAGGCCACGGCCCATGGAAGCACGGGCGCGCTTTGGCCGGCATGGACGGCGCGGATGGTGAGGTAGGCCGCGTAAACCACCATGATGATGCCCGAGCCGTAGATGCCGCAGGCGGTGACGGCGACGATGGCGATCCGCACGGGATCCGCCTTGAAACGTTTTCCTTCGTAGACGGGTTCATCCGAGGTATTGGCCATGGGGCTAAAATAGCAATTGCGGGTAAAATCCCGCCTGATATGCCAGAATGGGATAAGATTCCCATTTTTATGCGGTTACCCGATTCCCATCGGGAAGGAAAGGCGCCTGGATGTTCACCTTGGTAGACTGGCTCGTCATCGTGGCCTACTTCATGATAGTGGCCTGCATCGGCTTCTACTTCTCCCGCCGCAATGCCAACTTCTCGGACTTCATGTTCGGGGGCGGCAACATGCCTTGGTTCGCGGTCGGCATCTCCCTGATCGCCACCTCGGTCAGCGCCAATACCTTCCTGGGGAACCCGGCGGACGGCTACGCCAACGACATGCGCCTGCTGATGCTGAACGTGGGCTCCCTCATCGCGATCGTGATCGTCGGGACATTCTTCATCCCGCGCTTCCGCGCGAGCGGCATCAGTTCCGCGTACGAACTGTTGGAGAAGAAGTTCTCGCGCCCCGTGCGGGTGCTGGCGGCCACCTTTTACTCCTGCCACCTGTTGTTCCGCATGGGCATGCTCATCTACGGTCCCGGCCTGGTGCTGATGAAGATCACGGGAGCCCCATTCTGGGCCTGCGCAATGGCCATGACCGTCTTCGCCATGCTGTACACGTCCCTGGGCGGCATCAAGGCCGTGACCACCACCGACATCATCCAGTTCGTCATCTTCTTCGGCGGCGGCCTGCTATGCATCTGGTTCTGCGCCAAGGGAGTGGGCGGATTCGGGAAAACCTGGGCCCTGGCGACCGAAGCGGGGAAGACGCGCTGGTACGATTTCCATTGGGATCCTTCCAGCGACCGCAACTTCTGGACCGCGTCCCTGGTGTATGTGGTATTCGAAGTCGCAATCCGGGGATGCGATCAGCAATTCGTGCAACGCTACCTTTCGACCAAGAGCGTGCGCACGGCCAACTACTCCTCAATCACCTCGTCCCTGCTGGGAATCTGCGTAGGCGTGGTGTTTTTCACCGTAGGGGCATTTCTGTACGTTTACTTCCAGGTGGCCCACGTGGAGACCCTGCCCACGCTCAAGGTCAACGAGGTGCTGCCCCATTTCATCGTCAACGTTCTGCCCGTGGGCGTCAAAGGCCTGCTGGTGGCCGCCATCCTGGCGGCCGACATGGGCGCCCTCAGCTCGGTGCTCACCGCCCTTTCCAATACCACCGTGGTCGACTTCCTCCCCCGGAAGAACGCCCAGGACCTGGGTTCCCACAATATCAAGAATGCGCGCAAGTGGGTGGTGCTCTGGGGCATCCTCGGGATGGCCGCCTCCTTCGTATGCGCCATCGGGAACATCTCCATCCTGCAAAAGGCCCTGTTCCTGACCTCGTTGTTCACGGGCCCCCTGCTGTCCATGTTCGTGCAGGCCTTCTTCTTCCCCAAGACCCACCCCAAGGCCGTCATCGCCGGGACCTTCCTGGGCATGATCATCCTGATGCCCTTCACGTCCATCCCGCTGCTGCCGCCGGGGACGTGGAAGCCGTTGATCGCGCTGGCCTGGCCTTGGAATCCGGTCATCGCCCTGGCGGGTTCGCTGGTGACCTCGCAGATCATCACCCTCTTCCTTCCCAGGTATTCGAAACGCGAGGAAGGAATGGCCGGGCAACCGGCCTGAAGGCGGAAGCTACTTCCGCGTCCAGGAATAGAGCCGGTTCTCGATGCCGGATTCGATGAGCCAGATCTCGGCCTCGCCGTTCACGCTTTCGAGGATGGCCGCGACGAACAGCTCCAGGAAGACCCAGCGGATCCGTTCCGCCTGCGCCTTCAGCCGCCCCTCGCGATCCGGCCCCGATCCCGCCTCGATGGGGATGAAGAATTCGATGACGGCCGTGGTCTCATCGATCAGGTATTTCCTTCCGGTGCGCCGGGTGAGCGCGGCCGCGGCCTCGAAGGCCATCAGGGCCCCGCCCCGGAACCGGCCGTTCACGTTGTGGACGGAATAGCCCCCGAACCAATCCGCGATCTCCGCGGCGATGCGGGCCCGGTAGCGGGATTCCCCTTCCCGGGAGGCTTTCGGGAATACGCGTTCCAACTCCGCCCTTTCCACGATGCCCAGGCGCCGCAGGATCCGGTCCGAGTAGAACAAGGCGTCCAGGGAGTCCTTAAGCACGAGTTCATCCGCCAGGGGCAACAGGAATCGGAAGGACTGGAAGTCCCGGACGGCCTTTTCGTAAGCGACGGTGACGCGCGCGGCCTCGGAAAAATGCTTGGCGAACGCTTCGGGGTCGATAAGCTTACGGAAGTACTCCGATACCCTGAACCTGCCTTTCCCGGATTCGATGAGGAGGGGGAGGATCCGCTTGCTCCAATAGGTCGGGAAGCCGCGACCGGGAGAGACGGCCATCCGCATGTCCTGCTTGGTGAAGAACGCCATGGACGCGAACTTCGCTTTCAGGAAGCGATGGACGCGCTTCGTTTCACCGGAGCGGCCGGGGGTCATCGCCCTTGGGGGCATGGATGGATCCCATTGAGCTTGAGGTTTCCCTCGAGGCCCGGCGAGGCCACGTAACACAGGGGCGTCGTCCCTTCCGCGGCCTTGTCCCCGCCGGTCTCGCGCATCCAGACGGCACGCGCCCCGAAGCGTTGCAGAAGGTAGGCTCCCCGCTCCGGACCCAGGATGAACAAGGGCTTGGTCAGGCGGTCCGCCAGCATGCTGTTGGCTGCCAGCACGGTCACGGAGCAATACGGCCGCGCGGGCTTTCCGGTGCGCGGATCGAAGATATGGTGGTAGCGCACCCCGTCCCTGATGAAGAAACGCTCGTAATCCCCCGAGGTCGAGACGGCGATGGCGCTGTCCAACCGCAAGGTTCCCGCCAGGGAATCCGGCATGCGGGGATGGCGTATCCCCAGAGACCAGGGGTCCCGCCCCTTTTTGCCGCCGACGCGCAGATCCCCGCCCGCGGTCACGATATGATCCGGGTATCCCAGGGAATCCAGGATGGCGTGCATCCGATCGACGGCATAGCCTTTCGCGATGCCTCCCAGGTCGAAGACGGCGCTGTCCCGGAGCAGGACGATGCGGCCGCCGTCCAGGAGGGCGAAGGGCGGACGCGAGGCCGGATTGCCGTCCAGGGAGGCGCCATAGGCGGGATTGCCCCGCATGGCCGAGGCGAGCTCCGCATCCGATGGGATCCGGTTGCTGTCGCCGCTGGCCAGGCCCCAGGCCGATTTCAGATCATGGAGGGTGATGTCGAAGCTGCCGCGCGATGACTCCGCCATCTCCAGCGCGGCGCGGAACACCTCCACGATTTCCGGATCCGCGGCCAGGGTATCCCCCGCCCGGCCCTGGAGCCTGCGCAAGGAAGAACCCGGAAGGTAATCGCTGAACACGCCCTCGAGCCGGGCGCTTTCCCGTTCCAGGAGCGCGAAGGCGCTGTCCTCCCCGATGAGCGCCTGCCGTCCGCCCTCGTGCCGGTAGACGGTGGCGGTGAATTCCGTGTCCATGCCGAACCAATGGCGTTTCGCCTTGGAGGGATGGCGGGCGCACCCCGCCGCCAAGGCGAGGGCCATCAGTCCCGCGAGGCCGGAGATGCCGGCCCTGAAGGTGGAATGCATTAGGATACCCGCATGGGGGCTTGCCCGGGCCGCGGCAGGCTAGAAGCCGGGAACGCGGAACAGGATGGTCCTGCGGGCTTGGACCGCATTCGAGCGCCCCATTACGTCATGATCCGCGGGGCGGAAGCCGGGACGGGAAAAATCCGCGACGGCGCGGAGATGCGCGCTGGCGGTGAGGTTGAGGGTGGCCAGGGCCGCCTCGATCCCGGCAGCCACGGGGCCGGACTTGTCCACGGGATAGACCACGATCGCTTCGAACAGGAAGGTCCCTTGGGTCAGGTAATAGATGCGGAAGCGGTCGCTCGCTTCCTGCTCATCGGCGGGATTGGCATTCTTGAATTCGATGAAGGAGAATGCCTTGCCCCCCAGGGTCTTGTTGCCTTGATCGAGTATGATCAGGCTGTCGCTCGCCGCGAGGTTGTTCAAGGCGGCGGTGATTTCCGCCGAGGTGAGGGCGCCCTGGTGCGGGACCCCCATCAGGATCCCGTTCGCTTCGTTGGGGATGTTCATGATGATGACCGACGCCGTGTCCGTCTGGCCCGCGCTGAATTTGCTCCAGCCCGGCGGCAGGGTCAGGTTGAAATTATTGGTGGTGACCAGGGTCTGGGCGGACACGGGGGCCGCCACGGCGCCGAAGGCCAGGATGCAAGCGGCGGAGAGGATCCTCAAGAAGGACCTGGGAAGGGACTTGGAACGGGACATGCGGGCCTCCTGGCGGGTTTCGGGTATGCCCAGGAAAATAAGCATTCGGGGGAATTTCCGGAAGGGACATCCGGTCCCATCCCCCCGATCAATGCCGGGTCAGGCTCGGCGGAACGCGGAAAGGCCGGGAATGGCCGGCGTTGAGGTAGGCCTGGAAGGCTTCCATCAATTCGACGCTGACGGCGCGGGCCCGGCGCACCAGGCCGGGAAAGAGGAGGAAACCCAGCTTCTGGAGCCGGAAGGTTTCCACCAGGAACAAGAGCAGGACGAACGGGGCGCGGGATTCCGGCAGGTCCAGGACCTTGTCGGAAATCTTCCGGCCCATCAGGTATCGGAGCAGGGTGGGGATGCCCCGGTCCAGGAGCCTGCCCGGAATCAGGGTGGCCATGAATTCCTGGTGGTCGCGGATGAGCACCAGCCCCTGTTCGGTGCGCAGGAAATTCCGGCGGACCAGGGATTTCCAGAACACCCGGGCCTGGCCCAGGTTCTTGGGGTAGAGGCCGGGATCGATTCCCAGGATGTGGCCGATCACCTTCCAGGCATGCAGGTAGGCTTCCGCGTCCCGTCGGTCCACCTTGAGTCCCATGGCCGCTACCCCGTCCAGGGTCACGGTGGAGAAGGCCAGCATGGTCCCTGCCAGTTCTTCCTGGTTTATGGGCGGGCCCCAGGCTTCCCGGCGCCCTTTCCATAAGGGCGAGGCGGATGCGTAAGCGCGGATGGCCGCGTGCATCAGCCGGACCTTCTGGGCGGTGCGGATGCCCTTGCCCCCGGCGTCCAGGCCTCCCGGTTCCATGACGTCGAGGATGAAACGGAGGGTTTCCGACGCGCGGCGGCGGTAATGGTTGTTCAACTGGCCGGTCATGGCGAGCACTTGGGCGCCCCCCTTGCCGCCGGCGTAGAGGATGGGCAGGGACTTGAACAGCATGACCAGCCCGAAGATCGGCCCGTGCAGGGTGAAGAGGCGTTGGGCCCGGGCTATCCGCTCCGGATCGGCCCAAGGGGGTAACCTGGACGATTCCTCGAAGAAGGCGGCCAGGCGTGGCGGGTATCCGGCGGGATCGCCCATGTTCGCATGCAGCCTGCCCAGCAGGGCGTTCAGTTCCGGGATCTCCCCGGCGCCTATGTATTCGGCTATCACGGCATCGGCCAAAGGGTCCCCGGACTGCCGCATCCGATCGGTAAAGGAATCGTCAAGCATATCCGGATTATAGGACAGCCGGAATGTAAACGCCATCGTTACGGAAGAAACGTTTTTGATACCCTTATTTCCGATCCGCCGGGCGATTGACGCCGCCGGGACACGGGGTTATACTTCGGCCCGGCCCGCCATGGATACCCCCCCACGCATCAAACCATCGGATCCCGCCGCATTCATGGATTCCATTACGCCTTCCACATCCTCAAGCCGCGCATCCAAAACGAAGGCATCCAAAAGGATCGCGGGAGGCCTCCTGGCGCGCCTCCTGGGCGACATCCGAGATTCAGGCATAAACCCCGGGACGGATGAAGAGCTCGCCCGGAATATCCGGGTCACCAACCTGTCGGCCGTATTCTATTTCGCCATGGCCTTCCCGTACCCGTTTATCCTGTACTTCCTGGGCGAGCCGGTATTGGCCGCCTGCGTCCTGGTCCTCCTGATATGCTATTGCCTTACCGTTCTGCTGAACAAATCCGGCCATCACGACCTGTCCCGCTTCAACCTGATGGGTTCGATCAATGTGGCGGTTTTCGTCTATACCCTTTTCCTGGGGAAATCGGTCGGAATCGTCTATGCCTTCTATCTGACCCTCATCGCGCCGTTCACCCTTTTCCACATCCGCGAGGTGAGGAAGATCGCCTTCTGCGTAGCCATGCCCCTGCTCTTCTGGATCCTGCTGAACGGCCCTTTCGGGCTGGGGGAGACGAGCCCCCTCCCGCCGCATTACCAACGCATATTCTATCTGTGCATCACCGCCACGGTCGCGGCCATGCTCATCGGCTGCACCGCCCTCATCTACCTCTCCCATCAGAAATCCCTGGCGCTCCTGCGCGTCGCGAAGGAGAACGCCGAGCGTTCCAATCGATCGAAGGGGGAGTTCCTCGCCACCATGAGCCATGAGATCCGCACGCCCATGAACGGGATCCTGGGTTCCATCCAGCTGATGGAAAACGATCCCCTGACCGATCGCCAGCTCTCCTATATGAAACTGGCCCAATCCTGCGGAAACCTGCTTCTTACGATCATCAACGATATCCTGGATTTTTCCAGGATCGAATCCGGCAAGCTGGAGCTGGAAACCGTGGAACTGGATTTGAGGGCGGTCCTCCAGGAGATCGTGGACCTGCACCATCCCGAGGCCGAGAAGAAGGGCCTGCACATGGTCCTGGAATACGACCCGCTCTGCCCGCGATCCGTGCGCGGCGATCCCACCCGCATCCGTCAGGTGATCCACAATCTGGTTTCGAACGCGGTGAAGTTCACCCGGCAGGGCCGGATTTGCCTGGCGGCCCGCCTGGCCGACGATCGGGGCGATTGGGTGGCCATCGACATATCCGTCCTGGACACCGGGATCGGCATCCCTCCGGAAAAGCTCCCCGGCCTTTTCGAGGCATTCACCCAGCTGGATTCCTCAACCACCCGGGAATACGGAGGCACGGGCCTGGGCTTGGCCATCGCGAAGAAGCTTGCCTCCATGATGGGAGGTGAACTGGTCGCGGAGAGCCTGCCGGGGGAGGGCAGCTCCTTCACCTTCCGAGGCGTCTACCTGAAGTAACCCGCAATCTCCGGTGTCCCGGTAACCCGGGAACCCAGGGCGGATCGCCAAGCGACATTATTCCATGGTCATTTCGGTATGCGCGGGTCCTTCGCCTGAAACGGGCCCTGCCTCGCCTTTGGGCGACCGGAACAGAAAGAGCAGCGGGATGCAGGCCAGGAAGAAGAATCCGATCACGTAGAAGGTGTCCAGGTACGAGAGCAGGGAGGCCTGCTTGCCTACGATCCCGTTCACCAGGGCCAGGGCCCGGCTATGGGAGGCTTCGGAACCGCCCCCGCGGGAAATGAAAGCCTGGGTGATGGCGTTTATCCGGTCCACCGCGGCCTGGTTGAACTCCGTGACGCGGGCCGCCAGCATCTCCCGGTGGAATACGGTCCTCCGTTCGATGAAGGTCGCCATCAAGGCCACGCCGAAGGATCCGCCGAGCTGGCGTATCATGTTCGAGAGCCCGGTCCCTTGGGGGATGTCCCGGCCCTTGAGCTCGATCAGGGTCATGGTGGTCAGGGGGATGAAGATCAGGCCCAGGCCCACGCCGCGCACGACCAGGGGCAAGAAGAAGCTTTGGGTCCCGGATTCCGCGCTGAGGTGGGACAGCATCCAGGTGGAGACGAAGAAGAGCAGGAAACCGATCCCGCTGAAGATATGGGGCGGGAATTTCTTCTGCAGCATCTTCCCGATGATGGGCATCATGACCGCCGTGGCCAGGCTTCCGGGGATCAGCAGGGCGCCGGTATTGGTGGCGGTGAAACCCAGGAAGGATTGCGCGAATACGGGGATGACGAAGACGGAACCGAACAGGCCGAAGCCGAGGATGAAATTGAAAAGCATCCCCACGGCGAAAGTCCGGCTCTTCATGAGCTTGAGGTTGACCACGGGATGCTCCGTAGTCGACTCGCGCCAGATGAAACCGACCACGCCCACGGCGGCCACGAGCGATAGGACCGTGATGTAGGCCGATTCGAACCAGCCTTCCTTGTCGCCCCGTTCCAGCACCACCTGCAGGGCGCCCACCCCGGCGATCAGGAAGGCCATGCCGGGCCAATCCAGGCCCACAACGCGGTGCTTGTCGACCGGCTCCTTGATGTAGAGCAGGGTCATGGCCGTCGCCACGATGCCGACGGGGATGTTGATGAAGAACACCCAATGCCAGGACAGATGATCGGTGATGTACCCGCCCAGGGCGGGACCGATGGTGGGCCCTATCACGACGCCCAGGCCGTAGATGGCGTTGGCCAGGCCCAGCTCCTCCTTGGGGAAGGTCTCCACGATGATGGCCTGGGCGGTCGAAAGGAGCCCTCCGCCGCCTATCCCTTGCAGGAAGCGGAAGGCCACGAGCATCCAGACATTGGTGGAGAAGCCGCACAGGACCGAGGCGATGGTGAACATCACGATGGAGGCCGCGAAGAAGCGGCGTCGCCCGAACCTGGCGCTCAGCCATCCGGACATGGCGATCATGACCACGTTGGCCGCGGCGTAGGAGGTGATGACCCAGCTGATGTCCCCCAGGGTGGCGCCCAGGCTGCCCATCATCTGGAGCAAGGTTACGTTCACGATGGAGGTATCGATCAATTGCAGCAAGGCCGCGGAAACCACGGTCAGGATGATGATCCACTTCTCCAGCCCGAACTTCACTGGAATCAGCCTCCGGACCGGATATCGATCGAGACCGAGACGGACATGCCGGGAACCAGGGGAGGGTTCCCGGAGCCCGCCTTGATCGGATCGACCAGGTCGATGCGGACGGGTACGCGTTGCACGACCTTGGTGAAGTTGCCGCTGGCATTGTCCGGAGGCAAAAGGCTGAACCGGGCGCCGGTGGCGTTCTGGATGGAGGCGACCCGGCCCTTGAGGGTCTTGCCCGGGAAGGCGTCCACTTCCATCTCGACGTTTTCCCCGGGCCGGACGGAGGCGAGCTGGGTCTCTTTGAGGTTGGCCACCACCCAGACCGGCGAGTCCTCTACGATCGCCATTACGGCCTGGCCGGCGGCGATCTGCTGGCCGTTCTCGAGGTTCTTCTTCGCGATATGCCCGGAGGTAGGGGCGGTCACCACGGTGTATCCCAATTGCAGGCGTGCGGCGTCCAGGGCGGCCTCCGCCGCGACCAGGCGCGCATCCGCGGCCCGCACCTGCGCATTGGCGCCGGCGATGGTGAATGAGGAGCCCCTGGCCGCTTCCGCCGCGGCGGCGTAGGTGGCCTGGGCGCTCCGGAACGCGGCCTCGGCGGCGTCCAGGCTTGCCCTGCTCGCGATTTCCTGCTTGAACAGGTTGCGCGTGCGCTCCACGTCGGCCTTGGCCTTGGCCAGGTTGGCGGCCATGGACTCGAGGTTCGCCTGGGCCGCGGTCTTCTGGGACTCGGCCACGCGCGCGCCCGCGCCGGCCACTCCGCCCTTGGCGGCGGCCTGGGCGGCGAGCAGGTCGGCTTCCGCCAGCCTCACCTTGATCTCCAGCTCCCTAGGGTCCAGGGTGAAGAGGGTATCCCCGGCCTTTACGGCCTGCTCGTCCCGGACGTACACCTGCGAAACGAAGGCGCCCACGCGGGAGCTGACGGCGAGGATATGCCCCTCGATCTGGGAGTCGTCCGTGGTCTCGTGGTTGTGCGCGTACCACCACCTCGGGATCCCGAAGGCCAGGCCGACCACGGCGATGGCCAGGAGGATGATGTTGCGCTTGCTTTTCTTCTTCTTCGGTCCGTTTTCCATATTCCCGCTTTTCATATTTCCGACAACCGGTGGGCCGCCTTCAGGTATTCCAACCGGGCTCGGCCGTATCCGTATATCGCGTCGATGTAGGCCTGATGCGCAAGGCTCACGCTGGCCTGGGCCGAAATGACCTCAAGGTTCCCGGCTGCGCCGCTGCGGAATTTCTCCCTGGACAGGCGCTCCTCCTCCTCGGAAAGCCTTACGCGTTCCAGGGAAAAGGCGGACTCCTCCCGCAAGGTCCTCATGGCGGAGGCGGATTCGCGGAGATCCTGGCGCGCCGCCAGCCGGGCTTCCCGGATCCCCAGGTCGGCCTGGCGCAACCGTTCCGCCTGTTGCGAAAGCCGGGCCCGGCGCCTTCCCCCCTCCCAAATGGTCCAGTTCAATTGCAGCATGATGTTCTCGGTCCATTCCGCCCGCGCGTTCAGGCGCCGGCCGCTCAATCCGTAGTCGCCGGCGAGGTCGAGGGTGGGGATGAGCTCGGAGCGCAGGGAGCGCATTTCCAGGAGAGCGGCCTGCTTGCGTTTTTCCGCCGCGGCGATCTCGGGCAGGGGCGGCAAGGCGGAAAGGGAATCTCCCGGGGTTTCCGCGGGAGCGCCCGCGGCTTCCGCGGATCCGGGCGGCATGCCCGCGGCGATCGGAAGGGGATCGGACAGGACCGGGACCGCGTCCAGATCCTTCCCGATGATGCGCAGGAAGGCGTAACGCGCGCGTTCCTCCCCGCCCGAAGCGGCGGTAAGGGCGCTGCGGGCCGCCGAGACCTGGCCCTGGGCGCGGAGGACCTCGATCTGGGCGGCGCTGCCGGCCTGCTTCTGCGCCAGGCTGAGCTCGGCCAGCTGGGAGGCCAGGGCCAGTTCGGAACGTCGGGAGTCCAGCAGGGCCCTGGCCCGGGCCAGCGCCAGGTAGGCTTCGGCGGCGGACAGGGCCGAATTCTCCTCCACGGCCTCGGCTTCCAGGCGGCCCAGCTCCACGGCCCGGCCGGCCGCGCGGTACCGGTTCCATCCGGCCGCGTCGATAAGGGAGACCCGTCCGTTCACCCTGGCGTCCTGGGCGTTGAAGGGCCCGATCTTGTTGGGGAAGGCGGGAGCGTCCCCGGAGGCCGGGAACGACAGGCCCATGGCCGGCAGATCGATCGAGCGCACGGCGTCCCAGGCGGTGGCTCCCACGCGGGGAAGCAACGCGCCTCGGGCCTCGCCCAGCCGGCCTTCGGCCTCAGCGGCCCTTGAGCGCGCCAAGGCGGCCTGGTAGCCGGCGGCGCGTCCCAGGTCCATGGCCTGCCTCAGGCCCACGCGCACGGTGTCGGATCCGGCCTGCAAGGCGAGGGCGGCGGCTATCGGCAAGAACAGGGCATGGATCATTTTTTCTTTCCTCCGGATTTCCCGGCGCGTTGCAATCCCCGGATGACAAGGTCCATCCCGCTTTCCGGGATCCCGGCCATGGGATACGGATCCAGTTTCGCGACGCCCATATGGACCTGTAGGAAAGCCTGGTAGGTGAGGCCGGCCATGGCATAGCGCGCTGCGCCTGCGGCATCCGCCTCCGCGCGGAACTCGCCGGCCGCCTGACCGTCCTGGATTATCCTTTCGGCCAGCTTCCAGCTTTGCAAGATGCCTTTGCGGATCCAGATGCGGAACAGGTCCGGGAGCTCCACCGCGATCTCCCCCAGGATCAGCTTATGCGCCCGGCCCCAATCCTCCGTGAGGGCGCGGTTCCAGGCTCGCCTCATGAAGAAGCGGAGCTTATCGGAATGGGTTCCCTGGAAACCGTCGAGCGCGGTTTCGGCCTGGCCCAGGAAGGTCTTGATCTTGTGTTCCAGGGCCTTCTTGAGGAGGTCTTCCTTGTTCTCGAAATAATTGTAGACGGTCCCCTTGGAGACGCCGGCGGCGCTGGCCACGTCCTCCAACCGGGAAGCGCGGTACCCTTGGCGGGAGAAGACTTCAAGGGCGGCTTCGAAAAGCGCGTCCGGCCTTTCACCGGCCTTGCGTTCCCATTTCAGGCCGGAGGGCGGGCGGGAGCGCGGACCCGGGAGCGGACGGGAGCGCGCGGCGGATGCGGCCGGCCTTCCTGGCTTTACGGACCTTGCGGACATTACGGACTTGATTTGCTGGGCCTTGGCCATTATCGCTTCCAGGTAATTGACTCCCCGGTAAATTACTCCCGGGTCATTTACCCCGTCAACCCCGGGCAGGTCGGATTACGGTAAGATTTCGGAGGAATTCCCGGGACCGGAACGTCCCATCGGGACCCGCGGCGCCGGGAAGGAAAATAATGAGCCACCATGGGCTCCGCAAGATGGAGCCGGAACGCTAGGGTAAGGAACCTATTCGTAACGGAGGGCGTCGATGGGATTGAGGCGCGCGGCCTTGCGGGCGGGGTACCATCCGAAGAAGATCCCGGTGGCGGCGCTGAAGGCGAAAGCGACGATGATGGAGGCGGGGGAGACCCTGACCGCCCAACCCTGCACCGAACCGAGGAAGGTGGAGGCCCCGGCCCCGATGGCGATGCCGATGAGGCCGCCGCAAAAGCTGATCACCACCGCTTCCACCAGGAACTGCAGCAGGATGTCCCGCCCCTTCGCGCCCACGGCCAGGCGGATGCCGATCTCGCGGGTGCGCTCGGTGACGGAGACGAGCATGATGTTCATGATGCCTATGCCGCCCACCAGCAGGGAGATGCCGGCGATGCTGGAAAGAAGCACGGTCATGGTCTGGGAAACGCTGCCGGCCGCCTGGGCGATTTCGGTCTGGGTCCGGATCATGTATTCCGGGATATCCCCGGGACCCAGGCGGAAACGGCGGCGGAGGATGTCGTCGATCTGGGCGGAGGCATCGGGAATGGACTCCTCGGAAACCGCGGAAGCGATCAGGGTCTGCGCGAAGGTGGCGCCGATGAGTTTCTTCTGCACCGTGGAAAAAGGCGCGATGACGATATCGTCCTGATCGTTGCCGAAGGACCCCTGCCCCTTGGACTCCAGCACGCCCACCACCTTGAAGGGCAGGTTCTTGATGCGGATGGTCTGGCCGATGGGATCCACCCCTTCCCCGAAAAGGTTCTTCGCCACGGTCTGGCCGATCAGGGCCACCTTGGCGGCCCCGCGTTCATCGGATGTGGAATAGGGGGCCCCGGCGGTCAGGCCCCAATTGCGGATCAGGAGGTAATCCGGATAGGCGCCGTAGACGCTGGTGCGCCAGTTCTGGCCCGCGTACTTGATCTGGGCGCTGGACCTCGCGGTGGGGGTGATATAGCGGATGGCTTCCGCTTCGCGCCCGATGGCCTCGACGTCCTCTTCCGTGAGCTTGCTCGAAGTGCCGGCTTCCGTGCGAACGCTCCCGGGCCCTCCGCCTCCGGCGAATACGTTGATGACATTGGTGCCCAGCCCCGCGATGGAGGTCTTAACCATGTCCTTGGCGCCTTGGCCCACGGAAAGCATGGCGATGACCGCCCCCACTCCGATGATGATGCCGAGCATGGTCAGGAAGGAGCGCAGCTTGTTGCGGGAAAGGGATCTCAAAGCCAAGATCAACAGCGAGGTCAGCCGCATCTCAACCCAGTTTCCCGGCCGGCTTCAGCTTGGCCAGCTCTTCCGAAGCGCGCAGGGGAGCCGCATTCCGTTCGTCCCGGATCACGTTCCCGTCCCTGAATACGATCAGGCGGCCAGCGTACGATGCGATGTCGGGTTCATGGGTCACCAGCACCACGGTGATCCCCTTTTCGTTGAGGCCCTGGAAAAGGCCGATGATCTCGATGCTGGAGCGCGTATCGAGGTTCCCGGTGGGTTCGTCCGCGAGGATGAGCACCGGATCGTTCACCATGGAACGGGCGATGGCGACGCGTTGCTGCTGGCCGCCGGAAAGCTGGTTCGGGTGGTGATGGACGCGTTCGCCCAGTCCCACCGCCGTCAGGGCGTCCATGGCCTTGGCGCGGTTCTTCCCCGGGTCCGCGTCCTTGCGGTACAGGAGCGGCAGTTCCACGTTCTCAAGGGCGGTGGTCCGGCTCAGGAGGTTGAAGGACTGGAAGACGAAACCGAGCTTCCGGTTGCGCACCAGGGACAATTCGTCCCGGCTCAGGGACTCCACTTCCGTTCCGTCGAGGAGATAGCTGCCGGAAGTCGGAGCGTCCAGGCAGCCGAGGATGTTCATGAAGGTGGATTTGCCGGATCCGCTGGCGCCGCTGATGGCGACGAACTCGCCCGGGGCGATATCGAGATCGACCTTTCGCAGGGCCTGGACGGTTACGTCGCCCATCTGGTAGGTCTTGGCGAGGGCCCTTACCGAAACGATGGCGGGTGCAGCCATCAGTGGGCCCTGACTCCGCCGCCGCCGGCCCCTCCGCGGCCACCGCCCGTCCTGGGCATCCCGAAGGGCGAGGATTGGGCGGCTTTCTGATCCTTGGCCGACGCCTCCACCCCCGTTATCACCTCGGTGCCCGGCTCCAGGTTCCCCATGATTTCCGTGCGGGCGCCATCGCTCAATCCCGTCCGCACGCGAACGGGCTTCGGCTTGCCGTTCTCCAGCACCCAGACGCGGCCGGCCGATTTGTCGCGGGCGGAATCCCCGCCTTCGCGCGTCCGGCGATGGCCGCCCGCCGAGTCGTCCCCGGGTGCCCCGCTTCGTCCGCCCTCGGCCCTGGCGCCGCCGACGGATCCCCCCGCGCCCACGGAACCGCTGGAACGGTTCCCCGAACCGCTGGAACGGTTCCCGTCTCCGCCCTTGGCGCCCTTGGGCCATTTCCCGTCCGCCGGCATGGGTGGCATGAAGCGCAGGGCGGCGGCCGGTACGGTCAGGGCATCCTCCTTGCGCGCGACGGCGATCGTCAGGCTCGCGGTCATGCCGGGCATGAGCTTGAGATCGGGATTGGGCACGCTGATGACCACGTCATAGCTGACCACGTTCTGCACCGTAACCGGTTGCAGGCGGATCTGCCGGACCTCCCCGGTGAAAACCGAATCCGGATAGGCATCCACGGTGAAGGTGGCGCGCTGCCCCATGGAAATCTTCCCGATGTCGGCTTCGTCCACGGAAGCCTGGACCTGCATCGCGCGCAGGTCGCCCGCGATGGTGAACAGGGTGGGCGTGTTGAAGCTCGCCGCCACGGTCTGGCCCACGTCCACGGCGCGGGAAAGCACTATGCCGTCGATGGGCGAAACGATGGTCGCGTACCGCAGATTGATGCGGGCCCGATCCACCTGGGCCCTGGCCGAGTTGAGGTTGGCCGCGGCCACGCGGGCGTTGGCCGTGGACTGATCCAGGTCCGCTTGCGATACCAGGCCCCGGGCGAACAGGGCCTCGGTGCGCTTGAGTTCCGCCGCGGTCTGGCGTTCCTGGGCGGCCACCTTCTCCATATTCGACGCGGCGTCCGAAAGCGAGGCCCGCAGCAAGGTGGTATCGATGCGGGCGATGACCTGGCCCTTGGAGACCTTGGAGTTGAAATCGACGTAGAGGGCGGATACCGTGCCGGAAACCTGGGTGCCCACCTGGACCGTCACCACCGCCTGCAAGGTACCCGTGGCGGTTACGGAAACCTGCAAGGGACCCCGTTCGGCGGGGGCGGTGCGCCATTTGACGTCATCGGGCTTGCGGCCCCAGAACCAATATGCGCCGCCGGCCAAGAGGGCCGCGAGCGCGAGGATGAGGGGGAGCCTGAGCTTGGTAAACGACATCACTTGCCTCCGGGCGGATCGCCATGGGTTTCCGGGCCCGCCTGCCCGCCGGCATCCGCGCCGTTCTCCGCCGGAGCCCGTTTCACGAGCACTCCGGCCAATCGCTGCAAGGCCGCTTCGGATTGCTTGGCGCTCTGCCGCGCCGAGATCAAGCGGCCTTCCGCGTCCAACAGGCGCGTCTGGGCGTCGCGGAACTCCAAGGGCGAGGACGCGCCAAGCTTATACCGTTCCTGGGCCGCCTCGGCCTGGCGGCGGGCCACCAGGAGGTTGCGCTCCTCGAGGGACATGCGGCGCAGGCTGGTCTCGTATTGGCGGCGGGCCACTTCGAAATCGGACTCCACCGCCAGTTCCGTCTGGCGCAGGCGTGTTTCCCCCTGGCGCAGGCCTATCCTGGCGCGGCGCACGCCGGTCGGGGTGGCCAGGCGATCGAACAGGGGGACCGATAGGCCGATATTGTAGACGAACCCGCTCCTTCCCGCGCCCACGTTGGCGGAGTTGAGGGCTTCGGGGGTATTGGAGTAGGTCACCCCGGTAGTGAGGTTCGGAAGCCAACCGCCTCGCGCTTCGGCAACGCCGGCGGCAGCCGCGGTCTTCTGGGCCCGGGCCGCCGCCACTTCGGAATTGTTCGCGGAAAGGCCTTTGCGCCAATCTTCCAGGGGCAAGGACGGCTCCAAGGGGATCGAGTCCGCCACCTCGAAATCCAAGGCCGGATCCCGCGCGAGCTGCTGGTTCAGGCGGACCTTGGCCTGACCCAGGGAGACGGCCTGGTTGAGATAGGTGGAGGAATCCTCATTCAGGTCCGACAGGGATTGCAATTGCTCCAGCTTGGATCCCGCGCCCACTTCCAGTTTGGCGTTCGCCAGGCGCGCGCGCTCCTGGGATACCGCGAGCAAATCGTCGATGGCGGCCAGCCTCTGCTTCTGCTGGACCAGGTCGTAATAGGAGACCACCACGGTCTCGAGCAGGCTTTCCAGGGATTGGCGCTCCTGGAGTTCGGCGGCCCGCTCCTGGGATTCGAGGCGCCGGTATCCGTTATAGTTCCTGAACCCGTTGAATACGAGCCAATCGGCCGAAGCGCTGATACGGGTGGTGGATGCGGTTCCGTCCAGGGCGCCCGTCCGGCTGATCCCGGCATTGGCCGAGGGCAGGAAATTCCCGAACCCGCCCCTGCGGGCGTTCTCGGCCAAGGCGGATTCGTCCCGGGCCAGGGAAAGGGAATAGTTGTTTTCCATCGCCAGGCGGATGGCTTCATCCAGGGTGAGCAGCGGCTGGAGCTTACCTGAGGGGTTACCGGAAGGTTTATCGGAAAGCAGGGGACCCTGGGCCCGGGCGGTCCCGATGGCCAGGCCTGCGAGGGTCAGGATGGGCAATGCCGATTGGAGGGCGGTTCGGATCATATGACCTAGAAAATACAAGCGGAAGGGCATGGCGGATGGATTTCCCTGGATATTTCCCATTTGACCGATAGGAAGCCGCGCGGGTTCCGCCCTACCGGATTCAGACGGTATTCCGTTCCCCGGGCGCGGCGTGTTGCTACATTCCGGCTTGACTCGCGCGCCACACCCAATCTTACGAACGGGACCGAACATGATCGCTTTCTGGGCGAACCTGGGAACCTTTGAGAAGGTATTCTGGTTCATCGCCATACTCGCAACCACGGTGATGCTGATGCAGCTCATCCTGACCTTCCTGGGCATGGACCACGGCCATGATGCCGATCTGTCCCATCCCGGGGACGCCCATTTCCAGATCTTCACCGTACGCAACTTCATGGCCTTTTTCGCCCTGTTCGGTTGGGTGGGACTGGCTTCCATCAACGCGCGCCAAACCGTGCCCGTCACCATAGCCTTCGCCCTGGCGGGCGGATGCGTGGCCATGGGGTTGGTGGCCGGCGTCCTCTACGGAATCAGCCGCATGACCGAGGACGCCACCTTCAAGGTCGCCGACGTGGTGGGCGGCCTGGGCAAGGTCTACATCCCCGTGCCCGGGGCCCGGGCCGGAAACGGCAAGGTTACCATCACCCACGGATCCCTGCGCGAACTGGACGCCGTCACCGACGGCGGCCCGCTTCCCACGGGTACCCAGGTCCGCGTCAAGGCCGTCGTCGACGGTTCCACCATCCTCGTAGAAAGGTCCTGAATGGATTCCCTATACCTCCTGGGGGGCGCCGTCGTCCTTGTCATCATCCTCTTCATCACCTCGGTGGGCATGTTCAGCCGCTTCAAGCGCTGCCCTTCCGATCGCATCCTGGTCATCTACGGCAAGGTGGGCAAGGACCGCGCGGGCGTGACCCAGACCGCGCGCTGCATCCACGGCGGCGCCGCCTTCATCTGGCCCATCATCCAGGATTTCCAGTTCCTCTCCCTGACGCCGATCCAGATCGAGGTGGATCTGAAGAACGCCCTCAGCAAGCAGAATATCCGCGTCAACGTGCCCTCCAAGTTCACGGTCGGCATCTCCACCGAGCCGGACGTGATGCAGAACGCGGCCGAGCGGCTTCTGGGCCAGTCGGTCGACCATATCCAGACCCTGGCCGAGGACATCATCCTGGGCCAGCTCCGCCTCACCATCGCCACCATGGACATCGAGGAAATCAATTCCGACCGGGACAAGTTCTACACCAACATCTCGAACAACGTGGGCGAGGAAATCAAGAAGCTCGGCCTCAAGCTCATCAACACGAACATCACGGACATCAACGACAGCGCCGGCTACATCGAGGCCCTGGGCAAGGAAGCGGCCGCCAAGGCCATCAACGACGCCAAGAAGACCGTTGCCGAAAAGAACCGGGACGGCGAGATAGGCAAGGCCAACGCCGAGAAGATGCAGTACATCGGCCTGGCGGAGGCTTCCAAGGAAAAGGAGATCGGCTTGGCCGGCGCCAAGCGGGACCAGGAAATCTCCGTGGCCGAGGCCCAACAGATGACCCGCGTCAAGGTGGCCGCGGCCAACGCCCTCGCGGTCACGGGAGAGAACGAATCCAAGGTGGCTATCGCCATCTCGGACGCCGAACGCAGGCAACGCGCCGCCGAGGCGGAAAAGCTGGCCACAGCCTCCGAACAGGTCCAGAAGGCGAACGCGGACAAGGAAGCCTACGCGGCCCAGCGTGAAGCGGAAGTGGTGCGCGGCGAGCGCGACCGGGCCACGGCCCAGGCCAACGTCATCGTGCAAGCCGAAATCGAGAAGCGCAAAATGGAGATCGACGCGGAAGCCCGCGCCGAACAGACCCGCCGCCTGGCCCAGGGCGAAGCCGACGGCATCCTGGCCATGAAGAAGGCCGAAGCCCTAGGCATGTACGAGATCCTGAGCAAGCAGGCGGAAGGTTTCCAGAAGATGATCGACGCGGCCGCGGGCGACCCGGCCAAGGCCGTGCAGCTCATGATCGTGGACAAGCTGCCCCAACTGGTCGCGCTCCAGGTGGAAGCGATCAAGAACATCAAGATCGACGAGGTGATCGTCTGGGACAACGGCGGCGGCAACGGCACCGGGTCCAGCACCGCCAACTTCCTGCAAAGCATGGCGGGTTCCCTGCCTCCCCTGCAGAACCTGTTCAAGATGGCGGGAATGGACTTGCCCGAGTGGCTGGCCAAGGCCCATGAGACCAAGACCATCATCGTGCCCGTGGACGGGCACGATCCGAAGCATCCGGCCTAGCCGGAAAGCGCGGCTTCGCTCGCCCCCTGCCAGCCTTCAGGCGGAGCGGGGCTTTACTTCGATGAAGGTGGGTTGCTTGTCGGTGGCGCGGCGTCTCGGCGCGGACGCCGGCGCAAGGGGATTTCGAGAAGCCACGACCGCATCGGCAGGCCCGCTCCGAACGGGGTCCGCGGACTCCGCTCCATCGGCGACGGGTTCGTCCCATCCCCGAGGGTGCCTGGGGAGGACGAAGGCGTAGCGGAAGGATTCCACCTGCGCCCCGAATTTCTCCTTCATGTCCCGCATGGGAACGACCCTTGACCGCATGCCCCTAAACTAGCCAAAAGCCCAAGCCGTTACAACCACGGATATCTTTGAAGAAGCTCGAATCCTCCTGAAGTTCCTCAAAGAACCTCAGTCGGGGGCGGCCGCGGAATCCGACCCGCCTCCTCCGCAACCTTCCGGGTTTTCGTCCTCGGCGCGCAGGGTTTCGAATTCCGTTTCCTGGGATTTGGGCACGAATACCATGGAGTCCGTGCGCCCGCCGGCCAGGGGACGGGTCCACAGGAGCAGTTTGTCCTTGAAGGGGGCTTCGGGGAAATTCCGCAGCAGGGTATCGTTCACTGGAAGGATGCGGACGCTGCCCGCGGGCGGATCGAGGCGCAGATCCCAAACGCTGTCGCCGAGGGTATGCCGGATGCCGGTTACGGCGTAAGCGCCGAGGCTGTCGCAATATTCGCAAGCCAATCCGGGCAGGCTGTCCGCCCGGGTGCGGATGGTCAAGGCGCCGTTCGAGGAGTAACAGGGAACGTACAGCACCCAGCCCTGGCCTTCGACCTGGGAAACCTTGATCCAATTCTCCGGCAGGGCCTTGAGCCACAAGCGCACATCCTCGGGGGTGGTGACGCTGTCGGAACCCGCCGCTCCGGATCCTTGCCGATCCGATTCGCGCTGGCGCAGACCCACCAGCAAGACGATGCCCCACATCAGCAGGGCGGTCCCGAACAGGACGAATACGATGACGGGTCCGGAGGCTTTCCCATGCTGCCCGGGCCGCGCCGGGTGAGGCTGTCTCGCTTGATGTTCCATGGAGGTTCCCTATGGCTGGAAGATGGGGGGACGCGCGACCGTTACGCATCCGGAAGCCGGAAACCAAGATAAAAACAATCGCCGGGTAGGCGGGATCAGTGGTGGCGGAGGATCAGGTGGACGAGCCCGTAGATCCAGCTCATGCCGAATACGAACACCAGGCTGATATAGAGGACGGTCAGGAAGTACATCACGTAGCCGGCGATGACCAGCCAACCGTCGCGCTGCAGGGTGCCGAACGCCGTGAAAAGGATGCCGTAGGCGGGCAGGACGTTGGAGAAGGGGATGGGGAGCGGCGCCATCAGGACCGCCGCGCCCAGCACCAACAGGACTCCATTGAGCCCATGCACCCATCCGTGGGTCATCGGGAGCAGGCGGGGATAGCTCAGCTTTTCGATCCGGTGGAAGAGACGCGCCCCCTTTTCAAGGATCAGGAACAGGGTCTTGTGCGGCAGGCGGTATTCCAGGAGGCGTTCCGGGAGCAGGGGCGCGCGGTTGAGCAGGATTCCCAGGCCGATGAGCATGATGACCAGCCCTTGCGGGATGCTGATGCCCGGAAGGGGGATGGGAAGCATGGATGGGATGGAGAAGAGCATGCAGGCCATCAGGAGGCCGCGCTCGCCCAGGGAGTGGATGATGGCGCGGACGGTCATGCCGTCCTTGGGAGCGGTCTGCATCAGATCGAAGAGCACCTGGCTGCAGCTCTTGTCCTCGAGTTCGAAGGGAACGGTATGCGCGGACGGATGGGGACCCTTCTGCGCTCGATCGTGGGTGCGCCGCTCGGCCCTCCGGTCCGCGCGCTTATCGACGGGCCGGAATTCGGAATGGGACGAGGTCGAAGGGGTCGGCTGCAAGGGCATGGTTTCTCTTATATTAGCATCGGTCGATGCCCTTTGGAAATGAAGGATGCATTCCAAAGGGGTGCCCTTAATTTCCGAAACTGGGCCGGGAAAGGCGAACAGCCCCCCTTTATCCCCTAAAAACTATATTTTGGCCCACACCCTTTGCCTAGGACCCGCCGTGAGCGCCTTGACCCAATCTCCCGCCTGGAAAGCCCTCCTGGACCACCATAAGAACGCGGCATCCCTGAAAATGAAGGATCTCTTCGCTGCCGACCCGGGACGCGCCGAGAGGTTCAAGGCGGAAGCCTGCGGCATCTACCTCGATTACAGCAAGAACATCGCCACGGACGAGACCTTCTCCCTGCTGCGGGGCCTGGCGCAAGCCGCGGACCTGGGGCAAGCCCGGGAAGACATGTTCTCCGGCAAGAAGATCAACTCCACCGAAGGCCGGGCGGTGCTGCATACCGCCCTCCGCAACCTTTCCGGAACGCCCGTGGCGGTGGACGGCAAGGACGTGATGCCCGCGGTCCGCGCGGTGCTCGACAAGATGCGGGACTTCACGGAGAAGGTCCGCACCGGGGCCTGGGTCGGCTTCACCGGCAAGCCCGTCAAGCACGTGGTCAATATCGGCATCGGCGGATCCGATCTCGGCCCGGTGATGGTCACCGAAGCCCTCAAGCCCTATTCCTACGACGCGAACGGCAAACCCCTTTTGCAGACCCATTTCGTCTCCAACGTGGACGCCACCCATATCGCCGAGATCCTCAAGCGGGTCGATCTGGAGCAGACCCTGTTCATCGTGGCCTCCAAGACCTTCACCACCCAGGAGACCATGTCCAACGCCCTCTCCGCGCGCGAGGCGCTGATCAAGGCCGCGGGCGGGGACAAGTCGGCCGTCGCGAAGCATTTCGTGGCGCTCTCCACCAACCTCGAGGCCGTCGGCGCATTCGGCATCGACACGGCCAACGCCTTCGAGTTCTGGGACTGGGTCGGGGGCCGCTATTCCTGCTGGTCCGCCATCGGCCTTTCCATCGCCCTGAGCATCGGATTCGGGCACTTCCGCGACTTCCTCGCGGGCGCCCACGACATGGACAAGCATTTCCGCGCGGCCCCGGCCGAAAGCAACCTTCCGGTCATCCTGGCCCTGCTCGGGATCTGGTACGGTGATTTCTTCGACGCCCAGACCCATGCCATCCTCCCTTACGATCAGTACCTGCACAGGCTGCCCGCCTACCTGCAGCAGGCGGACATGGAATCGAACGGCAAGTCCGTGCGCAAGGACGGGAATCCCGTGGATTACCAGACCGGTCCCATTCTCTGGGGCGAGCCCGGCACCAACGGCCAGCATTCCTTCTACCAGCTGATCCACCAGGGGACCAAGCTCATTCCCGCGGACTTCATGGCCCCGGCCCAATCCCACAATCCCATCAACGATCACCATCGCATCCTGCTCTCCAACTATTTCGCCCAGACCGAAGCGCTCATGGTGGGCAAGACCGTGCAGGATGCCGAAGCCGAGCTCGTCGCTTCGGGCGTTCCCGCCGCCGAGGCCAAGGGCCTGGCCCCGCACAAGGCCTTTCCCGGCAACCGCCCGACCAACTCCTTCCTCTTCAAGAAGCTCACGCCCCATGTGCTGGGCTCCCTGGTCGCCATGTACGAGCACAAGATCTTCACCCAAGGCGTGATCTGGGGCGTCAACAGCTTCGATCAATACGGCGTGGAACTGGGCAAGCAGTTGGCGAAGAAGATCCTGCCGGAGCTGGAAGCGGGGGAGAAGAACGTGGACGTTACCCTGAATCACGATGCCTCGACGAACGCCCTCATCCGCAAGTACCTGCAGGAACGCGCGGGTTGATCCTCCGGGCCGCGCATACGGCCCCTCATCCGAACCACCCCTGGAACCTCTCGCATGGCCTTCAATGAGACTCTTGCGGATCGCATCAGCGCCGCCCTCAAGGACTACAAGGGCGTCGAATCGAAACGAATGTTCGGCGGCATCGCCTTCATGCTCAACGGCCACATGTGCTGCGGCGTGATCAAGGACGATATGATGGCCAAGGTGGATCCCGAGCGCTATCCCGCCTTGCTGAAGAAGCCGGGCGCGCGGCCGATGGATTTCACGGGCCGCGTCATGTCGACCTTCATCTTCGTGGACGCCAAGGGCCAGGGAAAAGCCGCGGGATTGAAGTTCTGGGTGGAAGAAGCCGCCAGGTACGCGATGTCCCGGCCGACCAAAACCAGAACGGCCAAGCGGTCCGCTTCAAAGCCCCGCCTTAACGCCCGGAGGAAACCGCGCAGGTAGACCGGGGATCACCCGGAGATGAGTATCGATCGGCCTTCCACGCCGATCGCCTGGCCCTTCCGATCAATAGACCGGAGCCACCCCGGCTGACTTGCAGAAGTTACGGTATTGGTTCAGCACGTTCGTCTGGTAGGTGTTCCCGTTGGCGCTGAAGGACGTGCAGCCGGAAACCGTACTCGAACCCTGATTGTATCCGGCAAGGCCCATCTGGACGTAGTTGGCGGCGGTGCAACCATTGAATTTCCGCTTCATCTCCTCCATCACGTTCCGCAAGGCCTTGGCTCCGTTGTCGATGCTGTATTCGGGATTGAACGCGGACGTGGCCCAGAGGGGATTCGCCGGATTGGTCACCAGGTCGATGATGATTCCCGCTTCCTGCACTATGGTATTGCCCGACGCCTGGTCCGCGGGATCGTTCCAGGCGAGCACGGCTGGGTTCCCGTTGAGGCCTCCGGAAACGGTGGCCGTAACCGGGGTGCCGGCGGGCAAGGTGGCGTATCCCCTCTCGCACCCCGGAGTCACCTGGATCAGGCCGTAGCTGTGCGTACCGCAGGGCAATTGGACGTCCCACATGCTGATGGCATTGGCTTTGAAGGAGGACTCGATCACGATCATGGCCTTGACGACCATGGCCAAGGATGAGTCGAGCCCTTGCTTCATGTAGGCGTCCACGATCTGGCGATCGTATTTGTCGTAGATGATATTGCCCACCCCCACGAGATCGCGTTCCAGGGAAAGGTCTCCCATGTCCTTGGCCTCCGCCGAAGCCAGCTCCGACTTCTTTGCGAACCAGCCCGCCTTGGAAAGCGAAATCGTATCCGGGGCGGCGAAGGCCGCGGCTTTGAACGCGGCGCGGTCAGGGGCATGCGCGGAGGCGTCCGCCGGGACGGTGGAGGTGGCGGAGGCGGCCGAAGCGCGGCCATTGGGGAAAAGGATGCGATGGGGCGCCGAGGAACCTGAAGCGGATTTGCCGAGAGCGTCCCGGCCGGCGAATCCCGTCCCGGTACCCCGATCGGCGAGCCCGGGATTGGCGAGGGTATTCCAGGGCACCAACCCGGTTCCCGGCAGCTTCAATTCGAACCGTCCGTCCGTTCCGGTGGTGGCGGTGATCCCCAATTTGATCAGGGTTACGCGCGCTCCCGACAGCGGGGTGGATCCCGCGCCGACCACCCGCCCGGTGATGGATTCGGCCGAAGCATCGGCGGCCTGGGTCAGCAGCCACGCCGTTATCAATAATGTCCCTATGATTCCGCTCTTCCCACGCATGCGATTCCTCCGGTTTGTCCAGGCCCCCCAGCCCATAGCGGACTCCCGGGTCGAATATAAGCGACGGGGACGGAAGGGACCCGTCGATTCTGGAGGAGAACCCGGAAGAAGCGGGCAGTTACGGGGTTAACCGGGGAATTGGGAACGGCCTCGTTTTCCGCCAGGAAACGGAAACCCCATCGCTTCCTTCCATGCAGGCTTTTACCTGGAGTATTTGGGATCCACGCCATCTTCGGATTGTCCATAGGCGGTCGCCCTTGAACCGGAAGTAGAATCGGCAGGCAGGTCGCGGGCGCCGCTGATGATCATCGCGACCCCGGCCATCGCCACTCCCGCGCCTAACAGTTGGCCGCCGGTGCTGGGACCCTCCTCCGAACATGGCCCGATATTGAAGGCATCCGGATCGGGGTCGCACCGCTCCAGGGAATTGAAAAGGGCGATCAGCCCGCCGAGCGGAATCAGCAAGACTCCCAGGACGATTTTCACCCGGCCCTGGGCCGCTCTCAACCTTGCCTGGTCCGTAACCGGGGTTCCTGCGGGCTTTACCACCGGAGCCGGGGGGCCGACGGGTTCCGAGGCATGGATTGACGTGGTCAATAGGGAGAAGGCGAGGACGAGGGGGAGTACATGGGATGATTTCATTCCCATTGGACGCCAGCAGGTTCATGGACGGAAACTTCCGCTTCCGTCCATGCGGGCTTTATGGTTGGGGAATCAGGGATTCGCGGCGGCTTCGGCTTCGGATTCCGAATGGCCGGCGTTTTCGCGGGCCTCCGGTCCGGACTCCTCGTCGCGGCCGCCCGCTTCATCGTGGGACCTGGGGGCGCGGCCCATGGCCGTGTCGCAGGCGTCCACGAAGCGGCGCCAGACATAATCGCTCTGGGCGCGGGGCACGGCGCCGATGCGGCGCCATTCGCGCTGCAGGGTGACCGCGTGGCGGGCGGATTCGGGACCGGGATTCTGGGCCAGGGATTCCGCATCCGCGATGAGATCGAGCTTCTTGTCCAGGTTCGCCTGGGGATCCTCGGGACGCAGGCCCAGGGCCTGGCGGCGTTCTTCGAAGAAGCCGTCGCAGGCGGCGTGGAAGCGTTCCCATAGGGAATCGCTGACCTCGCGCGGCACGGGTCCGATGTTCTTCCATTCCCTTTGGATGGCCTTGACCTTTTCCGTGGTCTCGTTCCAATCCATGGGGCCGTCCGGCACCTTGAAGCGCGCCAGGTCGGCCGGCAGGCCTTCCCGTTCCCATTCCCGGCGGGCCTTGGTTTCTTCTTCCGTGAGCGGGCGGGAAAGCATGCATTCCACCAGGAAGCACAGGTCGGTCTTGCGCTTGAGGTTCCCGCCGCGCTCGGAGTCCCGCTTGGCGGAGTTCTCCTTGAGGCGGTCGAAGAAGGCGTCGCAGGCGGCGCGGAAGCGTTTCCACAATTCCCGGTCCGACTCGCGGGGCGCGGGGCCGGCGGCCTTCCAGCGCTCCTGGAGGACCTTGATCTTCTCGATGGTGGCCTTCCACTCCGTGGAGCCTATCAGGGTCTCGGCCTCGGCGCAGATCTCTTCCTTGACCTTGGCGTTCTCCTCGCGAACCTGACGCTCTTCGCCCATGCGGGACTTGCGGCCTTCGAAGTAGAGGTCGATGGGCTTGCGGAAGCGTTCCCACAGGGCGTCATCCACGTCACGGGTGCCGCCGGGGCCGACATCCTTCCAGGCGGCCTGGGCCTCCTTGATCCTGTCGAAGCGCTCCTGATCGCCGGGCAGGGCCTCGAGGCCTTCCACCGCGGCGATAAGCTCTTCCTTGCGCGCCAGGTTCTGGGGCTTCTCCTGATCCAGCTTCTCCATGAATGAGCGGCGGGCCTGGTAGAACTTCTCGCAGGCCCCGTGGAAGCGCGCCCATACGGCATCCGCTTGATCGCGGGGCACGGGCCCGATCGTCTTCCACCGTTCCTGGGCTTCCTTGATTTGGGCGCCGGAGGTCTTCCACTCGGTGGAATCCTGCAGGGATTCGGCCAAGGCGGCCAGCTCCAGCTTGCGGGTCAGGTTGTCCCCGTTCTGCTTGTCCTTGCGATCGAAAAAGGCGCTGAAGGCGGCGCGGAACCGGTTCCAGACGGCGTCCGACTGGGCCTTGGGCACGGCCCCGATGGCCTTCCAGGAACTCTGGGCTTCCTTGACCGTTTCCATGGCCTCGCGCCAATCGATATCGTCCTGGGCCGTGAGGGCCTCGATGCGGGCGCAGAGTTCTTCTTTCGCCTTGAGGTTCCCCTCGCGCTCCTCGTCGAGCTCGGCGAAATATTCCCGGCAACGTTCGTACAGCTTGTCCGAGACAAGGTGGTAGCGTTCCCACAGGGCTTCGGAACTCTCCCAGGGAACCGGTCCCAGGGATTTCCATTCGGCCTGGAGTTCCTTGAACCGCGCGACCATGGCCTTGCGGTCCTCCTGGCCTTCCTTGGCCTCCTGTCCCGCCAGCGCCTCGAGGCGGTCGCAGATGGATGTCTTGGCGCGGAGGTTGGACCAGCGCAACCAGTCGGAGGCCTCGCGGAAGCGATCGAGGAAGGCCTGATAGCCGCCCAGCACATGCTCGGCCTCGGGACCGACGGGGGCGGGATGCAGGGAGCGCCATTCGGCGTTAAGCTCCTTGAAGCGCCGTTCCGCCGATGCCATGTCAGGGCTTTCCAGCAATGCCTCGAGAGCGGGGAGCAGTTCCTTCATCCGCTCCAGGTTCGCGGCGCGCATCTGATCCAGGGACGCCTGGGTGGAGGCGAGGGCATGCTCGAAACGGGCGCGGTACTCCTCCTTGCCGGAGAAATTGCCGGCGGCGCCGATGGCCTTGCTCCATTCTCTGCGCAGGTCGCGGAAGCGATCGGCGGCCTGTCCGGCGGGGATCCGGGCGAGGGCTTCAGCCTGTTCGCACAAGGCGCCCAGGCGGCCTCCATGTTCCTTCTCGTCGGAGGTGCGTCGGACGAGGTTCTCGCGATCACGGGTCCGGCGTTCGATTTTGTCGACGCCGGCGCGGAAGCGCCTTTGCAGTTCGCCTTCGACGCCTTCGGCCGCGGACCCCACGTTCTGGAAGCGATCGCGAAGGTCGCGGATGGCGGCGGCCAGGGCGTTTACCGGTTCCGCCGGAGCGGCATTCCCTTCGGTGTCGGCATGGGGACGGGTTTCCGCAGGCGCGGACCCATCGATCGCCGAGGCGGGGAGGATCAGGGTTTCCGCACCTGCTTCGATGGAGCTGGTGTCCGGTTCGGCGAAGAGGGCGGACGATGCGAAGGGAACGGTGACCAAGGTCGGCCTTGGGGCGGGCTCATCGATGCCTTTTTCCCAGAGCGCGTCCAGCTCCGCGCAAATCTCTTCCTTGAGGCGCTTGTTCTCGGACGCCTGCTTTTCCTTCGCATCCTTCTGGACGAGGTCCTGGCGCCAGCGGGCGTAACGCGCGCGGAACCTCGAGGCCGCGTCGCGGAAACGGGCGAGTTTGGCGGCATCGGGCTGGACGCCTTCGCCCATCAGTTCCGCCAGGGCGGCTTCGGCTTCGTCGAGATGGGTATTGCCGGTTTCCCAATCGTACTTGAGGGGCGGCTCCTCGGCGGCGGCGGCGAGCTTGTCGGCGGCGGCCAAAACCAGGCCGAGCTTGGCGCGATTGACCGTGGCGGCGTCCGGTCCCTTCTGGACATTGAGGGATTTCAGCCGTTCCTTGGCGGCGATGCGGACCGCCTTGCTTTTGGCGCCCTTGGCGAGGCTTTCCAGCTGGCTTTCCCGCGCGACCTTGTCCAGGGCCTTGAGCGCCAGGCCATTGTCCGCTTCCGAAAGGGCTACGGCGTGGAAGGCCCCGGCATGCACCAGTTTCGCGAAGGCGAGCTTGCGCATTTCCAGGGAGATCGCGTTCTTGGCGATGTCCTCCAGGGCGCGTTGATCCTCGCCGACGCCTTCAAGGGCTTCACGGCCCTTGTCGAGGGCCTGGGGGTCCGAAGCCGCGGTCTTGGCGGCCTGCAATTGGGATTCGACCCATGCCTTCTGGGCCAGGTCCTTTATGCCGCGGTCGGTCGATCCGTCCCTGAGCTTTTTCAGCAGCTCCGGGTCCTTCACCTTGCGGGCGGCGATCAGGCGGTTGGCCGGATCCTGATCTTCCAGGGCCAAGGTCGCCAGCAGCGGTTGCCGATCCTCTTCGAGCGCGCGGATGGCCGCGGCGCGGACCCCGGGCTCGCTATGCTTCCACTGAGGTTTGAAGAAATCCATGAATCCCATGAAAGCTCCCGGGTCTGTTGGGAGGAACCATCGTGACCGCGGCATACCTGGGTATCGGCCGTCGGCTGCGAAGAGTTCCCCGAGTGATCATATTGTAAAAAATAGGCAACGGGCCGCAAAGGTACGGGGCCAGATAAGGCCAAAAGGACCGGTTCTTTCCGGGGGGATTCAGGCTTTAAGGCCGGAGGCCCGGGCGGAAGGAGGGGAACGGGGCGGGGACGGGTCCGTCGGGGACGGGGCCGTCGGGGACGGGGCCTTATCCGAAGCGGGGGCCGCTAGGCGGGAGGCGTCTTCGCAGTTGTTCAGGCAATCGTCATCCATGCATTGGCCCACCTGCAGGGTAATGTGGTCCATGCGGAAATCGCGGCTCAGGGATTTGGCGAGCACCGCGGTGACTTCCTTCTCGGAAGCGGCTCCCGCCGCGATGTCCACGTGGGCGCTCAGGTAGAGATCCCGGCCGTTCATGGTCCAGACGTGCAGGTCATGGACGCCTCGGACCTGGCCGGTGGCGAGCATGGCTCCGCGTACGGATTCGATCGTCACGCCTTCGGGGGTCCCTTCGACCAGGATGTGCCCGCTCTTCCGCATCACCCGCGCTCCGGCCGCCGTGATTACGGCGGCGATCACCAGGCTCAGGACGGGATCCGCCCATAGCCAGTCCTTCCAAAGGATGAGACCGGCTGCCGCGACGGCGGCGAGCGAGGCGCCCAGATCCCCCAGGACGTGCCAGAAGGCGCTTTCCTCGTTCAAGGTCTTTTCATGGCTGCCGATATGGAGCCAGACGGCCACCGCAAGGTTGACGAGCAGGCCGAGGCCCGCCACCCAGATCATGGAACGCGCTTCCACGGCCACCGGATGGATAAGCCTCCCGACGGCCTCGATGCCGATGAAGATCGAGAGGAGGATCAGGGCCAGGCCATTGCCGAAGGCGGCCAGGATCTCCATGCGTTTGAAGCCGAAGGTCTTTTCCTCGGTCGCCTTGCGCGCGCCCAGGGAGACCGCGAAGGCCGAGAGCCCCAGGGCCACGGCGTCCGAAAGCATGTGGAACCCGTCGGACATGAGGGTGAGGGAATGGAACAGCCATCCGCACGTCACTTCCACGATCATGAACAAGGCGATGATCCAGAAGCTGATGAGCAATTTCCCGTAGGAGGCGTGGGGCGCGTGCACATGCACATGGGCCAGGCCCTCGAGGCCATTATGCCGGGGCCCGTGGTCATCATGGCCATGGTCGTGATGGGAATGCCCATGGCCATCATGGCCGTGGGCGTGGACGTGCCCGGTTCCGCCGGTTCCGCGTGGATGGTTGTGCGAAGAGGATGAGCCCATAGTGCATTGGCCGGGCGGCGACGCTGGGACGCGCGCAAGTCCGGCGGCCCGGGGTGACCGGGCGTCCTTCTTCCTTTAATATACCCTATGGGAAGGGTTGAAAGCCCGCTCCGGGTCCCCGAAAAGGGCCGTTCCGGGACTTTTCAGGGGGTGGTCGCGGGCTTCGGGTCGGCATCGGCGGCGGGATGGGCGGGCGCAAGGGAAGCCGTGCTATCATGGGCCGCTGCGGAGATGCTGACGAGATATTGGGTGATGGCGCGCTCCTGGTCCGCGTTCAATTTCGCGTTTTCCGCCATGCGGCCGACCATCTCCGGCCATTCCTCGGGGGTGAGGGCCCTGGGCTCCTTCAATCCGTGGCAGGCGGAACAACGGCCGATATACAGTTTACGGCCCAGCATCAAGGCGGGAAGGGTGGTAACCTGCCCGTGACGCCCTGCGTATTCCACGTTCTTGGCGGTGGGGGCTGGGACGGCTCCCGATCCGGCGCAACCGGATAGCAGGAGGCCCGCAACGGCCAGGAGGGCAACCGCGACCAGGAGGGCAACCGCGACGCCCATGGACAGGGACGCGGCGCCGAAAAAGGCCGCGGCGCCCTTGAAGGCGGACGCGGCACGGGCGGATTCAGATATGGAAGGAAAAGAGCAGTCTCGCATTGATTTTCTCCCCGTCGTCCAGGACAAGTATAGAACCACCCTCCGCCTTGGACAAGGCCGGCAGCTGGGGCAGGAGGCTGAAGGTCATCCACCAGGATTCCGTGGCATAGGATACCACCGGTCCTGCGTACAAAGCCGAGAATTCATGCTCCAGGTCTCCCGCGGCGCTCTTGACGAAAGCGTTGTGGTTGCGGAATTCCAATCCCGCGTGGAATCCCTTCGCGATCTCGTAGGATGCGCCCAAGGCGAGGTCCGGCGCGATTTCCTCGAGCTCCATTTCCTCGGCTTCCGCCTCGAACTCGAACTCGCCGATCAGGTTGGCCGCGAAAAGGAACCGGCCCATTCGCTTGTCGAGCAGGACCTTGGGTTCCAACTCGAAACCGGAGGTATTGAAGGTGAGTTCCCCGTAGAGGGCCAGGCCCACCGCATCCGCGACCGGGTCCATCATCTTCAGCTTCCATTCATTCGAGAATCCCTGCCATTCGAAACCGGTGGAGAGGTTGCCCGCCGAGTCGCCCGCCGTGGTATTGCGCATGTTCAGGTAGAAGGCCGTCATCAGGTTGTTCGCCACGCCCACCTCGAAGGAGATGCGGTGATCGAGGGCGGAGAAGTAGTCCTCCCGGCCCGCGCGCAGGGTGTTGTAGACTTCCAGCTCCTTGGCCCCCGGGGCCAGGACGCCGGTCTCGTAAACGTAGCCGAAGTGGCGTTCGTTCGCGGAGGCGGTCGCGGCCAGGGAGGCGACCAGGGCGGCGCAGAGGATCAGGTTGGAACGGAGGGAAATGCTGGATGACATGGATGGCCTTTCACGTTTTCGATGTGGTGCGAAAAATACACCTTGGATTCACTGAAATCAAGACTGAATCTCAATTTCAACCTTTAAAAGCACGAAATCGAACTGAAAAGGGCTGTTTTGCGCCGAATGACGGAAAAAATGGGACGGGAACCCGGTCCGGAACCGGCGGGATCAGGGCAGGTTTTCGGTAATCCAGGCGGCCACCTTGGCCATGGCCTTGGAGATGGCTTCCATCCGGCCGGGGATAGGCGATTGGGTTTCCTCGTCGAAGTAGAGCGCGCGGTTCACTTCGATCATGACTCCGGGCACGGAGTAGGGGGCGAGGGAATACCTTCGGAGGATATGCCCGCCGTCGAATGGATGGTTGAGGACGGGTCCTTCCGGGAGGCCGCATTCGGCCAAGGGCCCCTTGAGCAATTGCGCCAGCTTATCGCGGATGCCGCGGGCGAGGGGAGGAGCGCAGGAGACGGGCCCGGAGGCCGGATCCCCTTCCGTATCGCCGAAGTTACCGATGCAGAGCGCGGGCCTGGGCCTGCCCTGGTCCGGACCGATGAGCGGCCCATGCGCCGTCATGGAATGGCCGTCGATGAAGAACCGGATCCGCCCGGATCGGAGGGTCCGGTCAAGGGTTGCATGGTAGGGGTCGTAATACAAGGCAAGGCGCATCTCCCGTTCCTGCTGGGACAGGGCATAGCCGGTCGGGTAGAAGGGCCGCCGATCGAAATCGGTCATTTTGATGACGCCGTTCTCGCCGCCTTCGGTCCGTTCCCGGTTGAGGTCCGCCACGAACCGCGAGACGGGAGCATTCAAGGTGGTATCGACATCGGGGATATTGAAGAGGACGTCCGTAAAGGGATCGCCTTCCTTGAACAGCCGCCGCCGAAGGCCCGCTTCGCTCTCCCCGGTCTGGAGCATGCGGGCCATGAGCCAGTAGGGGACCTGGCCGGAGCAATGGGGGGTCGAGACCAGGAGGGGAAGCATAGGTCTAGGATATCTTTCTTCGGGGGGGAATTCAAAATGAAAAAGGAAAAACGGGAAATGAAAAGACGGGGAGGAAAACGGTAGACCGCTTGGAAGCGGCAGTGGAACGCCCCGCCGTGCTGCCGGGCCGCCCTGCCTCGATTATGGATTCTCCCCTTTCGATTCCGGGTTCCGCCTTCTCCCTCAGTATTTCGCGTACCACTTCCTCAGCAGGGGCGCGAAGTACTTCTGGGCGTCCCCGTTCTTGGCTTCGAAATTGTTGGCGGCGATGGAAAAGACGATCCATTTCCCCGAAGCCGCCTTCATGTACCCCGCCAGGGCGCTTACGCCCTCCAGGGTCCCGGTCTTGGCGTAGAGCTTGCCTTCCCATCCGCCGCCGTACCGTTCCAGCTTGGCCGTGGCGCCGGGGGCCCCCAGCAGGCTGGCCTGGAACTCGGGGAAATTCTTCTGGCGATAGGCATGGGCCAGCAGCCGGGCCGTCTGGGCGGGAGCGATCCAATTGTAGCGCGACAGGCCGTTGCCGTCCTTGAGGTGGATGCGTCCGGTGTCGAACCCCCGGGCGGCGAGCCAGCCGTAAACGGCCTCCAGGCCGCCGCGCCAATCCCCGCTGCGGCCGGTGCCTTTGCCCAGCAGCGCCAGGACCTGGGCCGCGAAATTGTTGTCGCTTTTCTGGTTCACGATGCGGATGAGTTCGCGTAAAGGAGGGGAGACATGGCGCGCTCCCGGGACGGCGACCGCGCCGGCCACGGGGGCATGGTTGGGCATGGCCAGGGAATCGCCGCAGAGGGCGGCTGAGCCCGCAGCCGCGGGAATGCCGTGCGCGGACAGGTAATCGCCGAATTCCCGAGCGCAGGTCCAGGGCGGGTTGGGCAGGCTGCCCTTGATATTGAAGGGCATGCGGCCCGCGGGATAGGAGCCGCGCAGGATCCGGCCCGGAGCGGGGAACCCGCCGATGATGAAGGCGGAGTCGCGGCCGTCGGCGGGCCCGGTGAGGAGGCGGTTGTCGAAGCGGGCGATGCCGCTATGGACGGGAAGGGTGCCTTGCAGGGTCACGGGCCTGCCCGCGGAAGAGGCGCCGGAAAAGGCGGCCAGGTACAGATTGTCATTGAAGGATAGGCCGGATACCGTGCCCGCGTAGTAATTGCCCGCATCCTCCCAGAGACTGGCCGGATGGGGCCCTTCCTCGTCAAGGTAGCCTCCCTCGCCGATCACGCATCCTTCCACGCGCTTGATGCCTTCCTTCCGCAAGGCCTGGGCCCATTGGGCGAAAATGGTTTCGGCCGAATGGTCGGGCCCGAACTGCGCGCCGCCGAAGGACGGATCCCCGCCGCCCCGGATGATCAGGTCGCCTTTGAGCGCGCCGTCCTCGACCTTCCCCGCGCGGAACAGCTCGGTCACGTAGGTCTTGTCCCCTCCGAGGAGATCCAGGGCTACGTAGGTGGTGAACAGTTTCTGGGTGGAACCCGGAGTGAGATTCAGATCGCCCTGATGCGTTTCCAGGAAACCGTCTCCCGCGGCGGCATCCTTCACGGCCCAGCCGATCAGGGCCTCGCGCGGGAAGTAGAAGTTGCCTGGGGCTTCGGGTGCCTGCCCCTTTTCCTTGGCGGAAGGGGAGGCCGGGGCGGCGGGAGCGGAGGCGCCCGCGGGGGCGGCCATATCGGGATCCAGCGCCGCGGTCTTGGGGGACGGCTTCGCGGCCTTGGAGGGTTTGCCCCAGGCCCCCAGGGTCAGAAGACCGGCAAATGCGATTACTATGGGGACTATCCGGGACAATCGCCCCCCTTGGCTATGGTAAGGTTCCGACACGGATGTAAATTTAGAATATGGAACATACCGTGGCCTCGACCTTGACCGAATCCTCCGAATTCATCCTGCCCGGGGACCTGAACAGCCTCGGCTACCTCTTCGGGGGCAAGCTCGTCTCCTGGATCGACAAGGTGGGCGCCATCAGCGCCATCAAGCACGTGCGGGGAATCGTAGTCACGGTCTCGATCGACAATCTCATATTCAAGAAACCGGTGACCAACGGTTCGGTCCTGACCATCCGGGCCTCGGTCAACCGCGCCTTCGCCCATTCCATGGAAGTGGGGGTGGTGGCCAAGACCCTTCCCCCGGGATCCGAAGAGCCCTTGCATGTCTGCACGGCCTACCTGACCTTCGTGGCCCTGGACGAAAAGGGCAAGAAGAAGGACATCCCTCCCGTAATCCCGGAGACGGAAGCCGAAAAGCGCCGCTACGAAGAAGCCCTGATCCGGCGCAACCATCGCCTGAGCCTGGCTGAGAAGCTCGGGAAGGGATGATGGGAGTCACCATCGGCATGGCCCAGATGGAGGTCTTTCCCGGGGACCCCGCCCGCAACGGCGCCTGTATGCTCCGCCTGATCGAGGAGGCGCGGGAAAAGGCCATCGATTTGCTCGCCTTCCCGGAGATGTGCCTGCCCGGATACCTGCTGGGCGACATGTGGGAACGCCCGTCCTTCCTGCGGGAATGCGAAGCCTGGGCCGAACGCATCATCGCGGCCACGGCCGGGACTCCATCCGTCGCCGTGGTCTTCGGTACGGTCATCCCGGATTGGAGCGCCAAGGGCGAGGACGGCCGCGTCAGGAAGTACAACGGGTATATCGCCGCGCAGGCAGGCAAGGCGGTACGGCATCCCGGACTCGATCGCGATTACGGGATCAAGACCCTGCTTCCCAATTACCGGGAATTCGAGGACCCCCGTCACTTCCATGATACCCGCAAGATCGCCCTGGAATCCGGCAAGCCCCTGGAGTCCCTGCTGGAGCCCATGGTCCTGGACCTGGGCGGCCGCGCCTGCCGCGCGGGCATCCTGATCTGCGAAGACGCGTGGGAAGACGATTACGCGCACAAGCCCCTGGCCATCCTGGGCGGCAAGGGCTGCGATTTCCTGCTCAACCTGAGCAGTTCCCCTTTCACGGCCGGGAAGAACGAAAAGCGCAACCGGGTGTTCTCATACAAGGTGAGGAACCTGGGCATCCCGCTGTTCTACGTCAATTGCGTGAGCCTGCAGAACAACGGCAAGACCGTTTTCACCTTCGACGGGCGGAGCACCGCCTACGCCGCGGACGGAAGGATCCGCGCGGAGTCGGCGGCTTTCGCGCCCGACCTTACGCCCGTGGCCCTGGAATGGCGCGGGGACAAGGCCGATTTGGCCGCGCCGCAGGACCCGGCGGCCCCCTCGGGCGGACCCACCGCGAAGGCGGCGAAGCCGGGCGGGAAGGCTGAAGGCAAGGCCCCGGAACGGAAGACCAAATCCGATGCCGAGGCCGACCGGCATATCCGCGAATACCATCTGGCCTTGCGCTACGGCGCGAAAGCCTTCCTGGATTCCATCGGGCAGGACCGCGTGGTGATCGGGGTATCGGGCGGCATCGACAGCGCGGTGGCCGCGGCCCTGTACCGGGAAATCCTGGAGCCCCAGAACCTGCTGCTGGTCAACATGCCCAGCCGCTTCAATAGCGGCACCACCCGCGACCTCGCCAAGGAACTGGCCTCCAACCTGGGATGCCTGTATGCGGAAATCGGCATCGAGGACAGCATGGCGGTCACCAAGGCCCAGTTGGACGGCCTGGAAATCAAATCCCCGGACGGATCGAAGTTCGCGGCCATTTCCCTGGCCGGCTTCGTGATGGAGAACGTGCAGGCGCGCGATCGTTCCAGCCGCATCCTCGCCGCCCTGGCCGCCTCCTTCGCGGGCGTGTTCACCTGCAATGCGAACAAGGCGGAAATCACCGTCGGTTACAGCACCCTATACGGCGACCTCGGCGGTTTCCTGGTCCTGTTGGGCGATCTCTGGAAGAGCGAGGTATATGCCCTGGGCCGGCACCTCAACAAGGAAATCTACGGGCGCGAGGCCATACCGGAAGGCAGCTTCACCATCGTCCCGAGCGCCGAACTCAGCGAGAGCCAGGCCGTGGACGAGGGCAAGGGCGATCCCCTGATCTATCCCTATCATGATCGCCTTTTCTTCTCCTGGATCCAGCGGTGGAACCGCGCGACGCCGGAGGAAATCCTGGAATGGTACGTTTCCGGGACCCTCAACAAGGAACTGGGCCTTCAGGGCACGGACGTCCATAAGCTCTTCGCGGGGGCGGCCGCCTTTATCCGCGATCTGGAGCGTTGGTGGAACCTGTATAACGGGATCGCGGTGGCCAAGCGCGTGCAGGCCCCGCCCATCCTGGCCGTCAGTTCCCGCGCCTTCGGTTTCGACCACCGGGAGGCGATCGGAAAGCCTTTCTACTCTACCCGTTATTTGGAGCTGCGCCGGGACCTGCTCGGCAATTCAGGCAAATCCTGAGAGCGTCCCGGGGGAGGCGCGCCGAAGTCGGTGGCATACCGCCGGGGAAGGCATTATAATGTCCCTAATGCTGCATATACTCAACGGCGACACGACCCTGAATCTCATCAAGGAATCCTCCGTCAAAGGCACCTTCCTCGTATGGAAGGACATGCTCATGGAAGGGCCGGTCTCTCCGACTAAAATCGACTGGAAGGCCCGGGCGGAATTCCTGAACCGCAACTACGGGATCGATTCCCGGAAGTACCTCGCGGCCATGAAGGATTGCCATGCCGCCTTGGACAAAGCGGCCAAGGGCAAGGACGAGGTCGTGTTGTGGTTCGAGGAGGATTTCTTCTGCCAGATCCACCTCGTCTACCTGCTCGCCACCTTGCCCGAACCGTTGAAGCGCAAGGGCCGCGCGTCCATCATCTGTCCGGAGAAACCCCTGGGCGTGCGCCTGCCGGGAGCCTTTCCCAAGCTCCTGGCCGGGCGCATCCCCATCGAACCCGCCTTGCTGACCCTGGCGAAAAAGGTCTGGGCCGCCTATTCCGCATCCTCGTCCAAGGGTTGGGAGTCCTTCCTGAAATGGGCCCAATCGGGCAAGGGCTTCGAGCCTTGGCCCTTGCTCAAGAGCGGGCTGCGCTCCCATCTTGGGCGCCTGCCCACCCCGAATGGCAAGCCCAATGCCCTGGAAACCGCCCTCTTGCGTTCGGCCTCGGCCGGCAACGCGCACTTCCCGCAATTCCTCCGCCGGGTCTGGAGCGAACCCCTGGTAAGGCCTTTGGGGCTGGGCGACCTGCAGGTCGCGCGTTATGCCTTGGATCTGTCCCGGAAAGGCAAACCGCTCCTGACCATCGAAGGCCCGGACAATGCGCCGAAGCCCGGCCAGTCCTTCCGGTACCAGGAATGGATCCTGCACCTCACGGCGGAAGGCAAGGCCCGCCTCGCGGAAGTCACCGAAGCCCATGTTGTCGCTCCTGCCGCGTCCCGCGGCGCCGGCGACACGCGGGGAAAGCCCAAGTCCAAGTCCAAGTCCAAGGCCGTCGCCAAGGCGGCTTTCCCGGCCAAGGCCCCATCCAAGGCCAAGCCGGATCCAAAGGCGAAGGTCAAGGCCAAGCCGGTCCGGCCGGGCAAGGCATCCGTATCCGTCAAGCCCGGAAAGACGGGCAGACCAAAGTCCCCCGCGCGCGGCTGATCCGGATCCGGGTCCCGCATCGGGACCGGAAACGGAAACGGCAGACCGTATGGAAACGATCCGCCGCTTCAACCCCCATCGCGGTCCGCCTAAGCGTGGACTTCTTCTTCGATGCCCGCTTCCTGTTTGACCAGGGCGGCCCACCAGGTCCTGATGGTGTCCAGGTGGATCTGCTCCTGGGCCTGCGCGTCCCGGAAGGAGGCCGCCATATCCGAAAGGCCCATGCCATCGGCCACCTCCGATAAAAGCTTCCAGGCTTCGTTGTCCGCCAGTTCCGCGATCAGAATCGCGTCCAGGCACTGGTAGAAGGTGCTGCGCGGGTCGGACATGGTCTGGAGCAGGCCCATGCCCTTGACGCCGGTATGGTCGGCCGAGGGCGTCTGTACGGTGGGATCCGCGCCCAATTGCTCCAGGCACTTCCACAGGAGCAGGAAATGCTCCCGTTCCTCATCGTGGAAACGGATGAGGGCGGAAAGATCCGCGTCCCCGGTTTCCGATTCCCCCGCACGGAATTTGCCGATCAGCAATTCGTAAAGACGGGTGCCCGCGCGTTCGAAGGCCAATCGCTCGCCGATCTTGTCGATGAGGGCGGTGGCGTTATGCCCCTTGCCCATCTGCAAGGCGGTCTTGGCGACGCCTTTGATGGTGGCCGGGGGCGATACCGTTCCGATGGGGCCGGACTCGGCGTCGTATGCGGCGCGCAAGCGCACGATTTCCCCGGAATCCCCCAGCGCGATGGGAGGCGCCTTCCATTCGTTCTCCTTCTGGCGCTTGCCTTCCTTCGGGGCCATGGCCATGCCCGTGCGGTTCATTCCAAGTTCGGTCTCTTTTTTCATCTTGGTCTCCATGGGTTCGGCGGGTTTCAGGCGAGGTTGAGGGATTCGGATTGGACCCGGAGTTCCGTTCCCGGTTTCCAGGAATATCCGGCGGCCACCATGGTGGATGGCGACCCCTTCGAGTTCAGGCGCTCCCGGTAATTGATGGAGCGGAGATCCTCCTGGTCGGCCGGGACGAACTGGGTGCCGCGGGCCCGCAGGTCCACTTCCTGGGACAGGGTCTGCCGGACGAAGTCGCGATGGCTTTCGTATTTGATCGGATCCGGGATCTCCTTGGGGAGCAGTTCCTCGGGATCGCGTTTCTCGATCTTGCGCATCAGGTCCATGACCAGGTGGAGATGCCCCAGCTCGTAATCGGTGAAGCGCTGCCAGATGGATTTGATGCGCGGATTGGTCTCCTGTTGCATGCAGGAGTAGTAGTTGTAGACTTCCATGGCCTCGCTCAGGAGCCATTTCTCGAGCAGGCTCTCGGAAGGATTGATCAAGGAGCCGTATTGGGTCACGTGCTGCTCCTCGATGGAGGAGATTTCCGCGTACAGCATGCGCGCGCCGGGATCGGCGAACAAGGGGCCGATGTTCTTGTAGTAATTCTCCGTCTGGAACTCGGCATTGGTGATGGTCAGGGCGTGGATCTTGGTCAATGGGGCCGCGTCCAGGGCGTACGGTTCGCGCAAATCGTCTTCGGGGGCGCGATGCTCGACCGCGGTGGGCCTTCCCGGCAGGATGTCCGTGTAATTCTGGAGGATATTGTTGGCGTCCTTCCCTTCGAGGCGATCGAGGAGCGCCGAGAACCTGTAAAGGTGGTCGAAATCCTCGAGCATGCCGAAGCGGTAGACCTGGGCATTGTAGGGATCGGGCTCGTTCAGCGCAACATGGGCCGTGACCTCGATGGCCACCTGCTCGTAGGCGATGGTGGTTTCCAGGGGGGATTGATCGGGAGGCAACAGCCAATTGACCAGGGTCTGCTGGAAGGCCTCGACGCGCCGGACGCGGGCCAGGGGCAGGCGGAGGTCGCCGTTCATCTGATGGAAGGAATGCTGGCAGCGCAGGGCCCCCATTTCAAGTCCGTTCATCAGGATGATGCGCACGCGCGTGAAGGCATCGTCGTTCAGCTTGCTGATGGGGACCCGCACGAGATCCCTCCAATCGAATTGCTGGTTCTCGATGGGCGTCCCTTTTTCCTTCAGGATATCCAAGGCCATGGCGTTCCCTTTCAGCGTCCGGACGGGACGCATTCCGAGTGTTGTTGGGTGGGGATTGAGGAGGGAAAATAAAAGCCGCCGGGAAGGCGGCGCAAGCATCATCACCTGCCAATGTGGCAGGTCACTCTCCCAGGTAGGCTTCCTTGACGCGGGGATCGTTCGCCAGGTCCACGGAGGATCCTTGCATGATGATGCGCCCGGTCTCGAGGACATACGCCTTTTGCGACCGCTTCAAGGCCAGGTTGGCGTTCTGTTCCACCAGGAGCACGGTGGTCCCCTCCTGGTTGATGCGATCGATGGCGTCGAAGATGGCATGCACGATGAGCGGCGCGAGTCCGAGCGAGGGTTCGTCCAGCAACAGCAGGCGGGGATGGGCCATCAGGGCGCGGCCGATGGCCAGCATCTGCTGCTCGCCTCCGCTCAAGGTCCCGGCCATCTGGGCCTGGCGCTCCTTGAGGCGCGGGAACACCTCATGGACATGCCCGATGTCCCGCTTCAGCTTCTTGCCGTCGCGTTGCATGTATCCGCCCAGTTCCAGGTTTTCCAGCACGGTCAGGTTCGAGAAAACGGCCCGGCCTTCGGGAACCAGGGCGATACCCATGGCGGCGATCTTGTGGGTGGGGATCTTGTTGATGCGCTTGCCTTCGAATACCACGTCTCCGGCATAAGGCTGGCACAGGCCCATGATGCTGCGCAAGGTGGTCGACTTGCCCGCGCCGTTGGCGCCGATCAAGGTCGCGACCGCGCCCTTTTCCACCTCCAGGCTCACGTCGGTGAGGGCCTTGATGGCCCCGTAGCGGGAGGAGACGTTCTTGAGGGTCAGCATGCCGGGATCATTCCTTCCCCAGATAGGCTTCAATCACCTTCTGGTCCTTGCGGATATCCGCGGGCGCGCCCATGGCGATGGCTTCGCCGTGCACGAGCACCTGGATGCGCTCGCAGACGCCCATGACCACCTTCATATTATGCTCAACCAGCAGGATGGAGACCTTGAACTCGTCCCGCAGGCGGCGGATGAGGCGCATGAGGTCGGCGGACTCCTGGGGATTCATGCCCGCGGCGGGCTCGTCCAGCAGGAGCAGCCTGGGCTTGGTGGCCAGGGCGCGCGCGATTTCCAGTCGGCGCTGGGAGCCGTAGGGCAGGTTGGCGGCCTCCTCGTCGGCGTACTTGTCGAGTTGGAAAAGCTCCAAGAGCCGCATGGCCTCCTCGCGGTAGGAAGCTTCCTCGTCGCGGTAGGTCGCGCCTTGGAATACCGCTCCCAGGACGCCCAGCTTGCTGTGCATGTGGTTGGAAACGAGCACGTTCTCCAGCACGGACATGCCCGTGAAGAGCCGGATGTTCTGGAAGGTGCGGGCGATGCCGGCCGCGGCGATACGGTGGGGAGGGCGCCCATGGACGGGCTTGCCGTTGAAGAGGATTTCGCCCGAGGTGGGGGCGTAGACCCCGGTGATGAGGTTGAACACCGTGGTCTTGCCCGCGCCGTTGGGGCCGATGAGGCCGAAGAGTTCACCCTCCTCGACGGAGAAGGTGAGGTCCTTGACCGCGAGCAGCCCGCCGAAGCGGATGGTGGCGCTTTTGAGTTCCAGCAGGGCCATTATTGCTTCCCTGCCACGCCGGTCTCGGCCGCCACGCTCTTCGCTCCCGTGGGGCCCGCGTCGATCGTGGCGCTCTTGCGGCGTTTTTTCCCGAACAGGGACTTCTGGCCCAGGATGCCCTGGGGCCGGTAGATCATGATCAGGATCAGGGCCAGGGAATAGATGATCATGCGGTAGCTGTCGAACCCGCGGAAGGCCTCGGGCAATACGGTCAGCAGCACGGCTCCCAGCACCGCGCCTTCGATGCTTCCCAGGCCGCCGATGGCGATCATGATGATGATCTCGAAGGACTTCACGAAGGTGAAGGAATTGGTGTGCAGGTACATGGTGTAATGGCCGAACAGGCAACCCGCCATGCCGGCGAACATGGAGCCTATCACGAAGGCCAGCACCTTGTGGCGCGTCACGTCGATCCCCATGGCCTGGGCGGCGATCTCGTTCTCGCGGATGGCCAGGAAGGCCCGGCCGTAGGTCGAGCGCACCAGGTTCCAGACCGTGACTACCGTGGCGACCGCCATCAGGTAGACCCAGAAGAAGTTGCTCAGCTTGGGGATGCCGGAAAAGCCGCGCGCGCCGCCCACCGCGTCGATGTTCAGGATGAGCACGCGGATGATCTCGCCGAAACCCAGGGTCACGATGGCCAGGTAGTCCCCGCGCAGGCGCAGGGAGGGGATGCCCACGATGAGGCCCGCCAGGGCGGTCGCTAGGGCCGCCGCGGCCAAGGCGATCAAAAGGACCACGGCGTCCTGCCCCATGGGGGGAATGAAGGAGACCGCGGCGCGGATCGCGCTCCCGCCGTAATAGCTGACCGAGGCTGCCACGTAGGCGCCCACGGCGAAGAATCCCGCATGGCCTATGGAGAACTGCCCCGCTATGCCGTTGGTGAGGTTCAGGCTCACCGCGAGGATGATATTGATGCCGGCCAGGACCAGGATCTGGTAGTAATAGGGACCTTGGCGGACGGGCCCGTCGAGCAGGACGGCGGTGAGGCCCCATTGAAGCAAGGCCAGGACGCCTATGACGCCAAAAATATAGAGAATGCGCTTCATTGCGGGCTACCGCCCTGGTGTCGCAAAATCCTTCCCTTCACCCTCATACCTTTTCAACCTGCCCCTTGCCCAGGATGCCCGATGGCTTGAACAGGAGGATGACGATGAGGATCAGGAAGGCGATGGCGTCCCGGTAAGTGGAACTCCCGTAGCCGGCCACCATCACCTCGGCCAGGCCGAGGATCAGGCCGCCCAGCACGGCCCCGAAGATGTTGCCGATGCCGCCGAGCACGGCGGCCACGAAGGCCTTGAGCCCGGTCATCACGCCCATGAGGGGATCGATGCCTGGGATGTTGATGGAGACCAGGATGCCGCCCGCGGCCGCCAGGGCCGAACCCAGGGCGAAGGTCAGGGCGATGATGCGATCGGTATTGATGCCCATCAGCTTGGCCGCATCCAGATTGAAGGAGACGGCGCGCATGGCCTTACCCGTGCGGCTGCGGTAGATGAAGAGATTGAGCAGGATCATCAGGGCCAGGGCGGTGAAAAGCACGATCAACTGCTGGTTGGTCACCATCAGACCGCCCATCTGGACATGGGTCTCCGGGATGAGCTGGGGGAAGAACTTGGGATCCGCGCCGAAGAAGAGCTGGCCCGCGTTCTCGATGAGCAGGGACACGCCGATGGCGATGATGAGCAGGGTCAGACGCGAGGCCTTCCGGACCGGTCGGTAGGCCAGGCGCTCCATCACCATGCCCACCAGGGCGCAACCGATCATGGACAGCAGCATGACGACCGCGGCGTCCAGGATATGGCTCGGGGTCTTGCCCTGGACGGCGCGCGAGAGGTAATACCCGAAATACGCCCCCAGCATGTAGACGTCGCCATGGGCGAAGTTGATGAGGCGCAGCACCCCGTAGACCATGGTATAGCCCAAGGCCACGAGGGCATAGATGCTCCCGAGGGAGATCCCGTTGATCAGCTGCTGAAGGAAGCTTTCCATGCCTGGGGGCTTTGCCGGCGGGGCCGCGTTCCGCCCTCAGGGCGAAACGGTTTCCTTGAACACGTTCTTGCCGTTGCCCTTGGCGTCCACCACCACTTCGAGCACCACCGCCGGTTTCACGGCATTGCGGTTCTCGTCCAAGGTGGTATTACCCGTAACGCCCATGAACCCCTTGGTCTGGGCCAGGGCGTCGCGGACGCTGTCCGGCCTGGTGCTGTTGGCGCGCTTCATGGCATCGGCGAGGATGAGGGCGGCATCGTAGCCCAAGGCCGCCATGGCATCGGGGATGCTGTCCGAGGTGCCCTTGTACTTGGCCTTGTAGTCGGCCACGAACTTCTGCAGGATGGGGCTCGGGTCGTCCACGGAGTAATGGTTGGAGTAATAGCAACCGTTGAGGGCGTCGCCGCCGATTTCCCAGAGCTTGGAGGAATCCCAGCCGTCCCCGCCCAGGAGGGTCACCTTGATGCCCAGCTTGCGGGCCTGGCGGGCCAGGAGCCCCACTTCAGTATAGTAGCCGGGCACGAAGATGCCGTCCGGATTCTTGGCCTTGATGGCGGTGAGCTGGGCGGTGAAGTCCTTATCGCCCTGGCTGTAGCTTATATCCGTGACGATGGTGCCGCCCATCTTGGTGAAGTTCTCCACGAAGAAGTTGGCGAGGCCCACGGAGTAGTCGCTCTTGATGTCGCGCAAAACGGCCACGTTCTTGAGCTTGAGGGTATTGGTCGCGAACTTGGCCATTACCAGGCCCTGGAAGGGGTCGATGAAGCAGACGCGGAAGATATAGTCGCCTACCGCCGTCACCTTGGGATTGGTCGACCCCGGGCTGATCATGGGGATGCGGTTCTGCTGGGCCACGGGGGCGGCCGCGAGACTGTTGGAAGATGCGATCTCGCCGAGCACGGCCACGACGCGATCCTTGTTGATGAGCTTGGTAACCGCGGTCTGGGCCTCGATGGGATTGCCCTGATCGTCCTCGACGAGGACCTTGAGCTTCTTCCCGAGCACGCCGCCGCTGGCGTTGATGGCGTCCACGGCCATTTCGATGCCCTTCTGGGCGCTCTGGCCGAAGGTGGCGGTGGCGCCGGTGAGCGAACCGTAATGGCCGATGAGAATTTCATTGTCGGCGGAGCCCGCATCTTTTTTATTGCAAGCGGAGAGGCCGGCGAGCAAGACCATGGCCAGGACGGGAATGATGCCGGTACGGAGCGATTTCATGTTCGATAAAAACATAGGCGGCCTTTGCTTTGGGTTGGGTTGAAAGTCTTCGCGGCGTTACTGGGACGTAACCGGATGCTTTCCATAAAAAAGACCCTTCTCGGCGTCTCCACGGCGGGATTCGGGCAGGGCAAAAGATAGTTTTATATTTTAGGAAGCAATCGAAACCGGAGCACAAAATGATTCCCGTCAAATCCAAATCCCTCATGCCCCTGGCCCTTCTCACCGTGGCCTTGGTGCTGGGCGGATGCGGCTACAATACCCTCCAATCCAAGGATGAGGATACCAAGGCCGCCTGGTCCGAGGTCGTCAACCAATACCAGCGCCGGGCCGATCTCGTCCCGAATTTGGTGAAAACCGTCCAGGGCTATGCCAGCCATGAGAAGGAAGTCCTGACCCAGGTGACCGAAGCCCGCGCCCGCGTGGGTTCCATCCAGGCCACCCCCGACCTGGTCAACGACCAGGAGGCCATGAACAAGTTCATCGCCGCCCAGCGCAGCATGACCGGGGCCTTGAGCCGGTTGATGGTCGTGGCCGAGAACTATCCCAATATCAAGGCGGACGCCTCCTTCCGGGATCTCCAGGCCCAATTGGAAGGCACGGAAAATCGCATCGCCGTGGCCCGCAACCGCTATATCGCATCCATCCGGGATTTCAACGTCCAGGTCCGTTCCTTCCCTTCCAACCTGACCGCCAAATGGCTGGGCATGCATCCCAAGGCCAATTTCACCGTGGAAGATGAGGGCGCCATCTCCAAGGCCCCGACCGTGGACTTCGGGACGCCGCCTCCGGCCCCGGCCGTTCCGGCGCCCGGGACGCAACCGGCCCCCGGTACGGCCACGCCGCAATCCGCTCCTGCGGGCAATCCGCCCAAGACGACGGAACCCGCAACCCGTTGATCCGAACGCGCGCCCGAGGGTACATGATCCGTTTCCTGGCCCTCCTCCTTCTGCTTATCCTCCCGCGGGCCTTCGCCACGGAGTATGTCGCCGTTCCGGAATTGACCGGTCACGTGGTCGATCTCACGGGAACCCTGTCCTCCGAAGATGCGTCGCGGCTGGAATCCCAGCTCATCGCCTTCGAGGCCCAAAAGGGCAGCCAGATCGCCGTCCTGATCGTCCCCACCACCCAGCCGGAAGCCATCGAGCAATATTCCATCCGCGTGGCGGACAAGTGGAAGCTCGGCCGTAAAAAGGAGGATGACGGCGTCATCCTGCTGGTGGCCAAGCAGGACCGTTCCCTGCGGCTCGAGGTCGGGTATGGGCTGGAAGGCGCGCTTTCCGATCTGGTTTCCAAACGCATCATCAGCGAAATCATCACTCCGCATTTGCAACAGGGCGATTTCGCCGGGGGCATCCAGGCGGGCGTGGACGCCATCGAAAAGGTGGTCCAGGGCGAAGCCTTGCCTCCCCCCGAACGCAGGCCGGTCCCGGGACGCGGCCACGGTCAGGGCGGCGGTTTCGGCATGGGACTGCTGGTTTTGGCCTTCTTCATATCCAGCGCCCTGCGCGCGGGGATGGGCCGCATGCGCGGCGGGATCTTCTCCGGCGGGCTGGTCGGAGCCTTGGCGTACTTCATGCTCGGCTCCCTCTTGCTGGGCGCTGTGGCGGGCGTTGTGGCCCTGCTCTTCACCATGATGGGCGGAGGAGGTGGAGGCGGCTTCGGCAACCGGCGCGGCGGCGGTTTCGGCGGCGGCATGGGAGGCTTCGGCGGATTCGGGGGCGGCGGCTTTGGCGGTGGCGGTGGCGGGGGGTTCGGCGGCGGCGGCGGCGGATTCGGCGGCGGCGGCGCGTCGGGAAAGTGGTAGCCATGGATTGGAAACGGACGGCCAGGCATCTTTGGACCGGCAAGCCCGAGGTGGAAACCCTCTTTCCCCCGGCTTCCCTGGAACGGATCACCGCGGCCATCGCGGCTTCGGAGGCGGGCCATCACGGGGAAATCCGTTTCGCCGTGGAAGGCTCCCTGGACCTCATGCCCCTCTTTTCGGGGGTAACCGCGCGGGAACGGGCCGTCCAGGTCTTCTCGCAATTGCGCGTCTGGGATACCGAGGAGAACAACGGGATCCTGATCTACCTCCTGGTCGCGGACCGGGACGTGGAGATCCTGGCGGACCGGGGCGTGCACGCCAAGGTGGGCCCGGCGGGCTGGGAGGAGATCTGCAAGGCCATGGAGGCGGAGTTCCGCCAGGGCCGATTCGAGGCCGGGGTGATCCAGGGCATCCAAGCGGTCGGAAAGCACCTCTCGACGCATTTCCCGCTTACCGGCGCCCAGGACGTGAACGAACTTCCGGATAGCCCGGTCATCCTTTAGCCGCCTCCGGAAGCGATCGGCGCCGTCCCTCGACGCCGGCCGGAATCCTTCCTTCCTACCGTACAAATGAAAAGCGAACCCTCTGGGGTTCGCCCGAACCCTCTGGGGTTCGCCCGAACCCTTTCGGGTCCGATTGCGTGCCGGCCTGCGCGGCCCGATCCTCGCCGCGGCCTCCTCCCCGTGAAGGGAGCGACCGCGGCGGCTTCGCCGGGGGAGTCAGACGGGTCCCGGCGAAATGATCCGGAATCAACCCATCGGTTAAGGAACCACCGCGCCGTTCTTGGTGAATTCCACCTTCACGGTATTGCCTTCCGGGCCGGTGAATTCTGCGGAGAAGCCGCTCGGGGAGAAGGAGCCTTTCAGGCTGGCGCTCTTGCCGTTGGCGTAGGCGACCTTGCCGTCGAAGGTGCCTTCCACGGGTTCCTGGCCGTGGGGGATGGGCTTGGCCGACACGAAGTTGAACTCCGCGTCCCGTTCCAGGACCAGGCGCTTGGAAGTCTTGATGTGGATGGCGTAACAGACGTCATCCAGATCGCTCTTCAGATCCTGGCCCGGGTTCATCACGAATTCGATGGAGGCATGCTTCAAGGTATCGTCCTCGTTGGCGACCGTGGTCTCCAGGTGGACGATCATGGTGTCGCCCTTGACGATTTCCGAGCCGCCGGCGCGGTTCTTGAATGTGATCACGTTGGTGCGGTGCAGCCGGGTGGTTTCCTGGTAGGAGAAGCTGACGGGCTCGTCCCCGGCCTTGTCCGCGAATACCCGGATCTTGGCTTCGAAATCCGCCTTCAGGATCAGGGGGCGATCCTTGGGCTCCATTTCCGAGTACCGGGCCAGCACCAGGCAGGTCTTGGAATTGTCGGTGATGACGCCGTCGCCGTCCGCGTCCAGGAAGGCGCCCGTGCCCGTCGTAACGCCGGCCTTGGTCTTGATCCAGGTCGCTTCCAATACGGTATTGTCCTCTTCCTTGTCGAAGTCCGCGTCGGGTCCCGCTCCGATGAGCAGGGTGGTCTTTTCGACTGCGCCGTTCTCCTCCGCGGTCAGGACCAGCTTGACCTTGTTGTCCTTGCCGGGAACCGCGGTGACCTGCTTATCGCCGTCGCCGTCCGTGAACTCGGCGGTTTCCACCTTGCCGCTCAGGTGGGTGGTGATGCGCTTGAAGGAAAGGATGGTTTCGTTGTCCTTGATCGTATCTTGCGCCTTCGCGTCCCACTTCACGATGGCGGTGTCCTTCACCTTGGCGAGCAGCAACTGGTATTCCGCGTAGACCGTGGCGAAGCCCTTCGCGGTATCGTCGAGGTTGGCGTGGAGTTCGCCGCCCAGATCGATGTCCCCGGCCTGGGAAGCCTGTTTCTTCAGGGTGGATACGTTGGCGGAAACGCCGCCCAGGGCCTGGAGGCCGGTGGGGGCGGTGAAGGTGGTCGCCCAGTCCTTGCCCTGGGAAAAGCTTCCCGACAGGGATTGCCCGGCGACGCGGGCGTCGATGGTGGCATCGGCGAATTTCGGATCGACCGCGGCCTTGTCCTCGTTGGAGGTGACGCAGGCGCCGAGGAATAGGGCCGCGCCCATCAGGGCCGCCCAGGTGGTTTTGCGGGAGAGGGAGGGTTGCATAGAAGGTCCTTTCATGCAGGTGATTCGTAAAAGCCCGTCTGACTGTTCCGAATATACCCCATTCCCGGGCTGGATGTAAAGTTAAAATAGCCCATAGATTACAAAATAGAGCTTATAAAAGGCTAAAAAATTAATTAAAGACCATTAAAAGGAGAAGTTGGAATAATTTAAAACCCGTATAACGATTACAAAAATATCTCCTTTGGGCCCCTACTCCCGTTTTTCCGGGTGTCCACCTTCTTGGCTTCCCTTCTCCGGTGTCCATAAACCGGGCACCGTGGGATGGCGAATCCGCTTCGCTTAAGCGTATAGACCCGCCGAAACGGACTGGTACGCCCTTTGCCTTATGGTTGGGAAGCAGCGGCGACCGTGCAGGTCTACGCCTTATAAGGAGCATTTCATGGGAACCATTGAACGTAAAGGCCGCCCCTTCCTGGTCCTCGCCCTGGCGGGAACGGCGGTCGCCGTCCTCGCGGCGGGAGCGCACGGAGGCAAGGCGGATCCGGACGACGACAGCATCCCGGGAAAGGGGAGCGGGCGCTTCCTGACGGGCCAGGAGGCCTGCCGCGACGTTTTCGCGGACGTCGCGGAAAAGGTCATCCCCAGCGTGGTGAGCGTGTATTCCACGCGTAACGCCGCGCCCTGGAATGATCGCGATGACGAAGAGAACGACGATGGCGATGAGGATGGGCCCGGTCGCGGCCGACGCGGCGCGGGCCGCCATGAGAACGGGCTCGGCTCCGGCGTCATCGTCGGCCCGAACGGTCTCATCCTCACCAACAACCACGTGACCGAGAACGCCCGCTCCCTGCGCGTGCGGCTTTCGGACGATCGGGAGTTCGACGCGGAGATCATCGCCGCGGACAAGACCGCGGACCTGGCGGTGATACGCCTGAAGGGCAAACCGGGCAAGCTTCCGTCCCTTCCCTTGGGCGATTCGGAAAAGCTGAGGGTGGGGGAGTGGGTGGTGGCGGTGGGAAGCCCTTACGGCCTTTCCGAGACCGTGACCACCGGGATCATATCGGCCAAGGGCCGGCGTAATCCCGAGATGAACCCCTACGGCAACTTCATCCAGACCGACGCGGCCATCAATCCGGGTAATTCCGGCGGGGCCCTGGTCAACCTCAGGGGGGAACTTATCGGCGTGAACACGGCCATCGTATCCCAGAATGGCGGGAACACCGGCATCGGGTTCGCCATCCCCTCCAACCTGGCGAAAAAGGTGATGGCGGAACTGGTGAAGGACGGGAAGGTGACGCGCGGCTGGCTCGGCATCTCCATCCAGACCGTGGACGGGCGGCTCGCGGAAGCGATGGATCTGAAGGCCACCAAGGGCGTCCTGGTGACTTCGGTGGCCAAGGGCGGGCCCGGGGACGCGGCCGGACTCCGGCGCGGGGACGTGATCCTGCGCATGGACGACGTGGAGACCCGCGATGCGGCGTCCCTGATGGGCGCGGTCGCGGACGCGAAGCCGGGCAAGGAGGTGGATCTGACCCTGATGCGAGGCATCAAGACCCTGGAGGTTACGGTGAAGGTCGCCCTCAAGCGGGAGGAGGCGCTGACGGCCGGGAGCGGCCAGGACGATCCGGATGATCGCGACGGGATTCCCGGGAGCAAGGCCGGGGACGGGGCGGATGCCGGAGCGCGCCTGGGCCTCCAGGTGGCGGAGCCGGACCAGAAGTTACGCCGGCGTTACCATACCGGATCGGGGACAGGAGTGGTGGTCCTGGGAGTGGAGGACGGGAGCCGGGCGGACGCGGCCGGGATCAAGGAAGGGGACTTCATCCTGGAGGCGGGAAACAAAAGCGTCGCGACCGCGTTGGAATTGCGCGCGGCGGCGGAAAAGGGGCGGAAAAAGGGGAAGCTGGTGCTGAGGGTGAAGCGGGGCGAAGAGGTGTTCTTCGCCGCGGTGCGCTTCGGGTGAGGACGGGCGCGCGGCCGGAAGCCGCGCGCGCCTGGGCCGACTCAGGGGGCGGGGATGTAGTACACGTCGTCCACGTAATACGTGGCCAGGGGATCGAAGATGCTGTTTTCGGTGGTTTTGGAAACGAACCCGGCATAGACGAACACGTCGCTCAACTTCAGGGTGCCTGCGAATTCGGTCAGTGGGATGGTGATTTCGTGCCATAGGCTGTCGGGAAGGTAGCCCTTAGTCCCGAGGTCGATGAGAGGAGCTGTACCGGCGAACTGGTTAGGCGAACTGAGCGTGACGCCGATGTTGGGCGCGTTGCCCTTAACGGCCAAGTGCAGACTGCCGCCAGCATAGGGCGTGAGATCTACGGTCGGCTGGGATCCATTGGGGTGCTTGGCTACGTGATAGGCCCACCCGCTCCAGATGGCGGTGGAATCCGTGGTCACGCGCATGCAGGCGACGCTGCCGTTGAAACCGATATTGGTGGAGTCAGTGTAAAGGAGCGCGGTCTGTTCCCAAGAATAGATGGCCGCGTTGGCCCAATCGATCTGGGCCAAGGCCGAATCGGAGAAGATGCCCAGCTTGGCGGTCGCGGGTTTGCTCGGCTCCAGGGTCACGGCCTGGGCATCCTCGTAGGCTATCACCTCATGGTTCTTCTTCAGGTAACCCTCTTTCTGGACCACCAGGAAGTCGATGCCGCCGATCGCGACCTTGGCGAGCCGGGCGGATCCGGAGGGGATGTTGCGGAAGGAACCGGACCCTTGGCCGGCCAGGGTGGACATCTTGAAGGACCTTGCTTGGCTGCCCACCATGGCGCGCACGAGGTAGAGGCCGGAGGCGAGGCCCGAAGGGGCCGCGGACAGGGTATAGGAGCCGGCGCCGAGGCGGGCGTCCTTGAGCACGGCCAGGCGGTTGCCGCGCAGATCATGCAGGGTCACGAGAACCCGGGCCCCGGACTTGCCGGTGGAGAAGGCGAGCTCGGTGCCGCGCAGGCTCATCCCGGCGCCGGCGTTGCCGCCCCGTCCGCCGCGGATGGGCGTACCGTCGAGATTGATCTGGAAGGCGCCGACGGAGTCCGTCATCGCCTGGAGATCCGGATTGCTCAGCAAGGTGACGAACGCATCGGCGATAGGCTGTTGGGTGGCCGCGTCCTTGACGATGCCGGAAACCTGGGTCGCGGGCTCCTGCGCGAAGAGGTTGAAGGCGCCGCCCGCGATGAGCATGGCGCGAAGGATATTCCCCCTGAAACCCACGGTACTGAAGATCATCTTGAACCCTTTCCTTGGTTGATGCGCTCCGCAGGCCTGGCCCTCTCCGGAACGGCAGAAAACATAAGCATGGATTGACCCGCGAAATACGGCGGGAATGTCGATTCGGGGGTCAAATTGCCCCCTTATTCTCCCACTTCCGGGGCCGGTAAACCAGAAAAGTCTTGCCCAATCCGGCCCTTTTCTTAGATATTCCCCCGGATGCGACAGATTACCCTGAATCCCGCCGTAAGGCAGGCCCTGGAAACCCTCGGTCGGTTTCCGCTGGTGGTCGCCGCGAGCCTGATCGGCACGGTGGCGGCGGTCTGGCTCAACCACCTGCCTCTCCCGGAAGTGGCGGCGCGCACCGTGGCCGGAAACCTGGCCATGACCGCGTGGCTCGGCGTAGGTCTCCTCTTTTCCCTGACCGTGCTGGCTGAAAGCCGGGGCTGGCGGCAGTGGGAAGGCGTCGTAGCCCAGGTCCTCGGGGTGGCGTCGCTCTGCGGCTTTTTCTGGTCCCTGGTGTCCACGCCCTATCCCATCCGGCTTTCGCGGTTCTGGTTGTGCATGCTGGCGGCGCACCTTTGCGCCGCCCTGGCCTCCGCCTTGGGGAAGGGCGCCACGGTGGATTCCTTCTGGCGGTTCAACCAATCCCTGGCGGCGCGCCTGGGCCTCTCCATGGGATACGTCGCCCTGATCTATATCGGCCTGGGCGTCGCCCTGGCTTCCATCAAGAACCTGTTCGAGCTGGACATCCCGGACGGCTGGTTCCTGGATCCCCTCATCCTGGCCCTGGGCCTGTTCAATACCTGGTTCTTCCTCGCCGGGGCGCCTCGCGTTCCGGAGACCCTGCCGGGCGCCTCCGCGGAAGCGCCCCCGGAAGCGGCGGCCGTATTCCTCTATCCGCGCCAGCTCCGCATCCTGGGCCAGGTGATCCTGATGCCCATGGTCTGCGTGTACCTGTTCATCGTATACGCCTACGCCGTCCGCACCATCATGATCTGGCGCTGGCCCACCGGGTGGGTAACCTACCTGCTACTGAGCTTCTGCGCCCTGGGGCTCCTTTGCCTTTTCCTGGTCCAGCCGCTCGCGGAAAAGGGCGGCAACCGTTGGGTCCAGGCCTACAGCCGCCACTTCCACCTCGCCCTTTTCCCGGTGCTCATCCTGCTTTTCGCCGCGATCGGGAAGCGCGTGCAGGAGTACGGCATCACCGAGAACCGTTACTTCGTGCTGGCCCTGGGAGTCTGGCTCAGCGGCATCGTGCTGCATTCCGCCTTGGACGCGCCGCGGGACCTGCGCATCCTGCCCGCCTCCCTGTGCCTGGTCGCCTTGCTGGCCTCCTTCGGGCCCTGGGGCGCTTTCGAGGTGTCGCGCAAGAGCCAGGTCCAGCGCATGAAGGGGCTTTTGGAGTCCCACGGAATGCTGGTCGGCGGCAAGCTGGCCAAGGCCCCCGGGCGCATTCCCCGCCATGTGGCGCGGGAAATCGGCGGTATCGCGGACTACCTCGAGGAACGGGAACGCCTTTCCGATATCAAGCCCTGGATCCCGGCCATGGACGATTCCGGGCAGACCCATTCCGTGGCCTGGCACAAGGCCCTGGACGGCAAGTTCGCCCTGCTGGAGGCCCTGGAGCTTCCCTATATGCCGCCGGAGGCCACCGGGCCGGGACGCGCGGAGGCCGTGGCCTTCTCCTGCCGCACCCTGTCGACCTCGGTCCGCAAGGTTTCCGGATTCGATCTCCTCTACGCGGATTTCCGCGCGCGCCCCGTTGGACCGGAAGACGGCCAGGGTCCCGGCGACGGGCTCGATCCTTTCGCGGAATCGGGAGGTCCGGCCGCCGACGGCTTCCGGTTCGAATTCGATACCGCTTCCGCCTCGATCCGCTTCCATTCCAAGGACGATACCCTGGGTCCGGTCCTGGACATGGGCGCGCATTTCCAGAAACTCCGCGATCGCTATCCGGACGCATACGCCCTTAACCTCCCGGAAGAGGAGATGACCCTAGAGGGGGAGGACAAGTCCATGCGTGTGCTTGTGAAGCTGCGCAACGTGAGCGGAGAGGCGGATCCGGAAGGCGTGCGCCTCCGGGATTTCGCCGCGGACGTGTTCGTTGAACTGAAAGGGAAGGCCCGATCCCGGGCCAAGATCCCTTCGATCGCGCGCGTGCAGACCGCACCCCTTGTCCGGACCGCGAAACCGGGCAAGGCCGTACCCGCGGGAATACCCGCGGGTGATCCCGCCTCGGAGCCTTGAGCCCCTTTTTTGCCGGAGCCATCGTCCCGAGGGGGATGGTACAATCCCCAAGGCATGGCACAACGATGGCGTTTTTCTCCAAATCTGGGTCGCATTGGCCTCAAAAACCTCACCCCTACGCGTAAAAAGGCACTTCGGGGCCGTTTTGCCCCTGTGAAAGGGGGGTTAACCGTAGCCGCAAACCGGTCCCATCGAGGAAATTGTATCCATGAGTGACGCCGAAACGCCTTTCTCCATTTTCGACTACCTGGATTACCGGGCATACCTGGCGGAATACTGCCGCCGGGCCAAGGAAGAGAACCCTTTGTTCTCGAACAGGCATTTCGCGGCCAAGGCCGGTCTGCCCGTTTCCAACGCGAGCCTGCTCTCCAAGGTCATCGCGGGCAAACGCAACCTTACCCTGGACCTGCGCTTCAAGTTCGGCAAGGCCCTCGGCCTCATCGGCGAAGAGTTCCGCTATTTCGACCTGCTCGTCCAGTTCAACCAGGCCACCCGCATGGAGGCCAAGAACCATTTCTTCTCCGAGCTCGCCAAGTACCGCGGCTCGCGCGCCAAGATCATCAAGAGCGACGAATACCAATACTATTCCAAGTGGTACTTCTCCGTCGTGCGCGCCTTCTTCGGGTACAACCAGAAGGAGAAGAATCCCCAGGCCATCGCCCGCAAGATCTTCCCGCCGGTCTCACCGAAGGAAATCGAGGAGGCCATCCGCATCCTGCTGGATCTCAAACTCATCAAGCGCCTGGCCAACGGGTACGCGGTCACGGAGAACCATATCGCCACGGAACGGGAAATCCTGGACCTGGCGGGCAAAAACCGCATGTATGAAATGACCCGGCTGGCCATGGAGACTTTCGACCAGATCCCGGCGGAATGGCGTGAATATAATGCCCTAACCGTATACATTTCCAAGGAAGGGTTCCAGTCCATCAAGGATCGGATCCAGTCCTTCCGGGAGGAGTTGCGGGAGATGGTCGAGAAGGATCGGCGGGAGGACCGGGTGTACACCCTGACCATGCATCTGTTCCCGAACGTGGTGATTCCGGAACTCGAAGAAGGCGCGGAGAAGGAAACCCGCAAGGCATCCTCATCGCAGGCGGCCGATTAGCCATGGGTAAAAGGGTTATGGGTGAAGTCAGGAAGGCCTCCGGCCGTCGTATGTCTCGATCCGCATCGTTCCCATATGCATTGTTCGGTTTCATGGCCATCCTTTCCGGCTGCCTGGGCGGCAGCGACGGGGTGGAGAATCCAAAGATGGACATGAAAATGGAACTGGGTTTCGCCCCGGAAGACGGCCAACCCCTTTCCGGCCGGGTAAGCCTCTATGGCAAGGCCCTCAATCCGGTGGAGGACAGCGTACCCCTCCTCTCCAAGGACTTCGCCTCCGGAACCCCGGTTTCCTTCACGCCCGAGGAGATGGATGCGGCCCTCAAGCTGTCCCTGTCCCGTCACGGCAAGGATACCTCCTCCCTCAGGGACACCACGGTCCATTTCAACGTGGTGGCCGCCAGCGGGGACAGGGAAGCCTTCATCGGTGGATTCCGGTACCGTCGCCTGGGCGGAACGGCCGGATTCGCCAAGGCGGAAGGAAGCGACCCCGGCGCCTTCGGCAAGCTCGTGAAGACCTATGGCCTCAAAAAGGCGGTCAAGGCGTTCTCGGGCCGGTTGGGATTCCAGGGCATCAGCCTCGGGATCGACTATATCTTCATCCCGGGCAGCCCGTACCATGCCAGCATCAAGAAGGACTCGTCTTTCACGGTGGCGAGGATGTCGGAAGGGATGTACAACATCGTCGGGGCGGACAGCGACTCCGCCTTGCTCTATGAGTCGACCGATACCCTGAGCACGGCCGATAGCGCCTACTCGGCGAAGGCCTGGTCGACGATATTCGTCATCCCCGACCATTGATAAAGGACTTCGCCCCGGACCCTTTGCCGCACGGACCAGGGTCCCCGGGGATCCGGTAGACAGAAAGAGTAAAGGGCCGCATCGCTGCGGCCCTTCGCATTTCCAAGCCGGTCGGGATCCGGCTTGGACCGCGGACTTCCCGATCAGGCCTTGATCGAAATCCGTCTCGGCTTGACCTCTTCCCGCTTCGGGATGGCCAGTTCCAGGACGCCGTCCTCCAGCTTGGCCGAGATATTGTCCTTGCTGAATTCCTCCCCCAGACGGAAGGACCGGTAGTAGTCGCCCACCGAGAACTCCCGGAAGACGATTCCATCCGGCTCCTGGAATTCGTTCCTGGCCCTTATCTGAAGGGTGTTGGTCTCATCGACCTCGATCTGCACCTGGCCTTTCTCCACCCCGGGCAGATCCAGCCTTACGAATAGATTATCCTCGGTCTCGTAGATTCCCGCATCCGGCAGGAAAGCGTTCTGGAGTTCCAGCAGGCTTTCCGCATTGCCTTCGGCGGTCTTCTTGGAGGCCTCGCGCCTGGGGCGCTTTTCCAGTTCCGTTGCCATTTCCGTTCCTCCTTGCGGTCCGCCTCCGGGAGCGCCGCGAAAGCGGCTTCACCGAGGGTGGCCTGGCCGTTCATGCATTGATGGATATCTGCTTCGGTTTCGCTTCTTCCGATTTCGGCATCGATACGAGCAGGATGCCGTTCTTCAATTGGGCCTCGATCCTGTCGTTCTGCACCCGGGACGGGATGCGCAACGAACGTTTGAATTCGCCGTAGTCGCATTCCTCCCTCAGCACGGAGGCGTTCCGGTAAAGGGGCGCCTCGCGCTTGGCGGAAACCGTCAGGGTGTTTTCCCGGAGATCCAGGGTCAGGTCCTCCTTGCGCACTCCAGGCGCCTGGACGGCCACGATCACGTCATCGGGCCGATCGTAAACGTTCATGGCGGGAAATCCCGCCGCGGCGCCGAGGCCTATCCGGCCGAAAATATCGTCCATCTGCCGCCGCAGGCGATCGAACTCGCGTTCCATGCCGGGCGTCGGCGTAAAGGTCCAATCCGTGAGGGCCATATCAGCCTCCTTTCAGAAATCCGCATCCAAGGTCAGGTGATTTCGATCCGTTTGGTCTGCCGCGATCCTCCGGCGATTTTCGGGAGGTTCACCCTGAGCACGCCTTGGCGGTATTCCGCCTTGGCCTTGTTGAAGTCCACGTCCGTGCCGACGGGAACGCTCCGGGTGAAAGAGCCGTACCGGCTTTCCCGGTAATATACGTCACGATTGTTCTCCTCTTTTTCCTCCCGCTTTTCCCCTTTGATGAGGAGCGAGCCGTCGAGGTAGCTGAGTTCCAGGTCCTTTTCCGAAAGTCCCGGGACCTCGACCTTTACGGCCACCTCGTTCTCGTTTTCGGAAACCTCCAGGGATGGCCAATTCCGGCCGAAGAAATCGCCCGCGGGACCTGCGGGGCCGCTTTTCCGCCTTCCCGCGAGACTCTCCCGCAGGCCCGCGATGATGTCGCGGGTGCGGGATTGGGATCGGGACCGGTCGCCTTTTCGCCTTGTGGTCAAATCGCCCATTGTTCCTCCTCCGGTACGCCGTGGCGGCCCCAGGGTCCCGAAGCCCCTTGCTGCGCGTCCCCGGGTGTTTCGGGGGGGCTCCGGGCCCTGCGGCCGGATTCGTCGTCGGTTTCCCGATCAATTTCGGTGTGGTATCCGCGGCGCCATCATCGATGCGCTCCGAGCTTTCGAGCGGGGATTGGTCTTAATAGAAAATACGTTCGGCGAGGTTCCGGATCAAAGGCGGACGGGAGCCCGCGGGTTATTTGCGGAAGTATCCGAAAAGGAGCGGGCCGAAAAGCTTTCGCGTCGGGACCTTTTCATGCCATTGGCCCGTAGCGTCCTGGGCGAAGGAACGTTTGGTGGTGATCGCGCCTTTGAGCACGTAGACGCCGGTTCCCAGCTTCGCGCCATGGGCGGAAGGGTACCAGAGGATCCGGGCCACGGCCGTGTCGCCGCCGGAGTCGTTGAGGAGCAGATCCCATTCCGCATCCGTGAAAACGTATCTGCCGTTGTCGACCGGAGCGCCCAGGTTCGAATACACCTGGATTTCCAGGCGGTCCAGGCGCTCGGAGGAGAAGATGTCGATGATGGGGCCATGGGCCTGGGCCAGCCTGGGATTGTCCCCCGTTGCATTGTACGGATTCCCCTGCCGGTCGAGAAGCACCAGGGAAATGGGCGAGAGGATGGGGGAGGTATTGTCGCCTTTGACGGGATTGCCTTCCAGGCCGACGGCCCGAACCTCCGCCTTGGCCGAGCTCCAGGCCACGGGAACGATGGCGATGAAATTGGCGCGGGCGACGTTGCCGGATGCATCGCTGGCGCCGTCCGAAAAGGAAACGCTGTCCACGTCCCTGGGATCGAACGGCGCATTGGCGGGAAATGCCACGCGGAAGGAATCCGGGAACTGGTTGATGGGATTGCCGGCGTTCAGGTCCAGCCGCCAAACGCTTCCGCGTTTGTTCTTGAAGAGGAGGCCGATCTTCCCCGGGAACGCCGCGGACATGGCCTCCGAGGGGGACAGATCCAATTGCAGGTCCCCTCGCCGGGGCGAAGGCTGCCAGGCCGCCGCGCGCACGGCGGGGGTGATGGAGTCCTTGATGGGGATTTCGAAGGACAGGCTATTGCCGGTTACGGTCTGCCAGAAGGCGGCTTTGCCCGAGTCGATCCCGCTATGGCCGCAGGGTCCTTTGTGATCCTTGTCCAAGGCGAGAACGGCCGTGCGGCGGGATTTCAGGAAGGTTTCCGGGAAAAGGGAATCGCTGTGGGCCGAGCCCGCGAAGGGGTAATCGATGCGGGAAGGCGCTTCCAGGGAGTCCGAGCGGATGTCCATGGGCAGTTCCAGGGATTCCAGGCGGCCGTTGCCTTTCAGGACCAGGGCTTCGGGAATGTTGGCTTTCAAGACCTGGAGGTTGAGCCGGGCGGTCTTGCCTTCCGCCTTGGCGGCCAGGGTAACGCGCTTGTTGAGGGGCAGTTCGCCCGGATCAAGGGAGATGCAGGACGAATCCCTGGCGATGACGGTTCCGTTGACGGTCCAGGTGGCGGGATAGAACGGTCCCGAGGGAAGCGGTACGCTATTGGCGCAATAAGCCTGGGAGTACTGGGGCATGGCGCAAAGCCTTTGCTTGCCCTTGACCGGCAGCTTGGGGTTCAGCACCTTGCCGTCCTCGAGGACGATTTCCAGATCCTGGAATAGGACCGGCTTGAGATCCAGGCTGGTGGCCATGGAGAAGCCCGACCCGGCGGGGCGGCGCTCGCAGAAATACAGGTCGAAGTCGAAGACCTCGCCGATGCGGTCCTTGATGTACGGGAGGGTATCGACGCGGAGGGTATCCTTGGGCTGGGCGCCGCCGTGGATGCCGCCCAGGTCCACCACCAGCTTGTTGTCGAGATAGACCCAGACGTCGTCGTCGCCGTTGAACATGAAGGATTCGCCGCCCCGGTACTTGAATTGGGCATTGATCTCCATGCACCAATTGAAGTTGTGCTTTCCCGAATATCCGGGGGGGAAGGTCAGGTTATGCACGCCGGTATAATCGGGACCGAGCATCGGATCCTTTTCGAAATCCGCCTGGGTCTCTTCCAATTGATCCGGCGTGGCCAGGTTGTCGATGGGGAAGAATTGGAGGTTCTTGTAGCGCATGCGGACCGAACCGCTGTCCTTGATCAGGGTGAAGGGAAGTTCCTGGCAGACCGCTGAATTCGAGTAGGTGGGATCGAACCACTTTTCGATATTTTCCGAATTGCACGCCGAGGGCCCCTTCAAGGGAATCTTCTTGCCCAGATCCTTGTTGTAGGACAGGGTGTCCTGCACCATCTTCACGGTGAGGTCCCAGGTCTTTCCCGTGGGTCCGGGAAAAGCGGTGCTGTACCCGCAAACGTCCTTGTGGCGCGCGCCGAACTCTCCCGAGATCCCGCCGATCAGCTGATCGTAGAAGGCCGCTTTGACGGGGACGATGGAAGAGTCCTGCGCGGACCTGACGGGGATGGGAATGGCCCGGGCCAAGCCGGGAAGGATGAAAAGGAGGGCGGCCAGGGCATGGAGAAGCAACCGCGCGCTGGTCGCTGGCCGGGAAAAGGGCGATCCACCCGGGACCCTTGTTTGGCTTGGTTTCATTCTTCCGATACTGTCTTCCGACTCCTCCACCGGAGCCTTCGGATTTCCCTTAAAGTTACGCGCTGGCGGGTATTTTACATGGGGTATTTCTGACCCCAAGGTCCCCAAAGACCCAAACCGGCACCGGCCAAAACCGCGCCAAGGACCGTTCCGGGATAGGAGGGCCATATGGCGGCCATGACCCCGGCGGCGATTCCCAGATGCGTGAGAACCACGCCGGTTTTACGGCCGAACCCGGCCCGCCTCGGACGACTCAGCCTTTTTATCCCCAGAACCCCCATGGCTCCCGCCAAGGCCGGGAAAAGGAACCCGGAAAGCACCGCCAAGGGAACCCAAAGCGGGCCCGGCAGGGCGGGGAACCCCGGGTTGGGATAGGTCCGGAAGGCGGGCCGGAAGGATCGCTCGAGGAAGGGCGGGGTCAGGCGGGCCCAGCGGGAATATCCGGCGTAAACCTCGGGGGAAGCCTGGGGCAACTCCGCTATCCGTCCCAGGGTAAGGGTCTGGACATCGGGTTGGGAGGCCAGCCAGGCCAGGGTGCTATCGAAGGAGGCCTTGGAGAAAAGGCCGCGCCTGGGGTCGATCTCCAGGAACTCGTAGGGATGGAAGTACGCGACGACGATCCCGCCCCCGGCTTTGCGCGCGGCTTCGATCGCCTTGCCGACTTCCGGTATCAGGCATGTGGCGGGAACGAAACGGATGCCCAGGGCCTGATCCGCGGTTCCGGCGGGATCGGCGGAAAGCACGGTGAAGCCGTCGGCCGAAAGGGCCGCGAGGGTATTGGCGTCGTAGGCGTTCCACGGCGGGATGAAGGTGGCCAGAGGGCCCGCGAAGGCTTCCAGTTCCGCCTTGCCGCGCGCGATGAGGCGGGCCTGGATGGCAGCGGGCACCCCGGCGAATTCGCTGCGCGCGCCTTTCCTGGCGGCCCGATGGGCGTAGCCGTGCAAGGCGATCTCGAGAACGCCCGCATCCCGCGCCTCGATCAAGAGGTCCATGCGGGAGCGCGGCAGGGGGAGGTTCCCGGCGCTGTCGGGCAGGTGATTGTCCCCGGCCCCGATGGCGGGCACCACGCCGAAGGTGCAAGGTACCCCGGTGCGCGCGCAGGCGGCCAGGATGGAGCGCTCCAGGCCTTCCGGGCTGGAGGCCGAGCAATCGTCGTAGCGTAACCCGAATGTTACTGTGGCGCCCGGTCGCGGAGCGGCCGCCGGGGAGGCGGGGAGGAATAGCGGGCCGATGAAGAAGGCCAGCGTCGCGCAAAGCTCGAGCGCCGCCGGAACCTTGACGGTGCGCCGGGGACGGCTCATGGACGGATGGCGCCCGCGGCCTTCGCCTGGCCCGCGATCCGGCCCGCGCTTTCGAGGTCCAGGTACATCCGCGCCGAGGCGCGCCAGGAGAAGCGATCCTGGAAGTAGCGCCTTTGCTCTTCGATTTCGCCGTCCCCGCGGATGCGGGAGAGCTCGCGGGCCATTGCAGACGCCATGGCGGCTACGTCGCCGGAGGCGACCAAGGTGCCGTAAGGGCCGGCGACCTCCGGAATGGCGCAGGCCGTGGTCGAGATGAGGTTCTGGCCCGTGGCCAAGGTCTCGAGGATGGCGTTGCCGAAGGATTCCTCCAGGCTGGGAAGCAATACCAGGCGGCAGGAGGTGATCGCCTCCGCGAGTTGCCGGCTGGAAAGCCACCCGGAAAAGATCACCTCGTTCGCGGCTCCGGCTTCGCGCGCCGTCCGTTCCAGCTTGTCCTTGAGCGGCCCGTCCCCGGCGAAGGTCAGGGGATGCGCGCGCCTTTGCTCCGGCGGAAGGCGGAGGAAGGCTTCCAGGGCGTGATGCGCGCCCTTGTTGGCGGCCAGACGCCCGAAGAAGAGCACGCCGGTCTGGCCGGACTCCTTGTACGCGGCCCGGAAGAAAAGCGGATCGAGACCGTTCGGGATGACGGCGGCGCGGGCGCCCGGGATGCCGAAGCATTGGCGCAATTGCTCCAGCGAGAAGCCGCTGGTGCAGGTTGACACGTCCGCCCGGCGCGCCGCCAGGGCCACGGCCACGAAGCGCGGTTCCTTGAAGAGGATGCGGATCCAGGTGGAAAGCCGCGTCCAGTCCGATCCCTTCAGGAAATCGTCATAGGTATTGCGGCTGCCGAAGACGAGCTTGCCGCGGGAGCGGATGGTCCAGTACAGGCTCGCCTCGTCTCCGTTGCCGATGAGAAGGGTATCCGGTCCGCATAGCCGGCGGACCGTCGGAAGGAAGGTGAGGCCGTTCAGGAAGCGCAGGGGCGAGCTGACACCGGGGCGCAGCCCGATGAAAAAGGCCCAACGCACTTCATAGGGCAGGTCGGCGGGCAGGGGGATCGCCTCCCATGGCACCTTGCTGAAAACGACGCAGACCTTCCGCCCCTCCGCGGCCATGGCTTCGGCCAGCATATGCACGGATTTCTGCCCGCCGCCCTTATAACTCGACCAAGGCGAGTAATTGCAGGTGATGACGACGTCGAAGGGGGTATTGGATTTCAAGTTCGGGTCCGGATCGGGTTTCCGGAAGGTAAAGATAGCATGGAAAAGGGGAACGTGCGCCCGGGGATCCGAGGCGCCCTGATCCCCGATCCCGGCTTAGTTGAACATGATCATATGCTGATGCGCGCCGGTTACGGTGGAGTTCAGCATCACCATGGTCCCGGCCTTGATGGTGGCGACCTGCTCGGCGGTCAGGGCCAGGGAATGGCCATGGTCGGCCGCGCCTTGGATGTCGAGGGTCACCGCGCCGCCCGCGCTGAGCTGGGCCTTTGTGATGACCGCTTTGTGCGGCGCGGGATGGTTGTCGGATATGGTGGCGGTCTTGTCCCCTTCCCCGGTCGCGGGCGGGTCAGCCTTGTCGTCCGTGGTGCAACCGGTGATCTGGATGGCCACGCCGGCGAACAATGCAGCGGCCGCGGCCCCGATGAATCGCCTGCGGCCGAAACCGGTCTTTTCCTTGCCGTCCATGCACGCCTTCCTTCCGCATTCCGCTGGGCCGCCCGGATGATTCCAAGGACGGCCGATCGATAAATACAATTTTACGGTACCTTGGGCGGGTTCAATATCCCTTGGGAAGGACGCTTTTGTCGCCACCCAGCTTTTTGAAGGATTTGAAGTATTCCTCGGCCTGCTTTTTCCGGTAGGACCGATCCGCCGCCACGCCCGCGTAGTAGTAGGAAAGGGGTTCATCCGGGCAAAGGGTCAGGACCTGGCGGCTGTCGGTGGCGATGCCCTGCACGTTCTCGAGGGCGAGGTTCACCTTCTGGGATTCGATGTGCACGTCGCAGGCGCGGGGATTGCGCGTCAGGGCCTCCTTCAGGAAATCCCTGGCTTCGTCCTTGCGTCCCTGCGCCATCATCGCTTCGGCCAGGGCCACGATCCCGCGCGGGAAATCCTCGTCGGCCTCCAGGCTCTTCTGCGCCCAGGTCTCCGCGTCCTTCGGGTTTCCGAGCGCCAGGCTGACCTCGGAGAGTTCGGCCATGACCTCGGCGGTGGGGAACACCTCCGCGGACTGCACCAGGTAATCCGAAGCCTCGCTCAGGTTCTTCTCGATCTGGCTCGCGGCCGCCAGGCCCCGCAGGCCCATGGCCCGGTCCGGCTTGGCGACGTTCTGCGCCAAGGAGTAGAAGTAGGCCTTGCCCTCGTTGATCTGCCCGATGGACAACAGGATCATGCCCGTATGGTAGGCGGCCCCGGCCAGGTCCGCGCGCTTCTGCAGGGCGGACTTGAATTCCTTGAGGGCCCGGTCGGTGTTCTTCTGCTCGTAATGGACCAGGGCCAGGTTGTAGATGAAGTCGGCGTTCTCCTTGTCCTGCTTGACCAGGGCTTCGAGGATGTCGGCGGCCTTCTCGCGATCATGCAGGGCCAGGGAGGCCTTGGCCAAGCGCAATTGGACCTGCGGTTCCTTGACGAATGCGGAGGCTTCGATCTGGCGCTTGGCGTCCAAGGGTTTCGAACGGTCCAGGAGCGCGTCCGCCAGGCCCGCCACGGAACGGGCCGAAGGGACCTTCTGGTTGGCTTCGAAATAAAGGGGCAGGGCCGCTTCCGTCTTGCCCACGGCGCGCAAGGCTTCCGCCAGGGTCAGCCGGCCTTCGGGCTTGAGGCGGGCTTTGGCCGGCTCGAGAAGTTCCAGGGCCGATTCGGCATCGCCCCGGCGCAGGAAGATCTCCCCCAGGCCCTGGGTGTATTCGATCTTGTCGGGAGCGCCCTGCAAGGCCTGGGCGTACATCTCCTCGGCCCTTTCCAGCTTGCCCTGCTTGAAAGAGAGCTCGCCCAGCCAGGCGCACGCCTCATCGTTCTCGGGTTGCATGGAGACCAGATCCTCCAGGGCGCCTTCCGCCTTGTCCAGGGAGCCGGCCTCGCGGTGCAACCGCGTCAGGCCTTGCATGGTGTACGCATTGCGATCGCCCAGGGCATAGGCTTTGTCCCATGCCGCCATGGCTTCGGGATTGCGTTTCAAGCCCTCGAGAGCGTCTCCATAACGGGCCCAGGCGGAGGCGTCGTTGTCGCGGGCGAGGGCGGCGCGACGGTACAGGGCGGCTGCGGCCGGGAAGTCGTCGGCCTTGAGCCGGATTTCGCCGAGTGCCAGGCAGGCGTCCGTGTTCGCCGAATCCAGGCGGACCACGTCCGCGAGGGCCGCGGGGATCTCGGCCTGGAGGTTGAGGGCGCGGGCCATGTCGAGGCGGGCGACCGCGGCGGGCTTGTCCTTGTCGTCGATGGCTAGGGCGCGCTTGTAATCCTCCAGGGCCTCCTTGTACTTTCCCGAGGCGGCCCGGCAATCGCCCAGGAGCCTCCACGCCTTGTCCAGCACCGGTTTGGTTTCCGAAGACTGCTCCAGGCCCACCTTGAGCATCGGCTCCGCGGAGCCGAAGTCGCGGTTGTCCGCCATCCACATGCCCATGTACAGGTTGGCCTTCTTGTTCCTGGGATCCCGCTCGAGCATCATGCCGTAGAGTTCGATGGCCTTGGAGGTCTCGCCCTTGGCCAGGTATTCTTCGGTGGCGGAACGCAGGAGTTCGAGGAGTTCCGAGGCGTAGGTAGGATCCTTGGGCTTCAATTCATCCGCGCGGATCAGGAACTCCAGGGCCTTCTCCTTGTTCTTCGCGTCCAGGTATGCCTGGCCCGTCCGGAAAGCGAGGGCGGCATCGGCCGGGGAGAGCATCAATTGGTGCTCCAACGCATCGGCCACCTTGGCGGGATTCTTGGTTTGGAGATAAGCGTCCGCGAGCAGTTGCCAGGGGCGGATGGAAGCGGCTTCCAGCGAGGCCCAGCGTTCCAGCCATCCCAGCGCGTCCTTGGTCCTGCCCAAGGCCATCGCCAATTCGGATCCGGCGCGCAGGGCGATCAGGTCGTTGTTGTCCTTGTCCAGGATTTGCCGGAAGAGTTCAAGGGCGCGGGGGTCCTTGCCCAGGGCGGCCGCCAAAGCGTGCTGGATGGGAGGCTCGCCGGGGAAGCTCTGGTTGCCGATGTCGAGGATCTCGATGATGAAGGGCGATTTGTTGGCGTCCCCGTACAGCCAGGCCTTGTCGAACGCCTGCCGCAGTTCCGCCTGCGCCGCCGCCTTCGCCTTGCCGCCCGCTTCCTGGGCCGCTTGGCGGCGGTACGCCAGGCAATCCCGGAAGGCCTTGTGGGCCGGGCCCTTCTTGTCCTGGTACGCGTACAGTTCCGACAGGGGTTCGAGCAATTCCCTATCCTTCGACGATTCTTCCGCCAAGGCCTTTTCGAAGGGGACCATTCGGGGGATATCGTAACGGCGGAAGTACTCCTTGGCCAGGATCACGCGTCCGCGGTGGTAGTCCGGATGGGCCTTGACCAGCTTCTCGAGTTGGGCGGGATCGCCCGTGAACTTGAATTGGAGTTCCGCGAGCTGGTAGGCGTACTCCGCATCCGTTCCCTTGATGGCCACGATCAGGCGCAAGGCGTTCTCCAGGGACGCGGTATCCCGCTTACCCTGGGCCAGGCGGTGCATGGCCTTGAGAGCGTCCGCGTCGCCGTTGTTACGCGCGGTCCATTGGCCGTAGTTCTCGATGGCGGCCACGGTGTCGCGGGACTTTTCCTTGGCGCGGGCGAGTTGGAGCTGGTAATCCCTGTAGGCCGCGTCCACGCGCACCAGGGATTCCAGGGTGGCCACGCGGCCGTTCTCATCCCCGGTCTTGGCGTAAAGCGCGCAGAGGGTGTCCAGCAATCCGAGGTTTCCGCCTTCCCGTTCCAGCCGGAGCTTGTACAAGGCAAGGGCCTTGGCGTGTTGGGCCGTGCGGGCATAGGCCAGGGCGGCTTCGGGGATCCATTTGGGCTCTTCCTTCTTCTCGAGGGTCAGGCGGTCCCAGGCCTTGGCCGAGGCCTGGTTGTCGCCGTTGTAGAAATAGGCCATGGCCAGCCCATAACGCTCGTGCAGGCTCGGTCCGCGGTCCTCGGTGAATTCGTAGAGCTTGAGGTTGGCCTTGAACTCCGCCGGGGTCTGGAGCGCTTGGGCGAAGGTATGCGCGAAAGGGAGATTGGAAGGCTTCAGCTCATAGGCCTTCCTGAAGCAATCCACGCCCAGGTCCGCGACCTGGAGCTGGTTGCGGCATTGCCCCAGGCGGTACCAGGAATCGGCGTCATTCGGGCGCAGTTCCACCACTTCGCTCAGCAGTCGCGCGGCCTGGCGGTACGTCTTGCGGCCGAAGTAGAAGTCCGCGAGGCGGATGAGGTGATCGGCCTTGTTCGTCGAATCCAGCTGGGCCAGCTTTTCCAGCACCACCACGAAGGTGACCCGATCCTGCTGCTTGGCGGGGGAGACCAGGGGCAGGAGCATCTTGTAGGCGCGCAGCTCGTTCGGGCTTGTGGTGAGGCAGGCGCGGATGTTCCCGATGGCGGCCGAGGTATCCTTGACGCGCAGATCGAGTTCGGCCAGGCGCAGCAGCCCTCCGGCGTTCTCCTTGTCCACGGCAAGCAGCAATTGCAGGGTCTTGCGGATGACGCCCGGATCCTTCATGGTCTTTTCGTAGGAGAGGATCTGGACCTGGCGGATTTCCTTGTCGAAATCGCGGGTCTGCTCGAAGAACTTCTCCGCCAGCTCCGCCGTCAGGGCGTAATTCTTGCCGCGGTAGCAGGTCATCACGGCGTCCCGATCGCCCCACAGGCGCTTCGGAGCCAGCTTATGAGCCATCGCCAGATGGGCGGCGGCGGGTTCCCATTGCCCCTTCATCGCGTATCCCTGCCCCAACAAGAGGAACAGGTCCGCGTTGTTCGCGTCGGAACGGGAGGTCTCCCCGCGGGCGGCGATCTCCTCCATCAGCTTGAAGTGCTTGAGGATCTGCTCCTTGCTGTGGATGGCGTGCGGCAGCAGGCGCTGGTAATTCTGGTTCAGGGGCGAAAGCTCCAGGGCCGTGCTCAGGTAGGCGTAGGCCTTGGTCTTGTCCTGTTTCTGCAGGAACAGCTTGGCCAATTCGAACTGGGCCTCATGGGCGCTGGAGTCGATGTTCTGGATTTCCGTCAGCACGTCGGCCAGGTCTTCCTTCTTCCCCTTTTCCTTCATCAGGGCGATGACCCGATCGCGTATGGGCTTGTCCTTGGGACTCAGGTAGAGGGCGTTCCGGTACAATCCGATGGCCTTGTCGTAGCGGCCGAGTTCCTCCTGCAGCCTCGCCAGGCGGAGGATGAGTTCGAGGTTTCCCGATTGCAGGCGCAACAGGCCTTCCAGGGCGTCCGCGAGCTTGGTTTTTTCCGTAGTGGGATCCAGCGCTTCGATAAGGTAGCGCCAGGGTTTCTCGTCCATGGGCTTTATCTCTGCCCAACGCTTGGACCATTTGGCCATGGCGCCCTTGTCGCCCAGGGCCTTGGCCAATTCCGCCGACTTCTGGATGGCGGCCTCGTTCTCCTTGTCCTTGGCCAGCAGGGCCTGATAGGCTTCCAGCGCGGATCGGGTCGTGCCCAGGGATGCGGCGTAGTCGGCCATCAGGGAAAGGTCCTGCGGGAAGGACTCGCAGCCCTGCTTCAGGATGGCGGAGAGGTTGGGGGCCTTGAATTCCCGCGCGTAGCCGTAGACCTTGTCGAAGACCTCGCGGTCCTTGCGCTTGACCGCCAGCCAATCGAAATAGGCCTGGTGCGCCTGGGCCGTCTTTTTCTGCCATCCGTACAGGTCCGCCAAGGGCTCGAGCAAAGCCGCGTCCGTGGCGGCCTCGGCTGCCAGGAAGGGTTCCAATCCCGCCAAGGCGGGGAAGGCGCGCTTGGAATGGTATTCCCACACGAGCAGCAACTTGCCTTGGCGGTAATCCGGGTTCGCCTTGACCAGTTCCTCCAGCTCCTTGGTTTCGCCGCTGCGCGCGAAATACAATTCCGCCAGCTCGAACCGGTGGGAGCGATCCGCTCCTTTCATCTGGGTCAGGTAGCGGAGGGCTTCGATGAGGGCGGTGGTATCCTTCTGTTTCTTGGCCAGGTCCCGGTAGGCTTTCAGGGCCGCCGCGTCGTCCTGGTGCCGGAAGGACCACTGGGAGTAGAACCCGAGGGCTTCCGTACCCGCTCCCGCCTTTTCCTTTTCCCTGGCGAGGCGGAGCAGGTAATCGCCCATGGACTGGTCTTCCTGGACCAGGCGTTCCATCATTCCCATGCGGCGCTTGCCGTCGCCCTCCTTGCCGTACAGTTCGGACAGGGTGGCCAGCAGTCCCACGTCCCGGGGATTGGCGGCCAGGCGCTTTTCCAGGATGGGTTTGGCTTTGGCGGTCTGGCCGGCGCGCAGGAAGGCCATGCCGGCGGTGGAATCCGAGACCGCTACGCCGGGATCGTTCGCCATGAACCAATCCCATTCCCGCGCGGAGGATCCGTAATCGCCGTTCAGGAACAGGGCATGCGCGAACTTGCGCCTCTCCGCCTTGTCCGGCGACTGGCGGGAGAGCATGCGGAAAACCTCGAGGTTCGCCTTCAATTCGGGGTCCGAAGACAGCCGCGCGCCGAAGCCGCGGGCGTATTCCGGATTGCCGGTCTCCAGGCGGTATGCCTTCTCCAGGGCGACCTCCGCCCCTTCGCGGTCGATCCTGGATTGGCTCGTTCCCAGGCGGTACCAGAATCGGGCGTCGTTGGGGAAGGAAGCCGTCAGCTTGCCCAGGGCTTCGACGGCCTGGGACCATTTCCCGGACTCGTAGAAGAAATAGCCCATCTTCAATTCGTATTGGGCCTGGTTGGCCGGATCCAGGCGGGCCATATTGTCCAGGGTGGCGAAGTAGAGTTCCCCGTCCTTGGCCTTCACCGCGAGGGGCTCGACGAATTGCAGGCCCCGTTTGTCGTCCGGATGCATCTTGGTCCATTCGCGCCCGTGCGCGAGGGCGGCGGCGGTATCCTTGGCGGCCAGGTCCAGTTCGGCCAGGCGCAGGTACCACTTGTCGTTATAGGGCTCCTCGGCCACCAGGGCCTGGATGGCGGCGCGCAGCTTGGCGGGCGGGGCGTTGGTCTCGGCTAGGGAGGCCACGTTGATCTTCAGGATGTCCGCGTCCGTCGGGTTGGCCGCCAGATACCGTTCCGAGAGCTGCGCCGCGGAGGCGAAGTCCTTCACGCCGAAGAGATCGAGGACCGGCTGGCGATGGCCGTCCAGAAGCTTGATGTCCATGCGGAGCACGCGCGCATAGGCTTCCGCGGCGCGCGGCTGGTTCTTGTAAAGGGAATACCCGCGTCCCAGGAGGGTCAGCAAGGGAGCGGTGGGCGCCGGACGCTGGGCCATCTTCTGCAACAAAGCGAAGTGCTTCAGGATCTGGGCGTCCGATGTGGCCGTCAACGGCAACAGGTCCTGGTACTCCTCCTTTTCCGGGGCGTTCTGCATGGCCTTCTGCAGGTACTTGTAGGCATTCTCCTTGTCCTTCGCGGTCAGGAACAGCTTGGCCAACTGGAACTGGAAGGCATGATCGCGGGGATTCTTCTTTTCATTCTCGACCATGGTCTTGAGCCACGGACCGGGTTCCGGGCGGACCGATGCCAACGCCATCATGCGGGTTTTGGCTTCCTGATGGGCCGGGTTGATGTCGAGAACGGCCTTGTATGATTCCAAGGCCATGTCCGGCCGCTTCAGCTCCTCCTGAAGGCGGGCCATGGCCAGGGGGATATCCGGGTCCTTGGGGGCGAGGGTCCGGCTGGTCTCGTAATAGAGGAGGGCTTTCTCCTTATCGGTCTTGGCCAGGGCTTCCGCAAGGTGCCGGTTGAATTTGAGATCGGAAGCGAACCGGGGGGCGATTTCCAGGTAGATGGGCAAGGCTTTCTTGATTTCCCCGCGGGCCTCGTACATGGCCGCCAGACCCCTCGCGGCGGTGAAATCCTCCGGCCGCAGCTTCAGGTACTGCGCCCTGAGCTCAACGGCCTTCAGGTTGGTCTCCCCGTAGAGACCGCTCAGCTCGAGCAGGACCGGGCCTTCCTCGGCCGTGCCCGGGGCGCCGTTGGCGCCCTTGGCCTTCTTCACCAGGCCTTCCAGGACCGGGATCAGCTTTTCCTTCTGCAAGGGCCGGCGATAGTAGTCGGCGAGGAATTCCAGGCCGGCATCCGTCCCGCTGTAACGGGCGCGGTACGCCTCCCATTCCTTGAGCGCGTCGGCGCGGGACGGGCCCGAGGACATGGAGACGCAAAGCTTTTCCCAATCCTCCTTGGAGGCGCGCACGTCGCGCAGGCGCGAGAAATAGGCCAGGGCCTTGCGGTATTCCTTCATCTCGTACAGGCTCAGGGCGATGAGGCGATCCGCCTGGGGCGTGGGTTTCTTCAGTTTGAGCAAGGCGCGCCGGGCCTGGTCGAAACGTCCCGCCCGGAAATGCAGGATTCCCGCGGCCTCCTGCCAGCTCTCGCGACCGGGCTTCCGGGCGATGCGGTTCTCCAGTTCCACGAGGAACCCCGCCGTGTCGATACCGGCGAGATTGCCTTTGAGGATCTTGTCCACCGTCGCCTGGATATCCGGATCCCGGGAAGCGTCGGAGGCGGCGACGGTTTTGGCGGGAGCGGCCGCCGCGGGCGAGGCGCTCCCGAGCCCGGCCAACAGAAACGCCGCCACGAGGGCCGGCGCGAAGGCGGGACCATGGCTGGACGAGTGCCCGCGCGGAGGCTTGGTTTCCTTGGATTCTTTCATGCTTGCTACCTCAAAATGCGGATAATCGACGGAAAACGCGGTATGGGATGGTCACTCCGAAGGAATGGAGAACGCCATCGTAATTATCCCACCTAAGGAGGCGATGTCAAGTTCAAGGCCCGTAATATATAGGGTGATCGCGCGCACGCCTTCTTCAATTTTTTGGGTTCGTTTCTTGTATCTTGCGGGGACGGAGTCCTATAATAAGGGAAATCCCATGGAAACGGTTTTCGACCACGAGCCAACGGCTGAAGAGCTCAAGTACCTGTTCCTTTCCGGGCGCACCCGGGAGGAGTACCTGACATCGCACGTCGATCAGGAGACCGAATTCGGGAACATCTACGCCTTGTACATGATCCGCGGCAACCGCGAGAGGGCGTTGGAATACCTGAACCGCATCCGGAATCCCAAGGAACGGTTCAACAGCAAACCGCCCGAAGCGGGCTAGCGCATCGCGCGAACCCGTTTCCGTCGCACCGGGAAGGCGCCGTCCCGGCCAGGAGCCTAATGCTGACATTGATGGACACCCCTCCGTTCCTGGAGGACATGGAAATGAAGTCCAAGCAATTCGCCCAGGCCATCGCCAAGGCCCTGCAAGGCAAAGGCGAGCCCCGCCTCCTCACGCGCGAATCCGAGCTCCTCACGGTTTCCCCTTCCGCCTTGATCCACATCATCAAGGGCGTATTCCGCTGCCAGCACGGCGACAAGACCATCCGCCTCTATTCCAGCGGCGATCTGCTGCTGGCCCCGGGCCCGGGCGAGGCGGGAGGCCTGTCCATCACCAGCGAGTTCGGGGCCGAGATCGCCGTGGTCGGCAAGGACGATTTCCTGTCCGCGCTCTCCTCGGATCGGGAGCTATTGTCGGATTGGCTCGCCTACCAGAGCCTGGAAAGCCGGATCGGACATCTCTTGTGCTCCCTCTACATCGGGGAGGAGGTCCGGCACCAGCCGGAAATCAGGGAGTACCAGGAAGGGGACGTCATCATCCGCGAGGACGAGAATCCGGTCGAGGTCTACGAGATGATCACGGGTAGCGCGTCCGTTACCGCGAAGGGATTCTCCCTCTCGACCATCAAATCGGGCGAGGTGTTCGGCGAACTCAGCTTCTTCACCGGACTGAAGCGGACCGCCACCGTGGCGGCCTTGGAGCCCTGCCTGGTGCAGGTGATCGACCAGCAGCAATTCCTGCGCATCATGAAATACCGCCCGGCCCTGGTGGACGGGATGATCCGCACCCTGTGCCAAAGGCTGGTGGACGTGAACGTGAAACTCAGCGCACCGCGCTGAGTCGCTCAGCGCCCCGAGCTGCATTAACTCGCCCAAGGACGGTCCGGATGATGGACCGGTTTCCGACGGTCCCGGGCGGCTCCGGCCTACGGCAATTCCACCAGACTGATCCCCCGGCCTTCCCGGTCCCAAACCGCATGCTGCCGCTTTCCGGTCCGGTCCTTCACGATCACGTCCAGCATCGCCGGGCTGACGGTCCCTTCCACGGTCAGGCTCGACCCATCGCCATATTCCAATCGCATGGTCAGGGTTCCGGCCTCGGGGTCCTTTCCGGAAGGGATGGGCTTGTCCGATGCGAAGGTGAAGCGCGCGGACTTCTCTTCCCCGATCTTCTTCCGGGATTTCACGTCCATGGCATAGACTCGGTCGTCGCCCTTCGCGTCGAAGTCGCTGCCGAGGGTCATGGTCAAGCGGACGTCCACCGCGTCCACGGAATCGGCGGCCGCCGTGCCCACGGAAACGAAGCGCCCTTCCACCGTATCCCGCATATCGAAGTCCCGGCCGCCCTGGGCATTGAGGACTTCGCCGGTCTCATGGCGTCCCGCGGTGCTCAGCATTTCGAATCGGACGCGCCGGGCTTCCTTGGCTTCGACCTTGTACCGGACCACCAAGCGCATCTGGGCCCGGGACCATACCGCGTCGGGGTGATCTTCGGAAGGCCCTTTCTGGTAGAAATCCAGGTCGACCACGGATGCCTTGCCATTGTCGATGGCGACCCCGTCGCTGTCCGCGTCCGCATAGGCGGCGCTGGCGAGGGTATCGTCGCCGGAGGTCTTCACCCACGAGGCCGAATAGACCAGGTTGTCGTTCTCGGTATCGAAGCTGTTGTCCGGTCCGGGCCCGACCACCAGCAGGGTCTTTTCCGAAACCCCTTTTTCCAGGGTGGAAAAGGCGAGGTTGGCCTTGGACGCCTTTCCCGCCAACGGGTTCAGGATGCCGTCCCCGTCCGCATCCGTGAATTCCGCGGATTCGATCCGGCCGGTATTGAAGGTGGTGACGCTCTTGCCGCGGATGACGGTCTCATTGCCCTTGATGCTGTCCAGGGCCTTCGCGTCCAAGCAGACGGTCAGGGTATTGATCGTGTATTTGAACGGGGAAGGGACGGAATCGGTGACGGTCCAGCTCCCGCTTACGCAGCCCGAATCGGCCGCCGCGGACTTGGCCAGGCCGAACATGGCAGCCGATTCCGCGCCCGCTTCGGATGCGGCGGCGATCTTCCGGCCGGCAACCTTGCCGGCGGCGACATGGAAACCCGTGCCCAACAGGGAATCGGAAATGCCCGCCGCGGGACTGATCGATTCGGACTTCTTGCCCTCGTCCAGGAAGCCGTTCACGCGGGCGTAGATGCTGTTGGGGAACTCGTCCACCCCGGCGGACCGATCGTCGTTTACGCAACCCGCGAACGCGAGCGCGGACAGCATGGCCAGGGCCGCCCCGTACCGCAAAGAACTCCCGCCGGAGCCTGTCGTCCGTCCGATCTTGTTGGCGCGCATCACTTCGGCTCCTTCACGTGGCTTCGGGGGAAATGCTGAATGTTGAACTGCATGACGCGGTCCGGCTTCTCCTCCCGTTTGGCCAGTTCGATGATTTCTTCGCGGAACTTGTCGATCCGTTGCTGGATCTCCTTGAACGTCTTGGCTCCCACGGTGAGCAGGGCCGAATAGATGTACCGCTCTTCCTTCGGGAAGGCGAAGAGAGCGTCGGCGGCCTGCATGACCCATTCTCGATTGAGGCGCTTGACGAGATCGCCCATGGACGGCGCGGGTTCCTGGTTCTTGAAGGCGGGCAGGTAACGGCCATCCGCGTTCTGGGTCAGCAGACCCCATTCGCAGAGATCGCGCACGCATTTCTTAAGGGTCGCCACCGGGATGGCGGGCCGGATGAATTTCGCGAGACCGTCGTAATCGCCGCGGAAGTCGAAGACCTGGATGGCGGAGCGGACCAGGGGATAGTGGTAGTCCTGGTAATATTTGCTGTTCACCGGGTTGAGCCGAACGAAGGAGGATCGGTTGCGGCGGAAAAGCATCTGGCGGTAGAGTTCCTGGCGTTCCTCCGCGGCCTTGCTCTGGCCGTAGGAAACCAGCAGGCGGAAATATTCCGCTTCATTCGGCTTCAGCCCGAAGACGGTAATCAGCTTTTCCTGGGCCGTGCCGCTCAGGGTGCGGCGGCCTTTGACTACATCGTTGAAATAGCCTGGATTGGTGAAGCCGGCTTCGGCCGCCAGGCGGCGATGGGTGTATTTGCCGTCGGATGACGGATGACCCTTGCGCTTCTCCTCGAAGGAATCCTCGAGGAATTTGCGGAAGTCTTCGTATTGGTAGATGTCCATGCCTCTCGGCCGCCTTCCGTCCGGAACCCGGACCTCGATCCCAAGTATACTCGATTCGCCGATCGATTAAAAGTTGATTTATGGAAAAGATTACAAATAAACCTGTTATAACCTTGTAAATGGCGATTGAAGTCTATAAACTTGAATATATAACACCTTTAAACGATTACGGAAAAAGCCAGGCAACCACGCCGGGACGGTCTTTCGCCTTGTGGAATTTCAGCACATCGACCGGATAAGCCGATATTTTACCGGATCATAGGTAGCGAATCCGCCATCCCGGCGCGTCAAGGGTAGAGGAAAACAGAAAGGTACGGTTTCAGATGCGCATGAATTTCATTTTGATGGCGGCTTTGGTTCCCATGATGGCAACGGCGGAGGACGCGAAGACCGGAGCGACGGACTCCGAGAAGATCGATTCCCTGCTCGTCATGCAGAAACAGGTGGTACGCACCATCAAAAACGATCCCCTCGCCGACAAGAGCTTCGGCGTGGAGGCGAACCTCGCCCGCCTGCTCCTGGCCACGGAATTCACCTCCTTCAGCGGTGGCGTCTCCCTGTTCGCCTTGGACCGCAACGCGGAAATAGCGCTCCCCTTCTACTATGGCAAGAGCGAATCCCATCTCGAGTCCGGAGATGCCCAGCTTTCCAACGTGGATTTCACGGAGATCACCCAGGATATCCATTACCGGTACTTCCTGGGCAATACCCAGAACGGCTTCTATCTGAGCGCGTTCTCACGGCTCGCATGGCTGGACGGAGTCAAGGGCGACAACGAGTTCGACGGATTCCTGGACACGGCCAATACGAACCCGCCCGACCGCCGATCAACGGAAGCGAAGCTGGGCCTTGGCGTGGGCCTGGGATACCGCATCTTCTCCTACAAGGGTCTGTACTGGGGATGCGGGATGAGCTTCGGCCGCTACGTCCTCGGCGAGAACGACAAGTTCCGGGGAGCCTTCTTCAGCCTCGATAACGACGAGAAGTTCATCTTCGACGTCGAACTCCTCAAGTTCGGCTGGGCATTCTGAACCCTTAGAACTTCCCGCCCGCTCCTCCGCCACCGAAGCTCCCGCCCCCGCCTTCCAGCCCTCCGGGCGCTTGCGGCGGGGCGGCCTGTCTGGATGCCAGGCTTTGCAGCAAGGCGAGGCTTTCCGCGTCCATAAGGCCGGCTCCGGACATATCCGTTTGCGGCCCCGCGGTTATCCCGAAACGCTCCGTCCTGAAAAGGCGCAAGGCGGCCCAGGCGATCGCGATCAGGGCCAGTCCCAAAAGGGTCAACCCTGTCTCGATGGGCATCACGCTATGGTATTTCTTGTAGGTGAGGACGGCCAAGGCCACGCACAATAATCCCGCGCGCAGGCATAGGCGGTCCTTCCGGGCCAATCCCACCGCGACGTAGAGGATGGGGATCGCGAAGGTGAAACCGTAGAAAAGGGGGGCGTAGGGAACGCCGCCGGTTACGTCGAAGGCCCCGCCGAACAAGGCGCGGCCTCCTTCCCGGACCGCGAAATAATTCCCGCCCGCATAGCAGGTCATGAGAGTGAGGAACCGCAGGGCGGTCCACACATGGGTCCAATACCTCAGTGACGGCGTCGCGAGGGCCCTTGCGGCGGCCAGCACGATGAGGCAGGACAGCGCGACCACCAGCAAGGGCAGCAGGTAACCGGCGCGCGGCCCCATGCCGGCGCCCGCGTCGAAGAGGGCGTAGAATCCCATCCCCAGGGAGGCCGCTGCCAGCAGGCTGTCCGCATAACGCAGGGAGGCGACGGCGAACAGGCAGCCCATGAAAAGGGCCATGGGGTAGTGGATCCCGTGCCGCAGGTGCACCCATTGGAACAGGCCGGAGAGGATGGCCGACAATCCCCCGTAGAGAAGGACCTCTTCCAGCCCGGCCCTGAAGAAGGGCTTTCGGCGGCGGATCAGGCCTTCCACGGCGGCGAAGAGTCCCGCCCCGTAGACCATCAGGATGGCGCCTGAACCCTTTTGGGAATGCCAGGAATCCATCACCAGGAAGATCAGGCCGGCAACCGCCAGCGCGCAGATGTATCCGAAGATGAACAGGCCGATGCGGATGAAGACGTTCGGGGTATAGAAGGGCCGGGCCCCGGCCGCCAAGGCATCGAAGTCAATTTTCCGGTAGGCCAGCATCTTCGGTTCCCAGGAGGTTCTTGAGGTTCAGGAAGAGATGGATGGTCCCGCCGCAGGAGAGGATGAAATACGCCAAGGCGGCGTACATGGAGGCGGTGGAGGCGTGCCTGAAAACCAGATGAAGGATGACATAGGTAACCGCCAGGTAGCCGTACAGGACCGAGCACAAGAGGAAATAGGGGCTGCGCGCCCGCTTCGCATGCCTCCAAAGCCCCGCCGCCATCGCCGCCAACAGGAAGAACCAAAGCCATTTTTCCCAGGCGCCGCCCAGCACCAGGCCCGTATAGGCCGCTATCATGCACAGGTGCAAGGCGAAGTTCAGGTACGCGAAGCTGAAGTGGCGCTTGAAATCCAGCCTTCCGGAAAGGATGCCGGCCAAGGCCAGCGCGGCGCCGACCGCAAGAGCGGAAAGGATGGGCGCGTGGCGGTTGAACATGTTCTCATGGAAGGCCGCCAGGGGCGTGGTCGCCACGCCGACGGATCCGCAGAATCCGGAAATGGCCAATTGCAGGACCCCGCGGTGATCGAAGCGATAGGCGAGGAAGAGATAGAAGGACGCGGGGATGGCCAAGGCCAGGCCGTAATGGGTCCCGAATACGGAATACTTGAATTGCAGGTACCCGGTGAAAACGCCGAAGAGCAGGACGCCCAGCAGCAGCATGTAATCGGCCCAGGAGGATTCTTCGCCCCCCTTTCCCGCGGTGAAGGGCGCAGCGCGCCGGGCGCAATACCCGAGGCACCCGGCGGAACCCAGGCCGATCACGGCCAGGATGGTCTGATGGCCGAGGGTATCGATGTTCTTGTAGATCAGGATCCCCAGGCCGGTACTGACGGCCACGATCCCCAGGTAGAGGAGGGTGCGGATTTCCCAGTAGATGGAAAAGGGCGCGGTGGCGGCGGAAGCCTCGGTGGACGCCGTAGAATCGGCCGAGGCGCCGGCCTTCATTCCGCCCGCGCGGAGAGCGGGGAGCGCGGGGGCCTGGACGCCGGCGAATCCGCCAGTCTGTCCTTGAGCTCATGGATTTTCATCATGACCTGCATGGGGGAGAGGGCGTTCAGGTCCAGGCGCATCAGCTCCTCATAGGCTTTGCGGTGGCGGGGGTTTTCCGGATCCCCCATGGCCGCCTGGAAAAGATCGACCTGCAGGCCGGGGCGGGAGGCGGCCCTGGGCTCGCGTTCCGCTTGGCCGTTCCCGGGCCTGGGCACGGGGGCGGCGGCCGCGGCAGATATGGGCGGCGCGGGTTCGCGCACGGTTTCCGCCATGCCCTGGAGTCTAGGGGCCGAGGCCATCCCGTGGCTTTCCAGTTCGGCCAGGATCTGCCAGGCGCGGTTCACCACCGCGTCCGGAACGCCGGCCATCTTGGCCACATGGATGCCGTAGCTGGAATCGCAACCGCCTTCCACGACCTTGCGCAGGAAGATAACCTGGCCGTCGGCCTCCTTCACGGTAACCTGTACGTTGCGCAGGCGCTCCAGTCCCCCGGCCAACTGGGTCAGCTCGTGGTAATGGGTCGCGAACAGGGTGCGGGCGGCGATGCGGGCGTTCTGGTGGAGCGCTTCGGTGATGGCCCACGCCAGGGAGAGCCCGTCATAGGTGCTGGTGCCCCGGCCGATCTCGTCGAGCAGGATCAGGCTGCGCGGGCTGGCATGGTTCAGGATGTTGGCGGTCTCGATCATCTCCACCATGAAGGTGGACTGGCCCTTGGCCAAGCGGTCGGTGGCGCCCACGCGGGTGAAGATGCGGTCCACCAGGCCTATGTGGGCCTCTTCCGCGGGCACGAAGGATCCTATCTGGGCCAGCAGGGTGATGAGCCCGACCTGGCGCAGGTAGGTCGATTTACCCGCCATATTGGGGCCGGTGATGAGCAGGATCTGGCGTCCGAGCGCATCCAGATCCACGTCGTTGGCGATGTAGGCGCCGTCCTCGGTGATGGATTCCACCACGGGATGCCGTCCGTTGACGATGCGCAGGGCCGTCCCTTCCGAAATGACCGGGCGCGAAAAGCGCAGGTCGCGCGCGGCCTTGGCCAGGCAGCAGAGCACGTCCACGGCGCCCAGGATGCGGGCGGCCTCGAGGATCTCACCGGCGGCCTCGTTGACGGCCTCGCGTAGCCCGCAGAAGATCCGGTATTCGCAGGAATTGATCTCGCCCTCGGCGCCGAGGATGCGGCTTTCCCAATCCTTCATCTCCGGGGTGATGTAGCGTTCCGCGCCCACCAGGGACTGCTTGCGCAGGTAGTTGGCCGGGACCTTGTCCTCCTGGGCCTTGGTCACCTCGATATAATAGCCGAACACCTTGTTGTATCCGACCTTGAGGGTGTTGATGCCGGTGGCTTCTCGCTCGCGGGCCTGCAGGCCGTTCAGCCATTCGCGGCCGTCGCGGATGCCGTTCACGAGTTCGTCGAGCTCCGGATAGATGCCCGGGGCGATCATGCCGCCTTCGCGCACGGTGAGGGGAGGGCGCTCGGTGAGGCGGGCCAACAGGTCCTCGCCGCGGCCGCGCATGGCCGCCAGCTTGCCGCGGCTCTTGGCGAAAAGATCGGATTGCAGCGTTTCCAGGCAGCGCCCGGTTTCGCCCGCTTCGATCATGGAATTGCCCAGGCCCTGGAGGTCGCGGCCATGGGCGCGCGCGGAACCGCACCGCGCCACGATGCGTTCCATGTCGTTGATGGCCTGTAGATGCCTGCGCAGATCCTCCAGGACCTCGGGGCGGTCCAGCAGTTCCTGGATGGCGTCCTGGCGGGCCCGGATCTTGTCCGGTTCCAACAGGGGATGGGTGAGCCAGAACTTGAAGGAGCGGCCGCCCATGGCGGTCACGGTCCGGTCGAGGAGATGGAACAGGGTGCCGTGCTCGTCGTCCCCGTGCATGGGCCGGATGAGTTCCAGGTTGCGCACCGTGGCCGCGTCCAGGGTCATGTGCTGCTCGAAGCGGCTGGGCGTGAGGCGGACCAGGTGGTGGAGTTCGGACTTCTTGTTGTCCTTGACGTAAGCCAGGGCGGCCGCGGCGGCGCGCAGGCCCAAGGTCATATGCGCGCAGTCGAAGGCTTCCAGGGAATGCACCTTGAATTGGCGCGAAAGGGCGGCGATGCCTTCCTGCAGGTTGTAGAAGCCCTTGGGCAGGAGGGTCAGGAGCACCTTGTCCTGATCGCGCAATTGGGCCAGGGCCAGGGGAATCTCGGCGGTCTCCGGCAACAGGACCTCCTGGGCGCCCAGGCGGTAGATCTCGTTCGCGACCTGCTCCAAGGTCCCTTCCATCACCACGAAGCGCCCGGTGCTCAGATCCAGGTAGGAAAGGCCGAAGCGTTGTTGATCGCCCGATGCCTGCCCCGCAGCCACCGCTCCCAGGGAGTCCGCGGCGCCTCCGATTCCGGAAAGGGCCAGGGACGCGCCCGCGGAGGAAACGCCCGCATCGGGTCCGCGCACCAGGGAGGCCGGGTACAGCGCGACCAGGTAGTTGTTGGTCTTGGCGTCCAGGTAGTTCTCGCTCATGGCGGTGCCGCGGGTAACCACTTCGGTCACTTCGCGCTTCACGATGCCTTTGGCTTCCGCCGGATCCTCGACCTGTTCGCATACCGCGATCTTGAGCCCGGAAGCGATGAGCTTGGGCATATAGCGTTCGATGGCATGATGAGGAAAGCCCGCGAGGGGCGTCTTGTCCGTCCCGCCGTGGTTGCGGGCGGTCAAAGTGAGGCCGAGGACCTTGGAGGCGGTTACCGCGTCGTCATCGAAGAGCTCGTAGAAATCGCCCATGCGGTATAGAAGGATCGAATCCGGATACCTGGATTTGATCTCCAGGTACTGCTTCATCATCGGCGTCGCGCTCATGGGGTCCGATCCTATTCGAGCTGATCCAAGGACATCTGCTCCCCATCCGGTTCTTCCTGGGACATCTCCACCACCGTGCCGTCCGCGGCTATTTGGGGGATGAGGGCCTGGGCGTTGACGATGGCCTCGAACTCGGAGAGGCGGGGCAGATCGTCCGGGACCCGGTTGATGCCGAAGTAGCGCATGAACTCGCGGGTGGTGGAATAGGTGAAGGCGCCGCCCATGGCGTCCGTGCGGCCGTTCACGTCCACGAGCTTCTTCTCCAGCAGGCTCTTCATGCAGCCGTCCACGTTCACGCCGCGGATGGATTCGATCTCGGCCTTGGTGATGGGCTGCTTATAGGCGATGATGGCCAGGGTCTCGAGGCTGGCCTGGGACAGGCGGCGGGGATTGGCGTCCTTGAACAGTTTGCGGACCCAGGGATAGTACTGGGTGCGGGTGCGGATGCGGAAGGTGCCGTCCACTTCCACGATTTCGAAAGCCGTGTTCTGTTCATCGAACTTCCGGTTGGACGCCTTGACCAGGCGGCGCAGGCTGGGCAAGTCCCAATCCTCGCCCATGATTTCCTTGAGGACGCGGCCGCTCATATAGTCCTGGCTCGCGAAGAGCAGGGCGCACAGCAGGTTTTCCGGTTCGGGAGTCCAGACGGAAACCGGTTCCTCGCCGTCGGCGGCTTCCGGGCTTTCGGCCTCGACCAGGGCGGATTCCGCGGCGGCGGGTTCGGCCTCCACCGCGCTCGCGACAGGGGCTTCAGGGGCGGTCTCGGCGCCGGAATCGACTAGGGTCCCGGACGGGTCCATGTCGGAATCCTGGATTGGGTCTTGGGCCCCGATCTTGTCCGCGTCGGGTTCCTGGGAAGGGTCTTGGGGAAGGTTCAACGTCTGGATTCCTTATCGGTCTCTGGGGTCCGTTCAGGACGGTAAAGTTAGCAAATCCAAGCGATTACGCCGAAAGGATCAGTCTTCGTCCTCGGGAATATTGGAGGATATCTCCCCTTCCTGGGCGTTCCGCATCCGGTCCATCAGATCCTTGATGGCCGCATCGGCGATCGCATCCGTTTCGGAGTCGACCGAATCGTTCGCGGGGGAAGGGGTTGGATCGGTACGAGGATGTCCCTGGAATTCCGCATCGAGGGCCAGGGGCGTGGTCGCGTCGGGATCGGCCTCTAAAGCCGCGGGAGCATCCGGATCGCCGGTTTCCGGTGAGGTCAAGGCCTGGGTCGCGATCCCTTCCGAAGGGGTGCCGGATTCCACGGCGACGGTTTCATTCGAGGCGGTTGCTTCCGTTCTTCCGGCTTCCGCTTGGGCGGCCTCGGCGGCGGAGGCCGCTTCCGGGCCTCCAGGTTCCGCTCCGCCGGGTTCCGGTTTCGCGGGGCCTTCCCCGGGCAGGATCCCGTTCTCGAGATCGCGGAGGGCCTCTTCGAGGGCGTTGGCGACGGTGCGGTTCTTGATCTGTTCCTTGATGAGATCGACCAGGCCTTCGCGGAACTCCGGCAGGGGCTCGAGGTGGGATTCATCCACCTTCAGTTCCATCTCGTAGTCGGCGGCCTTCTGCTTGCGGTAGACCCAGATGGGTCCCAGGGCATGGCTTTGCCGGAACACGATGCGGTCGAGCTTGGCCAGCTCCAGGATGGACATGAAGGTCACGACCAGGGAAATGGTGCGCGTGTCATTGGCGAACAGGTCCTCGAAGAGGCTGCGGCCGAGCTCGTTCAGGGTGATTTCCACTTCCTGCATGCGGTCCTCGATGGTCACGTCGTCGATTTCCACTTCGTGCACCGGGAGCTTGGGCTTGGAAAGGACAACATTGCGGAAGGCGGCGAGCAAATCGAAGACGCCGGCTTCCTCTTCCAGTTCGCCCTCGGTGGTCTTCTCGTCGCCGGTATCCGGACGGCCGCGGCCGTACGCGCCGAAATGGCGCGACTCATGGTTCCGGAGGACGCGGGCGGCTTCCTTGAACTTCTGGTATTCGAGCATCTGCTGGATGAGCGCCTGGCGGTCCAGCTCGTATTCCATATCCTCCAGCTCGTCCTTCTGATCGGCGGGCAGGAGTTCCCTGGCCTTGAGACGCATCAGGCGGGCGGCCATCACCAGGAACTCCCCGGCATTGGCCAGGTTCATATCCTTGATGGTATCGATATAGAGGAGGTATTGATCGGTGATGACCGAAATCTGGATTTCGCGGGGGTTCAGTTCGTTCTTCTGGACCAGGTAGAGCAGCAGATCCAGGGGGCCTTCGAAGACGCCCAGCTTCACTTCGTAATCGGATTCAATCAACTGCTTTACAGGTAGGCTCATGCGTCTTTCCGGCCCCGGAAATCCGGGGAACCCACAAGTTAGCAATCCCCCGGTTCGCCAGCCCGGAAAGGGACCGGAAGGATAGGAAAACCGGGCGCGGAAACGGCCGGCGGCGGATCGGATCCGCTTCCAAAAACCCGAAGAACGGGAGGAGGCCGAGGGACGGGCCTATCCCGGATTCAGGGTATATTTTCGCCCCGATCGGGTATTCTCCCCGATTTAGGGTAATTTTCCTTTCCATGCCGTAAAGGGCGGAGGAATCGGAATTGCAATTCGCATTGAAGGATTGGGATCGCTGGTGGTCCCTGGTCCCCTCCCACCAGGCAGGCGCCTGCCCAGGCGTACGCATCGACCGGCCCGCCGCCGCCCGCCGCATCCTGTCCCGCCTGGTCCTGAATCCGGCCAACCTGGCCGTCCTCGCACGCTGCCTGTCCGCGGACCTGGAACCTTGGCAACCCCTTCCGCCCGGACCCCGCATTCTGGATAGGATCCTTCGGCGCCTGGAAAGCCGCCGGCTCGCGCTGGTGCAGGGCCCCGTGAAGGCGCCCAAGCCTTCCGGTCCCGGCAGGGAGGAGACCGAATGGGTGCCCATCGATCGGAAGGATTGGCGATCCGGGGACGAGGAAGCCCCGGCCGTCCGGGAAGCCGAGGCCGGGATCGAATTCGCCTATGACCATGAGCTTGCTCAGGCGCCGATCGTCGAGGTCGAGTATGAGGTCGAAGCCCCTCCGGGCCTGCATTCCGAATACGAAATCAGGGCGGACGGATGATCCGCGCCTCTTTATTGGTTTCCCTAGTGTTGTTGGCCGGTTGCGGCGCGATATCGCATACCCCAGTCGAAAAGGAGAAGAACGTGGCGCAGAATCCCGACGAGTTGGGGCTGATCGACGAAGAGTATTGGAGCGATCCCTACAAGACCCTGGCGGAAATCCAGTCCCCTCTTGTTCGGGCGGGAAAGGAGGTCCTTTTGGTGGGCGCGCCCTCCAAGGTGGTTCTCGGCAATCACGATACGCTCCCCGTGCTCGTCATCCGGACGGCCCCGCTGGACCGCATGGCCCGCAGGGGTTTTCGGAAGCAGGCCGTTCTCACCGCGGTCGATCTCGGGACGGATTCCGCCTTCGCATACATGGCCATGGAAAGTGAAAGAAAGGAATCGCCGACTTATGACGGTCCCCCACTGGAAGGGATAGGCGGCGAAGCCTTCACCCTCGATGCCGGCCGGCAACTCGGGCTACCTTGGACTCCCGGACGTTACCTCATCGGGGTCCTTCTACAGGATCAGGCCTCCAACCGGGTCCGGGTAGATCTGAAAAAGGGGAACTACGAGGATCCCGCCGTGACCGGATTCCTGAAGGAGCACGATCGGAACCTGGAACCTCCTTCCCCGTTCCCGGTGCCGGCCCTGCAGACCGATGGAGCGAGCGGCCAGCGCAAGCCGGTGTTCCCCTTCTATTCCGCCTGGGCCCAATCCCCGCCCCTGCCCGAAGGACTAAGCTTGGTCATGGCCGCGGATCGGGTGATCCCTAAGACGGGCAATACCGCTCCGGCGTGCGTGTTGCGGGGGAGTTTCCGGCTGACCATCCTGAGGAGGCATTTCGTCAAGCAGGCTCCGATCCATGACCCGGCCATCCGGACCCATACCGCTGTCGTCCCCATCACCGTCATGCTGACCGGCAGCGAGGTCGCGGCCCCCATCCTGATCCCGTTGCGCGTCCCCGTTTACGATGCGGTGGACAAGGACGCGGACTCGGCAACGGTGACCGGCCATTTCACGGTCGATCTCGCCAAGCTGAAGCCCATCACCGGAACCGACCAGACCTATTTCATCTACGCCTTTTCGGGCGAAGCCATGGCCGGTCCGGTCCCCATGGCCCTGGTCAAACCCTGAGCCCGCGACTTTCCCAAGTCATTCCACAAGGATAGGCGATGCCGCAACACATTCTCGAAGGCTCCGTGCTCAAGGTGCGGGCGAAGGTTTCCAAGGGCGAGGCCAAGGCCTCGGACTTCAAGTTCAAATTCCTGAAGGACGGGACCGAATTCAAGCAGGAGACCGGCCAGGCTCCCGCCGCGCGTCCGGAGAACGAAACCGCCGACAAGCGCGAGCTCAACCAGGAAGGCTGGATCGAGGCCACCTGCGCCCTTCCCAAGGTCGACGACGACAAGGAGAAGTACTTCTTCACCTATACCGTGGCCCATGGGACGGAAACGAAAACCGACTTCCCGACCTTCACCGTCTGGCCCAAGTCCGGCACGCTCAAGGTCAAGAACGCCAAGGATCCCTCCAAGGGGCTGCCCCGCTTCGAGTTCAAGCTCATGCAGGGCGGCAAGCAGATGGGCGAGGTCCGCACCATCGCCAAGGAGGACGGAAGCTATGATTTCGATCTGGAGGCCGGGAACGGCTTCTCCATCGATCCGGTCCCGCCCTACAAGGTACCGGAAGGAGGATGGGAGGTCCCGACCGGACGGAACCGGGTCTGCAAGGGCGATTTCGATTTCAAGGCCGAATTCCTGGCGCCCCTCAAGGGCGAGATCAAGCAATTCGTAAACCTGCCTTCGGATGCGGCCGGAGCGGCGGCGGGGCGGAACGGGATCGGCAAGGTGGTCCGCATCCAGGTGGGCGTCGACGGCGATCCCGACAAGGGTCCCGAGAAGAAGCTCGGCAAGGCGGGCCTGGTGGTGCACGTGCGCGTTACCTATGGCCCGGCGGCGGGCGGCGCGGGAGCGGCCAAGAGCACGCGGGTGGACGCGGCCGGCAAGACCGAGATCCTGAACGAGTTGGAACTTTCCGGGGTCGAGGGGCCGGACGCATCCCAGGTCTACAAAGGCAAGCTCACCCTCAAGGCCGACGGCACCGGGGAAATGAAGGTATACCTCGGCCTGGCCGGAGGGGATACCTGCAAGGTCGAAATCGCGGGATCGGAACGGTTCCTGACCGAACCCGCGGTTCCGGCCGATTCGGTGCTGACCTTCACCAATTGGCGCAAGCTGCATTATGAATTGCTGGCGGCGGATTTCTACGAAACCCGGGAGCTGGAAGCCTGGGATGATCCGGCGACCAAGACCAACCACAAGGATTACCCGGCCGCGGCGCGCGCCAAGCTCAAGGAAGTGGGGGATTCCTGCTTCATCGACTACGTCTTCGAGTCGTTCCACTCGTTCACGGCCGCCGATGCCCCGGCGGGCGCGGCGTCCATGTCCAAGCGGTTCCTGGAGTTGGGGGCGTCCGAGGATCCCGCCTACGTCCTCACCGATTACACCATGCGGCAAATGCCCGCGGGCGCCGCCTGGTCCAGGACCAAGGCCGGCATCAGCAATTACATCAAGCTATGCGATGAGAACTATTATTGGGAGCCAAGCACCGCGCGAAAGTATTACCTGAGCAATCCGCTCCTTACTATCGCGAAGCATACCATCCCCATGGCGGGCTTCAACGGATACTTCATTCCCAACTCCGGGTACGGATCCGGCACCGGGGCTTTCAGCGTCAAGACCGGGGCGGATGGCGCGCCGGGCTTCAGGTGGATGGCCATGGTGGATCTCGCCGCCTGCAGGACCGTGGTGGATCCCATCCTGCCCCAACGCATTGATAACGTAGCCGATCAGGATCGCAAGGTTATCAAGATCAGGGAAACCAACCAGAACGTCGAGACCGAGGTCGTGTTCGTGAAACCAAAAATCGGCGACATCCCCAAGTCGGTTTCCGCTCCCCAGAAGGCGGCCCTGGAGCAATGGTTGACCGCGCGTTTCGCGGCCGGCCTGCTCAGGGCGCATGGGAATAAGATAAGCGTGTCCGTGACCTCCGAGAAGGGCAATGACCGGCGCGATGCCCGCCATGACGCCGTGATCGGCATCCTCCAGGCCAAGCTGGGCGAACTCAAGGACTACAATTCCATTTCCGTGCATCCCGGGCTGGACGGATCCGGGGATCGCCTGGCGGGCGAGCTGGATCAGGCGGTGGTGAATATGGCTGAAAGCACGCGCCAACGCATCGTAATCGATTTGCCCGCCGTCGACCCCGGAGATCCCGGATCCCTGGTCGGCGCCATGAGCCCCACCAAGTGCCCGATCGAAATCGAATGCTGGATCGAATCCCATAGCAAAGCGCTCGGCCTATGCGAAGGCGCGGATGTCCTCGGCATCTTCTCCAAGGCTCAGGGCGCGGTGGACGTCTGCACCACCATCCACGAGTTGGTGCATTCCTACGGCATGACGGTTTTCACGGCCGCGGACAGGCCCCCCAGGGGCATCGCCCGTCCGAAGAAGGTCACCGAAGCGGAAACGGTGGACCGGTACAAGGACGGCGGGACCAACGGGAATTATTACGATTCCAAGGACCACTCCGGATCCCATTGCGCCTTCGGCCTGTCGGACGCCCAGAAGGCCGGGCCCAGCTATAAGGCGGCGGGATACGGCGCCAGCGCCAAGTGCATCATGTTCGGATCGGGCGGGCGCAACCGGATCCTATGCCCGCAATGCCAGGACCTGATCCGGGGGACCAACCTTACCGCCTTGCCGGTGATCAGCGGCTCCTAGCCCGGACCATCGGCCCAGCGCGCCCTCGCTTTAACGGCGACAGCGCGCCGGGATCCTCCGCGGATGGGATTTCGCTTTGCGCCGCGAGGGAGGTATATTGGATCCATGAGCAAAATCCATGATATCGCCATCCGCCGCGCCGACAAGTCCGAAACCACCCTGGGCGAATTCAAAGGCAAGGTCCTTCTGATCGTCAACGTAGCTTCCAAATGCGGGCTTACGCCCCAGTACGAAGGCCTGGAAAGGCTGTACGAAAAGTACGCGGGCCAAGGGCTTACGGTCCTGGGATTCCCGGCCAATGAGTTCGGCGCCCAGGAACCCGGGACCGATGCGGATATCCAGCAGTTCTGCACCCTGAATTTCGGGGTCAAGTTCCCGGTGCTTTCCAAATTGGTGGTGAAAGGGCCCGGCCAGCATCCGCTCTACGCCCATCTGACGAGCGAGTTCCCTGAAGCGACGAAGAAGGGAAGCGCGGTCCGCAAGGTATTGAGGAAGATGGTCCATCCGGGCAGCTTCACCGGGGATTCCGGCGAGATCACATGGAACTTCGAGAAGTTCCTGGTCGATCGCGAGGGCGACGTCGTGGCCCGCTTCGCGCCAGACGTATTGCCGGAAGATCCCATGGTGATCGAGTCGATCGAGGAAGAGCTCGCCAAGGCTTAGGCCCACCTTCCCGTAATCCCGGGTTTCCGGGAAGCTAGGATTCCAGGAATGCCTCGTGGTCCTTAGCCATCCTCCGTTCCGCCCATTCCTCGAGGCTGTCGAACAGTTCCGTGGCCGGTAGGGTTGCGTCCGATCCGGGCTTGCCCGACCAGGTCAAGCGGACCAGGGCGAACCTATCCGGCCGGCCCGGTATCCGGAACAATACGTCATCGCTATCGATGCGCCTCGCCACGGGAACGCATTCCACCTGGTAAAGGACATGGCCGGTACCGGCCTCCTTCTTCAATTCCCTTTCCGCTCCCGCGACCGCGGGCACCCAGGGCTCCAGCCAATCGATGGGACCCTTATCGGCCAGCCTCACGATTTCGAAATCATCGAGGTTCAGGATACCCGCTTCGACGGGAGGACGGACGGAGAAGAACAGGCGGCCTTCCCCGGTGTCGTAGTAACAACGCGCCTTGCCCTCGGTCTCCACGGCCTGACGCATGTCGGCATCCCCGGGTCCTCGATAGGCTTTGTATCCGTAGATCCCTTTTGCGATCGGCGCGGGATCGTCCTTGAACTGGCCGACGGGCATGCCCCGGTAATGGAATTCGATTTCCCTCATGGGTTCAAGCGATCTTACGCTTCGGCTTTTTGGCGGCCTTCGCTGCCCGGACTTCCCTAAGGAGCTTCCGGGTCGGGGCCGGAAAGGCGGCAATGAACTGGTCGATGGTTCCAAATCCGGTTTTCATCGGTCCTCCCCTGGTCTCACCTCGAATCAATTTAGTGTAAAACCTGTTCCTTGTGAGCCTCCTCACATTCCCGGCGTGACCCGGGTTCTGGGAACCACGCCGGACCCGCATATGAATAGTTTTAGCCCGGCAATAAACAAATTCCAAAGGGGAACCCCAGTGCTATTCAGAATCTTAGGCGGATCATTGCTCACCTTGTCGACCTTCGCCCTCGGCGAGACCCTCATCATGCATCCCGGCGCGGAAGGCAAGGATGCGAGCGTGTTCAGCCGCGGTGACGCGGTGGGCAAGAACTACGGCAAGGCGGTCCAGTTCCAGGCCGGCACGTGGACCTGGGACGCGGACAACCTCGGCCAGGGTTCCTACCGCGGCCTCATCGAATTCGATTTGACCGGGATTCCCTCCACCGCCACGGTCAAATCCGCCAAACTCCACCTCTATTGCGATACCGTCAATTACACCAAGGGCCATTCCTCCCTCACCACCAGCAACGCGGCCTTCCTCATGCGCGTGAAAGAGCCCTGGGTCGAATCCACCGTCACCTGGAACAACCAGCCCCCCGCCGATACCGCCGGCCGCATCACCTTGGCCAAGAGCAAAGGCGTGGTCCAGGACTACGCCGTGGATGTCACGGACATGATCGCGGCCATGGTCGCGGACGCCTCCAAGAACCACGGGTTCCTGCTGCGCTCGATCACCGAGAGCCCCTACAACTCCCTGGCCTTCGGATCCGGCGACCATGCCGATACGAGCAGGCATCCCATGCTGGAAGTCGAATACGAAAAGGCCGAACCGACGCGCGCAGGCCGATTCGCCCGGGGCGCGGACGCCGGATTTTCCGGGGCCGTGAAGTTCGGCGCGGCGGGCCGGGAGCTGTTCCTCTCCGGACCGGCAACGGGTTATGTCCTGGACCTGCATGGGAAGATCGTCGCCCGCTTCCAGGACGCGCGGATCGTTTCCCTGGCCAAGGTGGGTACCGGCGCGTACATCCTCCGGACCGGCCGCGGCTCTATCCGATTCGTGGTCCAGTAACCTTCCGGCCGAGCAATCCGGGATTTGCGTTTTTTGGCAATTTTCGGATTGATCCCGGATCCGGTTTATTCCAAGATTACCCCTAAGGCCCGTTCCATCCTCCCGAATGAACGGGCCGGGACGGCGGGCGCGGGGTTCCGCCTCCATGCGCATCGAAACCACGGTCTATGAAGTCCTGAAAATGCTGCGGCCCTATGATATCGATATCGGGAAGGCCCGGATAGGCAGCCTTTACGATGGCGGCTATATCCTGGCCGCCAATACGACCCCCGATCAGGTGGTTCTCAGCTACGGCCTCGGGGGCGAGATTTCCTTCGATACCGAGATGGCGGCCAAGGGCCATCCGTGTTACATGTTCGACCATACCATCGGCGGCCTTCCCGCCAGCCATCCGAATTTCCATTTCCACCCGGAGGGCGTCGCGGGCGCCACCGATGCCGCGAATTCCCTTTTCACCGTCGAGGACCATTTGGACAGGTTCTCGATATCCGGAGATCGCCTGATCCTGAAGATGGACGTGGAGGGAGCGGAGTGGGAAGCAATCCGCCTCATGCCCGATCAGGTCCTCTCGCGATTCGAGCAGATTGCCATCGAGGTCCACCATTTCGGCCGGATGAGGGACCCGGCTTTCCTCGGAAAGGTGGCCGCGACCCTGGAGAAGGTCAACAGGCATTTCACCCTTTTCCACGTCCATGCCAACAACAACAATACCATGGAAGTCGTATCGGGCTATCCGATCTATAACCTCCTCGAGCTTTCCTATATCAAGACGGACGTCGTCAAACGCATGCCTTCCAGGACGCTCTATCCGACGGAACTGGATTATCCGAACGAACAGGACAGGGATGATTACGTCCTATCCGTATTCCCCTTCCGGCCGGAGGGCCTGGGCGAGGCGGAGCATGACGCCCATGCGAGGCGATTCAAGATCAGGAACGACGCCATCATCCAAGCGACCCTGCTTTACAAGGACGCCCTGAAGCACCTCGAAGGCTCCAGGTTGGATGAGGCCGAAGCATGCTTGAGGGATTGCTTGAGGGGGCAGCCAGGCCGCCATGAGGCATTGCTCGCCCTCGTGAACGTCCTGAACCGGAAGGCCATCGAGCTCTACAATGCGGGGCGCTTGAGCGATGCCGCCGCGGCCTTGCGGGAGGCCTTGGGGATCATGCCGGGAAATCCCGAACTGGGGCGCAACCTCGAGGTGGTCGTGGCCGCGCAGGCCGCTTCCCCGGCCCGATAGGGGCGAGGCCCGTTCCCGGACCCCTTACTCTACGGTAACGCTCTTGGCCAGGTTGCGCGGGGTGTCCACGTCGCAACCGCGCATCACGGCCACGTGGTAGGCCAGCAGCTGCAGGGGCACCACGGACAACAGCGGCGTCAGCATGTGCAGGGTCTTGGGGATGATGATGGTGTAATCCGCCAGCTTCCCCAGGTTCCCTTCCGCGTCCGTAATCGCGATGATCCGGCCGCCGCGCGCCTTCACTTCCTGCATGTTGGAAAGCACCTTGTCGAACAGGGCGTCCGTGGGCGCGATGACCACGGTGGGCATGTTGGAATCGATAAGGGCGATGGGACCGTGCTTCATCTCGGCGGCGGGGTAGCCTTCCGCGTGGATGTAGGAGATTTCCTTCAGCTTGAGCGCGCCTTCCAGGGCCACAGGGTAATTGTAGCCGCGGCCCAGGAACAGGAAGTTGGTGCAATCCTTGAATTCCTTCGCGATCTCCCGGATCTGATCGTTGAGACTGAGGATCTCCTTGATCTGATCGGGGATCTTGGCCAGGGCCTTGCAGATCTTCATGCCTTCGTCCGCCGAGGTGCGGCGCATGCGGCCGAGAAGGAGGGCGATCAGGGTCAGCACCGTGACCTGGGAGGTGAAGGCCTTTGTGGATGCCACGCCGATTTCCGGCCCGGCATGCAGGTAGACGCCGCCGTCCGTCTCGCGGGCGATGCTGCTGCCCACCACGTTGCAGACGCCCAATACCGTGGCGCCCTTCTGCTTGGCTTCCCGCAGGGCCGCCAGGGTGTCGGCCGTCTCGCCGGATTGGGAGATGACGAAGACCAGGGTCTTGTCCGTGATGATGGGATTACGGTAGCGGAACTCGGAGGCGTATTCCACCTCCACCGGAATGCCGGAGAGTTCCTCGATGAGGTATTCCCCGACCTTGGCCGCGTAGAAGGACGTGCCGCAGGCGGCGATGATGATGCGTTGGATGCTGCGCAGTTCCTGGTTGACCAGATTGAGGCCGTTCAGCTTGGCGGTGCCTTCGGGGAGGACGCGGCCGCGCAGGGAGTTGAGTACGGTATTGGGCTGCTCGAAGATTTCCTTGAGCATGAAATGCTCGAAGTTCCCGCGGGCCACCTGTTCGGCGCTGAACTCGATGTTCTGCACCTCGCGGCGGACTTCCGCGTTCGCCTGGTTGGTGATCTTGTAGCTGCCGTTCAGGACGACCATGTCGTTGTCGTCGAGGTAGACGACCTTCTGGGTGTGTTCCACGATGGGCGCCACGTCCGAGGCCAGGAAGAATTCGCCGTCACCGACGCCGAGTACGAGCGGGCTGCCGCGCCGCGCGCCGACCAGGACCCCGGGCTCATGGGACGAGACCACCACGATGCCGAAGGCTCCTTCCAGATGGGTGAGGGCCTCGGAGACGGCCTTGGCCAGGTCGTCCTTGTAGAATTTATGGATGAGATGGACGATGACCTCGGTATCGGTATCGGACTTGAAGACCACGCCCTCCTTCTGGAGGGCCTGCTTTATTATCCCGTAGTTCTCGATGATGCCGTTGTGCACCACGGCGATCTTGCCGTCCACGCTGACATGGGGATGGGCGTTGATGACCGAGGGCGCGCCATGGGTGGCCCAGCGGGTATGCCCGATGCCTACCTTGCCGGCGGCCGGTTCGGTCTGGAGCAGGGTTTCCAGTTCGACCAGCTTGCCCTTGGCCCGCACCAGGTTCAGGTGATCCTTCTCCTGGATGCAAACGCCGGCGCTGTCATATCCCCGGTATTCCAGTTTCCTCAGGCCCTCGACGAGGATCTGCTGGGCATTACGCGATCCACTGTAGGCTACGATTCCGCACATGTTGGAGTCTCTCTGTTAGAATGCAAAATACCAGGGCGCTCGGCCCAGAACCACTATCCCAATTCTTCTTCGATGGCCTTGCACAGTTTCACGGCCTGGGCCTTATCCGGGGCCTCGGCGATGACCCGCACCACCGGCTCGGTATTGCTGGCGCGCAGGTGCACCCAGCTTTTCTCCCACTCGAACCGGATGCCGTCCTGCTGGTCGACCTTCGCTTCGGGGAACTTGGCCAGGAGCCGGCCGATGATGACCTCTAGCTTCTTGCCCGCGACGCCGAATTTCTGCTTCTCGATATGGTAGGAGGGGATTTCCGCGGCGATGGCCGAGAGGGGCTTGTTCTTCTCCGCCATCAGCTGCAGGGTCATGGCCACCGCGAGGATGCCGTCCCGGCCGTAATGGAGATCAGGGGAGATCACGCCGCCGTTGCCTTCCCCGCCGATGACGCTGCCGTTGGCCTTCATGCCCACGGTCACGTTGATCTCGCCCACCTTGGTGCGCAGGACCGGCACGCCGTGCTTCGCGGCGATATCGTCGATCATGCGGCTGGTGGAGAGGTTGATGCCCACCGGGCCTTTCTTATGCTCGAGCACGAGCATGGCGGCCAAGGCCAGGGTGTATTCCTCTCCGATGGCCTTGCCCGCATCGCTTACGATGGCGCAGCGATCCGCGTCCGGGTCGGTGGCGAAGCCGGCATGGCACTTCTTGCCCTTGACCAGTTCCTCCAGCTGTCCAAGGTTCTCGGGCGTCGGTTCCGCGCCATGGGGGAAGATGCCGTTCGGCTCCACGTTGATCAGTTCCATTTCGCAGCCCAGGGCCTTGAGCAGCTTGGGGACGATCATGCTGCCGGCCCCGTTGACGGCGTCATAGCCGATGCGGAACTTCTTGGCGCGGATGCGATCGGGTTGGATGAAGGGGAGCTTGAGCACCGCCTCGATGTGCCGTTCGTCGGCGCCTTCGCGCACGAGTACGGGCCGCACCTGGGACCAGTCCTTCCAGTCGAAGCGGTTGTTGTCCACCAATTCGAAGAGCGCCTTCACCTGGGGTTCGTCCAGGAAGATGCCTTCATGGGTGAGGAACTTGAGCGCGTTCCATTCGATGGGATTGTGGGAAGCGGTGATGATGATGCCGCCGCCGGCTTTCGAGTGGATGACTTCCATCTCGACCGTGGGGGTGCTCGCGACCCCGAGCATGATGGCTTCCGCGCCGGAGGCCGAACAAGCCGAAGCGACGAGGTTCTCGATCATGGGTCCAGTCGAGCGCGTGTCCCGGCCGATGACCACTTTCTTGGCCTTGGTGAGCTGGATGAAGGCGTTGACGTAGTTGACGATGAGGGAGGGAGAGAAGGCCGGACCGACGATACCGCGGATTCCGGAAACGGAACGCATCAAAACCGACATTTACAATTCCCCTTTTCCTCGGTCCCGGACGCGTCGCCAGGGCTACTCGGATTACGTAGGGAGAAGATACCTTAGGCAAAATGCGATGTCAATCGCAAGCGTGTTTCCGCGGCTCTCGGGGGGAACCCTGCCGCACCGATTATAACGGGTCCGGAGGCCCTTTGAAGGGCCGGGTATTTGCATATTATTTTCCTTTCGGGAAAGCGGTGAAAACATGATCAAATCCGATGCGTCCGGTCTCGTTCCGTTTACGGCCATCGCGGCCTTCGCCATGGTGGGCGCTTTGCTCGGCCGGCCGGCCGGAGCCCAGACCGCCTCTTCCCTGGCCGTCCCCAAGGTTTCCTTCGCCTACCTGTACCAGCCGGAACACCCTTCCCAGGCAAGGCCCAGGTCCGGGTCCAAGGCCGGAGGGGACTCCCTTACCCTGGACGTCCGCGTAGTGCTGCAGGACGGTTGGCATATCAATTCCGAAGCGCCTCTGGATTCCTTCCTGGTCCCGACCACCCTTGACATCAAGGCCGACGGGATCGAGTTCGGCAAGCCGCGTTATCCCCAACCCATGATCCAGAAGAATCAGGTCATGGGGGACCTCTCCCTTTTCACCGGGACCTTCGACGTCCAGGTTCCCGCCAAGCGCGTCCGGAAATCCGGCGCCGCGATCGCTCCGGCCGGCCGGACCCGCGTGACCCTGAACTACCAATCCTGCAACAATACCATGTGCCTGCCCCCGAAGTCGGTGACCGTCGAGGGCGATACGCCCCCGGCGAATTGATCCGGGCCCCTTCCCGCGTGGTTCCCCGGGTGCCGTAACATGGGCGCGACGGGAGCGCCCGAGCCGTTCAAAGGGTCGGTGTATCGTTCCAGGGGTCGTAGGGGACCAGGACCGTTTGCGCGGCATCCGGCCGTACGAACATCCTGGCGCGGGAATTGAGCATGCTCGCGGCGAAGGAATAGGTCGAGTTGCCCGCGGCCAGGTAATCCGCCTGGGTCAGGACGAAGAAATCCGGATAGAAGTCCGCCTTTTGGAAAGGCATGCGGACATCCTCCGCCGTGATGGGGTTGAATTCCGCCAGATCCGCGCGGACTCCGGCCAGGTCGTCGCTGGCCAGGAAAAGTACCGGCGCATCCAAGGTAGGCCAGAGCGCGCGCAACCATTCCAGATAGATTCCCGTGCCGGACATCCTTCCTTGCGTTCTCGCGCTTCCCCGCCGCAGGTGGATGGCCACCAGGGTTTTTCCGCCCACGCGTACGCGGGCCATGAACTCCTGCATGATGCTTTCCACGGCGGCGATGGGTTTGAACATGGAGCGGAAACCATCCTTGTAGGGCGCGAGGAATCGGGTGTTGCCTTGGAAATACCCTTGGGTGTCCCGGTCGCAGACGCCCAATTCCAGGGGAGGCAGGGCGAACGGATCTTCCGTGCAATATTCGATTTCCAGGATGAAGGGAAGGATCCGGGAGATGCGCGCTTCCTTGAGGCCGAACAGCCGCTTCCCGATCCAGTCATAGGTTTCGAACCTGAGCCCGTACTTGTCGGAATAGATCCGCATGAAGGCGTATTGGAAGATCTGGTTCCCGAATTCGCCATCGATCCCCAGCAATGAGCAGGTGAAGCAGGCCGGGTCGTTCCGCAGGGTTATGGGCTGGTTCCCCGCCGAATTCGCTATGTATTCCCATTTATTCAGGGTGCTTTGGAGGGTCCCGTCGAAATCGCCCTTGGGGAAGAGCCGGCGGAGGATTTCGATATGGCGGTTGGCGTCCGCGTTCCTTCCGAGCGTGATATGGGTGACGATGGTCATCAGATGCAGCCGGAGCTCGCTGGGATCGTGCGTCAGGCCGTATTTGAAGGCCATCAGGGCGTTAAGGGTCCGGCCCTGGCAATACAGCAGATTGCCGGCATCGTGCGCGCGCATGGAAAAATCGTTGAGGAAATTCTCCGATACCGCGCGTTGGCTCCGGAGGTCGAGGTTGTAAAGGCGGGGGTTGGCGCTTTCCATGGTAACCTCCGGCTGCTTGGGCATGGCGATTATACGCTTACGGCGGGCGCCGCGCCATCCCGTTTCCCGGGCATCCGGAAAGGACCCTAGGGCAGCAGGACCGCGACGAGATCGTATTCGCTGGCGTCCGTGATCAGTACCTTGCGGAAGGTGCCCGGGTCCGCATCCATGGCGCGGTCGGAGCCTTTGCCCCCTTCGGAGCCGAAAATCAGGACGGTATTGTCCACCTCGGGGGCGTCCCCTTCGGTGCGGCCGGTATAATGGTGATCCGCGCCTTCCGCGACGGCGTCGATGATCACCTCGACCGTTTGGCCGACGCGCTTCTCGTTCTCCTCCAGCGAAATCTGCCGTTGCAGCGTCATCACCCGGTCCACGCGCTCCTCGATCACGTCCTGGGGAACCTTGGGCTGCAGGTCGAAGGCATGGGTGCCTTCCTCGTCCGAATAGGAGAAGCTGCCCATGTGGCGGAAGCGCATCTCTTCCAGGAAGGCCATCAATTCGTCGACATCCTTTTCCGTTTCGCCGGGATAACCCAGCAGGGCGGTGGTGCGCAGGGCCAGGTTGGGAATCGCGTTGCGCATGCGCAACAGTCCGTCCCTGAGTTCCTGGGCCGTATAGTTGCGGCGCATGGCCTTCAGCATGTCCGCGCTGGCGTGCTGGATGGGTATGTCCATGTACTTGCAGACGCGCTTTTCCGTGGCCATCACGTCGATGAGCCCGTCGGTCAGGAAGGCCGGATAGCCGTACATCATGCGGAACCAGGGGATGTCGGTTTCCTTGATCAAGGCGCGGAGCAGCTGCTCGAGGCTTTCCTTGCCGTTCTTCTCCCGGCCGAAATAAGTGAGATCCTGGGCGATGAGGGAGACCTCCTTGATGCCCCAGGATTGCAATTGCTGCGCTTCCGCCACGATGTCCGCGATGGTGCGGCTCTTCTGCTTGCCGCGCATGCCGGGGATGGCGCAGAAGCCGCAGATGCGGTTGCAGCCTTCCGCGATTTTCAGGAACGCATGGTGGGGCTCATCGCCCATCAGGGAGCGGGGGCCCGCGCCCACCTTGCAATCGGAAGGCAGGCTGGAATTGAGGCCCAGCCGTTCCAGCATTTCGCCTTCGCGATAGGTGCCGATGTAGAGATCGACCTCGGGGATGTCCTTTTTCAGATCCTCCATGTACCGCTGGGCCAGGCATCCCGCCACGACCAGCTTTTCCCCGGCCACCTTGTTGCCCAGGGCGGCGAGGATTTCCTGGATGGATTCCTCCTTGGCGGCTTCGATGAAGCCGCAGGTATTGATCACGGTGACGTCCGGATCCTCTCCCTCCAGGGCGCGCTTGAATCCCGCGCGTCCGAATTCGCCCAGGATGTTCTCGCTGTCCACCTGGTTCTTGGAACAACCCAGGTTGAGGAGGCGGACCTTTTTGTCGCGGGGGGCCGAATCAGATACGGCCGGCGCCGAAGCGGCCGGCCGTGAAGTGCGTTTGGATGAAGGCAAAGAAAGGCTCCGGGTGGTTTACCACTCGTCCAGGTTGACCTTGCCGGTATCCGAGGCGGCTTTGGCCGGAGCGGAAGAGGCGGGTGCGCTGGGAGTGGAGGTGGTGGCCGCAGGCGGATCGGACTTGGGGGTTCCCCAGGTTTCGCCGGCCGGCGTCGCGGGTTCTTCGGTTTTGGGGGTTCCCCAGGTCTCGCCCGAGGGCATGGAGGGTTCGCTGGGCACGGCCGGCTCGGCGGCCGGTCGGCGGGATACGGGCGCAGCCGCGGGTTCCGGGGCCGGAGCGGAATAGGCGGAACCGTCTCCCCCTACGCCGTCGTTCTTCTTATTGTCGATCCAGAAATCGTAGCCCATGGGCTTGAGGGTATTCTCGCCGAAGGCCTTCGCATCGGGGATATGGAGGAACTTGCCGATGCGGACGCGATGATAGGTTCCCGCCAATTCGGGGACGGGATTCTCCACCTCGGCCACGTAGGCCGGGTATCCGGAGTTCGCGAGTTTTTCCACCAGGTTGGCGGCTTGGCGCTTGCTCTTGAAAACGGCCACCTGGACCACATAGTGGCCGGCATCGGAGAAACCGGCCTGGGTTGCGGCAGGGGAGGCATTCGGATTGAAGGTATTCTTGACGCTGCCCGGTTTCGCATCCTTGCCGACCTGCTGCAAGGAGGGTTCTTCGGCCAAGGTGGCGGAAGTGTCGGTTTCCGCCGTGGCGGTCGTGGGGACTTCTTCGATGACGGCGGGGGCCTCTTTATCCTTTTTGCAGCCGGAAATGAGTACGATGAGCGCGGCGGCAAGGGCGGATTGTATATAACGGTGAGACAAACTAGCCCCCTGGGATGACGGGTTTTTCATGGATCTTATTTACCCTGAGGGAATCGTATGACTCCAACTTGGGGAATTTCAAGGAACTTCACCGATTAGACCCAAATTATACAAAATTTTGACGCTCCAGGTCCGGGCCGGTGGGCAGGGATGACCAAGGAAATTGGCCATTTCACGGTCTGCACCCTCTAATTGGGACCTTGGTATCCTATGGCAACCAAGGGGTGTTTTTGACACCCTGTAACTCATTGAAGTGTCTAAAATTAGACAAAAAGTGGGATCGCTTCAAAGTGATGCGATCGAGATCCATTTGTTATTGACATGGCCCCCCCCGCTTGATACATTAGCTCTGAGACCCCGGCGCTCCAAAAGAGCGTTAGGAAGGTCGAAAAGCACGGAAAAGAGGTGAATTCAATTTCCATGACAGGCGTAATAGTTAGACCCGGTGAATCCTTCGAAAAAGCTCTGCGGAGGTTTACCAAGACTTGCGAGAAGTCGGGCATTTTGTCCGACGTGAAGAAAAATCAGCGGTACGAAAAGCCTTCCGACGAGAAAAAGCGGAAGCATAATCAGGCCATCCGCAAGCATATCAAAGAGCAACTGGAAGCCAATGTCTGAAGGCTGAACAGCCCGGACGAAAAGCGGTTCCCTACCGGGAGCCGCTTTTTTTTTGCCCTCGCTTCAATCCCGCGCCTGGACAGGCTGGACCAAGGCGCTCAGATCTCGTTGATGATCAAAGGCTTGTTGCCGGCGTACTTCTCCTCGAAGTAATTGAAGATGCAGCACTCGCAGCGCTTGCCCTTCTCGATGTTGATGATGAAGCGGTCGACGTACTTGCGCGTAATGAAGAATCCGCGCCCGTGGTAATCGAAGATCCCCATCGGCAATCCGTTCTCGTCATGGGTGGTCTGGCGATCGAGCCAGTACAGCACGGTATGCTTGTCCAGCTTGCCGCCGCCGTCCAGGACGGATACGCCCAGCTTCTCCTTGTCCAGGCAGGCCGTCACGATGACGGCCTCCTCATCCGCCAGGCGGAAATCCTTGACCCATTCCTGCTTCTTGTCCCCCGCCTCGTTGCGGGCGCCGTAGAAGAGGGCGTTGGTCATGAGCTCGATGAGCACGACCTTGAACTTGTTATGCGTGGGAGTGCCGGTGTAATGCTCGGAGAGCGATTCGGAGATCTCGTCGATCTGTGAGGGCTCGACCAGTTTGAAGGTCTGGAGCGAATGCGGCTCGAGCATGTACTGTTGCAATCCGAAGATGGCGTTGTTCAGCAGGGAGTTCAGGATTTCCTTGATCTCCTTGAAGTTCAACGGCACGGTCTTGGTGATGACGTTGCCCACGTTGTGGTCCCGGACCATGCGCATGTAGTCGTCGAGGTTATAGGCCGTCATGAGGACGCGCTTGACGTCGGGATGGGACTGCTCGACCTTGCGGAGCAATTCGAATCCGGTCATGTGCGGCATGTTGATGTCGGAAAGGATCATGTCGAAAGGGGAATGGGCCAGCTTCAGGAGGGCGCTCGGACCGTCCGGTGCGGTATCCGCATCATAGCCGAAAATCCTCAATGCGTCCGAGAGCATATCCCTAATGGGAGCTTCGTCATCCACGACAAGGATTTTGAACATGTGTCCCAGCTTTTGACTAGATTTTCACACGTGCAGGCACACGAATTCAACGCAAGTATACGCTCTCGCGGCGTTGAAAGCAAGGTGTCCGACCCTGCTCCCGCCCTTCCTTCCCCCGGATGCGGCCGATGGATCCAGGGGCTCAATCCGCAACAGGCCGCCGCCGTCGAGGCCCCCATCCGGGGAGCCGTGCTGATGCTGGCCGGCGCCGGCTCCGGAAAGACCACGGTGCTGACCCGCAGGGTCGCCCATCTCCTGGAACGCGTTCCGGGCGGCGGGATCCTGGCCCTCACCTTCACCAAGGATGCGGCCCGGGAAATGGAAACCCGGCTCAGGGAATTGCTGGGCCCCGATTCGGGAACGGTTTCCTTTCCCACCATCGGTACCTTCCATGCCTTCGCTTTCGGTCTATTGCGCGCCGGTTACCAGGGGATACCGAACTGGACCCGGCTCGGTTTCGCCAAATGCCCCTCCCTGCTCGAACCCGCGGATCGAGCGGCCTGGCTGCGGGAGGCCAAAAAAGAGCTGGACCTACGGGCCCCCCTGGAGATGCTGGAAGAATGGATCGCGAATCCCTTCGCTCTCGCTCCGGCGGACCCGGCAATCCCCGAATGGGAGGTCCTCCGTGGGAAGTTCCGGACCCATCTCCTGGAATCCGGCTCGGTCGCCTTCGATGATATGGTGGCCCTGGCCATCCGCCTTTTATCGGGCCATTCCGACGTCCACGCGGATGCCCGTTCCCGGTATCCGCATATCCTGGTGGATGAGTTCCAGGATACTTCGCGGGATCAACTGGACTTGGTGAAGCTCCTGGCCGGAGAGGAGCCCAGCCTTTTCCTGGTGGGCGACGACGATCAGGCCATCTATGGATTCCGCGGGGCGGACCCGGCCAATATCGGAGAGGCGCTCCGGCATTTCCCCGGTTTGCGCATCCTCAAGCTGGAGATCAATTACCGCTCTTCCGGTCCCATCGTCGATTACGCAAACGGAGTGTTCAGGGACAAGCCGGTACACATGCGCAAGCGCCTGGAAGCCGGCCGCTCCCTGGGGAACGCTCCCGTGCGGACCGTGGTCCATGGGAACGGGGCGGAGCAGGGCAGGTGGATCGTCGGGGAGATGGAGCGGCTGCGGCGCGAGGAGGGCCTGGCCTGGTGCGACATGGCGGTGCTGTTCCGCCTGAACGTCCTGGAACCGTATTACCGTTCCATGCTGGCTCGGCTGGCCGGCGAGGATGCCGCCCGGGAAGTCGTCCTTAGCACGGTGCATGCGGCCAAGGGCCTGGAATATCCCGCCGTCTTCTTCGCCGGCCTGGAGGACGGCATCGTTCCGTACCGTCGCGGAGGCGCGGAGATCCCGCCGGAACGCGAAGCCGAAGAGCGGCGGATTTTCTACGTGGGCGTGACCCGGGCGCAACGGTTCCTCTATCTCTGCTCCTGCCGCCGGCGAATCCTGAGGGGCAAGACGGTGGAGGCCGAGGCGAGCCCGTTCGTGCGCGTGCCGTCCGCGCTGTCGGGGATATCCGGCCTGTATGGTAAAAGCGGCCGGGCCTTCAAGGCCCTCCGCGCTTGGCGAAGGAAGAAAGGCCCATCGTGATCGTCCGCGTCCTGAAAGTGCTCTGGTTCATGTTCAACCGCCTATGGCGGCATGCCTTGCTTCGGCTCATCGGATCCAGGAACCTGGAGGCCCGCTTCCTGGAGGACTTCCGGGCCTGGTCCACCTACGTGCTGGAGGTCTTCGGGGCGGATCTCGCCATCGTCGGGAGGGAGAACATCCCTCCGGCCACCGGGCGCCGGATCATCATCATGTCCAACCATCAGAGCCAGTTGGACATCCCGGCGCTCACCAAGGCCATGGATCGCCTTACCGGTTTCGTGGCCAAGCGGGAGTTGGCGCGCATCCCCCTTCTCAATTATTGGATGATCCAATTGGGCTGCGTACTCATCGATCGTTCGGACAAGCGCGGCGCGCACAAGGCCTTGGAGAAGGCGGCGCGGGAAATCGGGGACAAGCCCTTGGTGGTCTTCCCCGAAGGCACACGCAGCCGGGACGGCAAGCTCCTTCCGTTCAAGCTGGGCGGAACGCGCCTGGCCCTGCTGGCCCAGGCCATCATCGTCCCGGTCCTCATCGAAGGGACCCGCGACGCGGTGGAGAACCGGGCGCCTTCGGCCAAACGGATACCCATGCGCCTGACCCTCTTCCCGCCCTTGGACACCCAGGGCTTCGATGAAGGCAAGGCTTCCCAGAACCGGATCAAGGATTACGTGGAACTGTGCTGGCGGAAATCAAGCGTACCCACCTGAATCGGGCCCTGTCCAAGCTGGGCCTTTGCTCCCGCGGCGTGGCGGAGCGATGGATCGCGGAGGGCCGCGTGTCCGTGAACGGCGTTCGCGCGGATTCTCCGGAGCAATGGGTGGACCTGGGCAAGGACCGCATCGAAGTGGCGCCGGAGGCTGGATCCGGGCCGGCCGCGGCATCGGCCTCCGCGCCTGGCACGGCGGCCACGATCGGGCCGCAAATGCCCGGGACCGCCGCCGCCAGGCCCGCCGCGCGCGGTCATGTCTATCTGGTCATGAACAAGCCCGCCGGGTACGTGACCACCCGCAACGATGAGCTCGGGCGCAAGACCGTTTACGATCTCCTTCCGGAAGCGTTCGCGGGAGGATGGGTTTTCCCCGTGGGCCGCCTGGACAAGGATTCCGAAGGCCTGTTGCTCATGACCGACGACGGGGAATGGGCCAATCTGCTGACCGATCCGGAATTCCACGTGGACAAGGTCTATCGCGTGAAGCTGGATGGCAGGCCGAGGGAAGGCGAACTGCAGCGGTTCCGATCGGGCATCATGCTGGACGGTTCCTTCACCTTGCCCGCGGATGTCGCGGCGGACGGCGGCTCCTGGTACCGGGTGACCCTGAGGGAAGGGCGCAACCGCCAGATCCGGAGGATGTTCCATGAACTGGGTTATAAGGTGAAACGGTTGGTGCGCGTTTCCATCGGCGGCCTGGAAGCGGAGGG